>NZ_JBFBEO010000003.1:0-490187 GCF_040683695.1 Micromonospora sp. NPDC093244
AATCATAATTGGCACTGGCTTTACAAGCACCCTGTTGAGTTCTCAAAGAACAACCACACACCGAACCAAACACCACACTCAGTGGCACCAGCCCGGGGCTTTTTCGCTCTGCGTCCCGGCGCTTTCAGCGCCAGGCACTTTTACTACGTTACCCGCCCGTTTCCGCCGTGTCAAACCGGTGTTTCGCGGCTCGTCGTGCTTCATCCGGTAATGCGGGCACCATGCCTCGACCGGCTTGCGCCGCTCTCGTCACGGATTTGGTAGGCCGGCCGTCGCGATTTCCCGCGACCCGCCCGGTGCCCTACCGACTGCCAACCATACCCGGTCGGTTTCGCCGCGCCAAATCCGCCTCGCGGCGTTTCTGGTGGCACCTCCCGGTCCAGGATCCGGCGGGCACGCCCGCTCGGCTCCGAGGCCGTTCGCCGCGCTCCGCCCGATTTCGGCTTTCGCCTGTTTCGTCCGTTCCGCGCTGGCAGAGAGAAAGTTACGCGTCCGGCGGAGTGATCGTCAAATCCGCCGGACGCGTCCCCCGTCACACCGTCGACGGTCGACTATCCGCCCAGCTCAACGCCCGCGAAGGAGCGCTTGCCGCGGCGCAGCACCAGGTACCGACCGTGCAGCAGATCGTCCGGAGACACCGCGGCGTCCACCTCGGTCACCCGGTTGTTGTTGACGTACGCGCCGCCCTCGGCGATCACCCGGCGGGCCTCCTTGAGGCCGTTCACGAGCCCGGAGTCGCGAAGGAGGCCTGCCACGTCGGGCAGCTCGCCGGTGAGGCGTACCAGGCCCGCCTCGGTCAACGCCGCGCGCAGTGTCTCCGGGGCGAGGTCGTCGAGCGAACCACGCCCGAACAGCGCCTGGCTGGCGGCGACCGCCTGCCGGGTCTCCTCGGGGCCGTGCACGAGAGTGGTCAGCTCCTCGGCGAGCGCCCGCTGGGCCAGCCGGGCGGCCGGTCGTTCGGCGGTGGCCTTCGCCAGTTCCTCCAACTCTTCCCGGGAGCGGAAGCTGAAGTACCGCAGGTAGCGGTCGACCTCCCGGTCGTCCACGTTGAGCCAGAACTGGTAGAACGCGTACGGGCTGGTCATCGTGGGGTCGAGCCAGACGGCGCCGCCCTCGCTCTTGCCGAACTTCGTACCGTCGGCCTTGGTGACCAGGGGCGTGGTGAACGCCTGCACCGGCCCCGCGCCGCGCCTGCGGACGTAGTCGACGCCTGCGGTGATGTTGCCCCACTGGTCGGAGCCACCGAACTGGAGCTGACAGCCGCGCCGGCGGTGCAGCTCGTAGAAGTCGTTGGCCTGCAACAGCTGGTAGCTGAACTCGGTGAAGCTGATGCCGGTCTCCAGCCGGGCCCGCACCACCTCCCGGGCCAGCATCTTGTTCACCGGGAAGTGCTTGCCCACGTCGCGGAGGAACTCGACGATCGACATCTCGCCGGTCCAGTCCAGGTTGTTGACCAGCTGCGCCGCGTTGTCGCCGGTGTACGACACGAACGGTGCGAGCTGCTCGCGGATCCGCTCGACCCAGCCGGCGATCACGTCGAGTGGGTTGAGTGCCCGTTCGGCGCTCTCCTTCGGGTCACCGATCTGCCCGGTGGCCCCGCCGACCAGCAGCAACGGTCGGTGCCCGGCGAGTTGCAGCCGGCGGGCCATCAGGACCTGCATGAGGTTGCCGACGTGCAGGCTCGGGGCGGTGGGGTCGAAGCCCACGTAATAGGTGGCGGCAGCCCCGCCGTCGAGCAGCTCGCGCAGCTCGTCGAGGCCTGTCGAGTCCTGAATGAGGCCACGCCAGAGCAGGTCGTCGGTCAGGGAGTCCCGCTCGGTCGGCGGGGGGCTGCTGTCGGTCACGGTCACCGATTCTCCCCCATCGTCCGCCCCGACCCGTACCGGGTTTCGCGCAACACGTCCCGGTTAGGCTTGCGCCCCGTTGATCGAGGAGGGTTTTGCCGTGGAGAAGCCGGATCTGACGGGTGGGTTCGTCGCCCTGCTCGGGCTCACGTTCGAGGAGGCCACCGCCGACCGGGTGGTCATCAGCTGGCAGGTCCGACCGGAGCTGCACCAGCCGTTCGGCATCCAGCACGGCGGGGTGTACTGCTCGGTGGTGGAGACCGCGGCCAGCGTCGGTGGTTCGCTCTGGCTGGCCGACCGGGGGACTGTCGTCGGCGTGTCGAACCAGACCGACTTCCTGCGGGCCGTCCGGGAGGGCGAGCTGACCGCCGTCGGCACGCCCGTGCACCGGGGCCGCAGCCAGCAGCTCTGGCAGGTGGAGATCACCGACGGTGACGAGCGGTTGGTCGCCCGCGGGCAGGTCCGTCTCCAGAACCTCTCCCGCGACTGAGCCGCGCCCTCGACGGCGTCAGCTGCGGGCCTCGTCCAGCACCGGTTCGGCGTCCCGCTCGGCGTCCGTCTCGTCGGGCACCCGGCTCAGTCGTACCTCGGTGATGGCCCGGTGGTCGATGCCGGCCACCATCAGGACCCAGCCGTCCAGGGTCACGTCCTCACCGGCGACGGTGGGGATGTGCCCGAGGCGGGCCAGCACCAGCCCGGCGACTGTGGTGTAGTCGCCGTCCGGGCGCGACGGCAGCTCGACGCCGATGTCCGGAAGGTCGTGCACCGGGAAGGTGCCCGGCAGCACCAGGGCGCCGTCCGGTTCGCGGCGCACCGAGTAGCCGTCCCGGTCGGTCTCGTCGTAGATCTCCCCGACGATCTCCTCCAGGATGTCCTCAAGCGTGACGATCCCGTCGACGGCGCCGCGCTCGTCCACCACCAGGGCGATGTGCTGACGTTCGGCCTTGAACTGGCGCAGCGCGTCCACCACGGGCAGCGAGTCGGGCAGCAGCATCGGCGGGCGGGCGATCTCGTCGACCGGCCGGTCGTCGGGCACGCCGACCAGGTCACGCAGGTGGATCACGCCGGCCGTGTCGTCCAGGCCGCCGTGGCGCACCACAGGCGCGCGGGAGTGCCCGGTGGCGGCCAGCACGAGCCGCGCGGCCTCCGCGGTGGTCCCGCTGTCGAGCGTGAAGACCTGCAACCGGGGTACGAGGACAGCCCGCAGCCGCCGGTCGGCGATCTCGACGGCGCCGGCGATGATGGTGCGCTGCTCCTTGGTGAAGCCGTGGTTGCCGGCGACGATGTCGCGCAGCTCGTCGGGGCCGATCTCCTCCGGCTGGTGCTTCGGGTTCAGCCCGACCAGACGGACGACCAGGTCGCTGGTGGCGCCGAGCGCCCAGACGGCCGGGCGGGTGATGCTGGCGAGCAGGTCGAGCGGGCGGGCCACCAGCAGGGCCCACCGTTCGGCGGACTGCATGGCGATCCGCTTGGGGGCCAGCTCGCCGAAGACCAGGGTGACGAAGGTCAGCGCCAGGGTGACCACCACGATGGCGACCGTCTCGGCGGCGTTGCCGAACATGCCGAGCAGCGGCACGAGGGGCTTGGCCAGGGAGACCGCGGCGGCGGCGGAGGCCAGGAAACCGGCCAGGGTGATGCCGATCTGGATGGTGGCCAGGAAGCGGTTCGGGTCCTTCGCGAGGCGGGCCAGCACCCGCCCGGCCCGGCTGGTGCGCTCCAACCGCTGGATCTGGCTGTCCCGCAGCGACACCAACGCCATCTCACTGCCGGCGAAGAGCGCGTTGATGACGACCAGGATCCCGACCAGGGCCAGTTGGCTCCCGTAGCTCTGCACGCCCGCTTCGCTCCCTCAACGGTGGTGACGCCGGCGGGTACGCGCGGCGCCGCCGGTCGGCGAGCCGGCCGGCGTACGCGCTTCTGTGCCCCGTCCGGGGTCGACCGAATCCTGCTCGGGTGACGCTACGCCGATCCGGTGGTCGCCGGCGCCGGCAGGTCGAGGACGTACGAGCCGCCCTCGGGGCGGAAGCCGAGCCGGTGGTAGTACGGGGCGAGCATCCCGGGCGGGCTGACCACCCGGTGGAAGCCGCGTTCGGTGAAGAGGCGGCTGCGCCGGTAGACGAACTCGCCGGGGGTGAAGTCGCGGAACTTCGGGGTCACGTAGTCCAGGTCGATCTGGGCGATTCCGCGGGCCTCGGCGTGCGAGAGCACCACCCCGACCACCTCGTCGGCGGTGACCACCAGGAACGCGGAGCGACCGGGCGCGTCCGGCTCCCACTGGAAGTCGGGGTTGAACCGGGCGATGTCCGCACCGTGCACCCGCAGCGTGTGCGCCAGGAACTGGTCACCGACGCCGACCTCGACCACCTGGTAGGTCTTCTCGTCGTGCCGGGTGGCGAGCATCGCCCGCAGGTACCAGATGTTGATCACAGAGAGGACGATGTTGAGCCCGACCATGGGCCACACCTCGATGGCGGCGTTGTAGCCGATCAGCACGACGCAGCCGACGAGGTTGAGGGCGCGCAGCCGCAGGACGCGCGACTGCAACAGCGACCACACCAGCACCGCGGAGCCGGCCCAGCCGACCAGATCCAACCAGTTCACCCCGCGAGACTAGTGCCCGCCCAGGTCAGCGGAGTCGGCGGGCAGCTCCAGCAGCCACTCCTGGACGTCCTCGCCGCGCCCGTTGGCGTACCCCGAATCCTCGCCGACCACCACGAAGCCGCACTTGCGCAGCACCGCGAGGGAGGCCGCGTTGTCCTTGGCGGCGCGGGCGTGCACCGGCCGGGGCAGCTCGCGCAGCAGCGCGGACAGGGCCGCGGTGGCGTGACCCCGGCCCCAGCGGGCCGGGTCGATCCAGTAGCTGACCTCAATCTGGTCGTCAACAGGGAACGCGCTCACGTACCCGACGACCTCGCCGTCGGCCTCGACGGTGCGGACCAGGTTCGCCGGGTTGGTGAGCACCCGCGCCCAGTGCCTGGCGAACTCACGGTGGTCGGTCGAGTCCTTCGGGCCGAACGCGGCCATCCGGTTGGCCTCCGGGTCCTGCTGGTGCAGGAAGAACTCCACGAGGTCGTCCTCGCGGACCGGGCGCAGGCGCACGTCGGCGGTCATCCGACGAGGGTACGCGGGGAACGGGCCCTGCCCGCCGTGCGGCCCGGACGCCCGACACCGGGGGTCGTTGGTCCCGGGTCCGGCGGGCGCAACGCCCCTGCCGGCCGGGGCTCCACCAGGCGAGGGTTGGTGCGGACGGCGTGCCTGCGACACGCCGCGCGAGGGTGGGGAGCGCACGGTGGCAGAGACCGGCGGACAGAGCCGGACGCTGGACGACGCCGTCGACCAGCTCGTCCCGGTCGGGCTCGACGCGGCGGAGGCCGCCGCCCGGCTGCGCACGGACGGGCCCAACGCGGTGGCGCCGCCGCCGCGCCGGCATCTGGCCGTACGTGTGCTGCGCCAGCTCACCGATCCCCTGGTGGCGCTGCTGCTCGCCGCCGCAGTGGTGACCACCGCGCTCGGCGACTACCCGGACACCGCCGTGATCGTCCTGGTCGTGCTGGTGAACACGGTCATTGGGGTGGTGCAGGAGATCCGCGCGGACCGCGCCGTGGCGGCGCTGGGTCAGCTGGCCGCGCCCGCCGCCCGGGTCGTACGGGACGGCCGGGACCTTGCCGTCCCCGCAGCCGACCTGGTCCGGGGCGACCTCGTCCGGGTCGAGGCCGGCGACATCGTGCCCGCCGACCTGCTGCTGGTCGAGGCGAACCGCCTGCAACTGGACGAGTCCGCGTTGAGTGGCGAGTCGGTGCCGGTGGGGCGGACCGTCGGGCAGGACGCCCTGGCCGGAACCGTCGTCACCACCGGCCGCGCGGCCGGCACCGTGCGGCGGACCGGGCCGGCCAGCGCGCTGGGCCGGATCAGCACGCTGGTGGCGGGCACCCGGCCCACCGCCACGCCGTTGCAACGCCGGCTCGCCGTCCTGGGCCGCACGCTCGGGTTGGTCGCTGTCGCGCTGTCCGGGCTGGTCTTCGCCGCAGGGGTGGTCGCCGGCCGGCCGGTGGTCGACATGGCCATCACGGCGGTGAGCCTGGTCGTCGCGGCGGTACCCGAGTCCCTGCCCGCGGTGGTGACGCTGGCACTGGCTCTCGGCGCGCGCCGGATGGCCGCCTCGAACGCCATCCCGCGCCGGCTGCACGCGGTGGAGACGCTCGGCTCGGTGACCGTGATCGCCTCCGACAAGACAGGCACCCTCACCCAGGGGCGGATGGCGGTCCAGCAGGCCGTCACCACCGACGGGACGCGGTACGGCGTCACCGGCAGCGGGTACACCCCACACGGCGCCGTGCACCGTGACGGCGCGGCGGTGGCCGTACCTGAGGAACTGCGCCGCCTGGCGCGGGCCGGGCTGCTCTGCAACGACGCCGCCCTGTCACCTCCCGACGAGGAACGCGCCGAGTGGGGCGCCGTGGGCGACCCCCTGGAAGCGGCGCTCGTCGCCTTCGCGGCCCGCTGCGGCCTCGACCCGCAGGCCACCCGCAGCGCCTGGCCCCGGGTCGCCGAGCACCCCTTCGACCAGGCCCAACGTCGGATGGTCACCGTGCACCGCTCCTGCGACCGGCGCCACCTCGTGGTCTGCAAGGGCGCTCCGGAGAGCGTCCTTCACCCGCACCTGCTCGACGCCACCGACGACGAGATCGCCGCGCTGACCCGCACCGCCCACCGGCTCGCCGCGGAAGGGCTGCGGGTGCTCGCCGTCGCCGCCGCCCTGGTGGACATCCCGCCGGACCTCGCCGCGCCGACCGGTCTGCGCCCGCTCGGGCTGGTCGCCGTCGGCGACCCGCTGCGCCCGGGCGCCCCCGAGATCGCCGAGAGCCTCGACACCGCAGGGGTACGACTGCTGCTGATCACCGGGGACCACCCGGCCACTGCCGCCGCGATCGGCTCCCAGCTCGGCCTCTGGCGCGACGGCGACCCCCTCGCCCGCGGCGACGACGCGGCGACGCCGCACCCGGACACCCGGGTCTTCGCCCGCACCCAGCCGGAGCAGAAGCTCGACATCATCGCCGACCTCCAGGCGCGCGGGCACGTCGTCGCGATGACCGGAGACGGGGTCAACGACGCCCCGGCGTTGCGCCGCGCCGACATCGGGGTGGCGATGGGCGGCGGCACCGAGGTCGCCCGGCAGGCCGCCGACCTGGTCCTGGTCGACGACGACCTGTCCACCGTGGCCGCCGCCATCGGCGAGGGCCGGCGCATCTACGACAACATCAGGCGGTTCCTGCGGTACGCCCTCTCCGGCGGGGTTGCCGAGATCCTGGTGATGTTGATCGGGCCGCTGTTCGGGTTGACCGTGCCGCTGCTGCCCGCGCAGATCCTCTGGGTGAACCTGTTGACCCACGGCGTACCAGGGGTGGCCCTCGGCGCCGAACCGGCCGAACCGGGCACACTGCGACGGGCGCCCCGCTCGCCACAGGAGTCGGTGCTCGGCGCGGGGCTGGGTCGGGACGTCCTGCTCACCGGCGCGCTGATCGCCGCCGTCGTGCTCGGCGCCGGTGTGGTCGCCGCCGGCCGGGACCTGCCCTGGCAGTCGGTGGTCTTCGTGGTGCTCGGCCTGGCCCAGCTCGGCGTCGCGCTGGCGGTGCGGGCACCCCGCCCGGCGGGAGCCCGGCGTGGCAACCCAGGCCTCCTCGTCGCGGTCGCCGTGTCGGCGCTGCTACAGGTCGGCGGCGTGCTGATCGCCCCGCTGCGGGACCTGCTCGGCACCGACCCGCTGGCACCGGACGTGCTGCTGGCCTGCGCGGCGGTGAGCGCCGTCCCCGCGCTGGTGCTGTGGCTGACCCGCCGCCGCCCGACGCCGCCACCGGCACGAGGAGCCGACGGCGGCGACGACCCGGGCACCCGCGACGACGACGGCGGCGGCGAACCGTCCCGGCGAGGCGACCCGACCGTCCCGGCGGGGCGGCGCGGGGACGTGGTCGTGACGGGACCAACGGCCCCCGGGTCCCCTACCGTCCGCCCCTGACCGTCGGAGCAGGTACGCGTGACGATGGAGGCGCAACGAAGGAGGACGGAATGACCATCAGATCTGGTGCCCCCGTGGTGGTGGCCGTGGACGGTTCGACATCGGCGCTGGAGGCGGTGCGGGTCGCCGCCCGGGAAGCCGTGACGCGGGGTCGCCCGCTGCGGGTCGTGCACGCGTTCATCTGGGCGCTCTACGGCGTGTCGGTGGAGCCGGCGCCGGGCGCCCCCGCCGACTCCGGCTTCCGGCGCCAGGCGGACCAGTTGGTCGCCGACGCGGTGACCGAGGCCGGCAAGGTCGCGCCGGATCTCGCCGTCACCGGCGCGATCGTCGAGGGCGCTCCCACCCCGGTGCTGCTGGCCGAGGCCAGGGACGCGGCGCTGCTGGTGCTCGGCAGTCGGGGGCTCGGCGGATTCGGCGGACTGCTGATCGGCTCGGTGGCGGTGCAGGTCTCCGCCCGCGCCGACTGCCCGGTCCTCGTCGTCAAGGGTGAGGCCCGCGCCGACGGGCCGGTCCTGGTCGGAGTCGACGGGTCGGCCCGGTCCGCCGAGGCCCTGGGGTTCGCCTTCGAGGAGGCCTCCCTGCGGGGCACCGGTTTGGTGGCCGTCCACGCCTGGATCATCCCGGTCGCGCCGTCCGACCTCCTGCCTGTCGGGTACGACGTGGAAGCGCTGGTCGCCGAGGAGGAGCGGGAACTCGCCCAGGCGGTCGCCGGTTGGGCGCAGCGGTACCCCGACGTGCCGGTACGGCGCGTCGTGGCGTACGGCGCGCCGGCGCGGATGCTGGTGCAGGAGTCGGCCACGGCCCAGCTCACAGTGGTCGGGGCACGCGGCCGGGGCGCGCTGGCCGGCATGCTGCTCGGCTCGGTGAGCCACGCGGTCCTGCACCACGCGCACAGCCCGGTGGTGGTCGTCCGGAACCGCGAGGATCGAGAAGGCTGACACCCCGTCCGCCCGGGCGTGGGGCGCCGCGTCCGGGCGGCGGCGCGTACCGGCAAATGCCGGCGTCGCGCGGTGGGTGCGCCGACAATGGCCTGACCGACCCAGGGAGTGCCGATGAACCGACCTGTCGTGGTGGGTGTGGACGGCTCACCGTCCAGCCTCGTCGCCGCCGAGCACGCGGCACGCGCCGCCCTGCTCCGGTCCCGCCCGTTACGGCTTGTGCACGGCTACCTGCATCCGCTCGGCTACGGCGTGCCGCTCAACCCGTACGACCTCGGGGTGCCGGCGCCCTCCGGGGAGGCGCAGGAGATGCTGGAACGGACGGCGGCCGACCTCACCGACCGCTGGCCCGGCCTCACCGTCGAGGTGAGCCAGGTCGCCGGGGGCCCCGGCGCCACGATGGTCGAGGAGTCCCGCCGGGCCGAGCTCGTCGTCGTGGGTAGTCGCGGGCTGGGCGGGTTCACCGGGTTGCTGCTCGGCTCGGTGGGCGCACAGGTCGCCGCGCACGCGCACTGCCCGGTGCTTGTGGTCCGCCCGGACGAGCAGCCGATCCCGGTGGACGCGCCGGTGCTCGTCGGCGTGGACGGGTCCGGGTCGTCCGGGTTCGCCGTGCGCCTCGGCGCGTACGAGGCCTCGCTACGCACCGTGCCGCTGGTGCTCACGCACATCAGCCCGCCGCCGGACGGGGACCGGCCGATACCTGAGGAGATCGAGGAGTCGCAGGCCGCGTACCAGGCCGAGTCGGTGCGACTGCTCGCCGACGCGTCCGCCGCCGTCCGGGCCGAGCATCCCGACCTCGTGGTGCGGGAGCATCCGGTCCAGGCGGCCGGCGCGGCCCAGGGGCTCATCGAGGCCAGCGGCACGGCGTCGCTGCTGGTCGTGGGCACCCGGGGCCGGTCCGGATTCACCGGTCTGCTGCTCGGATCGGTCAGTCAGGCGGCGATCCAGCACGCGCACTGCCCGGTGCTGGTCGCCCACCCGGTCAGCTGACAGCGGTGTCGCCGCCCCTGCCGAGCATCTGGAGGAAGTCGGTGGTGAGGGCGAACGGGTCGGCGGGGCCACTCGACGGCGGCCGACGCTCGATCTGGTCGGCCAGCTCCCCCGCGGCACGCCGGATCCGGCCACGCAGCGCGCCGTCCGCGGTGCCGTCGGACCAGTCCTCAGGCGCGGCGAAGACCGCGGTGGGGACCACCACCGCCCGCAGGTAGCTGAACATCGGGCGGACGGCGTGCTCCAGCGCCAGCGAGTGCCGGGCGGTGCCGCCGGTCGCCCCGATCAGCACCGGCCGGTCGACGAGCGACCCCGCGTCGAGCACGTCGAAGAAGGACTTGAACAGACCGTTGTACGAGGCACTGAAGATCGGGGTGACGGCGATGATCCCGTCCGCCCCGGTCACCGCCTCGATGGCCTCGCGCAGCGCGGTCGGCGGGAACCCGGTGAGCATGTTGTTCACCACGTCGTGGGCGTACTCCCGCAGGTCGACGACGCGCAGATCGACCTCGTGGCCGCGCCGGACCAGCTCGTCACGGGTCGCCCCGGCGAGCTGGTCGGCGAGCAGCCGGGTCGACGAGGGCTGACTCAGCCCCGCCGAGACCACGGCCAGGGTGCGGCGGGTCATCGGGTCGCCCCCTCCGGTGCCTTGCCCGTCACGTCGTCCACCGCGTGCACGGTGCTGTCCTTGCCACCGCCGGCGGCGGCGACCAGCGAGGCGTGGGTCGGCGCCTGGGGCACGTGCGCCGGGCGCAGCGCCTCGAACTCCTTGCGCAGCACCGGAACGACCTCCTCGCCGAGCAGGTCGAGCTGCTCCAGCACCGTCTTCAGGGGCAGCCCCGCGTGGTCCATCAGGAACAGCTGGCGCTGGTAGTCACCGACGTACTCGCGGAAGCCCAGCGTGCGGTCGATGACCTGCTGCGGGCTGCCCACGGTCAGCGGGGTCTCTCTGGTGAAGTCCTCCAGCGACGGCCCGTGCCCGTAGACCGGGGCGTTGTCGAAGTACGGTCGGAACTCCCGGACCGCGTCCTGCGAGTTGCGCCGCATGAACACCTGCCCACCGAGGCCGACGATGGCCTGGTCGGCGGTGCCGTGCCCGTAGTGGGCGTACCGCTCGCGGTAGAGCCCGACCATCCGCTGGGTGTGCTCCTTGGGCCAGAAGATGTGGTTGGCGAAGAAGCCGTCACCGTAGTAGGCGGCCTGCTCGGCGATCTCCGGGCTACGGATCGAGCCGTGCCAGACGAACGGAGGCACCCCGTCGAGCGGGCGCGGCGTCGAGGTGAAGGACTGCAACGGGGTGCGGAACTTGCCCTTCCAGTCGACCACGTCCTCGCGCCACAGCCGGTGCAGCAGGTCGTAGTTCTCGATGGCGAGGGGGATGCCGGCGCGGATGTCCTTGCCGAACCACGGGTACACCGGACCGGTGTTGCCCCGGCCCATCATCAGGTCCACCCGGCCGTCGGACAGGTGCTGGAGCATCGCGTAGTCCTCGGCGATCTTCACCGGGTCGTTGGTGGTGATCAGCGTCGTCGCGGTGGACAGCAGCAGCCGCTCGGTGCGCGCCGCGATGTAGCCCAGCATGGTCGTCGGCGAGGACGGCACGAACGGCGGGTTGTGGTGCTCGCCGGTGGCGAAGACGTCCAGGCCGACCTCCTCGGCCTTCAACGCGATGGTGACCATCGCCTTGATCCGCTCATGCTCGGTCGGCTCCCGACCGGTGGTCGGGTCGACCGTGACGTCGCCGACGGTGAAGACTCCGAACTGCATGACCAGCTCCTCGCGTGTCTACCGGGTCCGTCGTGGTACCCGGACGCAGCTCACAACTTATTTGACGACGCAACTATTCCGTGGGCGGCCTATCTGCGGGTGGCGCGGGTCACGCCGGAAACGGGATATACCCGTACGTTCGGCTTCAACCGCCCGCCACCGAGGGCAGCACCCGCACCTCGGCCCCGTCGCCGACCGGGGTGGCCAGCCCTCCCGAGTGCCGACAATCCTCGCCGTCGACGTAGACGTTCACGTACCGGCGCAGCTCGCCGCTCTCGTCGCGGAGCCGCCGGGCCAGCCGCGGATGCGCGACGGCCAGCTCGTCGAGGACCGCCCGCAGCGTGCCGGCGGCGGAGACGCTGAGCCGGCTGGCACCGCCGGCCTCGCCGCGCAGCGGGCCGGGTAGCAGCACGGTGACCACGTCAGACCGCCGCGGCGCGGACGCAGAGCACGTCGGGCAGGTGCGCGGCCACCAGCGACCAGGAGTCGCCCTCGTCGCGGCTCGCGTAGACGGCGCCCGAGCGGGTGCCGAAGTAGACCCCGCCCGGGCTGGCGTCATCGGCGCACATCGCGTCGCGCAGCACCGCCGGATAGAACGGGCCCTCGGGCAGACCCACCGACAGCGGCTCCCATCCGGCGCCGGCGTCGGTCGAGCGGAACACCCGGCAGCGACTGTCGACGGGGAAGCGCTCACCGTCGGCCACCAGTGGAAACGTCCACACCGTGTCGGGCCGCGACGGGTGCGACACCATCGGGAAGCCGAAGTCGCTGGGCAGCCCGCCGGCGATCGAGGCCCAGGTGCGCCCGTCGTCGTCGGAGCGGTAGACGCCGTGGTGGTTCTGCGCGTACAGCCGCTCGGGGTTGCCGGAGTCACGAGCCACCTTGTGCACGCACTGGCCGAACTCCGGCCACTCGTCGGGCAGGAAGGAGGCGCGGATGCCCGTGTTGCCCGGCGCCCAGCTCGCCCCCGCGTCCTGCGAGCGGTAGACGCCGCCGGTGGACATGGCGACCAGCAGCCGAGCCGGGTCACGCGGGTGCGGCAGCACCGTGTGCACGGCCTGGCCACCGAACCCGGCCCCCCACTCCGGCCGGTGCGGATGGTCCCAGAGGGAGCGGACGAGCTCGAAGCTGCGACCGCCGTCGGTGGAACGGAACAGGGCCGACGGCTCGGTGCCGGCCCAGACCACGTCCGGCTCGTCGGGCCCGGCCGGCGTCAACTGCCAGACCCGACCGAGCGAGACGCCCGTGTCGGCCGGGAACGCGACAGGCGCGTGGTCGGGCTCGTCCCAGGAACCGCCGAGATCGTCGCTGGTGGCGACGCTGGGCCCGAAGTGCGAGCTGGTCATCCCGGCGAGCAGGCGCGGCGTGGCGCGACGGGTGTCGACAGCCACCGCGTACACCCCGGTCATCGGAAAGTGCGGGCCGCTGATCTCCCAGCTGCGCCGGTCGTCGGCGCTGGTGGCGAGGAACAGACCCTTGGCGGTGCCGATCGCGAGCAGTGTTGCCATGACGTCCTCCGAACCGTCCGTGAGCAGGTCCGGGTGATTATGGCCACATCCCCCGACACTTCGGGGAACGCCACATCCGGGTGTCAGCGCCGGGTGCGGGGCACATGCCGCCGGTAGGCGCTGACCGTCGGATCGCCGTCGAGCCAGAACCGCCACGGCAGGTCGTGCGCGCCCGTCACACCGACCCGCGGACCGGCGACCACCGCCTCCGGCGGCACCCGCCGTGCCGGTGGCCGCAACCGGACCGGTCCGTCGCCCAGCAGATACCCGCCGTACGCCGAGCGGTCGATGCCCAGCGTCGCGCAGAGCCGGGCCGGTCCCCGGGCCAGGTCCACGTCCCGCCGGATGGCCGGCCGACGCTCCCGTGCCGTGGCCAGCCCGTCGACCACCTCGCCGGCGCGCAGCAGCACGGCGGAGGCCTCCCCCTCGACACCCGTCACCACGTTCATGCACCAGTGCATCCCGTAGGTGAAGTAGACGTAGGCGTGCCCGGCGGGACCGAACATCACCGCGTTGCGCGGGGTGCGGCCCCGGTGGGCGTGCGAGGCCGGGTCACCGGCCGTGCCGGCGTACGCCTCGACCTCGGTGATCCGGACGGTGACACCGCCAGCGTGCAGCAGGCAGCCCAGCAGCCCGCGCGCCGCCGGCAGCAGAGGGCCGGCGAGCAGATTCGCCAGCGTCGCCAGGTCGGTGTCGGTGGCGTGGTCACCTGTCGACAGGTCCATGGCACGACGGTACCCATCCCGCCGCCCCGGCCACCGGGTCGACCTCCTGAGCCGGACCGGCACAAGGCTCCTGTCACACATCCGTCATCCGGGCCTGCGGCGGAACCCGGACGGCGGTCCGGGGGTGTGTGAGGCGTGTCGTCGCAGGGGGCGACGACCGCACCGAGAGGAAGTCACCATGACGGTACGGAGCATCCGACGGTCACTGATCGCCACCGGCCTCGTCGCGGCCGCCGCGACCCTGGCCTTCACCCCGTCCGCCAGCGCGAGCGTCCCGCTGCGGGCCGCGGCGCAGGCCGACGACAGCGCGCTGACCGCCCTCACGCTCGGCAGCACGGGCAAGCTCGACGCGAACGGCGCGGCGGTGTTCGTGCCGGTCACGGTGACCTGCTCGAAGGCCACCGAGTTCGACGTCACGGTCAAGGTCGCGCAGGCGGTCGGCCAGACGATGCGCGCCGGCACGACCGTTCGCCGGGTCACCTGCGCCGCGACCACCCAGGAGGTGCGGATCGCGGTGATCCCGGTCGAGCGTCCGTTCGCACAGGGCGTCGCGTTCGGCGTGGTCAGCGCGAACTCCTGCGACCCGGGCCCGACCTGCAACGCCTTCATCGACGAGCACCGGTTCGACCTGGCGCGTTGACATGTCGCCTGGCGGCACGGGAGGACCGTGCCGCCAGGCTTCAACAATCTATTGGCAATACGCCGTTCATAGGGTGTGCTCGGGACATGACGACCGACGATCCGTTCATCACCCCACCCAGGTCGGTGCCGCCTGACCGCCGCGCCAACCCTCCTGCCGCACATCTGCGCCGAATTGGACGCCCTGAAGGCGGCACTGTCGAGAGCGGACCGGTGCTGCTGAGAGCCTCAACGGAAAGTGAAGACCAGTCGGGCTATGGATCTGATCCAGGCACAGGATCAGTGCGAGAGGTAATGAAATTTCCCGCCAAGCGGTCTATACACGACGAAATTCATGGCTGCGGCATCGACTCGGCCGTTCGACCCGACATATCCAAACGACACGCTGCGTAGGTGTTGGCTGCAGTACGAGTCGGGTCGGCCATCCGCGGCAAGTCGCGGTCATGCCGCGTCAGTCATCGACGCCTGCCGGGCCTGGTTCGCGCCCTCTCCAGCGGATAGACCAGCCAATGCCCTCAATGCCGGATTTGCACGTTGTTGCTGACAACACCATGTAGACGACGAAGGATGCTGCCGCGGGTCATGGGCGACTGATACCGCCTTCTAATGGATAATGGCGTCATGGCATTGATCAACGTGTCGTTGCTCGACGGCAGCCAGAATGATTTACATTCCCTGTTCAGTTGGCTTCAGCGCACTGACGAACTGCGCGGGAGAGTACGGACGCTGCCTCGCCAACCCGGCCCGCACGAGATGGGCGGCGCCGTGGAGATCGTCTCCGTGGCGCTGAGCAGCGGTGGCGCGGCCGCCGTCCTTGCCAGCGCCCTGACAACGTGGCTGCAGACGCGGCGCGCTCGGATCAGCGTGGAGTTCGTCGTCAACGAGACGGGCGAAACCCTTCGAAGGGTAGAGGTCGAAGCCCGTAACGAAGCGTCGGTCAAGGAGTTGTATGACGCACTAGCCTCGGAGCGGACGCAGCCGTGAGCGCGAGGATGCCGGATCGACAGACGTCGCGGGCGCTACTCATCGGGGCGTCACGGTTCTCCAACCAAGACCTGCACGATCTTCCGGCGGTGGTGAACAACGTGCAGGCGTTGGCCGAAGCGCTCACCGATCCGACTCTCGGCGGCTTCGATCAATCGGGTTGTCGAATGCTGACCGACCCAACGACACAGCAGCAGATCGGAGACCAGCTCCATGCTGTCGTGGACGAGGCATTGGACACGCTCGTGTTGTACTACGCGGGCCACGGGGTACTCAGTCGGCGTGGTGACCTGTTTTTGGCCATCGAAGGCACCGACCCCGACTCGCGCCGGGTGCACTACTCAGGTGTGCCGATGGAGTGGTTCCGGTCCGCGCTTGCCGACAGCCCTGCACGTAACCGAATCCTGATCCTGGACTGTTGTTTCTCCGGGCACGCCGCGGAGTCGATGTCGGGCACGACCTCGGCGGTCAGTGGAAAGCTCGACATCCGTGGCACGTACACCCTTGCCTCCGCACCTGCCCACGAAACAGCGGTCGCACCGGTCGGCGCGCAGTTCACTGCCTTCACCGGTGAATTGTTGAACACGCTGCAGCAGGGTGTCCCGGGTGACGGACCGCTACTGACGCTCGGCGAGATCTACCCCGCGCTGACCCGGGCGCTGCTAGCGAGCGGCATGCCGTGTCCGCAGCGTCTAGGCACTGGTCTGGCCGACCACATCGCACTGACCCGCAATCGCGCCTATCGCCCAGCGGCTTCACCGGCTGCCAAGCCGAGGCAGGTGTCAGAATCGCATCGAATTTCGACCGTGCCATGCCGGCGAATCGCCGAGGAGCAGGATCCGAAGGCCGCCGCCGAGTTCCATGCCGCCATGCTGGAGGGTTACCGCAAGGCCAAGAAAGAGCTGAACTACAACGCCGCCTACTTCCTGAAAATGGTGCAGGAGGTAGGCGGACTGGAAGCGGCCCGGCGGCTACTCAGAGCAAGCTCTGTGTCCAGCGGCTTCACCACCCTGTGGGAGAAGGGCCGGCTCGACCTCGCTGTGGAGGCGGTGGTGCTGCAGGACCGCTTCGTCGGGCTATTCACCGACGAGGAACTCGAGATAGCCCGACACCGGTTGGCGGAATATGGCTACCACCTGCCCGCTCAGACCTCGTAGACCTTGACCACCTCGTCGCCGTAGTGGTTGACCACCTTCACTGCAATCTTGCCGGACTCGGGCGGAGGAAACGCGCGAGAACGGTGGCCGTAGAGGCTACCCCAAGCCGATTCGTCGATCTGCGCCCGAAGTGCCTTGCGAAGGCGCTCGTACGGGTCAAGCCCGTCTGGCTTACCCTCGCTGCCGGCGAAGTAGATGTGCCGGACGAAGAACTCTTCCCCGTTGTAGTCGGTATCTATCATCCATAGAGCAATGTCTTCGACTCCGTTATCCGGCCGCAACTCACCGGTCGTGGGGTTGTAGACGTCAACGCCACGGATCTCGACCACGAGCCCATCCGGTGCGGGGTCGATGGCGATATCGGGCTCGCCGAAGACCGTGAAGAGGTTCGCCGTGCCGGTCTTCTTCAACAAAGTGTCGCCCATCGCCAGGTCCGCGTTCATCCGAACCAGCAGCACGGGAAGCCGACCTAGCTGACGCTGCTCTGCAACAGTGGCGAAGTCGTCGCCTTCCGGCGCGAATTCGCCGGCAGCTTCGCTGGCGCGCCCGCCGAAACCGAACGCGCATACCAGCAGCAGGTCGAACCCGACACCCCGGAGCGCCTCCCGGGCCGCGTCCTTGACCCAATCGGCATCCACCGTGCCGTACTGCGGGCCGACGCTCACCGCGATCCGGGCCGACGTGCCGTCGTCGTTGCGCCTGGCAGCTTCCGCGTGAATGAGCTTCCCCGGGTGCGGGGCCAGCGACGCGAACTCCAACCGTTCGTTGCGCCAGCCATTCTGCACGCCTGCCTTGGCCAGGTTGTCCAGGATCGTCTTGTGGTAGGCGTTGACGTCGGTACCGCTCGACTGTTCCTCGCCTACGGAGAACGTTGCCGGCCGGTGCGGTGACAGGCTCTCGACGGTGAACCTGCCGGCGACGCGGACGCGCTTCTTGTCCTCGTACGGCCGGTCGTACAGCAGTTCTGTGTCGGCGTGCCGAGCAATCGCCGCGTCGATCTCCTGACGGCTCATGCCCTCCTTGATGTCCGGATTGTTGGCGATGGACTTGAGGGTCACATGCGCCACACGCTCGTAGACAAAGCCCTTGCGCATGTCGTGACCAGGCGACATGGGCGGCGGTTCAACGCCGGACAACTCCCGCTCCTTTACCCGACCTTCGACGGAGTCGGCCAGCAGGTACGCGGGGTACTTAGCACCGATCAGCCGCTGGCGAGCAAGCGTGATCGCGACACGGGAGGTGTCGATGGTTATCCACCGCCGCCCCCACTGCTCGGCCACATAGGCGCTTGTTCCCGAGCCACAGGTTGGATCCAACACCAAGTCCCCCGGGTCGGTGCACATCAGCATGCACCGCTCAACCACCTTTGTATTCGTCTGCACGACATAAAGCTTGGGGTCGCCGTATCCAGCGACGGTCGTGTCGCTCCAGAAGTTCGTTATCGGGAACACTGGAAAGTCGTCCAAATAGCGAACGTATCGGAGGGTTTTTCCAGCGACAGTCAACCGCCTAGCTAATTGGAGGCGTTTCATTCCTGCATCGTTAGTCTTCCAGCGAGCTTTTGAGCCAGGGTTGAACTCTCCACCCTCGAACTCTACGTTGAACCAGGACGCCGCACCTTCACCCTTAGCCCGGCCCGCGCTTTGGCTAGTTAGATTATCGGCAGTGAAGACGCGTCGGTCGGGTCGAATTTCCCCATCTTGATTGAAGTCTTGCCCGTTGATCGTCCGACGACTCCCATCCAAAAGCTCCACCCGCGTATATCCCGACCCACCCACACCCCCAGTAAACTTCGCCTGAAAGATGGGGCGGCGCCTTAAGTTCGGTCGATCCTTTGCATACCACAGAATGTAGTCAGAAACGCCCCCGAAGTCTCCCGTGGAGGACGTTGTTTTAAGGAACGTGATCAGTGAGACGAAATTGTCTGGGCCGAAGATCTCGTCGAGGAGGCAGCGGACCAGGTGAACATTTTCGTCCCCGATTTGAAGGAAAATACTGCCGGAATCAGTAAGCAAGTCACGAGCGATCAATAACCTGTCCCGAAGATAAGCCAGGTAGGAGTTGATCCCCAGCTCCCAGGTGTCCCGGAAGGCTTTGATCTGCTCGACCTCACGGGTCACGTCGGCGAGGTTGCCGTCCTTGACGTCCCGCTTCCGGGCCGACATCTGCCAGTTAGAGCCGAACTTGATGCCGTACGGCGGGTCGATGTAGATCATCTGAACCTTGCCGCGCAACCGCTCCTTCTCCGCCAGCGACGCCATGACCCGCAGCGAGTCGCCGAGGATCATCCGGTTCGACCAGTTGGCCTCGTGCTGGTAGTACTCGACCGACTGCCAGTCGTCCAAGCCGTCGAAGTTTGTGTAGTCGTCCGCGAAGAGGCCGAGTTGTTCGTTCTCGCGAGGGCGGGATTTTTCGCTGGCCCTCCGTACCTCCTCGATGAGGGTGCGCGGGGCGATCTTCTCCTGGATGTAGATCGGCGGGGCCTCGACCACTAGATCTTCGGCGTCCTGCTCCTCCTTGCCGATCCAGACGAGCTGAGGGTCCAGACTCGGGTCGCGCTCCTTGACGACCTGCTCGATCCGGGCGGCATCGGGCGAGAGGAACTCCTGACCGTCCGCTGTCGGCAGGTGCACTCGCCGGTCGGTCGGGTGCGCGATCGCCTGCACTGGGACGCTGGCGACAGGCTTACGACTTCTCGGGGGCATCAGACCAACTCCTCCTCGGCGGATACGACATCCGTGAGCGCCGACGCGCCTTGCAGGTTGAAGAGTGCTTCGATCGCGGGCCGGAGATCACGTTTGGCGGTGGTCGGGTCACGAAGCTCGCAGAAGCTCCAGCGCCCGAATGTGCCACTGTTGTTGACCGCCGGCACCCAGAGCTTGCGGGCGGCCCACGCCTTCTGCGCGGCCTCGGCCTGCGACTTGCGGCCTCCGGAGACCTCGACGATCAGAGTGCGGGGGATCCCGTCGCCGGCATCGGCCAGCTTTACTAGAAAGTCCGGGTAGAACCGCCGGCTCCGGCCGGCATGCTCGTACGGGATGAAGAAGTCGAGGTGATCGTTGCGGACGTACGCCATTACCTCGTCATCGGGTAACGACTCGATCGCCTGCGCCACCGCTCGCTCCCAGGCGTTGCCGTCCTTGCCGTCCAGTGTGACGAGGTTGACCTGGCACCGCCTCGGGTCCGTCGGCCAGACCTCCCTTGTCGTCCGGAAGTCCACACTGGACGTGGTACCAACTGGATCGGTTGTCCTCAGCACCGGCAGTACCCAGCGTTCCTTTCGGCCTTCCTGCCGTGTGATTGACTGCCAGATTTTCTCGACCGCCTCGGCCTCGCGCAGCAGGATGAGGCCGATCGCCTGGTCATCGCGGAGGTCGACACAGCGCCGCAGCCACTCCTGGGCGATCTCCAATACCTGTGGGAAATACCAAGGCCGCAGGTCACCTTCCTCGGTGCGTAGCTTGCGCTTGAGGACCTCGCTGGCCAGCCGATACGCCACAAACTGGCCGCGGTGACGCTTCAACCGCTCAAGGTCGTGGACGTCTTCCTCGCCAACCTGGCCTGCCATCGTGGTCTTCGTCGGCAGGTCAGCCCGGGAGAGGATCATCCGAACGCCCGGGTCCGAGAAGTCGGGCACCAGCCGTTTATCGAGCGCCTCTAGGTGGTAGCCGACCACCCGCGGGAAGGTGATTTCCAGCTTGCTCGCGTCTCGGTCCGGCTCGGCCCGCACGTTACGAACCGGTTTCATCGGCAGTTCGCGGCTCACGGCCACGGTGGGGATGAACTGGAACGGAACCCCGTAGACATCCGCATATTCAGGGGTGAACATGCCGTTCTCGTCGGCAACGTACGAGCGTCGCCGGAGGCCGCGGCCAACCACTTGCTCGCACAGCAACTGTGTGCCGAAGGCTCGCACCCCCAGGATGTGAGTGACCGTGTTGGCGTCCCACCCCTCTGTCAGCATGGAGACGCTGACGACGCACCGCACGGGTTCACCGAGTTTTCCGGGCTTGCCGACGGTGTTCATCACCTCTCGCATCAGCTCCGCATCGCCGATGTCGTCGGCCGTCCTGCCGGGGAACCGCTCCGCGTACTCCTGCTTGAACTCGGCAATCTCACGAGCAGCCGCCCCCCGGAATTCTGACGACAGGCTGCCGGACTCGAACTCTGCGGCGTCGACCAAAATCGTCCTCGGTCGAGTCAGCCACTGCCCGTCTGCCACGTTGCTGAACAGGGAGAGCTGTCCGGCCGTCGGCAGCAGTGTGCCACCCTGTTCACGGTCGTAACCACCGATCCACTCGTAGACCGCTTTCGAGATGGTCGTGTTGCTGCAGACAACGATGAAGACGGGTGGCGGTTGCCCGTGCGCTGCTGCCGCTGACCTCTCCCATGCCTCATAAGCCGTCACGTAGGAGCCGTAGAGACTGTGCAAGGCGGCGGTCAACGTCCCAGGCAGATCCATTGCGGTGAAGCCCTGATTGGACCTACGTCCTCCCTTGGGCAGGGCATCCCGCACCTCCTGCCACAGATCTAGGTACGTCACCCGGTTGGCGACTCGGTCGTCGTCCACGGGCACCCGCGGAATCTTGACGATGCCGGCTTCAATGGCGTCGATCAGGGAAAAATCGCTGACCACCCAGGGAAAGAGCGTGCCTTCGCGGTAGCCGGAGCCGGATAGGAAGAACGGCGTCGCGGAAAGGTCGTACACCTTCTTAATGCCGATCTTGGCACGGATTGCTTCGAGGCCGTTGAACCAGACCCGCGCCTCCTCAGCCCGGTCGGCGGCTTCCTTACGCTCCTCGCCGCGCAGGTTCTCGACCGTGTCGGCGTCCGGCTCCGGGTCGCCGATGCGCCCTCGGTAGCAGTGGTGCGCCTCGTCGTTGAAGACCACGATCTCCGAAGACCCGCCGAGTTCGCGCAGCACCCGGCTGACCATCTGAGCGGGCGCCTCTTGGAAGGGATTTGGCCGGCCGGGCGCGACCAAGAGCTTCGTGTTCCCGGTCGCGTTCCGGCCGAACCGCGTTTCGCGGAGCTGAAAGGCGTGGAAGTTGGTAATGACGATCTTTGCCTGGCCGAGATCATCGGCAAACTCGACCGGCATCAGGTCCCGCTCGCGGTAGTAGTTGCCGGCGTCTTCGGGAAGCAGCACTCGCAACCGGTCGCGGATGGTGAGACCAGGTGTCACCACCAGGAACCGCTTGGCGAACGTCTTGTCGTACGGTGCGTGGACCTTGTTGACCGTTTGCCAAACGATCAACATGGCCATCACGATCGTCTTGCCGGTGCCGGTCGCCATCTTCAGCGCGACGCGCGGCATCCCGTTGTTGTACTCGGCGTTGTGCGCGTTCAGGTCATTGTTGATCCAGCTCCCGTGCCACTTGGTCGCGCCCTCGGCCAGGAAGATCGCCGTCTCGACCGCCTCAAGCTGGCAAAACAGGAGTTTGTTGTCCCGCTCCGGATCGCTCCAGTACTCCAGTAGGCGCCTGGTTACCGGAGTGACGTTGGGCCAGCCGGCCTCCCGCCAGGCGTCGACACGCTCACGGACGTCGTTGACCTGCTTGTTGGGCTTGATGTCGTCTTCGGTGAAGACCTGCAGCTCAAGTTGCTGCCCCCGCTTGCGGGGCCGGGGTACCGGGATGAAGAAGCTCGACGGGCGTCGCTGCTCCTCGATCCGGTGGTGATGCCGTCGCGGTCGAAGGCGAAATGGCGGTTCGGACGCCCGTATGGTGAGTTGATAATCGGGTTGTCGATGACCCGGTCGCTCACCGCTAGACCTCCTGGTGGAGTGGGATGTTGCACAACAGAGCGAGAGCCTATACCGGGCGTTAAGACACTCGGCATGGCACCTACCCCCAACATCCCTCTGTGGCAGCAGCGGAGAACTGATATCGATGACACGCCCGCCCACGCTTCAACAGACTGTTGACAAT
This sequence comes from Micromonospora sp. NPDC093244, assembly GCF_040683695.1. Taxonomy (NCBI): domain Bacteria; kingdom Bacillati; phylum Actinomycetota; class Actinomycetes; order Micromonosporales; family Micromonosporaceae; genus Micromonospora; species Micromonospora sp. NPDC093244. The sequence goes on from NZ_JBFBEO010000003.1 coordinate 22,496, forward strand.
CGCTCGTTTATGGGCTGAGCTTGTGGCATGACGACGGACGACCCATTCACCGCGCCCGACCCGGGTCGCGCCCGCGCCCACCGCACCCACGAAGCTCTCCAGCGGATCAGCGAGCGGCACGCTGGCTCCGATGCCCGCCGGGGACGGTGGGCCCACCCATTAGTGCTGGACCCATGGGAAGCCGTTGCCCTGGTCACCGCCCTGGCCGCCGGTGGGGCCGAACGGGAACCCACCGAGGAACCTGTCGACGCCGCCGACCTGACCGCCGCGCTGACCCTCCTGCCGCACGTCCGCGCCGAGTTGGACGCCCTGGAGGCGGGGCTGTTGACGCTGGCCCGCGACCGGGGGCTGACCTGGCAGGCCATCGCGTACGGGCTGGGCCTGGGCAGCGCGCAGGCGGCCCGCCAGCGCTACGAGCGGGTGGCCGCACGCTCGTCCGAACAGGCCGGCTGACCGGTAGAGCGGCACGCCGCGTGCCTGTGGACACCCGGACGGGCAGACTGAGCCCACGACGAGGAGGTCCCATGGAACGCGCGGAGATGCTGGCGTACTGCCTGGCCAAACCGGGAGCATGGCTGGACCGGCCATGGGAGAACGACGAGGTGGTGAAGGTCGGCGGGCGGATCTTCGCGTTCCTCGGCAACGGCGACGGGAAGCCCACTGTCGGCATCAAGTGCGGCGCGACCCGCGAGATCGCCGACGAGTGGCTGCACCGCCATCCCGGCGACGCCCGCCCGATGGCCTACATCGGCCGATCGGGATGGAACACGCTGAGCCTCGACGGTGGCATCGACCCCGACGAGCTGACCGAGGCGGTCGACGCGTCGTACGACATGGTGGTGGCCAAGCTCCCCAAGCGGGAGCGTCCGACGGCCTGAACCGACCGCGGCGCCGGCGACACGCGCCGGCGCCACGGCGAGGTCAGCGGGGTACGACCCGCTCGGTGGCCCACTCCCGCCAGCCGACGAGGCGGTCCGCGGCGGTGGCGAGCTGGTCGGCGACCGGGCCCGGGCCGGTCGAGCCGGGCGTCGTCCGGGCCGCGAGTGCCGAACGCACCGACAGCACGTCCCGCACCGACGGGTCGAGGTGCTCACTGACCGCGGCCAGGTCCTCGTCGGAGACGTCCTCCAGCTCACACTCCCGGGCCGCGCACAACGCCACCAGCCGGCCGGTGATCTCGTGCGCGTCGCGGAACGGCACGTTGCGCCGGACCAGCCAGTCGGCGACCTCGGTGGCGAGGGAGAAGCCCACAGGCGCGGCGGCGACGAGGCGGTCCACCCGGACCGTCATCGTGGAGATCATGCCCGCGAGGGCCGGCAGCAGCAGTTCCAGGGTGTCGACCGCGTCGAAGGCGGGCTCCTTGTCCTCCTGCATGTCCCGGTCGTACGTCATCGGCAGACCCTTGAGCATGGTCAGCACCGTCATCAGGCCGCCGACGAGCCGGCCGGACTTGCCCCGGGCCAGCTCGGCGATGTCCGCGTTCTTCTTCTGCGGCATGATCGACGAGCCGGTGGCGAACGCGTCGTCAAGCTCCACCCAGCCGAACTCGTGCGAGGTCCAGAGCACCACCTCCTCGCCGAGGCGGGACAGGTGCACGCCGATCAGGGCGGTGGTGAAGAGGAACTCGGCGACGAAGTCCCGGTCCGCCACCGCGTCCATCGAGTTGGCGAACGACGTGCGGAAACCCAGCTCCTTGGCCACTGCCACCGGGTCCAGGGGTAGGCCGGAACCGGCAAGCGCACCCGCGCCGAGCGGGCTGATCGCCGCCCGGTGGTCCCAGTCGCGCAGCCGTTCCAGGTCCCGCAGCAACGGCTGCACGTGGGCCAGCAGCCAGTGCCCGAACGTGACAGGCTGGGCGTGCTGCAGGTGCGTCATGCCGGGCGCGGCGGTGTCGACGTGCCGCTCGGCCTGCTCGACCAGCGCCTCGGCCAGCTCGACCAGGCGGCTGGCCACGCCCCGGGCATGGTCCCGCAGGTAGAGCCGCAGGTCCGTGGCGACCTGGTCGTTGCGGGACCGGCCGGCGCGCAGCTTGCCGCCGAGGCTGCCGAGGCGCTCCAGCAGCCCCCGCTCCAGCGCGGTGTGCACGTCCTCGTCGTCGATGGTGGGGCGGAACGCCCCGGAGGCGCAGGCGGCCTCCAGGTCGTCCAGGGCCGCCAGGATCCGGCCCAGCTCCTCGGGGTCGAGGAGGCCGGCGCCGGCGAGGACCCGGGCGTGCGCCCGGGAACCGGCGATGTCGTACGGGGCCAGGCGCCAGTCGAACTGCACGCTCACCGACAGTCGGGCGAGCGCCTCGGCGGGGCCGCCGGCGAACCGGCCACCCCACAGGCTCGTCCGGTTCGTGCCGGCGCTGTTCTCGGTGAGGCTCTTGTCGTCCACGCCGCCCATTGTCGTCCCCATGCTCGTCAGCCACCCAGCCGGGCGTCGCGGGCCGCCGCCATCCGACTCGGCAGCCCCCACAGCTGCACGAAACCCTTCGCCAGGGACTGGTCGAAGGTGTCGCCGGTGTCGTAGGTGGCCATGCCGAAGTCGTACAGGCTCGCCTCGGAGCGCCGGCCGGTGACCGTGGCGCGTCCGCCGTGCAGGACCATCCGCACCTCACCGCTGACGTGCCGCTGCGCGTCGTCGATGAACGCGTCGAGCGAGTCCTTCAGCGGCGAGAACCACAGGCCGTCGTACACCAGCTCGCCCCAGCGCTGGTCCACGCTCTTCTTGAACCGGGCCAGGTCCCGCTCCACCGTCACCGCCTCCAGCTCCTGGTGGGCGGTGACCAGCGCGATCGCGCCGGGTGCCTCGTACACCTCGCGGCTCTTGATGCCGACGAGGCGGTCCTCGACCATGTCGAGCCGGCCGACGCCCTGCGCGCCGGCGCGCCTGTTTAGCTCCAGGATCGCCTGGTACGGGGTGACCGTCTCACCGTCGATCGCCACCGGCACGCCGCCGTCGAAGGTGATCACGATCTCGTCGGCGTCGCGGGGCTCGGACGGGTCGGCCGTGTACGAGTAGAGGTCCTCGACGGGGGCGTTCCAGATGTCCTCCAGGAAGCCCGTCTCCACGGCGCGACCCCACAGGTTCTGGTCGATCGAGTACGGGGACTTCGCCGACACGTCGATCGGGAGGCCCTTCTCCTCGGCGAAGGCGATCGCCTTGTCCCGCGTCCAGGCGAAGTCCCGGGCCGGCGCGATGATCCTCAGGTCGGGGGCGAGGGCGTTCAGGCCCACCTCGAACCGGACCTGGTCGTTGCCCTTGCCGGTGCAGCCGTGCGACACGATCGTGCCGCCGTGCTTGCGCGCCGCCGCCACCAGGTGCTTGACGATCAGCGGTCGGGACAGCGCCGAGACGAGGGGGTAGCGGTCCATGTAGAGGGCGTTGGCCCGGATCGCCGGCAGGCAGTAGTCGGCCGCGAACTCGTCGCGCGCGTCCACCACCTCGGACTCGGCGGCGCCGCAGTCCAGGGCGCGCTGCCGGATGGCGTCGAGGTCCTCGCCGCCCTGCCCGACGTCGACCGCCACCGCGATCACCTCGGCGCCGGTCTGCTCGGCCAGGTAGGGAATGGCGACGGAGGTGTCCAACCCTCCGGAGTACGCCAGGACGACCCGGTCGGTCATGGTGTGGTGTTCCCTTCGACTGTGTCTTCCCGGCGGGCCCAGCCGGCGAGCTTGTCGCCGAGCGCGGCCCCGCCGACGGACTCGCGGGCCACCACGAGAATGGTGTCGTCGCCGGCGATGGTGCCGACGACCTCGGGCAGTCCCGCTCGGTCCAACGCGCTGGCCAGGTACTGGGCTGCGCCCGGCGGGGTACGCAGCACGGCGATGTTGCCGCTGGAGTCGACGCCGTTGAGCAGTTCACGCAACAGCCGCACCAGCCGGGCCGGTGCGGCCTCGGCGTCGCGCAGGGGTCGGTGGCCGTCCTCGGGGATCAGGTAGACGGCCGGGCCGTCGCCGCCGCGCACCTTGACCGCGCCCAGCTCCTCCAGGTCCCGCGAGAGGGTGGCCTGGGTGACACCGACGCCGTCGGCGGCGAGCAGGTCGGCCAGTTCGGTCTGCGAACGCACGGCCCGGTCCCGGATCAGCTCCACGATCCGGGCGTGCCGGGCGGCGCGGGTCAACGGGGCGGTCATCGCGTCGTCCCGGTGGCGGCGAGCAGGAACGTCAGCAGCGCCTTCTGGGCGTGCAGCCGGTTCTCCGCCTGGTCGAAGACCGCGCTCTGCGGCCCGTCGAGCACCTCGTCGGTGATCTCCTCGCCCCGGTGCGCGGGCAGGCAGTGCAGCACAATCGCGTCCGGCGCGGCCTGGCCGAGCAGCTCCTTGTTGACCTGGTACGGCAGGAACGGGGTGACCCGGTCCAGACCGTCGGCCTCCTGCCCCATCGACGTCCACGTGTCGGTGGCCAGCACGTCGGCGTCGCGGACCGCCTGGGCCGGGTCGGTGAGGACCCGTACCGACCCGCCGGTGCCGGCGGCGATCCGGGCCGCGGCGTCGACCACCGCCTCGTCCGGCGCGAACCCGTCCGGCCCGGCGACGCGGACGTGCATCCCGGCCGTCGCCCCGGCCAGCAGGTACGACTGCGCCATGTTGTTCGCGCCGTCGCCCACGTAGGTGAGGGTGCGCCCGGCCGTGCCGCCGCACCGCTCCCGGATGGTGAGCAGGTCGGCGAGCAGTTGGCAGGGGTGGAAACCGTCGGTGAGCGCGTTGACCACAGGAACGCTGGCGCCCTGCGCCACCTCGGCGATCCGGTCGTCGCCGTGGGTGCGCAGCACGATCGCCGCCACGTAACGGGACAGCACCCGTCCGGCGTCCGCGAGGGTCTCGCCCCGGCCGAAGTGGGTGACCTGGGTGTCCACGACCAGCGGGTGACCGCCCAGCTCGGCGATGCCGGCGTCGAACGAGATCCGGGTCCGCAGGCTCTGCTTGTCGAACAGCACCGCCACCGAGCGGGGGCCGGCCAGCGGCTGGTGACCGAACCTGTCCGCCTTCATCCGCGCCGCCAGGTCGAGCACCGTCGACTGCTCGTCGGGCGAGAGGTCGTCGTCGCGCAGGAAGTGCCGGATCATGCGATCGTCCCCGTCGTGGTGGGCTGGGTGGAGGGTTCGGGTGCCGTGCCGGAGGCCGCCGGGGCCGGGTGGCCGCCCGTGCCGGCGGCGGCCGGGGCCGTCACGTCGAGCGCCGCGGGGAGCGCGGCGAGGAAGGCGTCCGCCTGGTCGACGGTGAGGATCAACGGCGGGGCGAGCCGGAGCACACCCGGCTGCACCGGGTTGACCAGGAAACCGGCCTCGCGCAGCGCCTCGGCCAGGACCGTCGCCACCGGCGCGGTGAGCGTCACGCCGAGCAGCAGCCCGGCGCCGCGTACGCCGTCGATCAGTGGGTGTCCCAGTGCCTCGACGCCCCGGCGCAGCCGCTCGCCGACGCGCTTGACGTGGTCGAGCAGCCCCTCGTTGGCGATCGTCGCCACCACGGCGAGCGCCGCCGCGCAGCTGACCGGGTTGCCGCCGAAGGTGGTGCCGTGCGAGCCCGGGGTGAGCAGGTCGGCGGCCCGGCCGAAGGCGACCGTGGCGCCGATGGGCAACCCACCGCCCAGGCCCTTGGCCAGCGTGACCACGTCCGGCTCCACGCCCTCGGCCTGGTGCGCGAACCAGTGCCCGGTCCGGCCGATGCCGGTCTGCACCTCGTCGAGCACCAGCAGCGCGCCGTGCCGGGCGGTGATCTGCCGTGCCGCCGCGAGATAACCCGCCGGCGGGACGACCACACCGTTCTCGCCCTGGATCGGCTCCAGGATCACCATGGCGGTCGCGTCGGTGACCGCCGCCTCCAGCGCGGCGACGTCGCCGTACCCGACGTGGGTCACCTCGCCGGGCAACGGCCGGAACGGGTCGGCCTTGGCCGGCTGGCCGGTCAGCGCGAGGGCGCCCATGGTGCGGCCGTGGAACCCGCCCACTGTGGCGACCACGTGGCTGCGCCCGGTACGCCGGGACAGCTTGAACGCCGCCTCGTTCGCCTCCGCGCCGGAGTTGGCGAAGAAGACTCGGCCTGGCCGGCCGGCGAGGGCCAGCAGCAACTCGGCCAGGGCGACCGGAGGTTCGGCGATGAAGAGGTTGGAGACATGCCCGAGGGTGGCGACCTGCTTCGACACGGCGGCCACCACTGCCGGGTGGGCGTGGCCGAGCGAGTTCACCGCAATGCCGCCCACGAGATCCAGGTATTCCCGGCCGGCGTCGTCGACCACCACCGCGCCGGCCCCGGACACCAACGCCAGCGGCGGCGTACCGTAGTTGTCCATCATGGACTGACCCCAGCGCTGCGTCAGCGCGGTCATGACCCGATCACCATCGTTCCGAACCCTTCCGAGGTGAACACCTCAAGCAACGTGGAGTGCGCCACCCGACCATCGACGACGTGCGCGGCGGGCACTCCCCCGCGCACCGCCCGCAGGCAGGCCTCCATCTTGGGAACCATCCCCGACTCGAGGCTGGGCAGCAGCTTCGCCAGGTCGTCAGTGGTGATCTCGGAAACCAGGCTTGTGGTGTCCGGCCAGTCGGCGTACAGGCCGGCCACGTCGGTGAGCACCACGAGCTTGCGGGCCCGCAACGCGATCGCCAGAGCGGCGGCGGCCGTGTCCGCGTTCAGGTTGTGCAGCACCCCGTCGACGTCCGGCGCGACAGTCGAGATCACCGGGATCCGGCCGGCGTCGATCAGGTCGGTCACCGCCGACACGTCCACCGACTCGACGTCGCCGACCTGGCCGACGTCCACCGGCTGCCCGTCCACGTACGCCGGCCGGCGCACAGCGGTGAACAGCCGGGCGTCCTCACCCGACAGGCCCACGGCGAACGGACCATGCGAGTTGATCAGCCCGACCAACTCCCGACCCACCTGCCCGACCAGCACCATCCGGACGACGTCCATCGCCTCGGCGGTCGTCACCCGCAGACCACCACGGAACTCACTGGCGATGCCGAGCCGGCCCAGCATGGCCGAGATCTGCGGACCTCCCCCGTGCACCACCACCGGCTTGAGGCCGGCGTACCGCAGGAAGACCATGTCGGCGGCGAACGCCCGCTGCAACTCCGGGTCCGTCATGGCGTTGCCGCCGTACTTCACCACCACAGTCGAACCGGAGAAACGCGCCAACCACGGCAGCGCCTCGATCAACGTCTCCGCCTTGACCTGCGCGCGGGTGAGATCACTACTGAGACTCATGTCGAATACGCCGAGTTCTCGTGCACGTACGCGTGGGACAGGTCGTTGGTCCAGATCGTCGCGGTCGAGTCGCCGGCGTGCAGGTCGATCCGGATGGTCACGTCCCGCCCGGTGAGGTCGGCCTTCGAGCGGTCCTCGGCGGCGGCACCGCCCCGGCACAGCCACACGCCGTTGACCGCCACGTCCACCTCGTCCGGCTCGAAGGCGGCGGCCGTGGTGCCGACCGAGGCGAGGATCCGACCCCAGTTCGGGTCGTTGCCGAACAGCGCGGTCTTGACCAGGTTGCTGCGGGCCACCGACCGACCCACCTCGACCGCGTCGTCCTCGCTCGCCGCGCCCACCACGTCGATGGCGACCTGTTTCGTGGCGCCCTCCGCGTCGGCGATGAGCTGCTGGGCCAGGTCGTGGCAGGCCGCGGTGACCGCGGCGGCCAGCTCGGCCGGCGTCGGCTCGATGCCACTCGCGCCACTGGACAGCAGCAGCACGGTGTCGTTCGTGGACATGCAGCCGTCCGAGTCGACCCGGTCGAACGTGACCCGGGTGGCCGCCCGCAACGCCTCGTCCAGCGTGGCCGGCCCGGCCACCGCATCCGTGGTGAGCACGCAGAGCATGGTGGCCATCCCCGGCGCGAGCATGCCGGAGCCCTTGGCCATCCCGCCGACCGTCCAGCCGCTGCCCCGGGCCACAGTGGTCTTCGGCCGGGTGTCGGTGGTCATGATGGCCTCGGCGGCGGCCAGACCACCGTCCCTGGACAACCCCCGGATCGCCGAACGGACACCGGGCAGCAGCTTCGGCATCGGCAACCGCTCGCCGATCAGGCCGGTGGAGCAGACCGCCACCTCCCCGGCACCGAGGAGCAGCCGCGGGCTGACCGCGCTCAGCGCGGAGGCGGTGTGCTCGGCGGTCGCGTGCGTGTCCTGGAAGCCGCCCGGGCCGGTGCAGGCGTTGGCGCCGCCGGAGTTGAGCACCACCGCCCGCACCACACCGCCCTGCACGACCTGCTGGCTCCAGAGCACCGGCGCTGCCTTGACCCTGTTGGTGGTGAAGACACCTGCCACACCGGCGTCGGGGCCGTCGTTGACCACCAGAGCGACGTCCGCGCCGCCACTGGCCTTCAACCCGGCGGCCACCCCGGCCGCCCGGAACCCCCGAGGGGTGGTGACGCTCATGGTGCGACTCCCCAGATCGACAGGCCCGTCGTCTCCGGCAGGCCCAGCATGAGATTGGCGTTCTGCACGGCCTGACCGGCCGCGCCCTTGCCCAGGTTGTCCAGCGCGCTCAGCACGATCAGCCGGCCCGAGTCGACGTCGACGGTCGCCTGGAGGTGGCACGCGTTGGAACCCAGCGTGGCGGCCGTATGCGGCCAGCGGCCCTCCGGCAGCACGTGCACGAACGGCGCGTCGGCGTACGCCCGCGCCAGCACCTCCTGCGGGTCGACGCCACGCGCCGGCGTCGCGGTCACCGTGGCGAGGATGCCGCGCGGCATCGGCGCCAGGACCGGCGTGAACGACAGCCCGGTCGCGCCGGACGCCTGCTTGATCTCTGGTACGTGCTGGTGGGTGCCGACCCGGTACGGCGACAGGTCACCCATCACCTCGCTGGCCAGCAGGTGTGGCTTCGCCGCCCGCCCCGCGCCCGACGTGCCGGAGGCGGCGACCACCACCACGTCGGCCGGGTTGGCCGCGCCGTCCGCGATGAGCGGGGCGAGCGCCAGCGTGATCGCCGCCGCGTAGCAGCCCGTGTTCGCCACCCGGGTGGAGCCGGCGATCAACTCCCGCTGGCCGGGCAGCTCAGGCAGGCCGTAGGTCCACTGCCCGGCGTGCGTACCGCCGTAGTACTGCGCCCAGGCGTACGGGTCGGCCAACCGGTGGTCGGCGCCCAGGTCGACGACACGCACCTCGGACGGCAGGTGGGCCGCGAGGGCCGCCGACTCGCCGTGCGGCAGGGCCAGGAAGACCAGATCGGCGTCGGCCAGGGTCGCCGCGTCGGTCTCCCCGAGCACCAGGTCGAGCCCGGTGAGCTGCGGGTGCACCACATCGACGCGATGCCCGGCCTGACTGTGCGCGGTGGCGGCGACCAGGTCGAACTCCGGGTGCCCGGCGATCAGGCGCAGCAGCTCACCCCCGGCGTACCCGCTCGCACCGGCGACCGCGACTCGGATCCCCATACCCACCTCCGCATGACTATGCAGGGGAGGTTAACAAACAATGAGGGCGCGCTGCAAGTTCATGCAGAGTAATGCATGGCGATGAGGCGTTCGGCTCGTTGCTCGACGGGGGTTCCCGCAAAGTTACCCGTCCAAATCGGCGGTGGCGGTGGTGCGGCCCCGCCACTCGAGCCACTTTCGCAGGAACCCATACACGTCGTCGTTCTCCCCCTCCACCGGCGGTCGCGTTTCCGTCGCCAGGTCCGCGTCCGGCGCCACCAGGAGGAGCGAGGCTATCGCGGAGGTCCGGTTGTCCATGTCATCATCCCGCGCCCCCTGCCTGAGCGCGGCGAGCGTCGTCGGGGACTGCGGCCAGTTGCTTGCCAGGTGGGCCAGTGCGCTACGGCGTACGGCGGGGTCCGGATCGGCGGTGGCCCGGCGAAGGTACGCCGGGGTGTCGACACGATCGGCCCAGGCGGAGAGGATCGCGCTCATCGCGACGTATCGGACGCCCGGACAGGATGATGCGGCGGCCCGGCGCAACGCCGGCAGGGTGTCCCGATGGTCGGCGAATCGGCCGGCCAGTTCCTGGAGGGCCTCGCATCGGGCCGCGTGGTTGCGGCTTCGTACCGCGGCCAGCAGCGCGGCCGGCCCAGCGAGCCGAGGGGTGTGCGGACCTGCGGCGGACCCACCCCACGCGGTGAGCGCCTCGTTGGCCACCCATCGCGTGTACATGCGCGGGCTGCATGTCGCGACGCGGATGGCCGACACAATCTCGGGCGCCTCGGGCCAGGCGGCGCCCAGCACCACCACCGCCTGCTGACCCACCCCGTTGTTCGCGTCGGCCGTCGCCGCGGCAGCCACCGTCGGCAGGACCTCGGCGCGGTCGAGCCAGCGCGTGGCCAGGAGAATGATGGCCAGGGAACGCACGAGCTGATCCGGGTCTGTGGCGGCCGCGTGAACGAGGCCGAAGGTCGCGGGGTGATCCGGCCATCTCCGCACCAACACCTGCACTGCTCCGTACCGGACCCACCAGTCCACGTCGGTCGTCGCGTCCTGGACGGTACGGAGCGTCGCCGGTCGGTCCGACCAGAGGCCGGCCAGCACACTGATGGCGTGGTGCCGGACCTCGGCGTCACCATCGGCGGAGAGCCGGCGAACCGCTCGCAGGGTTTCCGGATCGTCGGGCCAGCGAGCGGTGATCGCGGTCAGGCTGTCGAATCGGACGATCCAGCTCGGAGCGCGGGTGGACCGGTACGTTTCGGCCCTGGTCGGCAGCGGTCCCCGTTGTTGCCGGGCCACGGCGTCGCGGCGGGCCGCCCGCACATCGGCATCCGGATCGTCCGTCGCCCGACGCAGGACGGCGAGCGTGTGGGGATTGCCGGACCAGTGATTCGTCAGCGTCTGCACGGCATCGGCGCGCACCCTTTCGTGTGCCTCCGCGGCCGCTCGGCAGAGCGCGTTCACCGTCTCGGGGTGCTCGTGCCACCAGGCGGTCAAGGCCCGCAGGGCGGCCTGGCGCACATCCGGTTGCGGATGTCGCGTCGCGCCGAGCACCGCCGCGAACGTGTCCGGATGATCCGGCAGATGTTCGACAAGCGCCTGGAGCGCCGCGACGGCGGCCTTGGCCGTCCCGGAACGGACCGCCCGGTGGAATATGGGCCGCGCCTCCGGATGCGTCGGCCACCAGCACCCCAACGCCCGCACCGCGCTCCCCCGGACGTCCGGATCCGGGTGGGTGGCAGCCCGCAACACGGTCGCCCCGGACTCGGGATCAGCGGACCAGCGCGCACCGAGGGCATGGAGCGCGGTCGCCCGGACCAGCCCCATGGTCGCGTCGACGACCGCGGCCCGCGCGGCGGCGAACGCCTCCGGCTGATCCGGCCAATGCATGAGCAGCGCCTGAAGACCGGCGAGACGGTGGACGTTGTTCTCGTGCCGGGTGGCAGCCACGGCGTCTTCCACCCGCACCACCCGATCGGAGCCGCCACCGAACACCTCGGGTGCCGTGGCGGCCATCCACCGGATGTCGCAGTCCAGGTCCCGTTGAGCCCGGCGGACCACCTCCCGAGTCCGTGCATCGTCCCGCCACCTGACGGCCAGGAACTCGAAGCAGGTGCGGCGGACGTGGGAACTGTGGTCACGAAGGCCGCTCTCGATCCGGCCGCGGGTATCGGGATGGTCAGCCCAGCGGGTGGCCAGCGCGACCAGGGCCGCGGACCGGACGTTGTCGTCGGGATCCAGCGACGCGTCGCCGACCGCGACCAGGCTCCCCGGATGTCCGTCCCACCGGGCGGCCAACGTGTCCAGGGCCGCCCGGCGTACCCCCCAGTTCCGGTCACGGCTGGCCTCACACAGCGCGGCGTGGATCCGGTCGTCCGGCTCAGTACGCAACGCCAGCGTCTCCAGCGCCGTCTGGCGTACGTTCTCGTGCGGATCGCGGAGCGCCCGGACCAGTGCCTCCTCTGTTCCGCGATGCTGGCTCCAGGTGGCCGCGAGTGCGTGCAGTGCCTGGCCCCGGATCAAGCTCTCCGGATCACGGGTAGCGCGAAGAAAAGCATCGACCGCCTCCGGCCGATCGGCCCGGTGCGCGGCGAGGATGTCGAGTGTGACTGTTCGTACATCTGCGCTTCCGTCGATGAGACAGCGTTGAACAGCGCGCCAGGTCGTGGCCTGGTCGGGCCACCGCATGGCGAGGGTGAGGACCGCGGTACACCGGACCGCCGCGTCAGGTGAACGCAGCGCCGCGTGTACCGCGTTCCTCGACCGCCAGGAAGCCGTCCACGTGGCGGCCATGGCGTCGATCGCGGCGATGCGGGTGCCGTGATGGCCGTCCCGGGTGGCCGCCAGCACGATCGCCTGGTGTGCGGGGGACGCGCCGAGGTCAGCCGCGAGTGCCTCGATCGCTGTCTGGCGGACGATTCCGGCTTCGTCCCGGCAACCATGGGCCAGGGCGGCAATCGTCTCCGGTGCGGTCGGCCAGCAGGCGACCAGGGATTCCACGGCCATCTGCCGCAACCGCCAACTGTCGGAACGGGTCGCCCGAACCAACACGCCGCGCAGCGCCGGGTCGTCCGCCCAGTAGGTGGCGGTGGCCCGGAACGCGGCCTCGCGTACCCCGGCATCGAGGTCGACGACCGCCCGCGCGAGGGCGGTCCGCGTGTGCGGGTGCTCGACGCAGTGTTCGGCCAACGCGGCTATCGCGGCCTTGCGCACATCGGGGCTGGGGTCGGTGAGCGCGTGCAGGAACGCGCTGCGGCTTGCGTGCTCCTCGGGCCAACTCCGGGCGAGGGCTTCGACGGTGGATCGGCGGACATCGTCGCTGGCGTCCCGCGCCGTCTCGTGGAGAAGGGCCGCGACCGGGTCGGGCGGCCGCTGACGCCGCAGGGCCGCCTCGATGGCGGTGCAGCGGACCTCACCGTTGAGGTCGGTGGTCAGCCGGTCGAGAACGGCGTGCGTGCTGGCGTGATCGGGCCACCGTGCCAGCAGCGCGCCGAGAGCTGCCTTGCGCACGGTGTCGTCGATGTCCTCGGCTGCGCGACACACCATCGGCAACGTGTCCCGGTGGTCCGACCACCGGCTGGACAGTGCCTCCACGGCGGCCGCGCGGACGTCTTCGTCGGAGTCCGCGAGCGCGTGCCGGACTGCCACGTACGTGTCGTCCTGCTTCGTCAGACGGGTCGCCATTGCCTGGACTGCCGCACGGCGGACCTCCCAGGCGGGATCGCTGCACGCCGCGCGCAGCGCTGTCCGGGCTTCGGGACGGTCCGGCCAGCGGCTGCCCAGGCACTCCACTGCCGCTTGGCGGACCTGCCGGCTCGGGTCGCGTGCCGCCCGGCCCAGGAAGACGGGATATGTCGCGGTGGCGTCACTCCAGTGGACGTTCAGTGCATCCAGTGAGTCCTTGCGGACGTCGGCGTGCACGTCCCGCACCATCACAAGAAGGGCGTCGAGCGTATGGGACGCAGCAGGCCAGTGGGTGGTGAGGACCTCGATCGCCGCTCTGCGAACGACGAGAGCGGGATCGCGGAGGCTGCGGTTTACCAGTTGCCGGGTCTGCGGGGCGTCGGTCCATGCCGCCGCGTGACCGAGCAGACAAGCACGGCGTTGCTGCGCACTGGCACCGGTGACGGCGTCTTCCGCGAGCAGGCCCGCGATGTCCGGCGAATCGGGAAAGAGCGCGGCGGCGATCCTGGCCGCGTGCTGCACCGCGGGACGCAGCGTGGCGCGACGACCCTGAGCGCGGAACCAGTCCAGGTAGATCTCTCGGCCCGGCCACCGGGCGCCGATCGCGGCGATGATCGGAAGGATCGTGTCCATTCGGGCCCCGTGGCGGTCGTCCTTGAACGAGCGCGTCGGGCAGCGGAGCAGGTCAATGACCGATCGCAGCACGAGCTCGGCCGAGCCCGCTGCGGCGCCCAGGTTCCTGACCTCGGCAAGGCACTGCACGGCCAGCACCACGGCGCCGAGGGGCGGCCGGTCCAGCACGGTCGACCGGCTCGGTCTTGCTTCCGTGAGCAGATAGGTGACGAGTTGGTCGGCGATCGTCGCGTCGACCATGCCGGCGATGAGCCGGAGGACCTCCGCCCAGGCGGGATCCTCCCAGTGCGCTGCGTAGACCTTCGAGGTCAGGTCCGCCTCGGTCAGCTCACGGGTCTTCTCGAACCGGAAGACGATCTCGCTGGCGCAGAAGAACTCCAGGAGGGCCCGGTGCACGAAGCCGTACACGCCGGAGCCGTATCGCGCCAGGACGAAGTTGCGGGTCCGGAACTGCTCGATCATCACCGTGGCGACCGCGGTGGCGTGGGCCTCGCCGTACTGGAACCGGAACCGAAGGTAGTTCCGTATCTCCGTTAAGAGATCGTCCTCCCACAGGTGATTTCCGGCGAGGCCGCGGACACCCTCCTGCATCCGATGCGCCAGAAGCCTCAGGAGTTCCTTCTTGTCGTCCTCACGGATGATCGCCGCGTCGATTCGGGCATCGCTGAGGTGCTTGTTGATGTCCCAGTGCTGCACGAGCACGCTCGCCGCGTGGTCGTAGACCTTCCACCGTTCACGCGGTAGCTCCTGGTGTTTGCCGATGATCGCCAGGATTGTCAGCAGCAGCGGATTGCCGGCGAGTTCCCGAATGGGCGGTGATTCGGAGATGGCCGAGGCCAGGCGCTGGCGGCGCTCCGCGGCCATCGCCGGCCGGTCGTGCAGAGCCAGTTCGTACCAGGACCCGAGGAACGCGTCGACCTGCCGGGGATCGAGATCCTGGACGGTGTACAGGCCAAACCCGGCGTCCCGCAGGACTCTGGGGCGATAGCCGATGATCCGCGACGTGACGAGGATCCGGACCTGCGGATATGCGGCGGCGAATCCGGCGATCTGAAGCGAGATGGCCTCCCGCTCCCGCTGGTCGAACAACTCGTCCAAGCCGTCGAAGATCATGAGAGCCCGGCCGCCGTGCGTCAGGTACCCGTCGAAAACCTCGGCGGGAACTCCCAACCCGTCCGACCGGTGCCGGTAAGCCAGATACTCGGTGAACGTCTCGTACTTCTGTCGGTGCAGGGCGTACTCACGCAGCTCGACAAGCACCGGCTGGTACCCGTGCAGGGGTTCGAGCCGGTCGCCGGGCCGCTCGTCGATCAACGCCAGGCTGACGTACCGGGCCAGGGTGGACTTGCCCGCCCCCGGGTCACCGAGGAGGACGCAGGCCCGCTGCGCGACCGAGGTCAGCACGTCGAAGGCCGGCGTCGCGGGCCGCGCCCGGTAGGTCCGCCGCGCGTCCTCCAAGTCCTGACGGTCCATACCCTTCGGTACGTCCGCGGACGACAGTTCGGCGGCGTCCTGCAGCTTGCGCTGAAGTTCCTTGGACAACTCGGCCGGCGGCACATCCTCGCGCACAGTGGGCTCGACGAAGACCTCGCGCAACTGTATCTGCAGGTACTCCTCCCGGTCTGGCGGAGTCAACGCATCGAGGTCGAGCCGTCGGTACTGCTCCGTTAACCGACGCTTGTAGGCATCCCATGCAGTGACGGTGGCGGCGGTGACACCCAATTCGGCATCCGCGCCGCGGACCGTGCTCTGCATCCATCGGCTGACCGCCTCCGACACCGCAGGGCGGAGGTCCTGCGCGGAGCTGAAGAACTCGCAGACGTGTGCCGTCGCCAGTTCGGACCTGAGCGCCCGGATCCGGTCCTGGGCGGGATTGCCGAGATCCATCAACGTCGGAGGCCATGGCGCGTCCTCCCGCAGCAGAAAGATCAGCCGAGGAATGCCGGCGGCACCAGCGGCCCGATACTCCAGCTCGGTTATCGAGTGCTGATGTCCCTCCGGGATGAAGCCGTACCGCCAGGCGAACAATCCAATGTAGACGTCGCATGATCGTACGTCCGCCAGGGACAGGTCGACCGGTCGGGCCTCCTCGGCCGTGTTGGTCTCCATGGCCACGTCTTCGACGCCCAGCCGCTGGAGCGCCTTGCGCACCTGCTCCCGGCACTCCCGCAGATCCGTGAAGGTCGACGAGACGAAGGCGCGCAATCTGCCGCGCCGTCTCGGGTCCCGCTGAAGGGGAATGACAGGCCTGCCGAGGTGGCCATCGATCGTCCGATGGTGCGCCGCGTACGTGTCGGATCCGGCCGACACGCCCTGCCGGGGCCGACCGTCGTCCCTCGTGTGAGTCACCTCGTATCCACCCTGAGCAGCTCGACGACCGATCCTCACGCCCGTCACAGTGGTTGAGCCGCCCCTCACGGTCACCCTGCGTGGATCGCTGGCGCATCTGCAGTGTCACTGATGTGCTTCCTGGCCCGGAACAGAAGTCAATCACACGACTCTAAGCTGGATAGATTTCCCTGGATGCGGTAATCGACAGTCCACCGGTTCTTGAGCGACCAACCCGCCGCAGGGCACGAACAAGGCCCCGACCCGGGATTGACACCCAGGTCAGGGCCTCGATCGTTGCTGCGCTACCAGGCTCTTCCGCCACCCACGGGACGTAGGATCCGATCCGTCAGGCGCCGCGCAGAATCGCTCCGAAGCGCTCGGCCGCTACCGCAACCGCCGCGTCCCGGGCCGCCACGGCCTCCTCGACGGTCAGCGTCCGGTCCGGAGCCCGGAAGGTCAGCTTGTACGCCAGTGACCGGCGGCCCTCGCCGAGCTGCGCGCCGGAGTACACGTCGAAGAGCCGCACGTCCTCCAGCAGCTCGCCGGCGCCTGCCTCCAGCGCGCGGCGTACCTGCTCGGCCGGCACCGAGTCGTCCACCACCAGGGCCACGTCGATCAGGGCCGGCGGGAAGCCGGACACCGTCGGCGCGGGCGTTACCGGGGTCGGCGGCAGCGCATCGAGGTCCAGTTCCATGGCGCAGGTGCGCCGGGGCAGCTCCAGCGCCGCCACCACGGCCGGGTGCAGCTCACCGGCGTGTCCGACGACCGCGTCGTCGACCCGCAGCTCGGCGCAGCGGCCGGGGTGCCACGGCGCGTACTCGGCCGCGCGTACCTCGACCCGCTCGTCCGGGATCCCGGAGGCGGCCAGCACGTCACGCGCCGCCTCGATGGCGTCCGCCCAGCCGGCCGGTCGACCGGCGCCCCACCAGCCGGCCGGGTCGATGTCCCCGGCGAGGACCACCGCTACGTGCACCGGCTGCGCCGGCACCACCGCGTCGGCCGCGGCGAACTCCTCGTCGGTGGGCCGCCGGTCCACGCCCATCGCGGGCGGGCTGCCGGCACCGGGGCGCGGGTGGAAGACCGCGCCGATCTCGTAGAGGGCGAGGTCGCGGTGACCCCGCCCGAGGTTGCGCTTGAGGATGCCGAGCAGCGGGCCGAGCAGCGTGGTGCGCAGCAGCGGCTCCTCCTCGGACAGCGGATTGGCCAGGCGCACCGCGGGTCGGCGCGGATCGTCGGCGGGCAGGCCGAGCTGGTCGGCGAGTTCCGGCGACACGAACGGGTGTGCGAGGACCTCCACGTACCCCCGCTCGGCAAGCGACCAGGCGACGGCCCGGCGGCGACGCTGCCGGGGGGTCAGGCCGCGACCGGGGGGTGCGGTCGGCAGCACCGACGGCACCTTGTCGTACCCGTCGAGGCGCACGACCTCCTCGACCAGGTCGGCCGGGTCGGTCAGGTCGGGTCGCCAGGTCGGCGGGGTGACGCTGAGCGCCGTCCCCGCGCCGCTGGCCACGCCGACCGCGCCCGGGTCCTCGGACAGCCGGTCCGTGCCCTGCGCGACGGTGCAGCCGACCCGTTCCAGCAGGGCGACGACCCGCGCCGGCGGGTACTCGACGCCGACCCGCCGGGTGGGCAGGTCCGCCGGCAGGGTGATCGGGGTACGCGGCCGGACGTGGTCGATGTCCAGGATCTCGGCGCTCGGGGTGCCGCCGCCGTGCTCGGTGAGCAGCCCGACGGCCCGCTCCAGCGCGACAAGCGGCACGGCCGGGTCGACACCCCGCTCCCAGCGCTTCGCGGCCTCGCTGAACAGCTTGTGCCGGCGCGCGGTCCGGCCGACCATGGCCGGGTCCCAGTGCGCCGCCTCGAAGAGCACGTTGGTGGTGGTTCCGGTGTCGACCTCGCTCGTCTCGCCGCCCATCACCGCCGCGAGGGAGATCGGCCCGGTGTCGTCGCAGATGACCATGTCGTCGGCGGTGAGCACCCGGTTGACCCCGTCCAGGGTGGTCAGCTTCTCCCCCGCCTCGGCGCGGCGGACCACGAGCGGCCCGACGATCCGGTCGGCGTCGAACGCGTGCATGGGCTGGCCCAGCTCCAACATCACGTAGTTGGTGATGTCGACAGGCAGCGAGATGCTGCGGATGCCGGCGGTGACGAGCCGCTGGGCCATCCACGCCGGGGTGGGCGCGGTCGGGTCGACGCCGCGGACCAGGCGGGCGGTGAATCGGTCACAGCCGACCGTGTCACGGACCTCCACCGGGTACGCGGGCGTCTCGGTGCCGCGCGGCGCGGGCGCGAGGGCCGGGTCGCGCAACGGCACGTCGAACGCGTGCGACAGCTCCCGGGCCAGGCCGCGCAGGCTCAGCGCGTACCCCCGGTCCGGGGTGATCTCCAGCTCGAGCACGACGTCGTCGAGGCCCACGACCGGGCGGGCGTCGTCGCCCGGCTTGGCGGCCACGTCCGGCGGCAGCACGATGATGCCGGAGTGGTCGTCGCCCAGGCCCAGCTCCTTCGCCGAGCAGATCATGCCCGCCGAGTTGTGCCCGTACGTCTTGCGGGCGCCGATGGCGAACCCGCCGGGCAGCACACCGCCGGGCAGGATCACCACCACGCGGTCACCGACGGCGAAGTTGCGCGCCCCGCAGACGATCTCCTGGCGCTCGCCTGTGCCGTTGGCGGCGCCCACGTCCACCCGGCAGAACCGGATCGGCTTCTTGAAGCCGGTCAGCTCCTCGATCTCGCGCACCTCGCCGACGACGAGCTGACCGGTGACCGACGCGGCC
Organism: Micromonospora sp. NPDC093244; assembly: GCF_040683695.1. Classification (NCBI taxonomy): domain Bacteria; kingdom Bacillati; phylum Actinomycetota; class Actinomycetes; order Micromonosporales; family Micromonosporaceae; genus Micromonospora; species Micromonospora sp. NPDC093244. Next base: position 41,262 of record NZ_JBFBEO010000003.1, read on the forward strand.
AGGTCCACCACGGACTCGACCTCGATGCCGAGGTCGACAAGGGCCTGCTCCAGATCACCGGTGGGCAGGTCGGCGGGGAGGTCGACGTACTCCCGCAGCCAACTGACAGAAACTCGCATGACTTCAGACCACCGTTCCCGTGTCTCGTACCCGCATCGCCCTACGCCCCGGTCCCGAGCGCCCGGCTGAACCGCACGTCGCCCTCGAAGAGATGGCGGATGTCGCTGACCCCGTGCCGGACCATCAGGGTCCGGTCGATGCCCATGCCGAAGGCGAATCCGGAGTAGACCTCCGGGTCGACGCCGCAGGCGCGCAGCACGCGCGGGTTGACCATGCCGCAGCCACCCCACTCGACCCACTGCGGGCCGTCGCGGTGCTCCGGGAACCACACGTCGAACTCCGCCGACGGCTCGGTGAACGGGAAGTAGTGCGGCCGCCACCGGGTCTTCGCCTCCGGGCCGAACATCGCCCGGGCGAAGTGGTCGAGCGTGCCCCGCAGGTGCGCCATCGTGATGCCCTTGTCCACGACGAGGCCCTCGGCCTGGTGGAACACCGGGCTGTGCGTGGCGTCGATCTCGTCGGTGCGGTAGACGCGGCCGGGCACGATCACGTAGATCGGCGGCTTGCGGCTGAGCATGGTGCGGGTCTGCACCGTCGACGTGTGCGTACGGAGAACGAGGCCGGAACCCTCCGGCGCGATGTGGAACGTGTCCATCAACCCGCGCGCCGGGTGGTCGGCGGGGATGTTCAACGCGTCGAAGTTGACCCACTCCAGGTCGACCTCGGGCCCCTCGGCCACCTCGTAGCCCATCCCGACGAACAGGTCGCTTATCGACTCCATCAGGGTGCTCAGTGGATGCCGGGCGCCGCGCGGACGCCTGTCGTACGGCAGGGTGACGTCCACCCGCTCCTCGACGAGCACGCGCTCGGCCTGTTCGCGCTCCACCACCTCGGCGCGCTCGGCGTACGCGGACTCGATCGCCCGGCGGGCCTCGTTGACCCGCTTACCGGCGTCGGACTTCGCGGCAGGCGGCAACGCACCGATCTCCCGGCGGGCCAGGGAGACGGGTGACCTGTCACCCAGGTGCACCGACCGCAGCGCGGCCAGGGCATCCGGGTCGGCGGCGGCCTCGAACGCCTTCGTGGCGTCCGCGACGGCCTCGGCCAGGGCGGCGGGGTCGAGCAGGGCGACCTGCTTCGGGTCGTACGGATCGTTGCGGTAGCTCATGGCGTACGGGCACTCCCTCACGGCGGCGCCAGCCCTCACCGGGGCGGCTAGGCGAGTCTACGGACGCGCGGCTGTGCCGCAGCCCGCCGGTAGGAGTTGCGCAGGGAGCAGGTCAGGCCCGCCGCCCGCCGACACCGGCGGGCTGGCTAAACGAACGCCGTGGCGCGTTCATGGGCGGACGGTCTCCCCTGCTGTCAGTCGCGCCGGGCATGCCTCAGCGCTGTGCTCTCGCTGAAGCGTACAGGCATACCGCGGCTGCGGCAGCCAGGTTGAGGCTCTCCGCGCGCCCGTACAGCGGCACCCGCACGCGGGCGTCAGCGGCGGCGGTCAACGCCTCGGGCAGGCCGTGCGCCTCCGAGCCGAACAGCCAGGCGGTGGGCCCGACGAGCCGTCCGTAGTCGGTCAGGTCGTCCAGGTCGCTGTCGCCGTACCCCGTGGTCGCGAAGATCGACAGCCCGGCGGCGCGCAGCGCGTCGACCACCTCGACCGGGTCGGGCGCGCGGACCACGTCGACGTGGAAGAGGCTGCCGGCGGACGCCCGCACACACTTGCCGTTGTACGGGTCGACGGCGTCGCCGGCGAAGACCACCGCCCCCGCACCGGCCGCGTCGGCGGTGCGCAGCACAGTGCCGGCGTTGCCCGGGTCGCGGATCTCCGCGAGCACCGCCACCAGCCGGGGAGCACCGGCGAGGGCCTGCTCCAACGACACGTCGAGGTGCCGGCAGACCGCGACCAGCCCCTGCGGGGCGACGGTCTCGGCCAGCGCGGCGAGAGCGTCGTCGGTCACCTCGGAGACGGGCACGTCGGCGCGGGCCGCCGTGGCGGCCAGCTCCGGGTGCCGGTCCAGCGCGGTGGGCGTACCAAACAATTCGGTGACCACCCCCGGCCGCGCCAGGGCCTCGCGGACCGCCTGGGGGCCCTCTGCCAGGAACCGGCCTGTGGCGTCGCGGTCCCGGCGGCGTTGCAGACGGCGGGCGGCGACAACCCTGGGGGTACGCGGGGTGAAGGCCATGGTGTGCGCTCCTCCGGCACGATCGAGGCGCCCCCCGGACGGCGGTGCCGACACGGGAGACGCCTCGCTCTGGTGCGTGGGGATCAGGCGGCCTGAGCCGCCGCGCCGCCGGTGCCCTCGGCCGTGACCGCGGCCCGGGCCAGCTCGACGATCGCCGCGAACGAGGCGGCGTCGTTGACAGCCATGTCGGCCAGGATCTTGCGGTCGACCTCGATGCCGGCCAGACGCAGGCCCTGGATCAGGCGGTTGTAGGTCATCCCGTTCGCACGGGCGCCCGCGTTGATCCGCTGGATCCACAGCTGCCGGAAGTCGCCCTTGCGGTCGCGACGGTCCCGGTAGGCGTACTGCATCGAGTGCAGCACCTGCTCCTTGGCCTTGCGGTACAGCCGGGAGCGCTGACCGCGGTAACCGCTCGCGGTCTCCAGCAGGGTACGACGCTTCTTCTGGGCGTTCACAGCCCGCTTGACGCGTGCCATCTCAACTCCTTCTTACGTAAAGGTGGCGCGCGTCAGCGGCCGAGCAGCTTCTTGATGCGCTTGACGTCGGCCTTGGCCAGCACGACCGTGCCGGTCAGCCGGCGGGTCTGGGTGGAGGGCTTCTTCTCCAGGTTGTGGCGCAGGCCAGCCTGCTGGGCAACGATCTTGCCCTTGCCGGTGACCCGGACCCGCTTACCCATACCCGTGTGGCTCTTCATCTTCGGCATGTGGAACGTCTCTCCCCTGTTACTCGCCGCTGGTGTCGGTGGCGGTGCCACCGTCAACGGCTGCTGCGGTCTCGCCGCCCGCCGCGGTCTCATCGGTGGCCGGCGCGGACTCGTCCGCCCCCCGGTCCCGAGGTGCACCGCGGGACGCCGTAGCGGCGACCGCGGAGGCCTTGACGGCCCGATGCGGAGCGAGAACCATGATCATGTTTCGACCGTCCTGCTTCGGAGCGGCCTCGACGTATCCCAGGTCCGTGATCTCGGACTCGAGCCGACGCAGGAGCCGGTAACCCAGCTCCGGGCGACTCTGCTCGCGACCACGGAACATGATCGTCACCTTGACCTTGTCGCCCGCCTTGAGGAACCGCACCACGTGACCCTTCTTGGTCTCGTAGTCGTGCGGGTCGATCTTCGGCCGAAGCTTCATTTCCTTGATGACGGTCTGCTGCTGGTTACGCCGCGCTTCGCGCGCCTTGAGTGCGCTCTCGTACTTGAACTTGCCGAAGTCCATGAGCTTGCACACCGGCGGGCGCGCCATCGGCGCAACCTCGACCAGGTCCAGATCGACGTCCGCGGCCAGCTGAAGGGCGCGCTCCAGCGGGACGATGCCCACCTGCTCACCCTCGGGGCCGACCAGTCGGACCTCACGTGCCCGGATCTGATCGTTCACGCGTGGTTCGACGCTGATGGGGCCTCCTCGAGTCGTTTCTGCTCAGTTGCCGACCCTCGCGGCCCCCGGGTGGGGGTCATCCTGGAAAGCAGAAGGCCCCGGCGCATGCCAGGGCCCGCTCGACCGGTCAGCACGATCACAGGATCGCGCATCCGGAACCGGGACGCACCCGGAACCGGGGACCGGACCCGGCCACCGTGGCGGCGACTCGGGTGGGAGCAGGCGCTCCGCTTTCGTGGCTGTCTGCTCGCACGCGGAGACAGCCTGGTCGACCCCACAACACTACACCCCGCCCCCGGGCGCGCCCAAACCGGGACACCCGGGGCGTCACGGGTTCCGTTTTCCGGTTCCGGTTCTGGTTCCCTGGCTTCTGGTTTTCTGGGTTGTTTCTGGCGCACGGCTTCCCCGCGTTCCACCCGAGGCCGGACCGGCTCAGCCGTGCGGATCGGGCGGCGCGGAGTCAGCGGCCTGCCGCGCGTTCGGCGAGGCGGGCCAGGTGCGCCTCGTGCAGCCGGCGCAGGGCACGGACCCCGTCGACGGCCAGTTCCTTGTCGGCGGCCTGCAGGGCGACCATCGGCAGCAGGTCGTCGTCGTGCAGCTCCAGGCTGGCCCACGGCGCGCCCCGGTCGAAGCGGACCCCCCGCACGACCTCCCAGGGCAGCTCGTACGAGCTGATGACGTTGCGCACCCGGATGCCCCGCGCGTCGGCCTCCACCCGCGGGCGGGTGAACAACAGGAAGCCCAGCGCGCCGAAGACGCCCAGGCCGATCATGGCGATCTGGTCACCGCGCTGGAAACTGCCGTAGCCGTCGCCGGTCGGCCCGCTCAGCGAGGTGGCGACGAGAGCGAACACCACCACCAGGGCGACCGCCGCCGACCAGCAGACCACCCGGATACGGCGGGGCTTCAGGCGGACCAGCTCGGTTTCACTCACCCCACCAGTCTGCCATCCGTACCCGGCGACCGACCGCACCACCCGCCGAGCCACCACTCAGCGCACCGCCGCATCGGGTCCGCCCCGCACGTTCGCCCCCAGCGGCCCACCGCGCTGACCGCGCCGCGCCGCACTGGGCCGCGCCGCAAGATCGTGCTCGAACATGGATGTAGTGGTGTCGGTGGCGGTGGGAGGGCACTACTTCCATGTTCGTGCGCGATCTTGCGGGGCCGGACGGGCTCTGCGGCGCAACCCTCGCCCCGGGAACGCGGATGGTCAGAGGCGGCAGGCGTGGATGTTGGTGACCAGGATGGCGCGGGCGCCCAGGTCGTACAGCTCGTCCATGATCCGGTGCACGTCGTCGCGGAGCACCATCGCCTGCACGGCCACCCAACCCTCGCGGTGCAGGGGCGACACGGTGGGCGACTCGATGCCCGGGGTGAGGCCGCTGGCCCGGTCCAGGAGGCCGGCCGGCACGTCGTAGGCGAGCATCACGTAGCGGCGGGCCACCAGCACGCCGTGCAGGCGGCGCAGCAACTGCTCGGCCTGCTGGTGCGCGGGCGCGCCGGCCCGGCGGACCAGCACGGCCGAGGAGCGCAGCAGCGGCTCCCCGAAGACCACGAGGCCAGCCTGGCGCAGGGTGGCGCCGGTCTCCACGACGTCGGCGACCACGTCGGCGACGCCGAGGCGTACGGCGTTCTCCACCGCACCGTCGAGGCGGATCACCTCGGCCTTGAGACCCAGGTCAGCGAGGTGCCGCTCGACGAGCCCCGGGTACGCGGTGGCGATCCGGTGGCCGCCCAGGTCCTGTACGGAGGCGATGTCGTCGGGGCGGGCGGCGAAGCGGAAGGTGGCCCGGCCGAACGCGAGGTCGACGACCTCCTCGGCGGGCGCTGCCGAGTCGATCAGCAGGTCCCGGCCGGTGATGCCGAGGTCAAGGTCGCCGGAGCCGACGTAGGTGGCGATGTCCTTGGGACGCAGGTAGAAGAATTCGACGTCGTTGGCCTCGTCACGGCAGACGAGGTCCTTGGGGTCGGTGCGCTGGCGGTAGCCCGCCTCGCGCAGCATCTGGGCGGCCGGTTCGGCCAGGGTGCCCTTGTTGGGGATGGCGACACGCAGCATGACGGAGTGCTCCTTCGATCCGGATGGCGATCAACGGGTGGGGGCACTCACAGATGTCGGTAGACGTCCTTGAGCTCCAGACCGCTGGCCAGCATCAGGACCTGGACCTGGTAGAGCAGCTGGGAGATCTCCTCGGCGGTGCGCTGCGGCCCCTCGTGCTCGGCGGCCATCCACGACTCGGCCGCCTCCTCGACGACCTTCTTGCCGATGAAATGCACGCCTTTCTCCAGGGCGGCGACGGTGCCCGAGCCGGGGGTGCCCGCTGCGGCCTTGGCCTGCAACTCGGCGAACAACTCCTCGAACGTCTTCACGGGTAGCGATTCTTCCAGCCGCCCGGGTGACGCCCCTCCCCCGGGTCCGCCGGCATCCAGCAGGCGGGCAATTCCCTATCAACATGGTGGGACAATCTTCGATCGACGCCCGTTGAGCTCTACGCTGTCCGCCATGGCCAGCAGCTCTCGTCTCGTCGCGCTCACCCTCGCCGGTGCCGTCGCCGCCGCCACCGCCGGGTGCGCTCCCCAGCAGGAGACACCGACCCCGAATGTCACGGCGGCTCCGTCCTGCACGAAGGAGAGCCTGCCCACGCGTACGCCGGGCAAGCTCACCATCGCCACCGACCAGCCCGCCTACGAGCCGTGGTTCCGACAGGACAAGCCGGACAACGGCGAGGGCTTCGAGGCCGCCGTCGCGTACGCGGTGGCCGAGAAGCTGGGCTACTCCCGCGCCGACGTGACGTGGACCCGGGTCAAGTTCGACTCCGCGATCGCGCCCGGGCCGAAGACCTTCGACTTCGACATCAACCAGTTCTCCATCACCGAGGAGCGCAAGCAGGCGGTGGACTTCTCCGCGCCGTACTACCTGGTGCGCCAGAGCGTCATCGCGCTGAGGTCGTCGAAGATCGCCGGTAGGACGTCGCTGGCCGACCTGCGCGACGCCCGGCTCGGCGCCCAGGTGGGGACGACCAGCTACCAGGCGATCACCGACGTGATCAAGCCGAGCGCGAAGCCGCAGGTCTACAACAGCAACGACGACGCCAAGAAGGCTCTGCAGAACGGGCAGCTCGACGGTCTCGTGGTGGACCTGCCGACGGCCTTCTACATCACCGGTGCGGAGATCACCGACGCGACTATCGTCGGGCAGGTGCCGCAGGTGGGTGTGCCGGAGGCGTTCGGGCTGCTGCTGGACCGGAACTCCCCGCTGACGTCCTGCGTGAGCGGCGCGATCGGGCAGCTCAGCGAGGCGGGCACGCTTACCCAGCTGGAGCAGAAGTGGCTCGCGCAGGTGGCGGGGGCGGCCGAGCTCAGGTGACCCTGCTGGATCACATCCCCTCCGAGGCCCAGCAGCGGCGGGCCGCGTACCGGCGGCGGCAGACGGTCTTCAGCGTGCTGGTGGCGGCGTCCTCGACGGCGGCGCTCGGCACGCTGCTGGTCGTCGCGGTGACCGGGGCGCCGGGCTGGGAACGGGTGCGGCGGTCCTTTCTGGACCCGGAGATCGCCCGGGACGCGCTGCCCGCGGTGCTGGCCGGGCTCTGGCTCAACGTACGGCTGCTGGTTTGTTGCGCGGCCGGCGCGCTGCTGCTCGGGCTGGTGATCGCCGTGCTGCGCACGCTGCGCGGGCCGATCTTCTTTCCGGTCCGGGCGCTGGCCGCCGGCTACACGTACACCTTCCGCGGCCTGCCGTTGATCATCGTGCTGTACCTGCTCACCCTCGGCGTGCCGGGGCTGCGTCTGCAGGGCATGCCGCCGGTGCTGGTGCTGGGCGGGCTCGCGCTGGTGCTCACCTACGGCGGCTACCTCGCCGAGGTGTTCCGGGCCGGCATCGAGTCGGTGCACCCCAGCCAGCTCGCCGCGGCCCGGTCGCTGGGCCTGACGTACCGGCAGACGATGCGGCACGTGGTCCTGCCGCAGGCGGTCCGTCGGGTGGCACCGCCGCTGCTCAACGACGTGGTGGCGTTGCAGAAGGACGTCGGTCTGGTCTCGCTCGCCGGGCCGATCGACGCCGTCCGCGCCGCCCAGATCGCCACGGCGCAGACGTTCAACTACACGCCGTACGTCGTGGCGGGGGTGCTCTTCGTGCTGCTCGCGATCCCGCTGATCGCGGTCACCGACTGGGTGACGCTGCGCTCGGCCCGTCGGCAGTCGGGAGGCTCGTGATGGCGCTGCTGCGCTGCCGGGGACTGCGCAAGGAGTACGCCGGCACCGTCGTGCTCGACGGGCTCGACCTGACGGTCGCCGAGCATCAGGTGGTCGCGCTGATCGGCGCGTCCGGGTCGGGCAAGTCCACACTGCTGCGCTGCGTGAACCTCCTCGACGACCTCGACGACGGCACCATCGAGCTGGACGGCGAGGACATCTCCGACCCCCGGGTGGACGCCGACCGGGTACGCAGGCGGATCGGCATGGTGTTCCAGGCGTACAACCTGTTCCCGCATCTGAGCGTGCTGGAGAACATCACCCTCGCCCCGCGTCGGGTGCACCGGAGGGCCCGCGCGGAGGCCGAGGCGCAGGCCCGTGAACTCCTCGACCGGGTGGGGCTGGGCGCCAGGGCGGACGCGTACCCGGACCGGCTCTCGGGCGGGCAGCAGCAGCGGGTGGCGATCGTGCGGGCGCTGGCCAACTCGCCGCGACTGATGTTGCTGGACGAGGTGACCTCGGCGCTGGACCCGGAACTCGTCGGTGAGGTGCTGGCGATGATCCGGGACCTCAAGGCCGACGGGATGACGATGGTGCTGGCCACCCACGAGATGGGTTTCGCCAGGGAGGTCGCCGACGAGGTCTGCTTTCTCGACGCGGGACGGGTCGTCGAGAGCGGCCCACCCGAGCAGGTGCTCGGCGAGCCGACGCAGCCCCGGACGCGGCAGTTCCTGCGCCGGATCATCGAGGCCGGCCGGCTCTGAGGGCCACCCCGACACGACACGCCAGCCCGACACGACACGCCAGCCGACACGGACGCCAGCGGGCAGGCGGGTCAGCCGCCGAAGCCGACCCGCTGGGCGTTGCCGGCGGCCACGGCCCGGACGGCGAGCGCGGCGTCGAGCGCGGCGACGGTGGCCGACCAGCCCTTGTCCTCGGCCGAGCCGGGCAGCCCGGCCCGGTCCCGGGCCTGCTCGATGGTCTCCACGGTGAGCACCCCGTGGGCGACCGGTTTGCCCTCGTCCAACGCCACCCGGGTCAGCCCGTCGGTGACCGAACGGCAGACGTAGTCGAAGTGGGCGGTGGCGCCCCGGACCACCACGCCGAGCGCGACCACGACGTCGCAGCGGCGCGCGAGGGCCTGGGCGACCACGGGCAGCTCGACCGAGCCGGCGACCCGGGCGACCACCGAACGCGCCCCGCACGCCTCGGCGGCGGCTACCGCGCGCTCGAGCATGTGGTCGGTCAGCTCGCCGTGCCACCGGGCGGCGACCACACCGACGGTCAGCCCCGCGGCGTCCACCGCGTCGACCCCCGGCTCACCGAAACCCGCCATCGTCATGCTCCGATCTCGTCGTTGGCGACCGGACGCCCCATCGGCGCCTCGGTCGCCTCACCCAACTCCAGCAGGTGACCCATCCGGTCCCGCTTGGTGCGCAGGTAGCGCAGGTTCTCCGGGTGCGCGCCGGCCGGCAGCCCCTCCCGGCCGGTGATGGTCAACCCGTAGCCCTCCAGCCCGGCCCGCTTGGCCGGGTTGTTGGTCAACAGCCGCATCGAGCGCACACCCAGGTCGTAGAGGATCTGCGCGCCGGTGCCGTAGTCGCGGGCATCGGCCGGCAGACCCAGGTCGAGGTTGGCGTCCACTGTGTCGCGGCCCTGGTCCTGCAACTGGTACGCCTGGAGCTTGTGCAGCAGCCCGATGCCGCGCCCCTCGTGTCCCCGGACGTAGAGCACCACGCCCCGGCCCTCGCGGGCGACGCGGGCCAGCGCGGCGTCCAACTGGGGGCCGCAGTCGCAGCGCAGCGAGCCGAACACGTCGCCGGTCAGGCATTCGGAGTGCACCCGGACCAGGACGTCCTGGCCGTCGCCGAGGTCGCCCAGGACCATCGCGACGTGCTCGGCCGGGTCGTGCTCGGCGCGGTAGCCCAGGGCCCGGAACACCCCGTGCCGGGTGGGCATCCGGGCGTCGGCGACCAGCTCGACCTGCTTCTCGGTGCGCCGTCGGTAGGCGATCAGGTCGGCGATGGTGATCAGGGTGAGGCCGTGCTCGGCGGAGAACTTCTCCAGGTCCGGCAGCCGCATCATGGTGCCGTCGTCGTTGACCAGCTCGCACAGCACGCCGGCGGGGCGCAGCGCGGCGAGCCGGGTCAGGTCGACGGCGGCCTCGGTGTGCCCGGGGCGGCGCAGGACCCCGCCCTCGCGGGCGCGCAGCGGCACCACGTGCCCGGGGCGGGCCAGGTCGGTCGGGTCGGTCGCGGCGTCGGCGAGCAGCCGGCTGGTGTGCGCGCGGTCGGCCGCCGAGATGCCGGTGCTGACGCCCTCCCGGGCGTCCACGGTCACCGTGTACGCGGTGCCGCGCCGGTCCTGGTTGGTGTGGTGCATCGGCGGCAGGTCGAGCCGGTCGGCCTCGCTCTCGGTCAACGCCACGCAGACGTATCCGGAGGTGTGGCGCACCATGAACGCCATCAGTTCCGGCGTGGCCAGCCCGGCCGCGAAGATCAGGTCGCCCTCGTTCTCGCGGTCGGCGTCGTCGACGACGACGACCGGCCGTCCGGCCGCGATCTCGGCGATCGCCTGCTCGATACTCCCGAATGCGCTCATGCCGCCGCTCCGCTGCGCTCGGTGGCGCCGTGGGACACCAACGGGCTGAGCCTGATGATTCGCTCGCTCATGCGACGGCCTCCGTGTAGATGGGCGTACGGGGCTTGGCCGGCCCGGTGACGCGCGAGGTGCGCCACCAGGCGGCGAATCCCCAGGCGCAGAGCGCGCCGTAGATCAGGTACATGGCTGCCGACGGGTAGAACCCGCCGCGCAGCAGCAGTGGCACACCCACCGCGTCCACGGCGATCCAGACCAGCCAGAACTCCACCCAGCCGCGGGCCATGCCGTAGGTCGCAAGCAGGCTGCCGGTGAGGATCCAGGCGTCCGGCAGCGGGCCCCAGGAGCCCAGCGCGGCGAGCACCGGGTAGGCGGCGGCGGTGCCGACGGCGGCGGCCAGCAGCATCGCCAGTCGCTCCCGCCAGGTGGCCCAGCGCGGCAGCACCGCGGCGTGCCCGGCGTCGGTGCGACGGTTGCGCCGCCAGCGCCACCAGCCGTAGACGCTGACCGCGAAGAAGAACACCTGCCTCCCGGCCTGCCCGTACAGGTCGTGCGCCTGCGGCGTGGCGAACACCCCGCCCAGGAAGACGGTGAGCAGCAGCGCGTTGCCGATCATGCCGACCGGCCACGCCCAGACCAGCCGACGCAGCCCGAGCAGCGCGGAGACCAGCCCGAACGCGTTGCCGACGATCTCCCGGACCAGCACGGGCGACCCGGCGATCTGCACCTGGGCGTCGAGCAGCCAACCGAGGGTGCCCATCAGGCCACCCCGCCGGTCTCGGCGACGCGGGCGCCCAGCAGCCGCTCCACGTACTTCGCCAGCACGTCGACCTCCAGGTTGACCGGGTCGCCGACGCCCTTCGCGCCGAGCGTGGTAAGCGCGAGGGTGGTGGGGATCAGCCCGACGGCGAACTCGTCCGCGCCCACCTCGGCGACGGTGAGCGAGACGCCGTCGATGGTGATGGAGCCCTTTTCCACGACGTACCGGGCCAGGGCGGCGGGCAGCCGGAACCGGACCGTCTCCCACTGCTCGGCGGGCTCCCGGGAGAGCACCTCCCCGACGCCGTCCACGTGGCCCTGCACGAGGTGCCCGCCGAGCCGGCTGCCCAGTGCGGCCGCCCGCTCCAGGTTCACCGGATCGCCGGCGCGCAGCGCGCCAAGCGCGGAGCGGCGCAGCGTCTCGCCCATCACGTCGGCGGTGAAGACGCCGTCGGCGACGTCCACGACGGTCAGGCAGACGCCGTTGACGGCGATGGAGTCGCCGTGCCGGGCGTCGGAGGTGACAAGCGGGCCGCGTACGGCGACGAGCGCCGAATCGCCCGCCGTCGCCGTCACCCGGACGACCTCGCCCATTTCCTCGACAATGCCGGTGAACATGTCAGCCCTCCCTCTTACGGGGCAAAGCGGTGATCCGGAGGTCCGGACCGACCTGCGTAACGTCGACGAACTCCAGATCGATTGCCTCGGCGATGGTCGTCACTCCCGCGTCGAGCAGGGCCGTGGGGCCGGCGCCGAGCAACCGGGGCGCGACGTACCCGATGATCTTGTCGACCAGGCCGGCGGCGAGGAACGCGCCGGCCAGCCGGGGGCCGCCCTCCAGGAGCACCGCGCGGACCCCGCGCTGGTGCAGCGCCGCGAGCAGCGCCGGCAGGTCGACCCGGCCGTCCGGGCCGGCGCCGACCTCCGCGGCGGTCGCGATCCACGTCTTGGCGGCGCCGTCGCGGACCCGGGCGTCGGTCGGGGTACGCCCCGAGCTGTCCACCACCACCCGCAGCGGCTGCCGGATGGCCAGGCTGCCGTCGCGCAGGTTGCGGGCGGTCAGCCGGGGATCGTCGGCGAGCACGGTGCCCACCCCGGCGAGGACCGCGTCGACGGTGCCGCGCAGCGCGTGCACGTCGATCCGGGCCGCCTCCGAGGTGATCCACATGCTGGTGCCGTCCGCCGCGGCGGAGCGCCCGTCGAGGGTGGCGGCGTACTTCCAGATGACGTACGGCCAGCCCCGGCGCATCGAGGTCAGCCACGCGACGTTGCCGGCCTCGGCCTCGTCGCCGCGTACCCCCAGATCGACCCGGACCCCTGCGGAGCGCAACGTGGCGGCACCGCCGGAGGCCACCGGGTTGGGGTCGGGCACGGCGATGACCACCCGGGCCACCCCGGCCTGGACAAGCGCGGTGCTGCAGGGGCCCGTGCGACCCGTGTGGTTGCAGGGTTCCAGGGTGACGACCGCGGTGCCGCCCTTGGCGCGCTGCCCGGCCTGGGCCAACGCGACGATCTCGGCGTGCGGCCCGCCGGCGTAGGCGTGGAAGCCCTCCCCGACGACCTGACCGTCCTCGTCGAGCAGCACACAGCCGACCACCGGGTTGGGGCTGGTCGTGCCCAACCCCCGTGCGGCCAGCTCGATCGCACGCCGCATCGCCTCGTCGACGGAGACGCTGGCCATCGCCCTTTCCCGCCCTCTCACTCGCCGGTCCGCGCGCTGGCGGTCAGGGAGGCGGCATGGGCCGCGGGCAGGCGGTGGCGGATTCCGGGAACGGCACAGCCGCCCCCGGAGGGTGGGCACGGCACGCTGACGCCAGCGGCCGGGCGGACCCGTCCGTCCCGCGCGCTGTCTCCCATCCGGACTGTCTGGGTGCGGACGAACCGCTCCCAACCGTCGGCCCCGGAGTTTCACCAGGTCCACCGGCCGGCCGAAGCCGTCCGGGTCGCGGGCTGACCACGGTCGGACCGTGGATCACCGCCGGTTCGGAATTTCACCGAGTCCCGCCAGCGCGTGGTGGGTACCTCGCAGTCTTACACGCCGAACACGGTGTGTCCTTATCCAGGCGAGCTACTTCACAGCGGGATCACGCGTCAGGTGACGCCGCGCCGCCGGTCCACCGCCACGTACGAGCCGGGCTGACTCTTGGCGACCGTCTTCATCTCCGAGGCCACCGCGATGGCCTCCAGGGGGTCGGTGAACCGCTTGCCGGAGTCGGAGAGGGAGACCCCGATGGAGAGGGTGACCAGGGCGGCCCGGCGGATCGTGCCCCGTCGATCCTTCAACTCGACGAAGCCCCGCTCCCGGTCGGTCGGGTCGTAGAGCGTGTCGGCCGACTTCTCGAAGTCGACCACCGCCCGGGAGGTCAGCGGACGGACCTGGTCCGGCGCGCAGACGATGACGAAGTCGTCGCCGCCGACGTGGCCGAGGAAGGCCGGCGGCAACCCCACCGCGACAACCGCCCGGTGCAGGCTGCGGGCCAGGGCGGAGATGAAGTCGTCGCCCCGGACGAAGCCGTACCTGTCGTTGACGCTCTTGAACCGGTCGATGTCGATGTAGCCGACGGCGTAGTCCACGCCGTTCCGGACCCGGTCGCTGATCTCCCGCCGGATCCGGCTGTTGCCGGGCAGCCCGGTCAGCGGCGAGACCTCCCGGAACTCCTTGTTGCGGCGCAGGGTCGACGAGACGCGGGCCACCAGCTCGGCGGTGTCGAACGGCTTGACCAGGTAGTCGTCGGCGCCGGCGCTGAGCCCGTGCACCTTGTCCACGGTCATGCCCTTCGCGGTCAGCATGATCACCGGCAGGGCGGAGGTCATCGGGTCGGCGCGCAGCCGCCGGGTCAGCTCCAACCCGTCGATGCGGGGCATCATGAGGTCGACCACGGCCAGGTCGGGCCGCTGCCGCTCGATGACCTCCAGGGCCTCCTGGCCGTCGCTGGCGTGGATCACGTCGAAGCCGTGCAACCGCAGGTTGAACTCGACGAAACGAGCGATGTCCTCGTCGTCGTCGACGACGAGGATGATGTCCTTGCGGTCGCCGTCGGGCTCCACCTCAGGCCCCGGGAGTCGCGCGTTCCGCGAGTGCCCGCAGGTGCCGTACGGCCTGGGCCGGGTCGGCGGCGCCGTACACGGCGGTGCCGGCCACGAACGCGTCGGCGCCGGCGGACGCCGCCTGCTCGATGGTGTCGGCGGCGATCCCGCCGTCCACCTCGATGCGCAGCTCCAGGTGCCCGGTGTCGACGTGCCGGCGGGCGGCGCGGACCTTGTCCAGCAGTTGGGGGATGAACCGCTGCCCGCCGAAGCCCGCCTTGATCGTCATGATCAGCAGGGTGTCGAAGCTGGGCAGCAGGTCCAGGTACGGCTCGATCGGGGTGTCCCGGTCGATGGCCAGTCCGGCCTTCGCGCCCGCCGAACGCAGGTCCTTGGCCAGTGCCACCGGGTCGTCGCACGCCTCGGCGTGGAACGTCACGTTGTACGCCCCGGCGTCGGCGTAACCGGGGGCCCAGCGGCGCGGGTCCTCGATCATCAGGTGCACGTCGAACGGCATCTCGGTGACCGCCCGCAGGCTCTGCACCACAGGCAGACCGATCGTCAGGTTGGGCACGAAATGGTTGTCCATCACGTCCACGTGCAACCAGTCCGCGGCGTCCTGGACGGCGCGGACCTCTTCGGCGAGACGGGCGAAATCGGCGGCCAGGATGCTCGGCGCGACGATCGGCGGCGGTACGGTCACGAGGCCAGTGTACGAACGCGGCCACCCGCCGCCCGCATCGCGGCACCACCTCGGACGCGCTGTGACCCGGCAGTGACCAGTGGTGCAGAATTGGTCGATCCGGACTGGCGAATCCGGACGAACAGACATCAGCTACTGGCCGATCGACGGAAACGCGACGACACTCCAACCGGGACGGTGCCGTAGGCTGCACGCCCGCCGGGGTCTCGCCGCGGGGCGCGGTGACCGGCCGCCAGCTCCCGGGAGGCGGACGATGCGACGGTGGCTCGGAGTGCTGGCGTTGGTGTGCGTCACGACGGTGCTGCTGACCGGCTGCGGGCCGGCGCGGGGCGCGGACGGTGACCTGACCGACGACTGGCCCGGACTGGGCGCCCCCCAGCCGTTCACCCCGGCCACCGACACCTGCCTGCCGCGCATCACCTCCATCGTGCAGGCCAGCACGTACGAGACGGTGGACTGCGCGCGCAGCCACCTGGCCGAGGCGATCCACGTCGGCGCCTTCACCGGCCCCGCCGCGTCGACCAGGACCCGGCCCGGGCCGGGCTCACCGGCGCTGCGCGCCGCCCGCGCCGAGTGCGACCAGCGGGCCCGGGAGGTGCTCGGCGGCGACTGGCACACCGCACGGCTCAGCCTGTCCCTCGCGCTGCCGTCCGCACCCGCCTGGGCCGGCGGCGGCCGCTGGTTCCGCTGCGACCTGAGCGAGACCGACAGCATCGACAACACCCGCCCGGTGAACCGCAGCGGCAGCCTGCGTGGGGCGCTGATCGGCGACGCCCCACTGACGCACCGCTGCTTCGACCCCAAACTGATCGGCGACAACCTCAACTACATGGCGCCCGTGCTGTGCACCGAACCGCACCGGGCCGAGTTCGTCGGCGTCTACACCGAGCGCGACATGAGCTGGGCCGAGTTCACCCGCTCCGCCGAGCAGGCGCACCGCCGCTGCATGGCCCTGATCGCCGCGTACGCCGACGTGCCGAACAACGCCGACCTGCCGTACCGGGCCGGGTCCATCTACTACCCACCGTCGCAACGGGAGTGGGAGGAGGGCGACCGGGGCGTGCGGTGTTTCCTGTGGAGCGACGACCGCAAGCTCACCCGTTCGATGCGCGGCGTCGGCCCCGAGGGACTACCGGCGATCTGAACATCGGTGCCGTATGCTGCTGCGCCGTGGCGCTACCGACCGGCCGAGGGGTCGACCGGAGGCCACCAGCGGCGGGAGGTCGGAGATGCGACGGTGGTTGACGGCGGTTGCCGGTGGCGCGGCGGTTGCCCTGGCGCTCGCCGGGTGTGGCGCGCCGGCCGGGGTCGACCGCAACCTCACCGACGACTGGCCCGCGCCCGTCGCGGCGCAGCAGTTCGTTCCCGCCGCCGACGTCTGCCACCACTCCTCGCAGCAGGTCGGTTTCCTCACCGGCTACAACCCGATGTCGTGCGCCGAGTCGCACCGCGTGGAGACCCTGTTCGTCGGCACCCTCACCGGTAAGGGCGCGGAGCGCGGCACACCCCCGCCGGCCGGCTCGGAGGGCATGCGGGCCGCGCAGGCCGGCTGCGACAAGGAGGTCAGCAAGGCCGTCGGCGCGGACTGGCGCTCCGGCCGGCTCGGCCTGACCGTCGTCCTGCCGTCCGCGTCCGCCTGGGCCGGCGGGGCCCGCTGGTACCGCTGCGACGTCACCGAGATCGCCAGCATCGACGACACGGCAGTCGACCTGCGCACCGGCAGCCTCCGCGGGTCGCTGACCGGGGCGGCGCCGTTGGCGTACCGCTGCTTCAACCCCAAGCTCGTCAAGGACGACATCGACGAGATGGTCGCGGTGCCCTGCACCGCCAAGCACCACGCCGAGTTCGTCGGGATCTGGCAGGCCCCGGACATCAGCTACGCCGAGTTCACCCGCACCACGAAGCGGACCCACCGGGCCTGCCAGACGATGACCGCGAAGTTCGCCAAGGTGCCGGACAACTCGCAGCTCGACTTCCGCGCCGGGACGATCTACTACCAGCCGTACGAGCAGGAGTGGAAGAACGGGAACCGGGGCGTGCAGTGCTTCCTGTGGATCAGCGACCGGAACCTGACCCGTTCGCTGCGCAACGCGGGCACGAAGGGCCTCCCGGTCACCTGACCGGCCGGGCATGACCGCACCCGGCCAGGCCCGGCCGGGTGCGGTGTCGCGTCAGCCCTTGCGCAGGACGGCGAGGAACATCGCGTCGGTGCCGTGCCGGTGCGGCCAGAGCTGCACCGTCGGGCCGTCGCCGAGGCCCGGCATGCCGGCCGGCAGCAGCGGTCGGGCGTCGACGAAGTCCACCGACACACCGCTGCGGCGGGCCGCCTCGGTGACCGTCACGTGCGTCTCGACGGTGTGCGGCGAGCACGTGACGTAGGCGACCAGCCCGCCCGGACGGGCCGCCCGCAGCGCCGCGCCGAGCAGCTCACGTTGCAGTCGGGTCAACGGCGGCAGGTCCGAGGGCTGGCGGCGCCAGCGGGACTCCGGTCGGCGGCGCAGCGACCCCAACCCGGTGCAGGGGGCGTCCACCAGGACCCGGTCGAAGTGCCCCTCGGGCAGCTTCGGGTCGCCACCGACCTCACGGCCGTCCATTGTCAGCACGGCCACCGGCAGGCCCCGGGTCGCCTGGGACACCAGCCGGGCCCGGTGCTCGGCCACCTCCACAGCGGTCACCCGGGCGCCGCGCTGCGCGGCGAGCGCGCCGAGCAGCCCGGCCTTGCCGCCGGGACCGGCGCACAGGTCCAGCCAGCGCCCGTCCGGGCCGTCCAACGGCGCGTCGGCCAGGGCGGCGGCCACCAGCTGGGAGCCCTCGTCCTGGACGTGGGCGCGGCCGTCCGCCACCGCCGGCACGTCGCCAGGCGCGCCACCGGGCAGATAGACGGCGTACGGCGAGAACGCGCCAGGCGCGCCGCCGACCTGGTCGGCCAGCTCCACCGGGTCGATCAGGCCGGGCCGGGCGCACAGGTGCACCGGTGGCCGCTCGTTGTCCTCGATCAGGAGGCGTGCCGTCTCACCCAGGTCACCGTCGAGCGCCTCGGAGAAGGCCCGCACGATCCACTGCGGGTGGCTGTACGCGAGCGCCAGGTGCCCGACCGGGTCGGTCTCCATCGGCGGGGCGAGCTTCGCCACCCAGCCGTCGGAGTCGCGGGTCGACACCTCCCGCAGCACCGCGTTGGCGAACCCGGTGGCGCCCGGCGCGACCGCGCGGACCAGGTCCACCGTCGAGGAGACCGCGGCGTGCGGCGGCACCCGGGTGTGCAGGAGCTGGTACGCCCCGATCCGCAGCGCGTCGCGGACCGGCGGGTCGATCCGGGCCACGTCCCGGCCGGCCGCGTCGGTGAGGATCGCGTCCAACGTGCCCAGGTGACGCAGCGTGCCGTAGGTCAGCTCGGTGGCGAAGGCCGCGTCCCGGCCGAACAGCCCCTCCTCGCGCAGGATGATCGGCAGCACCAGGTTGGCGAACGCGTCGTCGCGGTGCACCGCCGCCACCGCCTCGTACGCCGCACGGCGCGGGCGGTCCATCGGCGGTCGTACCGGCCGACGGTCCCCACCACGACCTGTTGAGCGCGGCGGACGGGTGCCCTCCGGGGCCGTCACGCCAGGTCCTCGCCGGCGCCGACGCGGACTCCCCGCGCCCAGTCGGTCGCCGACATGGCCCGCTTGCCCGCGGCACGCACCTCGCCGAGGCGCACCGGTGCGGTGGCCGTACCGGCAAGCACCCGGGCCTTCTCCACAAGCAACTCCCCCGGCTTCAACTCCGGCCCGTCGGGCACCGGCACGACCGGGCCGAGTTTCACCCGCTCGCCCCGGAACGTCGTCCAGGCGCCCGGCGCGGGCGTGCACGCCCGGATCCGGCGGTCCACGGCGAACGCCGGGTCGGCCCAGCGCACCCGGGCGTCGTCCACAGTCAGCTTCGGCGCCAGCGACACCCCGTCGGCGGGCTGCGTCTCGGCGCGGGCGGTGCCGTCGGCGATCGCGTCGAGCACCGCCACGAGCAGCCCGGCGCCGGAGTCGGCGAGCCGCTCCAGCAGGTCACCGGACGTGTCGGTGGGGCGGATCTCGTCGGTAAGGGTGCCGTACACCGGGCCGGTGTCCAGGCCCTGCTCCAGCTGGAAGACGCTGGCGCCGGTCAGCTCGTCACCGTGCAGGACGGCGTGCTGCACGGGCGCGGCGCCCCGCCAGGCCGGCAACAGCGAGAAGTGCAGGTTGATCCAGCCGTACCGGGGGATCTCCAGGGCGGCCGGCGGCACCAGCGCGCCGTACGCGACAACGGGCACGCAGTCCGGTGCCAACTCGCGCAGCCGGTCGAGGAACTCCGGGTCGCGGGGGCGGGCCGGCGTGAGCACCTCCACGCCGTGCTCGTCGGCCCACTCGCCCACCGGGGAGCGGGACAGGCCCCGCCCACGCCCGGCAGGCGCGTCGGGTCGGGTGACCACGGCGACCAGCTCGTGCCGGGAGGCGGCGACGGCGGTCAGCGCGGGGACGGCGACGGCCGGCGTACCGGCGAAGATCACACGCATCCGGGTCACCGACCCAGACCGAACGGGTCGTTGAGGTGCGGGCTGAGCTTGACCGTGGGCGGGGCAGCCGCGTCGTACCAGTCGGCCTGGCGGATCGCCTTCATGGCCTCCTTGCGCCCGGCGGCGTCCAGCCGGTCGAGGAAGAGCACTCCGTCGAGGTGGTCGGTCTCGTGCTGGACGCAGCGGGCCATCAGGCCGGTGCCGACGATCTGCATCGGGTCGCCGAACGAGCTGAAGCCCTTGGCGATGACGTTCTGCCGGCGCTTGGTGTCGAAGTAGAGCCCGGGGATGGACAGGCAGCCCTCGGGGCCGTCCTGCTCCTCCTCGTCGGGGAACTCCAGGACCGGGTTGACCAGGTGCCCGAGAACGTCGTCGACGTCGAAGGCGAAAACCCGCAGGCTCACGCCGAGCTGCGGGGCGGCCAGGCCGGCGCCGTTCTGCTCACGCATCGTGTCGGTGAGGTCGGCGACGAGCCTACGCAGCTCG
This sequence comes from Micromonospora sp. NPDC093244, assembly GCF_040683695.1. NCBI lineage: Bacteria > Bacillati > Actinomycetota > Actinomycetes > Micromonosporales > Micromonosporaceae > Micromonospora > Micromonospora sp. NPDC093244. The sequence goes on from NZ_JBFBEO010000003.1 coordinate 61,155, forward strand.
GCGTCGAAGTCGACAACCGGATCGGCCGGCGTGCGCAGCACCGGATCCCCAAAAAGACGGATGGGCTGGACGGTCACGCGGGACGGCTCCTTCATGGGTGGGACGGGCGGTGCCGTACCAGTCTACGGAGTGCCCGGGCGCGTACCGGCCGGCGCACCTCGATCGGCAGGCGCCGGTGTGCCGAGCGTCACCAGGAGGCTCTCGTAGCCGCGCAGGGTCAGCCGGGTCCGGTGCCGGGGCGGCTCGGCCAGGGCCAGCTCGGGCAGCCGGCGCAGCAGCATCGGGAACGCCAGCTGCGCCTCCAGCCGGGCCAGGCCGGCGCCGAGGCAGTAGTGCGGGCCGGCACCGAAGGACAGCGGATGCGCCTGCCCTCGGGTCGGGTCGAAACTCTCCGGGTCGGGAAACCGGCGCGGGTCGCGGTTGGCCGCGCCGAGCAGCAGCAGCGTCGTGCTGCCGGCCGGCAGGTCGAGCCCGCCGCAGCGCACCGGCGCCGTGCTGGTCCGGGTGGTCAGCTGCACCGGGGAGTCGTAGCGCAACAGCTCCTCGACGTACGCCGGGGCGAGCGCGGGGTCGGCGCGCAGCGCGTCGGCGGCCGCCGGGTGGCGCAGGAGCACGACGAGGCCGTTGCCGAGCAGGTTGGTGGTGGTCTCGAAGCCGGCCACCAGCAGCACCACGAGGTTGGCCAGCAGCTCGTCGCCGGTGAGCCGCTCACCGTCGGCGTCGTGCACCTGGACCAGCGCGGTGGTCAGGTCGTCGGCCGGCGCCCGGCGTCGGGCGACGATCAGCTCGACGAAGTAGTCGCGCAGCTCGGCGGCGCCCGCGTCGGCGACGGCCAACTCCTCGGTGGTGATCTCCGGCTCCAGCACCCCGGTGAGGTCCCCGGCCCAGCGCCGGAACAGCGGCCGGTCGGCCGCCGGCACGCCGAGCAGCGCGCAGATCACCCCGACCGGCAGCGGGTACGCGAAGTCGGCGAGCACGTCGACCGGGTCGCCGCCCCCGGCGCGCTCGACGATCGCGTCGAGCAGCTCCTCGGCCTGCGCCCGCACCACGTCGCGCATCCCGGCGATCCGGCGCGGACTGAACGCCCCGGCGGCCAGCCGACGCATCCGGCTGTGGTCGGGCGGGTTGGTCCGCAGCATCGACCTGGCGATCGACGACACGGCGGGGCTCTGCCGCCAGTTCGGCCACATCTGGTCCCGCAGCGCGTCGTCGAGCACCCCGAGCCGGGGGTCGCGCAGCAGCTCGTCGACCTCCGGGTAGCCGGTCACCACGTACAGGCCGGGCAGCGCCTGCACCACGGGTCCGTGCGCGCGCAGCCGCTCGTACGTCGGGTAGGGGTCGACCCGCCCCTGCGGCGACATGAGCAGTGTGAGCGCCTCGGCAGCGTCCATGACCGGCCTCCCCGTCGATGCGTCGAAGCTCCATCATGCCCACGCCGCCGGCGCCCGGGCACCCCCGCTCGGGAGCCGACGTCGGGTCAGGCGCTGACGCTCGGGTCCCCCGCGAGCACCGCGTCGCCGCCGAGCAGGGCGGGCTCCGGCAGCGGCAGCTGGATCCGGTGGGCCGCCTCCCAGTCGTAGACCAGGCCGGGACGCACCTGCGCGGCGAAGTAGTCGATGGCGGTCATGCCGCCCACCACCTGCTCGTCGACCTCCGCGACGAGCTGGGCCGGTACGAGGGAGAAGCCGCTCTGCAGTGCGGCGCTGAGCCGGCGGTGGCCGTCGACGACGAAGAAGTACTCACCCGTGAAGCCGATCTTCAACGGCTCCAGCCCCTCGTCACCGGCCTCGGCGACCTCACCGACGAACTCGGTGTCCCACAGTCCGCGCAGCGTGGCGATGTCCTCGGTCGGGTAGACCCGGGCGGGGTCGAGCAGCAGCAGCGGCGGGCCGTCGCGCAGCACCTCGGCGCCGAGCGTCCCCTCGTACGCGGCGACGATGTGCTCGATCACCTCGCCGGCCGACGCACGGGTGGTGTCGCACACCAGGTCGTAGTTGCGCAGGCGGGCCTTGTCCACCCCGTACCTGACGATGAACCGGCTGCGCTCGCTCTCGCTGCGCTCACGGAGCTTGGCCTTGGCCTCCTCCAGCGAGGCGTAGCTCTCCGCCGGCCCCGAGGGGCGGGCCAGCACCCGGCGGGCCGCCTCACCCGGCTCGGTGATCATGTGGACCTTGAGCGCGTCGGTGAAGAAGTGCCAGGCCAGCCGCGAATCCATGATCAGGCTTTCGCCGGAGGCGGCGATGTCCCGCTGGAGCTGGTCGACGTAGCCGTCGACGGCCTGGTCCAGCTCGGCGTGCAGGTTGAGTTGCAGAGCGGTCATCTGCCGCTGCTGCGCCATCTCCCGGTAGAGGTCACCCACGCTGACCCGGCGCATCCCGAGCCGCTTGGCGATCTCCACCGACACGGTGCTCTTGCCGCTGCCGAGGTCTCCGTTGAAGACGATCGATTGTCGAACGGTCACGACTGGTCCACCCCTGATAACCGGCTGTTTGACATCATCGACATCGCGTCCGACCGACGCGTTCCCGCCACCGTCGCCGTCCTGCGGTGGCTCCGGTCCGGCGCTTTCGACGCCGCACCGCAACCAGGAACCGTCGTACGCCCGGGCATGACGGGCGATGCTACCACCCGAGCGGCGGCGCTCAGCCGGACGCGGTGTGCGGGCGCCACCCCCGCCGAGCAGGTCGGGGGCCGCCGGCGGCGGCCGGACCGGTCAGAACAGGCTCAGCGGATCGACCTGGAGGCGGACCGGATCGGCGGCCTTGCGGGCGGCCCGCGCCCCGGCGGCCGAGTGCAGCGCCTCGGCCAGCGCGGCGGCCCGGGCCCGGGGCACCCGGACGAGCATCCGCTCCCGGCCCTCGTCGGCGGGCACCGGCCCGAGCACCTCGGCATCGACGGGCAGCCGGGCGGCGGCGAGCAGGTCGGCCACGGCCTCCGCCGGGCCGGTGACGCTCGCCATCCGCACCGCCGGGGGGAAGCCCAGCTCCCGGCGCTCGGCCAGCTCCCGGCCGGCGAACCAGGCCGCGTCCCAGCGCAGCAGCGCCTGCACCGGGGCCAACGCGCCGTCGGCGACCACCACCACCCGGCCCGCCGGGGCCGGGCGGGCCAGCGCCGCCGCGGCCAGCCAGCGGCGCAGCGCCTCCTCACCGGCCCGCAGGTCGGCCCGGGTCAGCAACGCCCACGAGTCGAGCAGCAGCACCGCGCCGTACCCGCCCTCGGCGACCGGCTCCGCGCCCGGGGTGGCCACCACCAGGGCCGCCCCGCCGGGCACCTCGGTGAGCACCTCCTCCCGCCCCGAGGTGCGCACCGGCACGCCGGGGAACGCCCGCCCCAACTCCTCGGCCGTCCGCCGCGCGCCGGTCACCGCGGCCCGCAGCCGCCGCCCCCCGCACTGCGGGCAGGCGTACGCGGCGGCCACCCGGGCGCACCAGCGGCAGGCCGGGGTGCCACCGGCCGAGGGCAGCGCCAGCGGGCCGGCGCAGTGCGCGCAGCGCGCCGGCGTACGGCAGTCGGCGCACGCGATGGACGGCAGGTAGCCGCGCCGGGGCACCTGCACCAGCACCGGCAGGTCCGCCCGGACGGCGTCCCGGGCGGCCGTCCAGGCCAGGCTGGGCAGCCGGGCGGTCGCCGCGCCCGGGTCACGGGCCAGCTGGGGGTCGTCGCCGGTCGGCGCGATGGCCGGAACCCGGGCGCGCACCGTCGCCCGGTCCGCCACGACCTCCCGCGCCCAGCCGGTCTCCAGCAGCAGCTGCGCCTCGGCGGTGCGGGCGAACCCACCGACGAGCGCACCGGCCTCGGCGAGCTGGGCGCGGGTGAGCAGGACGTCGCGGGCGTGCGGATAGGGCGCGCGGGGCTCGGAGTGCAGGTCGTCGCCGTCATCCCAGACGGCGACCAGGCCGAGCCGGTCCACCGGGGCGAACATCGCCGCCCGGGTGCCGATCACCACAGGCACGCGCCCGCGCCGGGCGGCGAGGAACGCCCGGTACCGCCGGGCCGGGCCGAGCGCGGCGGAGAGGCTGACGTGCCGCCCCGGACCGAGGACGGCCGTGAGCGCGGCGTCGAGCCGGTCGAGGTCGCGGGCGTCGGGTACCACCACCACGGCGCCCCGCCCACCGGCCACCGTCGCGGCTACCGCATCGGCGTAGCGGGCGGCCCAGTCCTCGCCGGGCAACGCCGACCAGACCGCGCGGGGCGCCCGGCCGTCGGTGAGCGCCCGCAGCAGGGCCGGGCCGGTCGGGTAGTCCCGCCAGCCTCGCGGGTCCCCCGGGTCAGCGACCTCCTCCTCGGCGGCGGTCGCCCCTTCGGCGGGGGCGACGGACGCCGGCTCGTCGTCGCGGGGCTCCTTCTCCACCCGGGCGTGCCGGGGCGGCACCGCGAGCCGCAGCACGTCGGCGAGGCTGCCCGCGTACCTGTCGGCCACCGCGCGGGCCAGCCGGGCGATCTCCGGCGCCAGCACCGGCTCCGGGGAGACCACCTTCTCCAGGTACGCGAGCCGGCCGGTGTGCCCGGAGTCGTCGGCGCGGGACAGCAGCCACCCGTCGACGAGCTGCCCCGCGAAGCGCACCTTCACCCGGGTGCCGGGCACCGCCACGTCGTCCAGCTCGGCAGGCACCAGGTAGTCGAACGGCCGGTCCAGGTGCGCCAGCGGGACATCCACGCAGACGCGCGCGACCGGCGACCCGTCCGCGGGTCGCCGGTCGCTACGCCTGGTGGCGGTCAGGCTCCCGCGGCCGACTTGAGGTCGGCGGCCCGGTCGGTGCTCTCCCACGTCAGGTCCGGCAGCTCCCGGCCGAAGTGGCCGTACGCGGCGGTCTGCTGGTAGATGGGGCGGAGCAGGTTGAGGTCCCGGATGATCGCGGCCGGGCGCAGGTCGAACACCTCGCCGACGGCCTTCTCGATCGAGGAGACGGGCACCGTCTCGGTGCCGAACGTCTCGATGAACAGGCTCACCGGGTGCGCCTTGCCGATGGCGTAGGCGACCTGCGCCTCGCACCGCTCGGCCAGGCCGGCGGCGACCACGTTCTTGGCCACCCACCGCATCGCGTACGCGGCCGAGCGGTCCACCTTCGACGGGTCCTTGCCGGAGAACGCGCCGCCGCCGTGCCGGGCGTACCCGCCGTACGTGTCGACGATGATCTTGCGGCCGGTGAGGCCCGCGTCCCCCATCGGACCGCCGATCTCGAACCGGCCGGTCGGGTTGACGAGCAGCCGGTAGCCGTCGGTGTCCAGACCGAGGCTCTCCAGCTCGGGGGCGATGACGTGGTCACGCACGTCCGGGGTGAGCAGCGAGTCCAGGGAGATGTCCGCGGCGTGCTGGCTGGACACGACCACCGTGTTCAACCGGACCGGGCGCAGCCCCTCGTACTCGATGGTGACCTGGGTCTTGCCGTCCGGGCGCAGGTACGGGATCGTGCCGTCCTTGCGGACCGCGGCGAGCCGGCGCGCCAGACGGTGCGCGAGGGCGATCGGCAGCGGCATCAGCTCGGGCGTCTCCGAGCAGGCGAAGCCGAACATCATGCCCTGGTCGCCGGCGCCCTGCGCGTCAAGCGCGCTCTCCGACGCGCCGGTACGCAGCTCGAAGGCGTTGTCCACGCCCTGGGCGATGTCCTCGGACTGGGCGCCGATGGAGACACTGACGCCGCAGGACGCACCGTCGAAGCCCTTCTTCGACGAGTCGTAGCCGATGTCGAGGATGGTCCGGCGGACGATCGTCGGGATGTCGGCGTACGCCTTGGTGGTCACCTCGCCGGCGATGTGCACCTGGCCGGTGGTGATCATGGTCTCGACCGCTACCCGGCTGCGCGGGTCCTCGGCGAGCAGGGCGTCGAGGATGCCATCGCTGATCTGGTCGGCGATCTTGTCCGGGTGGCCTTCCGTGACCGATTCGGACGTGAAGAGGCGGCGTGTCACGGCACTCCTAAGCGTGTGATGTCGTTCCGCGGCAGTCTAGTCACGACTGCGGCAGGTGTCGGGATCGGTTCCGCCCTGTTCCACCCGTCAGGAGCGGTCGGCCAGCCGCGCCACGACGAGGTCCCACACGGTGTCGGCGACGTCCTCCTTGGCCTGCTCCGGCAGCCGGCTGACCGAGCCGTCCGCGCCGATGACCGTCACCGTGTTGGTGTCGGCCCCGAAGACCTTGTCCGTGCCGACCTCGTTGATGACGATGAGGTCGGCCCGCTTCCGGGCGAGTTTCGCCCGGCCGTTGGCCTCGGCGTCGCCGGTCTCGGCGGCGAACACGACAAGCACCTGCCCGGATCGTTTGCGCTGGCCGAGCTCGGCGGCGATGTCCGGGTTCGTGACGAGTTCGATGGTGGGAGCGACGCCGTCGTCCGACTTCTTGATTTTGCCAGGCGCGTACGTCGCCGGCCGGAAATCGGCCGGAGCCGCCGCCATCACCACCGCGTCGGCCTGGTCGGCGGCCTTGACCGTCGCCTCGCGCAGTTCGGCGGTGGAGCCGACGCGGACCAGGTCGACCCCCGCAGGGTCGGGGAGGGAGACGTTCGCGGCGATCAGGGTGACCCGGGCGCCCCGGGCGACCGCCGCGCGGGCGAAGGCGTAGCCCTGCTTGCCGGAGGAGCGGTTGCCGAGGAAGCGGACCGGGTCCAGCGGTTCGCGGGTGCCACCGGCGGTGACGACCACCCGCCGTCCGGCCAGGTCGTCGGTGGGTGCGAAGGCGCCCCGGGCGAGGACCCGACGGGCCACGGCGAAGATCTCCGCCGGGTCGGGCAGCCGGCCCTTGCCGCTGTCCGCGCCGGTGAGCCGCCCGACGGCCGGCTCGATGACCCGGACCCCGCGGGCGCGCAGTGTGGCGACGTTCGCCACCGTGGCCGGGTGCTCCCACATCTCGGTGTGCATGGCCGGGGCCAGCAGCACCGGGCAGCGGGCGGTCAGCAGCGTGTTGGTCAGCAGGTCGTCGGCGAGCCCGTGCGCGGCCTTGGCGAGCAGGTCGGTGGTGGTCGGCGCGACCACCACCAGGTCGGCCTGCTGGCCGAGGCGCACGTGCGGGACCTCGTGCACGTCGGACCAGACGTCGTCGGCGACCGGCTGGCCGGACAGCGCCGCCCAGGTCGGCGCTCCGACGAAGCGGAGCGCCGACGCGGTCGGCACGACGCGGACCCGGTGGCCCGACTCGGTGAAGAGTCGCAGCAGCTCACACGCCTTGTAGGCGGCGATGCCGCCGCCGACCCCGAGGACGATCGAGGCGGACATCGACGGTTGCGGGCTTACGGCTGGTCGGTCGGCTCGGCCGTCAGCAGGCCCGCGTTGATCTCGCGCATGGCGATGGAGAGGGGCTTCTCCTGGGGGGTGGTCTCCACGAGCGGGCCGACGTACTCGAGCAGGCCCTCACCGAGCTGGCTGTAGTAGGCGTTGACCTGGCGCGCCCGCTTGGCGGCGAAGATGACAAGCGCGTACTTCGACGTCGTCTTCTCGAGGAGCTCGTCGATCGGCGGGTTGGTGATGCCTTCGGGGTTGGCGATGGATCCCACGAATTAACCTCTGCGTCTTTCGAGCCGCGCGGACGCGGTGCTGAGTCTCAACGGTGGCCGGCGGTCAGCCGCGCACGCGCGACCAGGCCGGATCCGGATAAGAAGAACCGAGTAAGCCTACCAGCTCGTCGACGACCCGCTCGGTGTGGTCGTGCGTCAGGGCGTGGTCGAACCGGGCCACGACGGCGGCGTCGGGCGGTTGCCCGGGCGGGCTCAGCAACACCAGCCGGGCGTCGGGCAGGCGCGCCCGGATCAGAGGGGCGCCGCGCAGGTCGAGCGGGAGCAGCACCGGCTGCCCGGTGTCGAGCCGGGCGCGCAGCGGCGGATACGGCGTACCCCGGCGGTGTGGGCCGGCCCTTGACCACTCCAGCAGCTCGCCGGCGGCGACCCGGCGGTCGAACTCGGCCGGGGCGAGGAACACCCGGTCGACGCCGTCCACCTCGTGCTCCCGGCGCGGCCTGGTCGTGGCCTGCACCGGGATCCACACGGACGGAGAACGCGCCCGGACGAGCTCGACGACACTCTCCCTGCCGGAACCCGAAGGTCCAGCCAGGACAGTGAGCCGAGCCGCCGGGCGCGCCTCGTCATCCGTGCTCACTGCTTGTTTCTACACGCTGCCAGGTTCAGTTGGCGGCGAACTCTCCAAGCAGTGCCTTGCGCTGCTGCTCGCCGAGGCCACGCAGGCGACGGCTGTCAGCGATCTTGAGCTTCTCCATGATCTGGGTAGCCCGGATCTTGCCGATGCCCGGCATCGCCTGCAGGACGGCCGAAACCTTGAGCTTGCCCACGACGTCGTCGCTCTCGGCGCGCTCGAGGACGGCACCAAGGGTGGTCTTGCCCTGCTTGAGCTGCTCCTTCAGCTCGGCACGGGCCTTGCGGATCTCCGCGGCCTTCTCGAGCGCGGCAGCGCGCTGTTCGGGGGTCAGTGACGGGAGCGGCACCAGTTCTCCTCAGGTCCCTATCGCGGCGGGCGGGGCGCACCGCCGCATCTGTGAAACGTGGTGTCGCTGTGAACCAAGGGGTCCGTGGTTCCCAGCGCGGGGAAAACTAGCGGTCAACGGAGCTTTCGGCAACGTGGGCGCGCGATGATCACCACAAAGTGACCGAGCCGTCAGTCAGTCACCGGGCAGCCAGAACGGCCCGACACTCGCCCAGCACCCGGTCCGCGGCGGCCCGCAGCGCGGCGACGTCGGGGCCCGCCGAGAGCACTTCCCGGGAGTACGAGGGAAGCACCGCGGCGAGGCTCGGACCGAAGACGGTACGCAGATCGTCCGCCCCGGCGCCCTGCGCGCCGAGCCCCGGTGCGAGCAGCGGACCCCCCACGCCGGAGAGGTCGTGACCGGTGTCACCGATGGTCGCGCCGACCACCAAACCGAAGCTGCCGAGCGGCTCCGCACCCTTGTTGAGCTGGGAAATCTCGTCGATCACGGTCTGCGCGACGGTGCGCCCGTCAGCCGTGCGGGCGCGCTGCACGGCGGCTCCCTCGGGGTTGGAGGTGAGGGCGAGCACGAAGACGCCGCCGCCGTGCTCGGCGGCCAGCTCGAACATCGGGGCCAGCGAACCTACTCCCAGGTAGGGGCTCGCCGTGACCGCGTCGACATACATCGGGCTGGATGGATCAAGGTACGCGGAGGCGTACGCGTGGACCGTCGAGCCGATGTCGCCGCGCTTGACGTCCAGCAGAACGAGCGATCCGGCATTACGTAACTGTCGGATAGTTGACTCAAGAACAGCCACTCCGCGGGAGCCGAAACGTTCGAAAAAGGCCGACTGAGGCTTGACCACCGCAACCCGGTCACCGAGGGCGTCCACGACGGTCCGGGTGAACCGGTCAAGACCCTGGACGTCGTCGTCGAGGCCCCAGCGGGCCAGCAGAGCGGGATGCGGGTCGATGCCCACACAGAGCGGTCCCCGTTCGGTGACCGCCCGGTGCAGCCGGGTTCCGAAGGTCTCCATCGCGTACTTCCTCTCTCGTCAGCCGGCCGCCACCGCCGCCGCCACCCCGGACGTGATCCGGGCCAGGTCGGCGTCGTCGGTGACGTACGGCGGCATCGTGTAGACCAGGTCGCGGAACGGCCGCAACCACACCCCCCGCTCGACGGCCGCGGTGGTGGCCGCGCCGAGGTCGACCTCGTGGTCGAGCTGGACCACGCCGATCGCGCCGAGCACCCGCACGTCCGCCACCCCTGACGCGCCGCGCAGCGGCTCCAGGCCGGCGCGTAGACCGGCACCCACCCTCGCGACCTGCGCCGCCCAGTCCCCGGCCCGCAGCAGCCCGATGGAGGCGTTGGCGACCGCGCACGCCAGGGGGTTGCCCATGAACGTGGGCCCGTGCGCGAGCACGCCGCCCGCGGAGATGCCCCGGGCGACCTCGGGGGTGCACAGCGTCGCGGCGAGGGTCAGGTACCCGCCGGTGAGCGCCTTGCCCACGCACAGCACGTCAGGGGTGACGCCGGCGTGCTCGGCGGCGAACATCTCGCCGGTACGGCCGAAGCCGGTGGCGATCTCGTCGAAGATCAGCAGGATCCCGTGCGCCCGGGTCACCTCGCGCAGGACGCGCAGGTAACCCGGGTGGTGAAAGCGCATCCCGCCGGCGCCCTGCACCACCGGCTCCACGATCACCGCGGCCACCTCGTCGGCGTGCCGCTCGACGGTGTCCACGAGCGCCGCCACGTACGCCTCGTCGGGCGGGTCGGTGAAGCCACCCGGGGGGACCGGCGCGAAGACCTGCCGGGGCAGCACGTCGCCCCAGAGGTGGTGCATGCCGCCCTCGGGGTCGCAGACGCTCATCGGGTGGAACGTGTCGCCGTGGTAGCCGCCCCGCCAGGTTGCCAACCGGCGCCGCTGCGGCCGTCCGACGGCCCGCTGGTACTGCAGGCACATCTTCACCGCCACCTCGACGCTGACCGAGCCGGAGTCGGCCAGGAAGACGTGTTCCAGGCCGTCAGGCGTCAGCTCGACCAGGTTTTGGGCGAGTCGCACCGCGGGCTCGTGGGTGAGCCCGCCGAACATCACGTGGCTCATCCGGCCGAGCTGGTCGGTGACCGCCGCGTCCAGCACCGGGTGCCGGTACCCGTGGATCGCCGCCCACCAGGACGACATCCCGTCCACCAGCTCCCGGCCGTCGGCGAGCCGCAGCCGCACCCCCTCGGCGCTGCGCACCACGTACGGCGGGTTCGCCGGCGGCAGCGCGGCATACGGGTGCCAGACGTGCGCCCGGTCGGCAGCCAGGATCTCCTCGGGTGTCACACGTACTCCTTCGCGCCAGGAACGGTCCGGACGGCGGACCTTTCGCGGGGGCTTCGAACCCCTCCCCCGCCACCTCCGCCACCACAGTTGCTCTGCACCCCCGGAGGCGACACCGCCGGATGCGACGCCTGCGGATGCGACACCCGCAGGCGCGACGCACCGTGCCGCGGGCGGTCACCGCGGTCACCGACCGGCGACCGGGTCCGGTGCCGCCGCCGTGGCCGTCGCGCGGGCGGCTGCCCGCACCAGGGCCGGACCCCGGTAGATGAAGCCGGTGTAGAGCTGCACCAGGGCCGCCCCGGCGTCGAACATCCGCGCCGCGTCGTCCGGGTCCAGCACCCCGCCGACGCCGATGATCGGCAGCCGGCCACCGGTCTCGGAGTGCACGAACGCGACCACGTCGCGGGCCCGCGCGGTCAGTGGCCGGCCGGAGAGACCGCCGGCCTCGGCGCCGCGTTCGGCGTCCACAGTGGCCAGCCCGGCACGGGCCAGTGTGGTGTTGGTGGCGATCACCCCGGCCGCGCCCCGCGCCAGGCAGACCTCCAGCAGCTCGGCGATGGCCGCGTCGGTCAGGTCCGGTGCGATCTTGACGAGCACCGGCTTCTCCCCCACCAGAGCGGCGAGCAGTGCGTCCAGGTGCGCCCGGTCCTGAAGGGACCGCAGGCCCGGCGTGTTCGGCGAGGAGACGTTCACCGCGAAGTAGTCGCCGTGCCCGCGCAGCGCCCGGTACGAGGCGAGATAGTCCTCGACCGCCTCGTCCAACGGGGTCACCTTCGACTTGCCCAGCGAGATGCCCAGGGGCACCCCGAGCGGGCGCGGCAGCGCCGCCAGCCGGGCGGCCAGCGCCTCGGCGCCGGCGTTGTTGAAGCCCATCCGGTTGACCACCGCCTCGCTGGCCGGTAGCCGGAACAGCCGGGGCCGGGGGTTGCCCGGCTGGGCGTGCGCGGTGACCGTGCCGACCTCGACGAAACCGAAGCCGAGGGCCGGCCACGCCGGTAGTGCCGCGCCGTCCTTGTCCATGCCGGCGGCCAGCCCCACCGGGTTGGGGAACCGCACGCCGAACACCGTGCGCGGCGCCTGGACCGCGTAACGGGCCCGCAGGGCCGCCAACGCCGCCGGACGCCGGGAGAGCGCGGCGAGCCTCCGCAACGTCCACTCGTGGGCCGCCTCGGCGTCCCCGCCGCCGAGGCGGAACAGCTGGGGCCGCACCACCCGCTCGAACACTGTCACTGGGCCGCCCGCAGGGTGGCGTGCAGATCCTGCAACGGGCGGACCTGCATGTCACCGCGAATGCGCGCCTCGACGCCCATCACGGCCGCTGCCGCGCCGGGGACCGTGGTAATGCACGGGATGTCCGCGGTGACTGCCGCGCTGCGGATCTCGTACCCGTCGGAGCGGGCACTGGCACCCGAACCCTGCGGCGTGTTGATCACCAGCGCCACGTCGCCACGGAGGATCAGCGACACCGCGTCGTCGCCCTCACCGGCCTCGTAGTGCTTGCGGATCTGCTCGCAGGCGATGCCGTGCCGGCGCAGCACCTCGGCCGTGCCGGTGGTCGCCACGATCTCGAAGCCCAGATCGGCCAGCCGCTTGATCGGGAAGATCATGCCGCGCTTGTCCCGGTTGGCCACCGAGACGAAGATCTTCCCGTCGGTCGGCAGCGACCCGTACGCGGCAGACTGGCTCTTGGCGAAGGCGTGCCCGAAGTTGGTGTCGATGCCCATCACCTCGCCCGTCGACTTCATCTCCGGCCCGAGCAGCGAGTCGATGCCCTTGCCCGCGCGGGTACGGAAACGCTTGAACGGCAGCACCGCCTCCTTGACCGCGATCGGCGCGTCGGCGGGCATCGTGCCCCCGTCCCCGGTCGCCGGCAACAGGCCCTCGGCGCGCAGTTCGGCGATGCTCGCGCCGAGCGCGATCCGGGCCGCCGCCTTGGCCAGCGGCACCGCCGTGGCCTTGGAGACGAACGGGACCGTCCGCGACGCGCGCGGGTTGGCCTCCAGGACGTAGAGCACGTCGTCCTTGAGCGCGTACTGCACGTTGAGCAGGCCTCGGACGCCGACGCCCCGCGCGATCGCCTCGGTGTAGCGGCGCACCTCGGCCAGGTGCGAGCCGGCGAGGGTGATCGGCGGCAACGCGCAGGACGAGTCGCCGGAGTGGATGCCGGCCTCCTCGATGTGCTCCATCACCCCGCCGATGTAGACCTCACCGTCGGCGTCGCAGAGCGCGTCCACGTCGATCTCGATGGCGTCGTCGAGGAACCGGTCCACGAGTACCGGGTGGTCCGGGGAGATGTCGGTGGCCCGGCCGATGTAGTCGCGCAGCGTCGGGTCGTCGTAGACGATCTCCATGCCCCGACCGCCCAGCACGTACGACGGGCGGACCAGCACCGGGTAGCCGATCTCGTCGGCGATCGCCTTGGCCTCGTCGTAGGACGTGGCCATGCCGTGCGCCGGCGCGCGCAGCCCGGCCCGGGCCAGCACCGCGCCGAACGCGCCCCGCTCCTCGGCGAGGTGGATCGACTCCGGGGAGGTGCCGACCACAGGTACGCCGGCGTTCTTGAGCCGCTGCGCCAGGCCCAGCGGGGTCTGCCCGCCGAGCTGCACGACCACGCCGACCACACCCGGCCCGCCGGCCGCCCGGCCGGACGAGTCCTCCGCGTGCCAGACCTCCAGGACGTCCTCGAAGGTCAGCGGCTCGAAGTAGAGCCGGTCGGCGGTGTCGTAGTCGGTGGAGACCGTCTCCGGGTTGCAGTTGACCATGACGGTCTCAAAACCGGTGCCGGCGGCACCGGAACCGGACGCAGCGGCTGCACCGATCGGCGCGCTTCGCAGCGCCTGTACCGCGTGCACGCAGGAGTAGTCGAACTCGATGCCCTGCCCGATCCGGTTCGGCCCGGAGCCCAGGATCAGCACCTTCGGCCGGTCCGACGGCACGACCTCGGTCTCGGAGTCGTACGACGAGTAGTGGTACGGGGTGGTCGCCTCGAACTCGGCCGCGCAGGTGTCCACCGTCTTGTAGACCGGGCGTACGTCGAGGCGGTGTCGCAGGGCGCGGACGCCGTCCTCGGCGGCCAGCTCCGGGCGCAGCGCGGCGAGCTGCCGGTCGGACAGGCCGGCCCGCTTGGCCCGGCGCAGCAGGTCGGCGTCGAGCACCGGGGCGTCCAGGATCTCGGCGCGCAGCTCGATCAGCGCGACGATCTGGTCCAGGAACCAGGGGTCGATCCCGCCGGACGCCTCGGCGACCTCGGCGATCGACGCGCCGAGGCGCAGCGCCCGCTCGACTGTGTACAGCCGGCCGTCGTGCGGGATGCGCAGCGCGGCCAGGGTGTCGGCGAGGGTGACGCCCGCCGGGTCGGGCTGCGTCCAGAACCCAGATGATTTGGTCTCCATTGAGCGCATCGCCTTGTTGAGCGCCTCGGTGAAGTTACGCCCGAGGCTCATGGCCTCGCCCACCGACTTCATGGTGGTGGTCAGCTCCGGGTCCGCTCCGGGGAACTTCTCGAACGCGAACCGGGGGATCTTCACGACCACGTAGTCGAGGGTCGGCTCGAAGGCCGCAGGGGTCTTCAACGTGATGTCGTTGGGGATCTCGTCGAGGGTGTAGCCGATGGCCAGCTTGGCGGCGATCTTCGCGATCGGGAAGCCTGTCGCCTTGGATGCCAGCGCCGAGGAGCGCGACACCCGGGGGTTCATCTCGATCACGACGATCCGGCCGTCGACCGGGTTGACCGCGAACTGGATGTTGCAACCGCCGGTGTCCACCCCGACCTCGCGCAGCACGGCGATGCCCAGGTCACGCAGGCGCTGGTACTCCCGGTCGGTGAGCGTCATGGCGGGGGCCACCGTGACGCTGTCGCCGGTGTGCACGCCCATCGGGTCGATGTTCTCGATCGAGCAGACCACCACGACGTTGTCGTGCCGGTCGCGCATCAGCTCGAGTTCGTACTCCTTCCAGCCGAGCACGCTCTCCTCGATGAGGACCTCGTGCACCGGGCTGGCGGCCAGGCCGTCGCCGGCGATGCGGGCCAGGTCCTCAGGGGTGTGCGCCATGCCGGAACCCAGGCCACCCATGGTGAACGACGGCCGGATCACCACCGGCAGGCCCAGCTCGGCGACTGTCGCCTCGACCTCGTCCATCGAGTGGCAGACCCGGGAGCGGGGCACCAGCGCGGCCGGGTCGTCGACACCGAGGCGTACGCCTGCCTTCGCGACGATCTCCTTGAACAGCTGCCGGTCCTCGCCCCGGTTGATGGCGTCGATGTTGGCACCGATCAGCTCGACGCCGTACTTCTCCAGGACGCCGCCCTCGTGCAGGGCGACAGCCGTGTTCAGCGCGGTCTGCCCGCCGAGGGTCGCGAGGATCGCGTCCGGGCGTTCCTTGGCGATGACCAGCTCCACGAACTCCGGGGTGATCGGCTCGACGTAGGTGGCGTCGGCGAACTCCGGGTCCGTCATGATCGTCGCCGGGTTGGAGTTGACCAGGCTGACCCGGATCCCCTCGCTGCGCAGCACCCGGCAGGCCTGGGTGCCGGAGTAGTCGAACTCGCAGGCCTGCCCGATGACGATCGGCCCGGAGCCGATCACGAGGATGTGCTTGAGATCGGTCCGCTTAGGCATTGCTGCGCCCCCTGCTGTGGGTCAGGCCTTCGATCAATTCGGCGAAACGGTCGAAGAGGTAGTCCGCGTCGTGCGGACCGGCCGCCGCCTCCGGGTGGTACTGCACGGTGAACGCGGGCACGTCGATCGCCCGAAGCCCCTCGACCACGTTGTCATTGAGGCAGACGTGGGACACCTGGACGCCACCGAACTCGGTGTCGATCACCTGGTCGGGGACGACCGCGCCGGCACCCGCACCTGGCACCCGCACCGCGAAGCCGTGGTTGTGGCTTGTCACCTCGACCTTGCCGGTGGCCCGGTCGAGGACCGGCTGGTTGATGCCCCGGTGGCCGTAGCCCAGCTTGTACGTGCCGAAGCCCAGCGCCCGGCCGAGGATCTGGCTGCCGAAGCAGATGCCGAACAGCGGGATCCGCCGGGTCAGCACCTCCCGGGCCAGCGCCACCGGCCCGTCGGCGGTCCCCGGGTCACCCGGACCGGGCGAGAAGAAGACCGCGTCCGCGCCGGTGGCGAGCAGGTCGTCGATGCTCGACGAGGCAGGCAGGACGTGGGTGGTCACCCCGCGCGCGGCGAGCCGGCGCGGCACGTTGCGCTTGATGCCCAGGTCGAGCGCCGCCACGGTGAACCGGTGCTCGCCCACCGCCTCGACGACGTACGGCTGGGCGGTGGTCACCTCGGCGGACAGGTCCGCGCCGACCATCTGCGGTGACTGGCGGACCCGGGCCAGCAGGCTCTGCGGGTCGGTGTCCACACTGGAGATTCCGACCCGCATGGCGCCCCGCTCGCGCAGGTGCCGGGTCAGCGCCCGGGTGTCCACCCCACTGATGCCCACCACACCCTCGGTGGCGAGCCGGTCCTCCAGCGAGCCCGTGGCCCGCCAGTTCGAGCCGATCCGGGCGGGGTCGCGCACGACGTAGCCCGCCACCCAGATCCGGCCGGACTCGTCGTCCTCGCCGTTGACTCCTGTGTTGCCGATGTGCGGCGCGGTCTGCACCACCACCTGCCGGTGGTAGGACGGGTCGGTGAGGGTCTCCTGGTAGCCGGTCATGCCTGTGTTGAAGACCGCCTCGCCGAAGGTCTCACCGACACTGCCGTACGCCTCACCGGGGAACGTGCGCCCATCTTCCAGTACCAGGATTGCGGGTCTGCGCTTACTCACTTGACAGCCTTTCCGTCCAGGACCGTCGGCTCGCCGCGCAGGAAGGTCGCCACGATGCGACCTGGCAGCGTCATGCGGGCGTACGGGGTGTTGCGACTGCGACTGGCCAGCTCCGCCGGCTCGATGGTGCGGCGGGCGGCCGGGTCGATGAGTGTCAGGTTGGCCGGCACGCCTGGCGCCGGGTCGACGCCGTGCCCGGTCAGCCCGGCGATCCGGGCGGGGGTACGCGACATCCGCTCGGCGATCAGGTCCCACTCGGGGCCGAGCACGTCCAGGGCGATGGACAGGGCGGTCTCCAGACCGAGCATCCCCGGGCGGGCGTACGCCCACTCGCACTCCTTGTCCTCCACGGCGTGCGGGGCGTGGTCGGTGGCGATGATGTCGATCACGCCGTCGGCGAGCGCGGCCCGCAGCGCGGCGATGTCCGCCGCCGTCCGCAACGGCGGGTTGACCTTGAACACGGGGTCGTACGTCTGCGCGCGCTCGTCGGTGAGCAGCAGGTGGTGCGGGGTGACCTCGGCGGTGACGCGTACCCCACGGGCCTTCGCCTGGCGCAGCACCTCGACGCTGCCGGCGGTGGAGACGTGGCAGACGTGCAGTCGGCTGCCCACGTGCTCGGCGAGCAGCACATCCCGGGCGATGATCGCCTCCTCGGCGACGGCCGGCCAGCCGATCAGACCGAGTCGGGTGGAGACCTCACCCTCGTGCATCTGGGCGCCCTCGGTGAGCCGGGGCTCCTCGGCGTGCTGGGCGATGATCCCGTCGAACGCCTTGACGTACTCCAGGGCGCGGCGCATCAGCTTCGGGTCGGCGACGCAGTGCCCGTCGTCGGAGAAGATCCGCACCCGGGCCGCGGAGTCGGCCATCGCGCCGAGTTCGGCGAGGCGCTCGCCGGCCAGCCCGACGGTGACCGCGCCGACGGGCTGCACGTCGACAAGTCCGGCCTCGCGGCCGAGCCGCCAGACCTGCTCGACCACGCCCGCGGTGTCGGCGACAGGCGAGGTGTTCGCCATCGCGCAGACCGCCGTGTAGCCGCCCAGCGCCGCCGCGCGGGATCCGGATTCGACGGTCTCGGCGTCCTCGCGGCCGGGCTCGCGCAGGTGGGTGTGCAGGTCGACGAGGCCGGGCAGGGCGACCAGCCCGGTGCCGTCGACGACTGTGGCGTCCGGCGCGGACAGGTCGGGGCCGACCTCGGCGACGACGCCGTCGCGGATCAGCAGGTCGGTCGGCGCGGCGCCGACGACGCTCACGTTGGCGATCAGGTACGCGGTCACCTGTTGTTCCCTCCGAGCAGCAGGTACAGAACAGCCATCCGCACGGAGACCCCGTTGGTGACCTGTTCGACGATTGTGGATCGGGGTGAGTCGGCCACCTCGGGGGTGATCTCCATCCCGCGGTTCATCGGGCCGGGGTGCATGACGATCGCGTGCTCGGGCAGCCGGCGCATGCGCGGGCCGTCCAGGCCGTAGCGGCGGGCGTACTCGCGCGCGGAGGGGAAGTAGGAGTCGTTCATCCGTTCCCGCTGGACGCGCAGCATCATCACCACGTCCACGTTCGGCACCACCGAGTCGAGGTCGTAGGAGACGTCCGTGCCGGGGGCGAGCGCCGCCGCGATGTCCACCGGGATGAGGGTGGGCGGGCCGACCAGGGTGACCTTGGCGCCGAGGGTGGACAGCAGCAGGACGTTGGAGCGGGCCACCCGGGAGTGCAGCACGTCCCCGACGACCGCTACCGACAGGCCGGCGAGCCGGCCCAGCCGGGACCGCATGGTGTACGCGTCGAGCAGCGCCTGGGTGGGGTGCTCGTGGGTGCCGTCGCCGGCGTTGACCACCGACCCGTCCACCCAGTTCGCGAGGCGGTGCGGCGCTCCGGAGGCCGGGTGCCTGACGACCACCGCGTCGGCGCCCATGGCCTGCAGGGTCAGCGCGGTGTCCTTCAGGCTCTCGCCCTTGGTGACGCTCGACCCCTTCGCGGAAAAATTGATCACATCGGCGCTGAGACGCTTCGCCGCCGCCTCGAAGGAGATCCGGGTACGGGTCGAGTCCTCGTAGAAGAGGTTCACCACCGTACGGCCACGCAGGGCGGGCAACTTCTTGATCTCCCGGCCGGCCACCGTGGCCATCTCGGCGGCGGTGTCCAGGATCTCGGTGGCGGTGTCGGCGTCCAGGTCGGCGCCGGAGAGCAGGTGCCTGATCATGCGAGCTGCGCCTGCCTTTCGTTCGCGACTGCGGGGCTCCGCTGCGCTGCACTCCTCGCGCTCACCGCGCACCCCCGTACAACTTGACCTCGTCCGTCCCGTCGGTCTCGGCGAGCGTCACCTTCACGCTCTCGGAGAGCGAGGTCGGGATGTTCTTGCCGACGTAGTCGGCGCGGATCGGCAACTCCCGGTGCCCGCGGTCGACCAGGACGGCGAGTTGCACGGACGCCGGGCGGCCGACGTCGTTGAGCGCGTCGAGCGCGGCCCGCACGGTGCGGCCGGAGAAGAGCACGTCGTCGACGAGGATGACCCGCTTGCCGTCGATGCCGCCGGTGGGCACCTGGGTCGGGCCGATCGCGCGGGTGGCGTGCCGGCGCAGGTCGTCGCGGTAGAGCGTGATGTCGAGCACACCCACCGGAACGACGACGTCCTCGAAGGTGCTGATCCGGTCGGCGAGCCGCCGAGCGAGAGGCGTACCTCTGGTGGGAATCCCCAGCAGCACCGTGTTGGCGGCGCCCTGGGTCTTCTCCAGGATCTGGTGGGCGATGCGGTCGACCACGCGTTGCACGTCGGCGCTGGCGAGGATCACCTTCACCGAGGGTTGTCGCGGTGGTGACGAACGGGCAGCCGGTGGGTACGCCACGGCGGACCTCCTTCCCCGCCTCACGGGACGGGTCGTTAAAGGATGTCGGGCACCTCCGGCGGACCGCGGGAGCGGACCTGGGCCGGGGCTTCACGCCACGTTACCAGTGGTCACCGGGCCGATGGTCGGCGGCCACTGACCACCGGATCAGGTCGACGAAATGGGGATAACTCCCCCGGTGCTCCCCAACGGTAAGGTCACGACCACTTGACCAGGTGTCGCAATCCCCGTACCGTCACGCTCCGTAGCGATCGACGGGAGAACCCCGAGCAGCACTGGGAGTGTCCGAATGCCCTCTGAATACGCCAAGTCTCTGGGCGCCCGCCTGCGCTCCATCCGCCAGCAGCAGGGTCTGTCCCTGCAGGGCGTGGAGGAGAAGTCGAACGGGCGGTGGAAGGCAGTGGTGGTCGGCTCGTACGAGCGCGGCGACCGGGCCGTGACGGTTTCCCGTCTGGCCGAGCTGGCCGAGTTCTACCGTGTCCCCGTCTCGGAGCTGCTGCCCGACGGCAGTGGTGTCCGTCACGAGCCCACCAGCAAGATCGTCCTGGACCTGGAGCGGCTCTACGACGAGGCCTCCGAGGACCTGGCCTACGTGGCCCGCTACGCCCGCGCGATCCAGCAGCAGCGCGGTGACTACAACGGTCGGGTGCTCTCCATCCGCGCCGACGACCTGCGGGCGCTCGCGATTGTCTACGACGCCTCGCCGTCAGGTCTGATCGAGCGGCTCACCGAGCACGGCGTGCTGGTGGCCGACCCCCGGGCGTTCTTCGCCTCCTGAGTCGCCACCCGCAGCACCGAAAGGGCCCGTGCCGTACGGCACGGGCCCTTTCGGTGCTGCGGGTGGCGACTCAGCGGGTGGCGTACTCGGCGATCCGGCCGAGCACCCCGTTGAGGAAGCGCGGCGAATCGTCCGTCGACATCTGCCGGGCCAGCTCCACGGCCTCGCTGATCGCCACCGCGTCGTCGATCTCGTCGACGTAGAGCAGCTCGTACACGGCGATCCGGGCGAGGTTGCGGTCGACCACGGGCATCCGCTCCAGGGTCCACCCCTCGGCGTAGCTGGCGATCAGTTCGTCGATCCGGTTGAGGTGCTCGGCGACACCCTCGACCAGGCCGACGGCGTAGCCGAGGTGCTCCGGTCGGGGCTGCTCGATCCGCTGCACGTAACCGGCGAGCACCTCCACCGGAGGCTTGTCCCGCAGGTCGGCCTCGTAGAGGACATCCAGCGCCCGCTTGCGCGCCTTGCGGCGCGCCGGCATCTGCTGCTTGGAACCCTCGGCCATCAGGCGCGGCCGAGGTAACGGCCGTCGCGGGTGTCGACCTTGATCTTCTCGCCGGTGGTGATGAACAGCGGAACCGGCACGGTGGCGCCGGTCTCCACGGTCGCCGGCTTGGTGCCGCCGGTCGAGCGGTCGCCCTGAAGGCCGGGCTCGGTGTAGGTGACCTCCAGCACGACGCTGGTGGGCAGCTCGATGTAGAGCGGCACACCCTCGTGCTGGGCGACTGTCGCCTCCGCCTCGGGCAGCAGGTAGTTGGCTGCCTCACCGACGGTGCCACCGGGAACGGTGATCTGGTCGAAGGTCTCCAGATCCATGAAGACGAAGTCTTCGCCGTCGGCGTACAGGTACTGCATCGTGCGCTTGTCCACGGTCGCGGTCTCGACCTTGGTGCCCGCGTTGAAGGTCTTGTCGACCACCTTCCCGGACAGCACGTTCTTCAGCGTGGTGCGCACGAAGGCACCACCCTTACCGGGCTTGACGTGCTGGAACTCGACGACGGCCCAGAGCTCGCCGTCAAGGTTGAGTACCAGGCCGTTTTTGAGGTCGTTGGTGGAGGCCATTTCCTGCCTTGATCATCAATTGGCGGACAGACCCTACGAGTCTACTAGCTGCGTCGAATCGGCCCGCCCCCGCTCGGGGCGGCCCTTCAACGGGCGGCCAGATGGTGCAGCGCGAGACGATAACCGTCAATGCCGAGACCGCAGATCACACCTGTCGCCACGGCGGAGACCACCGAATGGTGTCGGAACTCCTCGCGGGCGTGGATGTTGGACAGGTGCACCTCCACCAGCGGCCCGCGCAGCATGGCGCAGGCGTCCCGCACCGCGTACGAGTAGTGCGACCAGGCGGCCGGATTCAGCACCACCGCGGCCTCCTCGTCGGCCGCGGCGTGCAGCCAGCCGAGCAGTTCGTGTTCGGCGTCGGTCTGCCGGACCGTCACGTCCAGCCCCAGCTCCCGGCCGGTCTCCTCGCAGAGCGCCACGAGATCGGCGTAGGTCGTCGAGCCGTACACCGCCGGCTCCCGGGTGCCCAGCCGGCCCAGATTCGGCCCGTTCAGGACGTGGACCCTCACGGGGCCGTCGTTCGTTCGCGACTGCGGGGCTCGCAAACCCGGCTCACTCCTCGCGCTCACGGGGCCACCGCCTCCCGGTAGGCGGCCTCCAGCAGCGCGTCGTCCGGGCCCTCCAGCATCGCCGGGCGGGCCAGCCCGTCCAGCACCACGAACCGCAGCCGGCTGCCCCGGGCCTTCTTGTCCACCCGCATGACGGCCAGCAGTCGCTCCCAGGCGTCCGCCGGGTAGCTCACCGGCAGACCGAGCGCGGTCAGGGTGCCGCGGTGCCGCTCGGCGGTGGGCGCGTCGAGCCGGCCGGCGAGGCGGGCCAGCGCTGCCGCGTACACCAGGCCGACGGAGACGGCGTGGCCGTGCCGCCAGCGGTAGCCCTCGTTCTGCTCGATGGCGTGCGCGAGGGTGTGCCCGTAGTTGAGCACCTCCCGCAGGCCCGACTCACGCAGGTCGCCGGCGACCACGTCGGCCTTGACCCGGATCGCCCGCTCGATCAGCTCCCGGCTCACCGGCCCCCGGGGATCGGTGGCGGCCGCCGGGTCACCCTCGATCAGGTCCAGGATCACCGGGTCGGCGATGAACCCGCACTTGACCACCTCGGCGAGCCCCGCCCTCAGGTCGACAGCGGGCAGGCTGTCCAGGGTGGCCAGGTCGGCGAGCACCCCGACCGGCGGGTGGAACGCGCCGACCAGGTTCTTGCCGGCGGTCGTGTTGACGCCCGTCTTGCCGCCCACCGCCGCGTCCACCATGCCCAGCAGCGAGGTGGCCACCGGCACCCAGCGAACGCCGCGCAGCCAGCAGGCCGCCACGAAACCGGCCAGGTCGGTCACCGCGCCGCCGCCCACGCCTACCACCGCGTCGGTACGGGTGAAGCCCGCCGCACCGAGCCGGTCCCAGCAGGCGGCGGCCACGTCGATCTGCTTTCCCGACTCGGCGTCGGGCACCTCGATGGGAAGCGGCTCGACGCCGGCCGCGCGCAGCCGCTCGCCGAGCACGTCCGCCAGGGCCTTGAGCGGGGGCGCGTGCAGCACCGCCGCCCGACTCGCGCCGGGCAGCAGGCCGGGCAGCGCGCCCAGCAGGTCGCGTCCCACAAGCACGTCGTACGGCCGCTCGCCGCCGACCGGGATCCGGGTCACCTCGTCCATCGCCGGCAGCCTAGTCGAGCGGACGTCGTGGTGCGGGTGGCTGCCCACCTGCTGGCCGGCCCGCCCAGCCGGCGAGCAGGCGGGCGTGCTCGGCCACGGCGGCGCGCAGCGCGTCCGGGTGTCGCACGGTGAACGGGCAGCCCAGACCGGCGAGCAGCGCGGCCATCCCGGGCAGGCTCTCGGCCCGGGCCCGCAGCAGCACCCCGTCGGCGGTGGCGGTCAACTCGGCCACGCTCGGCGGGATGCGGCGGCGGGCGGCGACCAGGTCGGTCTCCACCAGCACCTCGACCTCGTGGGTGTACGGCACGCCGGCCAGCGACCGGGTCACCCGGTCCACCGGATCGAAGCCGTCCGGCACCGTGAACGTCGCAGTGCCGGGGGTGACGGCGCCGACGCGGTCCAGCCGGAAGGTGCGGACCTCCCCGCGCCGGTGGTCGTGGCCTGTGACGTACCAGCGGCCGGCGTGGAAGACCAGGCCGTACGGGTCGAGCTCCCGGTGCGTCCGCTCACCGCGCCAGGATCGGTAGTCGAGTGCCACCCGCCGCCGGTGCCGGGCGGCCTCGGCCAGGGCGAGCAGGGTGCCGGACGCGGGCCGGGGCTCCGATCCGGGCGGCCGCAGGGTGAAGCCGAGGTGCTCCTGCACGGCGGTCAGCCGGTCGGCGAGTGCCGCCGGCAGCACCCGGCGGATCTTCGCCAGCGCCGTCGCCGTGGCCGGCTGCTCGGTGGCGAGACCTACCCGTTCGGCGATGACCAGGCCGAGCAGCACGGCGACCGCCTCGTCGTCGGTGAGCATCAGCGGCGGCAGTTTGAAGCCGGGGTGCAGGCGGTAGCCGCCGTGGCGGCCCCGGTCGGCGGTGACCGGGATGCCCAGCTCGACCAGGGTGGCCGCGTACCGGCGCACGGTCCGCTCGTCGACGCCGAGCCGGCCGGCGAGTTCGCCGGCCGTGGCCCGGTGCCGGGCCTGGAGCAGTTCGAGCAGGGCGAGCACCCGGCCAGCGGGATGGGACACGGAAAACTCCTGGAAACCGGGCGGATGTTGTCCGGTTTCGATCGTACGGTCTGTCGGTAGCCGAGAGAAGGAGCGACAGATGGCGACGTTCGTGCTGGTGCCGGGGTTCTGGTTGGGTGCGTGGGCGTGGCGGGAGGTGACCGGACTGCTGCGCGCGCAGGGGCATGACGTCTACCCGATGACCCTTACCGGGTTGGCCGAGCGCGACCACCTCGCCGGGCCGGAGGTGAGCCTGGAGACGCACACGACCGACATCGTCCGGCTGATCGAGGTCGAGGACCTGCACGACGTGCTGCTGGTCGGGCATTCCGGCGGTGGGATGCCTGTCGCGCAGGCCGCCGACCGCATCCCGCAGCGCGTCGCCCGCGTGGTCTACGTGGAGAGTGGACCGTTGCCGGACGGCACCGCGCAGTTCGACACCGTCCCCCCACCTGAGCAGCAGCGGCTGCGGGAGGCGATCGGCGACGGGCACCTGCTGCCGCCGCCCGCCTGGGATCCGGTGGCCGACCCGAGCAACCTGGCCGGGTTGGACGAGGCGACACTCGCCGTCCTGCGCTCCCGCGCCACCCCGCAGCCGCTGCGCACGGCCACCGATCCGGTCCGGCGCACCGGCGGCCGCCCGGTGCCCACCGCCCTGGTCGCCAGCACCTTCCCGCTCAGCGTGGTGCGGGAGATGATCGACAAGGGCCACCCGTTCTTCACCGGGCTCGCCGGTGGTCAGCTGTTCGAGCTGCCCACCGGGCACTGGCCGATGCTCAGCGAACCGAAGGCGCTTGCCGACGTGCTCGACGCGGCCGCCCGCGGCTGAGCCGGGTCAGCGGGGCAGCAGCGCGGCGACCTCGGCGACGACCTGCGCCGGGGTCCGGCCGTCGGTGACCACCGTCTCGGTGGCCACCTCCGCGTAGAGCGGCCGGCGCTGGTCCAGCAGGTGTTTGAGGGTGGCCCGCGGGTTGATCGCCAGCAGGGGTCGGCCGGCACCGAGCCCGACCCGCTTCACGGCGTCGGGCAGCTCCACGGACAGGTGCACCACCCGGTGGCCCACCAGTGCGGCGCGGTTCTCCTCGGCCAGGACCGCGCCGCCGCCGAGGGCGAGCACGCCCGTGCCGGCGGCGAGCGCCGCGGCCACGGCGGCCCGCTCCAGGGTACGGAAGTGCGCCTCACCCTCGTCGATGAAGATCTCCGGGATGGGCTTGCCGGCCATCGACTCGATGTCGGCGTCGGTGTCGCGGAACTCCACCCCGAGGGTGGCCGCGAGCGCCTGCCCGACAGTGGTCTTGCCGCAGCCCGGCGCGCCGACCAGCACGACGACCGGCGCCATCAGCGGATGACCAGCGCGTCGAGGTAGCCGGCCAGGTTGCGGCGGATCTCGGTGATCGAGTCTCCGCCGAACTTCTCGGTGGCCGCCTCGGCGAGCACCAGCGCCACCATCGCCTCGGCGACGACCGCCGCGGCGGGCACCGCGCAGACGTCCGAGCGCTGGTTGATCGCGGTGGCCGGCTCGCCGGTGGTGACGTCCACGGTGGCCAGCGCCCGGTTCAGTGACGAGATCGGCTTCATGGCGGCGCGCACCCGCAGCGGCTCGCCCGTGGTGATGCCGCCCTCCAGCCCACCGGCGCGGTCGGTGACCCGTCGGACGCCTGTCGCCGAGGGGATGATCTCGTCGTGCGCCTCGGAGCCCCGGGAGCGGGCCTGCTGCCAACCGTCGCCGATCTCCACGCCCTTGATCGCCTGGATGGACATCAGCGCGGTGGCCAGCCGGGCGTCGAGCTTGCGGTCCCACTGCACGTGGCTGCCCAGGCCCGGCGGCACCCCGTACGCCAGGACCTCGACCACGCCGCCGAGGGTGTCGGCTGCCTTCTTCGCGGCGTCCACCTCGGCGACCATCAGGGCGCTGGCGTCCGGGTCGAGGCAGCGCAGCGGGTCGGCGTCGATGCGGGCGGCGTCGGCCGGGGTCGGGCGCAGCCCGGGCTTCGCGGCCACCGGACCCAGCTCGACGACGTGCGAGACGATCTCGATGCCGAGCGCCTGACGGATCAGCGCCTTGGCGACCGCGCCGACCGCGACCCGGGCGGCGGTCTCCCGGGCGCTGGCGCGTTCCAGGATCGGGCGGGCGTCGGTGTGGCCGTACTTCTGCATGCCGGCCAGGTCGGCGTGGCCCGGCCGGGGACGGGTCAGCGGGGCGTTGCGCGCCTGGCGGGCCAGCTCGTCGGGGTCGACGGGGTCGGCGGCCATCACCGTCTGCCATTTCGGCCACTCGGAGTTGCCCACCCGGATGGCTACCGGGCTGCCCAGGGTGACGCCGTGCCG
Organism: Micromonospora sp. NPDC093244; assembly: GCF_040683695.1. Lineage (NCBI taxonomy): Bacteria > Bacillati > Actinomycetota > Actinomycetes > Micromonosporales > Micromonosporaceae > Micromonospora > Micromonospora sp. NPDC093244. The sequence continues at coordinate 87,310 of NZ_JBFBEO010000003.1, forward strand.
CAGGCCGCCGAGCACCTCGACCTCGTCCCGCTCGAAGGACATCCGCGCGCCCCGGCCGTAGCCGAGCCGGCGGCGGGCCAGGTCGTCGGCGATCTCGGTGGTGGTCACCTCGATGCCGGCCGGCACCCCCTCCAGCAGCGCGACGAGGGCGGGACCGTGCGATTCACCTGCAGTCAACCAGCGCAACACAGCGATCAGTCTGTCACGGCCCGCCACCGGCCCGGTGCGCTGCCCGCCGCGTCCCGCCCAGCGGACGCCGGCGCCCGGTCGGCCGGGCGCCGGCGGCAGCTCAGATGCCCCGGCCGCGCCTGTGCAGGGTGCGCAGCACCGCGTCCGCGCCGACCACCCGGCCGGCCACCGCGAGCGCCAGGTACGCGCGCGGCTCGCGCGGGTTGCTGCGCAGCGTGCGCCGGGCCCAGCGCACCGCCCCCCGCCGGTCCCCCGAGGCCGCCCGGGCGAACGCGATCTGCCCGGTTACCCGGGCCTCGCCGGCCGGCTGGCCGGCGAACTCCGGGTACCGCAGCAGCAGCCACTGCAACGCCTCGGAGATGGTGTCCCACCGCTGCGCGAAGTAGGAGCGCTTGTGCCAGCGGACCAGCACCGCGGGCGTACGCAGGTTGATCAGCGGGGCGCTGCGCGCGGCCCGCAGCAGGAACTCGTAGTCCTCCGCGTAGCTGCCCGGGATCTCCTCGTCGACCAGACCGAAGCCCTCGCGCAGCGCGGTGGCGCGGATCAGGAAGGTGGACGGATGCAGCTCGGTCATCCGGTCCCGCAGCAGGTCGTCCAGGGTGATCCGGTCCTTGTCGAGCACCCGGTCGACGGTGTTCCCCTCGTAGCTGACCCGGATGCCGCAGCAGACGAACTCGGCGGCCGGGTCGGCGGTCAGGGCGTCGACCTGGGCGGCCAACTTCCCGGGCAGCCACTCGTCGTCGTCGTCGCAGAACGCGACGAGCTGCCCTCCGGCGGCGAGGGTGCCGCTGTTGCGCGCGCCGGCCAGCCCCGGCGTGCGGCAGTTGCGGATCACCCGGACCGCCCGGTCCGGGCCGGCGAGGTCGGCAAGTGACCCGTCGGGGGTGGACTGGTCGAACACCACCACGACCTCGATCGGGCCGGGATACTCCTGGGCCAGGATCGCCCGGATGGCGGAGCGCAGCAGCTCGGGGCGGTCCCGGGTGGGCACCACCACGCTGACGCTCGGCGGCGCGGTCATCGTCGTCCCTCCGTCCGGTCGGATCGTGGCCAGGGCCGCCACCGTGGTGGGCGTCGGGCGGCGCGGGCCACCAGGTCCTCCACGATCTGACCGACCCGCGCCACCGCGGCGCGGCGCGCCTCGTGGGCGTCGGGGTCGGCGGCGACCGCGAACCGGGAGGCGTCGGCCAGCCCGGCGGCCAGCGCGTCGTGCAACTGTTCGCGGGTCTCGCAGAGCGCCACCAGCCCGGCGGCGCCGAGCCGGCGGGCGAAGAGCTGCTGGTGGTCGTCGACGTGCTCGCCGCGACCCGGGTCGCGGGGCACCACGATCGGCAGGTGACCGTGCCGGCGTGCCTCCAGGATGGTGGCCGGCCCTCCGTGGCAGACCACCAGGTCGGCGTCGGCCATCTCCTGCTGAAGGGCGTCGTGGCCGAGGAACGGCACGGCACCGGGCAGGCCGGGTGCCTTCGTGTGCCCGTGCTGGACGGTCAGCCCGACCGCGTCGGGGGCGTCGGCGTGCCACTGGGCCAGCCAGTCGACGAGCCTGTCGAAGGGGTGCTTGTCGGTGCCGACCGCGACAAGCAGCCGGGTCTGCCCGGTGGGCGCGGTGTCGCGCTGGCGGGGCAACCGGGCCGGTTCGGCGGCGGGCCGGGGCGGTTGCGGACGTGGACTGGTGTCGATCTCCCCGCTCACAGCAGCGCCCCCACGACTATCGCCTCGGGATACTGCCGCCGCTGCTCGTCCCACTGCACGAGCATCGCGGACAGGAACGGCCGGCAGAGCCGGGCGGTGAGCGTCGCGGTGTCGATCCGGTCGTACACCTCGATGTAGATGGTCGGGATGCGCCGCAGCCGGGCCAGCACCACGAACGGCAGGGCCACGCCGGCACCCGTGGTGACCACCGCGGCGACCCGCCGACGCCGCAGTACGCGCCAGGCCAGCAGCGCGTTGCGCAGCAGGTTCGGCACACTGCGGGTGGTCGGGTGGTACGCGGGCACCAGGTCCTCGCCGGCCAGCAGCGACACCGCCTCCGGGGTGTCGAAGGTGACCCAGCAGCGCGGCAGCTTCTCGTACCAGGACCGCAGGGCGAGCAGTTGGGCCAGATGTCCACCGCTGGAACTGACCAGCAGCAGCACGGGCGGCTCGGACTCGTCGTTGTTCACGTCCACGCGACTCCCCACAAGTTCGCTTGGAATTTCGGTCTACGCCAGGCAGAAGCAGATCACAGGTTTCCCGGTTCGTTGAACAGCGCGACCGGGCGGGCCAGCGATCTCCACCTGGGAATATCGGGGGCGCCGGCCCCCCGAGGTCCATCGATAATCATCACGACCTGCTAGTTTGCCGTCACTCTGCGACACGCCGGTGGTCCGTCGATTTCACCGGATCAACCGCTATGTCGTTTCTCGATGACGTCCAGCAGTGCGGGATGCAGCGCCGCGTTCCAGCCCGCCCCCGCGTGGGCCAACCGCCAGGTCCGCAGCCACATCTCCACCAGGTACGCGTCGGCCACCAGCCGGCGCTGCGCGGAGCCGAGGCCGAGCCGCTCGCCGTGGTGCTCCAGGTGCCCGTCCACCGCCGACGCGGCCACCGCCGCCGGCTCGCCGCGCAGCACCAGTGCCCGCTGGAAGGCGTCGTGGGCCAGGTCGAACCCGACAGGTACGTCCGGCGCGCTGTGCTCCCAGTCCCAGGCGACCAGCCGGCCGGCGTGCCGGCCCAGGTTCCACGGCACCCAGTCACCGTGCCAGTGACCGAACTCGACAGCGGTCTCACCGTGCCGGCGGCCCAGCGCGGCCACCGCGTCGACGGCCCGCGCGCCGGCCGGCACGGCGTCGGCCGCCCGGTCGGCCTGCGCGGCCAGCCGGGTCAGGAACGGCGAGGAGGCCAGGGGTCGGGGCGTACCGGCGGGACCGCCACGACGGGCGACCGCGAGCAGCGCCGCGATCCGTGGCGGGTCGTCGACGGGCACACCCCGGACGTCCGGTGGCAGCGGCTCGATCACCGCGACAACCTGGCCGGCCCACGCTGTCTCGGTGAGCAGCCCCGGCGGCACCGGATGGTCGGCGACACCCGCCGTGTCCCGCACCGCCCGCAGGGCGGCCGCCTCGGCGGTGACGAGCGCCCGCGTCGCGTCGTTCCAGCCGATTTTCGCGTAGCCGCGCGGGCGACCGTCTGCGGTGAACAGTTGCAGGGTGGGTTTGCCGTTCGGGTCCGGCGGGCGGACACCGCAGGCCGCCAGCAGCGGCGCACCGCCCAGCGCGGCGGCGAGCCGCTCGGTCAGCAGCAGCTCGGCCGGCGCCGCACCGGACGGCACCGAGACGTTCAACGTCGGAAAGGGCGCCAGACCCACCGCGCCGAACCGGGCCAGACCGCCCAGCACCGCACGCAGCGCGCGCACCTTCGGTGGCCGCAACGCGTTGTACGCCAGCAGCGACGCCGCACCGGCCCGGGGCGCGCCCAACGGCACCAGGAACCGCGCCCGGGCCACCGACGGCACCACCGCGTACCGGGCCATCACCCGGTGACCCGCCGGCGGGCTGCCGCCCACGCGCAGGGCGACCCGGTCGTCCGGGAAGACCGCGCGGCTCACCCAGCCCAGCCCGTCCACTCTCGACCGAGGATCGGTGGACGGGTCGACACGCGTCGTCACGCCGCCCGGTCCGCCCAGTCGAGGTCCAGCCCCAACCGCTGACGCAACGCGTCGTTGTACGGGCGGTAGTAGTCGGTCAACTCGGCGCGCACCGCCGGATCCAGTGGAGCCGAACGCCGATCGTTGTAGACCTTGAAGTCGGGCAGGTCGTACGCGGGCAGCCCGAGGAAGTCCAGGGTGCGCCGGTAGGTCGCGCGGGCGTCGCCGTACAGGTCCTCGCTGGGCAGGAAGAGGATCTGCGAGGTGTCGAACCGCTCCAGCCACGGCTCCAGGTGCTCCAGGTACCGCCCCCGGGCCCGGTACGTGTACCAGTCGTACGCCTCGCTGAACGACTCCGGTTCGGCGATCAGCCGTTCCCGCTCCCCCGCCGTGCGCTCCGGTTCGGCGGCCAGCGCGGCGGCGAAGTCCAGCGGCTCGATGCCGTGCGTGCGGCGTTCCTTCCAGTGCGAGTACGCCCGCTCCACCGGGTCGCGCAGGAGAACGATCAGCTTCACCGTGGGCATGAGCGCGGCGACCCGCTGCGCGGCGAGCGGGTGGAACATGTACAGCGGTGCGGCCTCGCCGACCCGGACCGGCCCGCCGTGCCGCCTGGCCAGGGCGTCGCGCTGGCGCTGGGTCGGGAAGTGCGAGCGGTACCAGGCCTCGCCGCGCCCCCAGTGCTCCTCGAAGTAGTGCGCCGACTTGGTGTTCCACGCGGGGAAGAGCCGGGGCACGAGGGGGTGCTGGATGAGGTAGTTCCACAGGGACGTGGTGCCACCCCGCTTGGTACCGATGATCAGGAAGTCCGGCAGGGGCCGCCGGTCGCTGGTACGGACCCCGTAGTCCACAAGGGACTCCTTCACCCGGACGGTGACCTGGGTCGGGACCAGCTGCTTCATCCGGTCACGGATGGACGCCACGACGGACCTCACCTGCCTTTCGTCGATGCCGGGGCGGGGCCGGCGGCCGGGGCCGCGTCGTCCCGTCCACGAATCTGTCTCATGGTCACCCGGATGCCGGCGCGTACCCGGGGCAACGTCAACAAGCCGACGCACGCGGCCGCCAGCACGACCAGTGCCACCGCCAGGCCGGGAAGGCCCCGCCCGCCGGCCAGGACGCCGACAGCGGCCGCCACGCCGACACCGGCGAGGGTCACCGCCGCAGCGCGCAGCATCGCGGTGTCGACGAGCGGTTCCCGGACCACCGTGCGGGCGAGGAAGGCGGCGGTCAGGTTCTCGGTGGCGATGCCGGCGGCCCACGCGGCCGCCGCGCCGGTGGCGCCGTGCCCGGGGATCAGCCAGAGGCCCAGCGACACGGTCACGGTGAGCCCGGCGAGCGTGGCCGCCAGGTGCAGGCCGCTACGCCCGCCCATCAGCAGCAGGCTCTGCACGTTGCCCACGCCGGTGTTCACGAGCATCGCCAGCGCGAGCACGGTCATCGCCGGCACGCCTGCGGTGAACTCCGGCCCGAACAGCTGGAGGAACGCCAGCGCGAACACCGCGAGCAGCAGGTACACCGGCCAGGACAGCACCAGCCCCCAGATCGTCAACCGCCTGTGCACCGCCGCGGCGGCGGCCCGCTCGCCACGGCCGAGCAGTCGGGACAACTGCGGTGACACCGCGACCCGCAACCCCTGCATGGCCAGTTGGCCGGCGAGGACGTACCGGCCGACCGCGCCGAACACCCCGGCGTCGGCCGGGCCGGCCAGCACCGAGGTGAGCAGCACGCCCACCCACATGCTTCCCGCGTCGATGGCCGCCGACGCGGCACGGGGCAGCGCGAAACGCCAGAACGTCGACCAGTCGGTGCGCCCGGGCCGCAGCGCCGCGCCCCGGCCCAGCCCGAGCGGCCCGGCCACCAGCACGAGACACGCCAGCAGCGCCAGCGCGGCCGGCACCAGCCAGCCGGTCATGCCGGCGAGCAGGCCGCCACCGGCCAGCGCCGCCGCGCCGACAAGCGCCGGTCGGGCGACCGGCAGCAGGAGGAACTGCACCCCCACGTACGCCCGGATGGGTCGTACGCAGCGCAGGGCGGCCAGCAGCAGGGTCATGGCCACCACCACCGGCACGGCGGCGAAGGTGAGGGTGAGCAGCGCGCCGCCGTCCGCGCCGGAGCCGCGCAGCAGCCGGGGGGCGAGCGCGTCGGCGGCCAGGACACCCGCGGCGGCGACCACGAGGGCGGCCAGCAGCGGCGGGACGAGGGCCACCGGCAGCACCCGGGCCGCGTCCCCCCGGGCGCCGGTACGACGTCGCGGCAGCGCCCACATGAGACCCGTCTCGGCGCCGAGGGTGCAGACGGCGGTGGCCACGGTGACCACACCGATCGCGGCGAAGAACGCGCCGGAGCCCGCCGTGCCGTACTCCCGGGTGATCACCACGGCCAGCACGAAGCCGAACAGACCGCTGGTGGCCGCGCCGAGCAGGCCGGCCACGCCGTTGCGCGCGCTGCGCCGGGTCTCGGCCGCGCCGGCGTCGCCCGCGCCGACAGTGGCTACCGGCGGCGGCCGGTCCGGGTCGGCCGGCGGCCTGGTCACGGCGGTCACGCCGGCACCCCCACGGGCCGGGCCGGCAGCGGACGCCACCGGGCGGACCGTTCCCGTTCGGTGAGGGCCATCGCGAACGCGACAGCGAAGAACGCGACAGACAGGTTCTGGTTGGCCATGCCGTAGAACGGGATCTGCACCAGACAGACCACAGGCACCACGGCCAGCCACTGCCCGGCCGCCGACGTCGCCCGCGCGCAGATCACCGCGGCGGCCACGAACCAGGCCAGGAAGCAGAGCAACGCCGGTACGCCGTGACTGAACAGCACCATCCAGAACTGCCCCTGGGTGCCGATCGGCGCCGCCGCGGAGACCGTGTCCACGTTCACCGGTGCGCCGTAGCCCAGCCACGGCGACTCCTGCACCCGGCGGATCACCTCCGTGTAGAGCGAGAGCCGGTCGGTGTTGGTGTCGCTGGAGTCGACCCGCTTGTTGATCAGGTCGGTGATGGGGATGAACAGCGTGGCCAGCGCCCCGATCAGCACCAGCCCGACGATGGACGCGGCGACCCGCACGTTGCCGCGCAGGCTCGCCCGCACCCCGAGCACCGCGAGGCCCGCGCCCAGGCTGAGGAACATCGCCCGGTTGAGGGTGAGGAACGCGGGCGCCAGCGACAGCGGCAGCGACGCCAGCAGCACCCAGCGCAGCAGCCCGCGCGGGCGCAGCATGGCGAAGGCCACCACGCACGGCAGGGTCATCGCGTACGCGCTGCCGTAGTTGTTCGTGTACGCGAACGGCGCGGCCGGCCGGTAGATCGGGTTGAGCGAGCGGGCGCTGTACTCGGCGGTGGTCAGGTGGACCATGTCCTGGATGAACGGTGTGCCGGCCACCCCGCCGGGCAGCAGCACCTCCATCGGGGTGCTCATCGCCAGCCGGGGCGCCAGCACGCCCAGCCAGCCCAGCACGACCAGGCCGAACCAGAACGCGCAGAGCGGGCTGAGCACCGCCACCAGGTCGGCGCGTTCCCGGGCGGCGGCGTGCACGTAGACGCCGACCACCAGCGCGGTCAGGTAGAAGGCCAACCGCAGGGCGAAGGTGAGCAGCGAGGCCGGCGACGCCAGCTGGGTGGCGCTGACCACCACGATGGCCAGGAACAGCAGCCAGATGGCGCTCGCCGGCGGCAGCGGCACCCGTCCCCGGGTGAGCAGCAACGCGAGCAGCAACGCCCCCAGCAGCGGCCACCCCAGGTAGAACGCGCCGAGCGCCCACCACAGGGGCACCAGGCCGAACATCAGCGACAGCGGCCAGAGCGGCAGCCGGGGCGGCGGTGGGGGCGGCGACACCGGCCCGCCGGCGGCAGGAGAGTCACCTGGCGGCGGCTCGGTGGCCGGTGCGCGGGTGACAGTCACCGGTCAGGCCCGACCGTTGCGGGTGAGGACGAAACCCAGCGGGGTCACCCCTGCGGCGCGCAGCCGCTGCACGAGGCGACGCAGGTCGACCTGGCGGGTGCGGTCCCGCTCGACCACCACGACCGCGCTGCCCTGCCGGGCCACCGCGACGCCGCGCTCGTCGGATTCGGCAGGTGGGGCGTTGAACAGCACGAGCCCGTGGTCGGCGCCCTGCCGCCAGGTGCCGAACCGGACGCCGCCCACCCCCACGCTCACCTCGTCCGGGGCGGCGACCCGGCCGTTCTCGGCCCGGGCGGGCGACGCCCGGGGCAGCGTGAGCGTGGCGTCCGGATCGGCGGACGGGCGGGCGCCCGGCGGGTGCGGGGACGGTCGGCGGGCGGGCACCGTCTCGGCGGCGGCGCCCGGGCTGGCGGGGCTGCCGGCCGGGCGGGGCTTGGGCACGAGCGGCCGGGACGCGTCGATCGGCAACCGCCCCCGGTCGGCGAGCACCGCGGCGCGCAGCCGCTCGGTACGTCCGCTGTCGTCGGCGACGAAGACCTCCCGGCCGTCGACGGCGAGCGCCACCGCGAGCCCGGCGGTGAGCGCCGTGGCGTCCTCCCGGGCGGCGAGCAGCGCCACCCGGGCCGGCTGGCGGACCCGCTCGGCGACCGCCATCGCCACGTACCTGATGTCCGCGTCGACGGCCCGGGGACTGCCCCGCCACGGCGGGCGGCGGACCGTGCCGAGCAGCGGCAGGCCTGTGGCGTCCCGACCGTCGGCGACCGAACGGACCCGCCGGTCGGTCGACTCCCACACGTACGCCAGCACCACGCCGATCAGGGCGCCACCGAGCAGGCCGGCGACCAGGTAGAGCGGGCGGTGCCCGGCGGAGGTGACCAGGGCGCGCTCGGCGGTCTGCGTGACCCAGCCGGGGTTGATGTCCACGGCGGCGATCTCGGTACGGGCGGCGTTGAGCTGGGTGAGCTGGTTGTTGATCCCGGCCAGTTCGGCCACCGCGGCGTCCCCGGCGGTGGTGTCCTTGGCGGTGCTCGCCCGTTTCTGCACCGCCGCCTGCTGGGCGGCGACCTTCGTGATGCTCGCGTCGTACGAGCGCAGCATCTCGGCGCGCTGCTGCTCGTACATCGTGCGCCGCACGTCCAGGTAGGCGCGCGCGGCGAGGTTGGCGCTCTGCACCGCCCGCTGCGCGTCCTTCGCCTGGTAGCTGAAGCGCAGGATCTGCCCGCCGGTGGGCACCTCGACCTCGAGCGCGTTACGGATGTCGCGCGGGTCGGCGCCGGCCGCGTCGGCGAGCCGCTGCACCACCTCGGTGCCGGTGGCGATGCCGCTCTCCACGTTCATGTTGACCGCCCGGTCGGCGCCCGCGCCGCTGGGGGTGAACGCGTCGGTCACCACCGGACGGACCGCCACCACGGCGTTCGCGGTCATCGCCGCCGGCACCATCAGCACATAGCCGAGCGCGAGGAGCAGCCCGACCACGGCCACGGCCGTCACCAGCCGCAGCCGGTGCATCGGCACCCGCAGCAGGTCGGTCACCGTGACGGTGCGATCGGCGCCGGCGGCCGGGGCGTCCGTCGACCAGGAGGTGGGAGTCGCGTCAGTCATGGAACTTCTTCACCGTCTGTTGAGGATTGCCGACGACCACGACGCCTGGCGGCACGTCCGTACGGATCACCGCCGCCGCGCCCACGACGCTGTCCCGGCCGACGCGTACGCCCTTCATCACCAGCGCATGCGCTCCGACCCACACGTTGTCCTCGAGGACGATGGGGGCGCGGGTGGCCGGGCCGGGAGGCTCGTGCCGCTGCTCCGGTGGCAGGTTGTGGAAGTCGTTGTCGAGCAGCTCGCAGTCGGACAGCAGGCACCTGTCGCCGACGGTCACCGAGGTCCAGGTGCCGATCCAGGTCGCGTTCAACAGACAGTCGGCGCCGATGCGCACCTCGCCCGGGCCGGCGAAGCGGACCAGCTTGTTCAACCGGGTGCGGTCGCCGATTGTCACCCGTACTCCGCGGCGCAGCCGGACCCGGCCCCGGATCTCCACGTCCCGGCCGAGCGTCAGCCGCCGGTAGCGCAGCCTGTACCAGCCACGTTTGACCGCGAAGACCAGGCGCACCGCGTGTCGCGCGCGGATGCCAGCGGCGCCGACCAACCGACCCCTCCCCCACATCGCGGGGCCGGCAGCGGTGGTGCCGCCGCCGACCCAACGTGAACAATCTATCGATCCTCCGTCACGAACCGTAGACCCTTACTGCACGGAGAAGAATGTTGAAGGGGTGGACCAGGACAACTCGGGCGTCGCGAGGGCGAGCACCGTCGCTGCCGTGCCGTCGACCACAGCGCTCGGCGCGGCCGTCGGGTTGAACGGCACACTACGCAGCGTGCCGTCGGTAGCACCGTAGACGATCCGTCCGGCCACCCACGCCATGCCACGCACCCCGGACCACGGAACGCCAGTCGTCGGCACCGTGAACTCGGTGGCGCCGAGGTAGTTGCCGTCGATCTCGAAGTACCTGTAGTACAGGTTGTTGGCGCCGGTACGCGTGTAGTAGAGCCGGCCGTCGAGGAAGAAGGCGCCGCTCAGCACCGCCGGGTTGTACCAGTCGTTGTAGCCGGACGCCTCCCACGGCGCCCCGATCGCCCCTCCGTTGAACAGCGAGACGTCGATCCGGCTGCCGGTGGGCGTGCCCGCGACCGTGTGCGACCAGTAGATCCGGTCGTCGACCCGCCACGTCGCGCCGGCCGCCGTGTAGGCCGGCTGGCTGACCGTGGTCGGGGTGCCCAGCGTGGTGCCGTCGAACGGCACCCGGGCCACTGTGGCCGGGGCGGTGCTCAGGTAGAGGTTGCCGGTGGTGGCGGTCGGCGGGTTCTTCGGGGTGAACGTCCGTCCACCCGCGAGCGGGAACATGCCGAGCCGACCGTGGTACTCCTCGCCCATGCCGTCGGAGTTGTGCCCGAAGTAGAGGCCGTCCGTACCGCGCCACAGCACCGGCACCGACGAACCCCAACTGCTGGTGCCGGCCGGCATCGAGGCGCTGCCGCTGCGGCGCGGGTTCCAGTTCACCGGCATGCCGGTGGCCGGGGTGACAGCCGCGATGCCGAGCCGGTCGACCGCCCCGGGGCCGGCGACGTCGACGCCGTTGGGGTTGTTCAACCAGCGGAAGTGCCCGCCGAGGTAGATGACGTTGTCGGCGACCTCGACCGAGGTGATGGTGTCGTTGCCCGTGTAGTCGGCCCAGGTGGCGAGCTGCCCGCTGCCCCGGTTGGCCGTCTCGAACCGGACGAGCGTGTCGCAGTAGGCGGCCGGCCACCCCGAACCACCGTTGGTGCCGACCACGAACCAGCTGCCGTCCGCGCCGAACTTCACGTCCTGCACGTAGTGCACGAACGTCGACGGGGAGGCGCACGGCGGAATGAACTTCTCGGTGCTCCAGTCGATGAGCGTGGGAGTCGCGGAGACGTCCACAAGCGCCATCTGGTTACGCGGCAGGTCGTTGACGAGCGTGAAGTTGCCGCCGACGGCCAGCGTGTTGCCGTCCGGCGTGACGTCGATGGTCCAGACGTACGAGGTGGTGCTGTGCCGCCCGACCGTGGCGTTGATGGCGAAGGTCGGGTCGATGGCGCCGGTGGTCGCGTTGAGCCGGGCGAGGCCGGCGTGCGCGGTGCCGTTGAGCCAGTTGAACGCGCCGGCCACGTACAGCCAGTTGTCGTGCAGCACGACCTTGCGGACGTTGCCGCCGTCGGAGCGCCCCACCCACGCGTCGATGATCGCGCCGCTGGACGGGTCGAGGGCCACCAGGTTCCTGCGGGAGACGCCGTTGACGTTCTTGAAGGCCCCGCCGACGATCAGCGTGCCGCCCGGGCCGGCGACGAGTGTGTTGACCGCGCCGTCGAGCACCGGCAGGAACGTGGTGGACACGGTGCCGGTGGTGCGGTCGTACGCGAAGAGGTAGGGCTGGCTGATCCACGGCGAGCTGGCGGTCTGCCGGAGCTGCGTGAAGCTGCCGCCGACGAAGACCGTATTGCCCACCTGCGCGAACGCCCGGGTTTCACCGTTGCGGGCGTGCGGGGTCGAGTCGGCGGGGTTCGCCGACACGAGGGTCGCCGTCTCCGGGACCGGAACCACAGCCGCCGAGGACACCGAGGGCACACCGAGCACCGCGGCGACGATCGCCAGCGCGACCATCCCCGCCCGAGTACGACGTCGTCCTGCGAAACGCCACATGTGCGGAAGTTTGGGCACGCTGCGCCTCCAAGGTGGATGAGAACCCGAGGTAGCGTCCCTCGCCCACGCTGGCAGGCGCATCCGCCGATTGGGCGGTGCATCGATCAGCAAGATGACAGAACACCTGGGGGTCGGATATGCGATCCGACCAGGCGATGTGCCGTCACCACAAATTCACGATCGTCAGCGGCTCACCCCGGTGGGCTGCCGCAGGTACCCGTCCCGGCCGGCCTGGGAGAAACCTTCCAGCGCCGACGCGTCGTGGTTCATCGTCATGTCACAGGTCGAGGTGCGGGTCGTCATGCCCGGCGAGTTGAAGTAGATGGCCGCCTTGATCTTCGGGTGCGCCTTCAGCGCCGCCGGGAACTCCTGGAACCAGCGCTGCTTGGCGCCCGGGTCGGCGGAGTTGAAGTTGGTGCCGAACTCGGCGAGCATCCGCGGCTTGCCGGCACCGATGCCGTTTTCGTCCAACCAGCGGTAGAAGCCGCCCACCGTCGTGCTGGGGCTCTTCCACACAGTGCTGCCGTTGCAGACGTGGAAGTTGTACGGGTCGTAGGCCACCCAGTCGACGTAGCGGTCCCCGGGGTAGAGACCGGCGTACCGGGAGTAGTGACCGGACCAGCCCATCATCGTCCAGACCCACACCGCGTTCGTCGCGCCGGCCTTCGCGAACCGCTCGTACACGTACCGCCAGGCCCTGACGAAATCGGCGTCGCTGCCCTTGCCCGGCTCGTCCTCGGGCTCGTGGTCGAAGCCCAGGAAGACCGGCACCCCGGTGGCGCGGATCCTCCCGGCGACCGCGTCGATCGTCGCGTCCTGCCGGCCACTGTAGACCTCCGCCCACTTCAGCGTGGTGCCGGCGGAGAAGTCGCGGGACTCCCAGGCGAAGAACATCAGCCGGCCCTCGCGCATCTGCTGCGTCTCGTACGTGTCCGGGAAGGCGCCGTTGCTGCCCGAGTTGGAGAAGTCGTGATAGCGGTGCACGATGTCGAACTTGCGGCCGACCTGCGCCTCCACGTCGGTGATCGCCTTGCCGTGGTCCCAGCCGCCGGCCGCGCTGGCGGGTGAGTACATGCCCCACCACGCGCCGCAGGAGGGCACGAGCTTGGCGGACACCGACCCGCACTTGCCGGTCGGGAGGGTGGTGCTCGCGCTCGGCGTTGGCGTCCGGGTCGGGACGGCTGTCGGGGACGGCTTCGGCGCGGTCGTCGGCGACGCGCTGGGCGACGGCGCCGGCCGGGTGGTCGTCACCGACGACGGCCGGGCCCCGACGTCGTAGCTGATCACCAGGCTGGGCCGCAGGTCGGGGTTCCGGTTCTCCACCGACGCCCAGTAGATCCGGGTGTCCAGACCGGACTGGGCGAGCGACACCGTCCAGGTGCCGTTGCCGGTGACCAGCTTGGACACGTCCCACTCGTTGACGCCCTTGGACACACCTGTCACGGTGTCCAGCGCGGCGCCGGCGGACGCCAGGGCCGGGCGCGCCTCGCGGGCGCTCAGCGGCGAGGCGTGCGCCGTCACCGTCGCGGCGAACTGCTGCCAGGCGTGCAGCCGCAGCGTCGCCCGCACGTTGACCGCGGCGGCCGGCACGGTGGTCACCGCGAACTCGATGACCGCCTCACGGCCACCACGCGGGTTGCCGTCGCAGCGCGTCGGGCAGGTGGCCAGTGTCGTCTTGGCGGCGTTGTCGCCGTCCTGCGCCACCGCCGTGGCGGTGGTGTCCGCCACCGCCTGGATCGACAGTTCATCGCTTGCCAACAGCGGCATCATGGTCGCCACGATGCCCGCCACCACCGAGCCGCCGACCACCCCGACCGCGATGGCCTTGCGCCGGGGACCGTTGCGGAGCCGGGTGATGCGGTGCAGTCCGTGCCTGGTCAAGGAGTACTCCCTGTGTCTGCTGCGGTAACCGTGAGCAGCGTATCGATGACCAGGGCAGGTCGTGGGCAGGACAGTTTTCCGTAAGCGCGTCTTAACTGTCCGCTAAGGAAGGCGTCGGTCCAGCGCGGCACGCATCGCCTCAACCGGGGCGCGCACGCCTGTGAACTGCTCGAACTGGCCTGCGGCCTGCGCCAGCAGCAGGTCCAGTCCGGACACCACCCGCAGGCCGGCCGCGAGCGCGGACGAGGCCAACGGCGTCGGCCACGGGTCGTACAGCGCGTCGAAGAACACCGCGTCGGGCCGCCAGTGCGCCTCGTCGGCGAGCGGGTCGGCCACGCCCTTCGGCACCGTCGAGACGACCACGTCGGCCGCGAGGTGCCGGGAGGCGTCGGCCCAGGCGCCGGCGCTCAGCGACACACCCACCGCCGCCGACACCTGCCGCAACTCGTCGACCGCCTCGGCGCGGCGGGCCACCACGGTGACCGAGGAGCAGCCCAACTGCGCGGCGGCGGCGAGCGCGGCGCGTGCCGTGCCCCCCGCGCCGAGCACCGTCACCGTGGCACCGGGCACCACCCCGGCCTCGTCGAGCACGTGCACCATGCCGGCGACGTCGGTGTTGTCCGCGTACCAGGAGCCGTCCGGACGGCGTACCAACGTGTTGGCCGCGCCGACGGCGGCGGCAACCGGCGACGCGGCGTCGGCCACGGCGAGCGCCGCCTCCTTGCCCGGCATGGTCACCGACAGCCCGGCCCACTCCGGGCCCAGGCCGGCGACCAGATCCGGCAGCTCCGCGGCCGCGCACTCGATCCGGGTGTACGACCACCCGGTCAACCCGGCGGCGGCGTAGCCGGCGGTGTGGATCACCGGGGAGAGCGAGTGCGCGATGGGCTTGCCCAGCACCGCCGCCCGCCGTCGGAGCGTCATCAGATGATGCCGGCCTCGCGGGCCTTCGCCTCGTTGCGCTGGTGCTGCTCGTAGTCCTCCGCGAAGGCCGAGTGGCCCTTGTCGTCGATCGCCACGAAGTAGAGCCACTTGCCCACCGGCGGGTCCATCGCCCCTTCCAGGGCCTGTTTACCCGGGTTGTTGATGGGCGTGGGAACCAGACCCTTGAGCTTGCGGTTGTACGGGTTCTTCGGGTCGTCCAACTCCGACGCCGTCATCTGCTTCGACGACTTGGTCGGTTTGCCGATCGACTCCAGGTAGTAGTTGACGGTGACGTCCATCTCCAGGCAGTTGCAGTTGAACTCGCCGTACACCCGGTTGTAGGCCACCCGGGCGACCTTGCCGAGGTCGTCCTTGTTGCCGGCCTCGGCCTGGGCGAGCGAGGCCACGATCAACGCCTCGTACGGGCTGACGCCGCCCCGCTCCTTCTGCACCCGGTCGGCGAACTTCATCTCACCTGTCACCGAGAGGAAGTTGTCCACCATGAGTTTGAGGATGCTCTCCGCGGTGGCCTTCGGCGGGATCTCGTACGTGTCCGGGTAGAGGAACCCCTCGACGGACTTGACGACCTTCTTGCCGTCCCCACGCGTGAACCACCAGTCCGGTACGCCGAGCGCCTCCGGGTCCTTGGCGGCGGCCTCGAACTCCTTCACCGGGATCTTGGTCTTGTCGGAGAGCAGCTTGTAGATGTTCTTGCTGGTGCGGCCCTCGGGGATGGTCAACCCGTTGACGATCTTGTTCTTGAGGTCGAGCATCGCGGTGACCGCGCTCGCGCCGCTCATCTGCTTGCGCAGCTTGTACGTGCCCGGCTGGATGTTCTTGCTGCGCGAGTTGGCCTCGGCGGCCTCGATGAACGCCTTCTGGCTCTTCACCACGTCGGCGGCGACCAGGGCGTCGGCCATGTCGGCGAGCAACGCGCCGTTCTTGATCTCGACGGTGATCTCACCGGTGCCCGAGCCGTCGTAGTCGGGGGTGACGAAGTAGTTCTGGATCCGGTCGAAGCCGTAGAACGCCCCGCCGCCGATGCCGCCCAGCAGGAACAGGGCCAGCAGCAGCGCCAGGAACGTCTTGCCCCGGCCGCCACCCGAACCGCCCTTGCCCTTGCGCTTCTGCACGAAGCCCCGCCGGTGCCGGCCCTTCTCCCCCCGCTCCGGCTCGTCGAATCCAAGATCCAGGTCGTCGATCATTGCGTCCGCCTCCGCTGCGCATCCAGCCAGCTCTGCAGGATCTCCACCGCGGCCGCCTGGTCGACAACCGCACGTTGACGTTTACCTCGGACGCCACGCTCGGCAAGCCTACGAGAAGCCACCACGGTCGACATCCTCTCGTCAGTGAGCGTTACCGGGACGGGCGCTATCACATCGACCAGTCGGTCAGCGTACGCCTTCACATGGACAGCCGCCGGGCCGTGCCTGCCGGCGAGGTTGACCGGAAGACCGACCACCACCTCGACAGCCTCGTGCTCGGCCACCAGCGCGGCCAGTTCGGCGAGGTCAGTGGGCATCGCGTCCGGTGCCGCCGTGAGATCGCGGGCCAGGGTCACCAGCGGCGTCGCCAGGATCCCGTCCGGATCCGAGCGGGAAATCCCCACCCGCACCTGCCCGACGTCCACCCCGATCCGCACACCACGCGTCAGCTCAGCCACCGAGGGTCACCCCCGGGGACCTACGAACCAGGGCGGACCGAACGGTCCGCCCTGGTCGACAATGCTCGTCCATCACGCCTCGGTGATCGCCTTCTCTACGGTGAGCAGCAGCTTCGGCGCCTCGGCGGCCGGCAAACCGCCACCCTGGGCCAGATCGGGACTGCCCCCGCCGCGCCCGGAGAACGCCGCCTTCACCAGGTCCGAGGCGGCCAGGCCCCGGCCCCGGGCGGCCTGGTTCACCGCCACCACGAGCGAGGCCTTGCCGTTCGCCCGAGCCACCACCGCGACCACCGCCGGCCGCGCCGGGTCGATCTTGCCGCGGATCTCCTGGGCGAGGGTCCGCACGTCGTTGCCGGCCGCGCCCTCCGGCGCCTCGGTGCCGACGTACGCCACCCCGCCCACGTCCTTGGCCTGCGCCGCGAGCGCCGACGCGCCACCCAGCACCAGCTGGGCGCGCAGCTTCTCCAGCTCCTTCTCCGCGTCGCGCAGCTGGGTGACGGTCTGCTCCACCCGGTCGGCGACCTGCTCGCTGGGCACCCGGTACAGCTCCGCCAGCCGGGAGACCAGCAGGTGCTCGCGGGCCAGGAAGCTGAACGCGTCCATCCCGACGAGCGCCTCGACCCGACGCACACCGGAACCGATCGACGACTCGGAGAGGATCTTCACGAGGCCGAGCTGGGCCGAACGTGCCACGTGCGTGCCACCGCACAGCTCCCGCGCGTAGTCACCCACCTCGACGACCCGCACCTCGTCGCCGTACTTCTCGCCGAACAGCGCCATCGCGCCGATCCGCCGCGCCTCCTCCAGCGAGGTGATGAAGGCGTGCACCTCCAGGTCGGCCAGGAGCACCTCGTTGACCTGCTGCTCCACGTCCCGCAGAACGCTCGGCGACACCCCCGTCGGGGTGTTGAAGTCGAACCGCAGCCGGCCCGGCGCGTTCAACGAACCCGCCTGCGTCGCCGACTCGCCGAGGAAGTTCCGCATGGTCTGGTGCACCAGGTGCGTGGCCGTGTGCGACCGCGAGATCGCCCGACGGCGGGTCGTGTCGATCTCCGCGTAGCCGGCCTCGCCCGCGCGCACCTCACCCCGGATCACCCGGGCCCGGTGCACGATCAGACCCGGCACCGGCTGCTGCACGTCGAGCACCTCGACCTGACCGCCACCAACGGTGATCATGCCGTGGTCGGGCTGCTGGCCACCACCCTCGGCGTAGAACGGGGTCGTGTCGAGCACCAGCTCGACGGTCTCGCCCTCGGTCGCCGCCGCGCGCGGCCCCTCCGCGCCGAGCAGCGCCCGCACCGTCGCCTCGCGGGCCACCTCGGCGTACCCGGTGAACGTCACCGGACCACCCGAGTCGAGCACCGACCGGTACGCCGACACGTCGGTGTGCCCGGTCTTGCGCGCCTGAGCGTCGGCCTTCGCCCGCGTCCGCTGGTCGGCCATCAGTCGGCGGAAACCCTCGTCGTCGACCTTGAGGCCCTGCTCGGCGGCGATCTCCAGGGTCAGGTCGATCGGGAAGCCGTACGTGTCGTGCAACTGGAACGCCTTCGCGCCGGACAGCGCCGTGCCGCCCGCCGTCCGGGTCTCCGCGATCGCCGTGTCCAGGATCGTCGTCCCCGCCCGCAGGGTGGACAGGAACGCCTCCTCCTCCGCGTACGCGTACTGCGAGATCCGGTCGAAGTCGGTAGCCAACTCCGGGTACGACGGCGCCATGCAGTCCCGCGCCACCGGCAGCAGCTCGGGCAGCGCCCGGTCCTGCCAGCCGAGCAGCCGGATCGAGCGGATCGCCCGGCGCATGATCCGCCGCAGCACGTACCCGCGACCCTCGTTGCTCGGGGTCACCCCGTCGCCGATCAGCATCAGCGCCGTGCGCACGTGGTCGGCGACGACCCGCAGCCGCACGTCGTCCGGGTGCGACTCGCTCGCCACATGACCGGAGTGCGCGCCGTACCGCTTGCCGGTCAGCTCGGCCGCCCGGGCCAGGATCGGCCGGACCTCGTCGATCTCGTACAGGTTGTCGACACCCTGCAGGATCGAGGCCATCCGCTCCAGGCCCATGCCGGTGTCGATGTTCTTCGCCGGCAGGTCACCCAGGATCGGGTAGTCCTCCTTGCTGGTGCCCGGACCCCGCTCGAACTGCATGAAGACGAGGTTCCAGAACTCCATGTAGCGGTCCTCGTCGACCGCCGGGCCGCCCTCGCGGCCGTACTCGGGACCCCTGTCGTAGAACAGCTCCGAGGACGGGCCGCACGGCCCGGGGATGCCCATCGACCAGAAGTTGTCAGCCTTGCCCCGGCGCACGATCCGCTCCGCCGGAACGCCGATCGAGCGCCAGATCTCGAACGCCTCGTCGTCGTCGAGGTAGATCGACGGCCAGATCCGCTCCGGGTCCAGGCCGTACCCGCCCTGGTCCAGTGGCTTCGTGATCAACTCCCAGGCGAGCGGGATCGCCCCCTCCTTGAAGTAGTCACCGAAGGAGAAGTTGCCGTTCATCTGGAAGAACGTCCCGTGCCGGCTGGTCTTGCCGACCTCGTCGATGTCCGGCGTACGCAGGCACTTCTGCACGCTTACCGCCCGCTGGTACGGCGGCGCCTGCTGACCCAGGAAGTAGGGGACGAACTGCACCATACCGGCGTTGACGAACAGGAGGTTCGGGTCGCTGATGGCGGGCAGCGGAGCGGACGGCACCACGGCGTGGCCATTCGCCTCGAAGTGCGCGAGGTACCGCCGCTTGATCTCCGCCGTCTTCATCGCTGGTGTTCCTCCGGAAAGATGTGTCGATCGCCGATCCGCGGGTCCTCCCGCAGCTCGGCGAACTTGTCGTCGAACGCCTCGCCCTGGGCGAACGCCTGGTGGATCTCCTGCTCGCGCTCGGCCATCCCGATGCGAACGTCCTCCACGAAGCTACGCAGCGACTCGACCAGCCCGCCAGCGGATTCCGACAACGAGCTGGCCATGCCGGCCGGGGTGTACGCCTGCGCGGTCTTGGTCGCCTTGCGGACCACCACGACGCCAACGGCGAGCCCGATGCCGAGCCAGAACAACCGCCTCATGTCTTGCTACCTCCTGGTACGGCTGCCGGTCAGCGGTTGCCGCGCTTCGCGGCCCGCCGCTGCTGCTTGATGGTGTCGCGCACCTCGCGCTCGGTCTCGGCGTGCCGACGGCCGGCGGCGGCCTTGCGCACCCCGTAGCCGAACGCCGCCACCTTGACCAGCGGATTCGCCGCCGCGGCGGAGACCACGGTGGCCAGGTTGGCGACGTTTGCGGTCACGTTCTGTGCGTGGCTGGTCATCGTGTCGACCTTCGCCAGCTGGAGGTTCACGCCGTCCAACGAGGTCTGCACCTGCTCCAGCGCGACGTTGACGTTCTTCACGGTGGTGTTCACGTCACCGAGCAGCGGCGCGGTCCGATCGTTGAGGTCGTTGATCATCCGCGTGGTGGCGTCCACCGTGTGCCGCAGCCGCAGGATGGGCAGCGTCAGGATGAGCACCAGCACCGCGAACGCGCACGCCGCGACCAGCGCCGCGATCGCTCCAATGTCGCCCACGCCTGTCCTCCTCAAGCAGAGTTCCGCAGGATCCGACGTCCCCGGAACGCACAACGGTGCTACGAATACCAGACACGCCGACCGTCGCCGGTCGGCGGAGGCGGGAGAGCCCGCCAGCCCCAGACCCTACCGTCCGTGATGGAAACCGGCTCAGGACGGTGAGGGTGTCAGGTCGCCGAGCGGGTCACCACTGACTGTCGGGAACGGATCCTCTCCGGTCAGTGACGGATCCGTGGTCGGCTGGGGCCTGGTCCGTTCGTCGTCGATCGCGTTGCGCACCTTCACCGACACCAACGAGCCGGCGCACTCGGTCGCAGCGGCCGACGCCTCGGGAGACGGCACGATCGCGGGCTCGCCGTCGACCGGCGGCGGCACGCAGGTCGGCTCGCGCACCCACAGGTCGAGGGTCAGCTCGTCCCGACGCCAGCAGGTGTAGCTGCCCTTGGTCTCCTGCTCCGGGCAGCGGCTCACCTTCCACGGTCGCCAGCCGTCCTCGCGCAGCGCGTCCTCGTAGACCTTCGTGGTCTCCGCGGGTGACTTCTGGGAGGTGACGGTGCGCTCGCGCAGCCGGCAGTCGAGCAGGCACCAGCGGCTGCCGCTGACGTCGTCGTCGGTCTTCGCGGCCGCCCAGGCCGGCACGTTGAGCTGGTCCAGGTTGTCGAAGACCGGGTCGCGGCTCAGCGTACGGATGCCGAAGAAGAGCGGCACCGCACCGAGCAGCACGATGCTGACCAACGCCAGTGCCAGCGCCCGCAGCCGCCGCCGCTCGCGCGTCTGCCGACGCTGCTCGGACCGGGCGCCGGTGGCGGGGCCGTCGTCCTCGGGGGTGTCCTGACCGGCCTGGCGCAACGCGGGGCCGGGCGCCACTTCGGGTGCCGGCCGGTCCACCGGTCCCGCCGGGGCGGGCACCGCGGCGGCGGCGCGTGCCACACCGACGGGTTCTCCCGGGCGTCCCGCCGGCCCGACGGGCGCGACTCCGGACGGTTCGGGGCGGCCGGGCTCCCGGTGCGGCGGCAGCGCGCGGCCGGCGGCACGGTCCGCCGGCGTGGGTCGGACGGCCGGCGCCCCGCCCCGGGCCACCACGGGTGCCCCGGGGTCTGCCCCGGTCGGTGGGCCGACCCGGTCGTCGACGCCGGGCGGACCGGCGACGCCGGGCGGGCGTACGGCCGCGCGGGCCGGGCCGTCCGGGCGTAGGCGCCCCGGACCGTCGGGACGCGAACGGGTCGGACCGTCGGGACCCGGGCGGGACGGACCGTCGGGGCCGGCACCCGGTGGGACGGCGGCCCGGGCGGCGCCGTCGGGCCGGACGGCGGCTCGGGCGGCGGGCTCGGCGCCCGGGCCGGTTCGAGCGGGACCGTCGGGGCCACGGCCGTCGCCGAGCGGCGGCATGTCGCCGGGCGCCTGTCGGGCCCGGCCGGGACGGGCGGCACCACGCGGCGGCGCGCCAGCACCGGCGGGACCGCCGGCGGGCGCGGGCCGGCCACCCGCGGCGGCGGGACCGGTGTACGTGTCGCCCGCCGCGCCGGGTCGCCCCGGGCCGGCCGGACCGTCGGAGCCGGGTTCCGTCGGAGGGCGGCGGCGTCGGACGGTCGGGTCCGGCGGGGGCGCCGAGGCACCCCGGCGGGTGATGGGCCGTTCGCCGGTGCTCGACCCGTAGGTCGGACCGCCGCTGGGCTGCTCCCCGGTGGGGTCCGGCGCGTCGGGTCGGGCACCCCGGCGACCGGTCGGCGGCTCCGCGCCCGGGTCCGGCGGCGGCCCGACGGGCCGGCGGCCGGGCCGCTCGGCGGCCGGATCGGGCACGGCGAGCCGGCCGGACGGACGCTCGCTCAGATCACCCGGTGGCGGTGCCGGGCGGTGCGCGGCGGCCTGCCCACCGGCAGGACCACCTCGTCGGTTGACCACCGGCAGGCCGGGATCGGTGTGCGGCAGGCGCCCGGCCTGCCGCAGCCAGTCCGCCGGCCGCTCCGGGCGATCCGCCCGGGGTTCGCCGCCGACCTGCGGACGCCGCTCCTGCTCGTCGGGGACGGCGCGGCGACGCCCGGCACGGTCGGCCGGGCCGACGGTGGGCGTGCCACCGGTGGGCGTGCCGACGGTGGGCATGACGCCTGTGGTGCCGCCTGTCGCGTCGGGCACCGGCGGGGCGTTGCCCGAGCGGGGCACCACCGGCGGGGCCGGCTCGGCGGCGCGGCGGCGGCCGGCGGAGGCTGCGCGGGCCCCGGTGGCGGGCCCGGAGGCTGTCGGCTCGGGCGCTCCGGGGTCGACCGGTCCCGGGCGCCGCCGAGCGGTCCGGGGGTCGACGTCGATGGCGGGATCGGGGCGCAGTCCGTCGGAGACCTGCGGCACGACGCCAGCCGGCGGGGCGTCGAACCGGGCCGCTGCACGAGCGCCGGGCGGACCGGCGGCGCGCGCCGGATCGGTCGCCGGACCGGCCACGCGACCAGCAGCACCGGCCGCCGGACCGGCCACGCGACCAGCACCGGTCGCCGGACCGGCTACACGGCCGGCGGCGGGCCTGCCACCGGCGGGCGTCGGGCGGGCGGGCTCGGTGGTCTCCGGGCCGGGACGAGCCGGTGGCACGGCATCCGGCCGGCGCAGCGGCGGCACGGCGTCCGCCCGACCGGTCGGAGCGGGGACGTGCGGGCGACGGCCGGCCGGGGCGCCGGGCACCGGCGGACCGGCGGGCGCACCGGGCGGGACCGCCCCCGGAGCAGAGCGGGCCGGTCCAACCGGAGCGCCGGACGTCGAGCGGGCGCCGGGAGGACCCGCCGGACCGCCGGACGTCGGGTGCGGGCCGGGAGGTCCCGCCGGCTCAGCGGCGGCGGGACGGGCTGCGGGGGGCGGTGCGGCAGAGCGGGCACCGGGCGCCGCGCCGCGCCGTGCCGGCTCACCGGCTGCGGGCGCACCCGCGACCGGGGGCCGGTCGGCGGGGTTGCGGGGCGGCGGCGGGGTCTCGCCCGGCCACGGACCATCCACGGGACGGCGCGCGGCGGCGCCCTCCGGGTCACCACGTCGTACACCAGGGGGCGGCGCCGGGGCGGCACCGCGCGGGCCGGCGGGCTCCGCCGCAGCGCCCTCGGGGCCGAGTTCCGTACGCTGCTGCTTGGCCGAGCGCAGGTCGTCGATCCAGCCGAACTCCTCACCCGACACCGGCTCCTCCGGCTCGGCCTCGGCTCGGCCCCGACCCCAGCGGCGGCCCTTCGGACGGGTATCGCGCCGCTCGTCCGGGCTCTCGTCCGGGCGGTCCCCACCACGCGATTTCACTGTTGACCCTCTCCTGCGGCGTCGGTGCCGCTGTCCTGCGTCGATCCGGATCCGCCCGGGTCCGTCGTCGGGCGATCGTTCTCGCCAGCAGGCGCTGGCGCGGTCCGCTCCGTTACGCGCTGCCCGGCATTCGCGGTCTCCGGACGGACCGCCGGGGCGGGCAGCCCGCGCACGATGCGGCGCAGCAGCGGCAGCCGGGTGGCCACCGACCGCTCCGCCCCGTGCGGGCTCGGCTGGTAGTAGTCGGTGCCCACGAGGTCGTCGGGAAGGTACTGCTGGGTGACCACGCCCCGCTTGTCGTCGTGCGGGTAGCGGTAGCCGGTCCCGTGGCCCAGCCCCCGGGCGCCTGCGTAGTGCGCGTCGCGCAGACCGCGGGGCACCGGACCACCCCGGCCGGCCCGTACGTCGGCGATCGCGGCGCCGATGGCTGTGGTGGCCGAGTTGGACTTGGGTGCGGTGGCCAGGTGGATCACCGCCTGGGCCAGGTTGAGCTGCGCCTCGGGCAACCCCACGTACTCGACCGCGTGCGCGGCGGCGGTGGCCACGCTCAACGCGTCGGGGTCGGCCATGCCGACGTCCTCGCTGGCGAAGATGACAAGCCGGCGGGCGATGAACCGGGCGTCCTCGCCGGCGACAAGCATCCGGGCCAGCCAGTGCACGGCGGCGTCCACGTCCGAGCCGCGCATGCTCTTGATGAACGCGCTGACCACGTCGTAGTGGGCGTCGCCGTCGCGGTCGTAGCGCACCGCGGCCACGTCGACGGCCTGCTCGGCGGTGGCGAGGTCGATCCGGCCGGTGCCGAGCGCCGTGGCCGAGGCGGCCGCCGCCTCCAACGCGGTCAGCGCCTTGCGGACGTCGCCGGAGGCGAGGCGTACCAGGTGGTCCTCGGCGTCGGTGGTCACGGTGAGCGCGCCACCGAGGCCGCGCTCGTCGGCGGCCGCGCGGCGCAGCAGGCCCCGGACCGCCTCGTCGTCGAGCGGTTGCAGGGTGAGCAGCACGCACCGGGACAGCAGCGGCGAGATGACCGAGAAGTACGGGTTTTCCGTGGTGGCCGCCAGCAACGTGACCGTGCGGTTCTCGACGGCGGCGAGCAGTGAATCCTGCTGCGTCTTGCTGAACCGGTGCACCTCGTCGATGAACAGCACGGTCTGCGGGCCGCCTGCGCGGCGCTGACGGCGGGCCGTCTCGATGACCGCGCGGACGTCCTTGACCCCGGCGGAGAGCGCCGACATGGCCACGAACCGGCGGTCGGTGGCCGCGGCGACGAGGTGCGCGACGGTGGTCTTGCCGCTGCCCGGAGGTCCCCAGAGGATGACCGACATCGGCGCGCCGCCGGAGACCAGTTGCCGCAGCGGAGCCCCGGGGGCGAGCAGGTGGTCCTGCCCGACCAACTCGTCGAGGGTCGTCGGGCGCATCCGGACGGGTAGGGGCGAATCGTCAGCTACCGGAGTGAACCCGTCGACACCAACGGGACCGGCGGGCGCGTCACGCGGCCCGGCGGGGGCACCGAGGGAGAAGAGGGCGTCGGACTCCATCACGAAGACAGTACCGGGCCGGGCCCACGGCGCCTGAATCGCGCCGTGGGCCCGCCACCGGTGATCGCTTCCGGTCAGCCGCGGCCGGGGCGACGACCCCGGTACCAGCGGCCGCCGCCACCGCCGCGCGGGCCGCTGCCCACACCGGCCAGGTAGAGCGAGAGCAGGAGCAATCCGATGAGCACGAGAGTGTTCCAGTTGAACAGGTCCGGCGCTCCGAAGTCGGTGCCGAGCAGGTCGAGAAGCAGGGCGAAGCCAAAGACGATGGCCGCGAGAATGGCGAGCATGTCGGTCCTCCGGTGGGGGTTCCCAGTAGGTCGGCGCGTGATGTACCCAATCGGTCGACTCGTCAATCTCCACCGTGGATCGGGTGCGCGCCGCCGGCCCGACGCGGCCGTTCGCCCCGCGGCTCCTAGGCTGGTCCGCATGATCATCGACGACCAGGTGCTCCACGGTCGGGCCGCCGTCCTGGCCGCCGCCGGTCACCACCCGTTCGCCAGGCACGCACTCGGTGGCCGCGCGTCGGCGCGCGGCTACCGGCGCGACGGCGCCGTGCTGTGGTTGGTGCCGCCCGAGCACGGGCCGGCCGGATGTGCGATCGGCCCGGCCGGCCCGGCGATCGAGATGTGTGCCGCGCTCGTCGCCGCCGGGACGTTGCGTCCGGGCCAGCGGCTGCACCTGCCACGGCACGACCGCGAGCTGCTGTCCGACCGGCTGCCGGTGACCGAGCACAGCGACTGGGTCTTCCACTGGACCGCCACCCCGCCACCGCCCCAGGCGGACGAGGAGAGGGTCGTACGCCTCACCGACGCCGACCGCCCCGCCATGGAGGCGCTCGTCGACGAGGCGTTCCCGAGCACCACCTCACGCCCGGGCGATCCACGGGTGGTGGACTGGTACGGCATCCGGGCCGGCGACCGGCTGGTGGCGTGCGGGGCGGACCGCAGCCAGGGCGAGATCGGTTTCCTCGCCGGCCTGACCGTGGCCCCCGACCTGCGGGGGCGGGGGCTCGGTGCGGCGCTGACCGCCGGGATGACCCGTGCCCTGCTGGCCCGCTTCGACACCGTGGGGCTCGGCGTCTATCCGAGCAACGTCGGTGCGGTGCGGCTCTACCGTCGGCTCGGCTTCACCGACACCCTCGCGCTCAGCTCGTTCCGCCTCGGGTGACGCGCAAAGGGCCGCCTGTCGACAACAGGCGGCCCTCCCCTCACCTGTCGGCGGCCGGTACCGCGACCGGGGTCGGCTCGGCGGCGGACTCCTGCCGCCGGCCCGCCCGCCAGGCGGGCAGGTAGAGCGGGGCGGCGACGGCGAGCACGATCGCGCCGACCACCATCGCGGTGCCGACGCTGGTGGCGGCGGCAAGTGCGGTCAGCACCACCCCGCCGAGCGCGGCGCCCGGCTGGGCCACCATCGAGTTGAGGGAGAGCACGCTGGTCCGGTACGGCCCGTCGACCTGCCGGTGCAACAGGGCACTGTGCAGCGGGTTCGACGCGCCGTGCACGGCGTAACAGGCCAGGTAGGCCACGAGCACCCCGACCGGCCCGGCGAGCAGGCCCATCCCGACGACCGTGACTCCCTGCACGATGCGCAGCAGGGCCGCGCCCGGGGCGGCCCCGAACCAGCGCAGCAGCAGTGGGGTCAGGGCCGCGCCGGCGGCCGAGGCGAGCCAGGCGGCCGAGCTGGCCGGTCCGAGGAGCGCGGCGGCGCGTTCCGGGTCGCCGATCACCTCGGCGAGCCGCACCGGCAGCAGAGACTCGAAGGTGATCATGCCGAAGCCCCAGAACAGCTCCACCGCCACCAGGGCCAGCAGCACCCGGGAGCGACGCAGCAGCCCGACCGCCTGACCGATCATCCGGGGTGCCTCGAGCACCGAGGCCCGCAGCGCCACGAATCCGGTGGCTGGCCGTTCCTCGACAAGCAGGACGAGCAGCGCGACAAGCGCCACGGCCTGGGCGACGATGGCGACCAGCACGGGCACGGTGAGCGCACTGACCGGCCCGATCGGGCCGAGCGCCACCAGGCCACCGCTGAGCAGCGCCCCGGCCGCGATGGCCGCGCCGATGACGGTGCCGGCGTACCCGAGGCCCTTCTCGTACTCGGCCTGCGGGTCGGCGGCAAGGGTGGCATCGACGTACCAGGACTCCAACGGGCCGCTGTCCAGCGCCCGGTAGACGCCTTGCAGGGCCCAGACCAGGAAGAACAGCGCAAACGAGTCGGCCACCGCGAACAGCGCGAGCGAGGCGAGGTTGAGCACGCCGGCGGCGAGGAGCACCGGTCGACGGCCGAGAGCGTCGGCCAGCCCACCGGTGGGCAGCTCCAGCGCGAGCACCAGCAGCCCCTGCGCGGTGAAGGTCAGGCCGATCTGCGGCAGCGACAGGCCACGCTCCTGCATGAGCAGGATCGTCACCGGGATCATCAGACCGGTCGGCAGCCAGCGCAGGCCGTACAACGTGAGGTAACGACGGCGAACCTGGCGTACGGTCAGCGCGCTCATCGGGGACCGTCCAGCAGCGGGTAGGCCGCCAGGAACACCTGCACCTGGCGAGCCTCCGGGTCAACCGCGTCGGCGGCCCCGGCCTCGCGGTTGTACCGCTCCAGCACCTGCCACACCTCCGCCTTGAGCGCCTCCAGCCGGTCCGGCGGGATGGTCATGAAGACGTCGCCCATGCCGAGGGCGTCCCGCCAGGCGGGGGCCCACTCGTGCTGGGTGGCGAACCAGCGCTCAGCGTGCTCGACAAGGAGGCGCACCTGGTCGCCCTGGATCCATTCGATCGCGGCACGGGCGTCGGGGTCGTCGTCGAAGTCGCTCGGCTCCCAGCTGGTGACGTCGTGCGCGGCCTGCCACCAGCGCTGCCGTCCGCTGCCCCGCTCGGGATCCTCGGTGACGAGCCCGACCTCGGCGAGTTGCCGCAGGTGGTAGCTGGTCGCGCCGGTGTTGGTGCCGAGCAGCTCGGCGAGGGTGGTGGCGGTGGCGGGCCCGTGTACGCGCAGGGCGCCGACCAGCCGCATCCGCAGTGGGTGCGCGAGCACCCGGACCTGCCGCTTGTCGATCCGTACCTCGCGCGGGGCCGGCCGCGGGGTCGCTTCGTCATTGGCCATGACTGCACACTATCTCTGCACACTTCTTGTGCACAAGAGTCATGCACAAGAAGTGTGCATGGGTCAGGCCAAGAGCTCCCGCACCCCCCGCAACCTCGTCCGCAGCAGGTTCGCGGCACGCGCGCAGTCCAGACGTACGTCGGTGGGGCCGGCCTGCCCGGCGGCGGCGCTGGTGGTGGTCTTCAGCCCGGCCGCGTCCAACCCGAAGTGTCGGGCCACCAGCAGACCCAGTTCGGCACGGCTGACCGCGTCCGCTCCAGCCACGTTGAGCGGGCCGGCGTCATCGCCGCCGACCAGTTCCAGCACGGCGTCGGCCAGGTCGGTGACGTCGATCGGACAACGGATCATGTCGCTGAACAGGACCGCCCGGCCGGCGAGGGCCTCCCGGCAGAGCTGGATCTGCTTGCTGCCCTCCCCCAGGATCAGCGACGTACGCACCAGTGCCGCGCCCGGGTCGATCGCGCGAACGGCGGTCTCGGCGGCCGCCTTCGCGGCACCGTACGCGTTCATCGGGGTGGGCGCGTCGTCGTCGGCGTACGGCGTGGGACGGCCGGCGTGCAGCGCGTCACTCGACACGTGCACCAGCCGGGCGCCCACCTCGGCGGCGGCGAGGGCCACGTGCGCTGCCCCGTCGGCGGTGACCGCCCAGTCCCCGTACCGGTAAGGGGTCCCCACCACTGCGTCCGGAAGCACCTGCGCGACGAGCGCACGCACGGCGGACCGGTCGGTCACGTCCAGCCGACGCGCGTCGACGCCCGGCACGGCGATGTCACCGGAGTGGAAGGTCCCCACCACCGAGAACCCGCCGTGAACGGCCCGCCGACAGACCTCCCGCCCCAGAAACCCGCTGCCCCCGACGACAAGCACCCGCATCCCCACCACTCCCCCGCAGACGATCAAGAGGTTGCGTCATCTCGCCGGGCGAGCATGACGCAAACCTCTTGATCAACCAAGCAGGGCGCGGGGGGTCAGACCGGGTCTGCCACCGGGGCGGCGGGGCCGGCGGTGCCGGCGTGGGGGGTGGCTGCAGGCTTGGGCTTGGCGTCGATGCCGGCCTCGGCGCGCTGCTGGCCGGTGATCGGCGTCGGCGCGCCGGTCAGCGGGTCGAAGCCACCCCGGGTCTTCGGGAAGGCGATGACCTCACGGATCGAGTCGGCGCCGGCGAGCAGCATGCAGACCCGGTCCCAGCCGAAGGCGATGCCGCCGTGCGGCGGGGCGCCGTACTTGAACGCCTCCAGCAGGAAGCCGAACTTGTCCTGCGCCTCCTCGGGAGTGATGCCGAGCAGGTCGAAGACCCGCTTCTGCACGTCACCCCTGTGGATACGGATCGACCCGCCGCCGATCTCGTTGCCGTTGCAGACGATGTCGTACGCGTACGCGAGGGCCCGGTCCGGCGCCTCCTCGAACCGGTCCACCCACTCGGCGTTCGGCGACGTGAACGGGTGGTGCACGGCCGTCCAGCCGCCCTCGTCGGTCTTCTCGAACATCGGCGCGTCGACCACCCAGCAGAACGCCCAGGCGCTCTCGTCGACCAGGCCGGTCCGCTTGGCGATCTCCACGCGGGCCGCACCCAGCAGCTCCTGCGCCTCCCGCGTGTTGGTGCTGGCGGCGAAGAAGACCGCGTCGCCCGGCTTGGCCCCTACCGCGTCGGCGAGGCCACCCAGGTGCTCGGCGGAGAGGTTCTTCGCCACCGGGCCGCGTGCCTCGCCGGTCTCGGCGTCCAGCACCACGTACGCCAGGCCCCGCGCGCCGCGCGCCTTGGCCCAGTCCTGCCAGCCGTCCAGCTCCTTGCGGGTCTGCGACGCACCACCAGGCATGACGACCGCGCCGACGTAGCCACCCGCGTCGATCGCCCCGGCGAACACCCGGAACTCGGTGCCGCGCAGGTACCCGGTCAGCTCGGTCAGCTCCACGCCGTACCGCAGGTCCGGCTTGTCCGAGCCGTACCGGGCCATCGCGTCGTGCCAGGTGATCCGCGGGATGGGCCTGGTGATCTCGTGCCCGGCCAGGTCCTTCCAGAGCGCCGAGACGATCGCCTCGCCGAGGTCGATCACGTCGTCCTCGGTGACGAAGGACATCTCGATGTCGAGCTGGGTGAACTCCGGCTGCCGGTCGGCGCGGAAGTCCTCGTCGCGGTAGCAGCGGGCGATCTGGTAGTACCGCTCCATGCCGCCGACCATCAGCAGCTGCTTGAACAGCTGCGGCGACTGCGGCAACGCGTACCAGCTGCCCGGCTGCAGGCGCACCGGCACCAGGAAGTCCCGGGCACCCTCGGGCGTCGAACGGGTGAGCGTCGGCGTCTCGATCTCCAGGAAGTCCCGCTCGTGCAGCACACCCCGGGCGAGCTGACTGGCCCGCGACCGCAGCCGCAGCGCGTTCGCCGGCCCACTGCGACGCAGGTCCAGGTAGCGGTACTTGAGCCGGATGTCGTCACCGGCCTCGACCTGGTCGTCCACCGGCAGCGGCAGCGGGGCCGCCTCGGAGAGCACCTCCAGCTCGGCGGCGGTCAC
The DNA here is from genome assembly GCF_040683695.1 of Micromonospora sp. NPDC093244. Taxonomy (NCBI): domain Bacteria; kingdom Bacillati; phylum Actinomycetota; class Actinomycetes; order Micromonosporales; family Micromonosporaceae; genus Micromonospora; species Micromonospora sp. NPDC093244. Next base: position 117,654 of record NZ_JBFBEO010000003.1, read on the forward strand.
CTCGACCTCGCCGGTGGGCAGCTCCGGGTTCTCGTTGCCGTCCGGCCGGCGGGTCACCTCACCGACGACCTTCACGCAGAACTCGTTGCGCAGCGCGTGCGCGTCCTCCTCGCGGAACACCACCTGGACCACGCCGGAACCGTCGCGCAGGTCGACGAAGATGACGCCGCCGTGGTCACGCCGGCGGGCCACCCACCCGGCGAGCGTCACCGTCGTGCCGGCGTCCGTCGCGCGCAAGCTGCCGGCATCATGGGTACGGATCACGACGTGCGTCTCCTCATCTGCGGTGCGGTCTGCCTCCGCATTCTGTCAGGAGTGCCGGAAACCGTCCGCGCCACCCGTCGACCCGGTCCGTCGATCCGGGCGGCTCGACGGGCGGCGCGGCCGGTCGGTGCGCGTCAGTTGTCCGGGATGTTCCAGGCCGTGGCACGGATGACGACCGTCCGGTCGTTGTTTATCGAAATGACCTCCATGAGCACCATCCGCCACTCGTCACGTCGTTCCCGGGCGGCGGCGTAGTTGGTGCTGAGGCAGAGCCACGCCCCCTTGCGCAGGGGCACCTCGGCCCCCTCGGCGATCGGAGACGAGCGGATGGCGTTGTAGCACTCGCCCGGCTTCATCGCCGCCGTCGTCTCACTGCCTTCCACCCCGTCGCTCAACGTGATGTTGGGAGTACCACCCTGACAGCCGGGATCGAGGCTGAACTCCCATCCGTTCGTCCCCACGTTCGCCCGGGGTTCGTCGAGGTCGACGCGCATCTTCGTGAAGCAGTCCCCCGGCCTCAGCGTCAGGCTCTGGTTCTCGTACTCCACCTCGTAGACGGCCGTTTCGGGGATGTCCGGCGGGGTTCCGGGGTCACGCGGCGAATCCTCCGGTATCGGGGACGTCTGCGGTGCGTCGCTCGGCGGGGCCGGGTCGGAGGGCGCCGGAACGCCGCCGGTGGAGCCGACCGGCCCCCGCGCGGACGCGATGTCCCGCGCGGTCTGCGCCTGGTCCAACGCGCGCCAGGACAGGATGGCGGACCCGAGGGACACCAGCAGCGCCAGGGCTGCCACGGCGATCACCACGAGATTCAGCCGGCCGCGCCGCGCGCCGGACGCCGGCGGGTCAGCCGGCCCGGGGGCCGCCGGAAACGACGGCGGTGGGCCACCACCCGGCGGCGGTGCGGTGCCGCCCGGAAACGACTGTGCCGCCCCACCGACCGGCGGGGGTCCGCCGCGACCCGGCGGTGGTGCTGTGCTGCCACCCAGGAGCGGCGGCGGGCCGCCGCCCGGAGGGGGTGACGGTGCGGCGCCGCCGCCCGGAGGGGGTGACGGTGCGGCGCCACCCGCAGGGGGCGGGGGTGGGGTGGGGGCGGGCTGCTCTGCGCGCGGATCGGGTTGGCTCACCGCTAGAACCTCCTGCATCGGCAGAAGTCAACGTCGGATAGGAGTTCGGCTCGGGATCGGCACGTTATCAGTAACTCGCCACTGCTCGGGAGAGAGTATTCTTCGCCGACGCGATCTGACCGAAGGCCGTCAGATATCAGCGGCCCGGTCCCGACGTCACTGGTGGAGTGGTAGATGCCGGATATGCAGGATTCGAGCCAGGCACCGACGCCAATGCCCGCCCGTCGCGGCGCGCAGACGGTCGTCGTTCTCACGGCGCTCGGGGTGCTCATCGCGGCGGCCTCCCTGGCCGTGACCGTCTTCGACTGGAAGGTCGGGCCGGACGGGCCGGCGACGAGCGCGTCGAGCCCCGGGAGCGCGCCGACGACGCCGTCACCGGCCAGCTCGGTCGGGAGCGCGTCGCCGACCCCGGCCCCCGTGTCGTCCGTCCGGCTGGACACCCTGGCCGTCGAGGCCGGGGCGGCCAATCTCGGGAAACTGCCGCGTCAACTCACCGGCCAGCCCGGGTACGACCGTCCGGTCGTCATCGACTGCCCGAAGAATGCCGGCCCGGACAAACAACGCGACGTCACGTATCGGCTCCAGCGCCGATATCTCGATCTCACCTCGACCGTACGACCATTCTTCTCGTCTACCGACGATCGCGACGGCATCGTTCTCGTCTATGCGCAGGTGGGGATTCGCCAGCGGGATGGGACGATCACCCGAGTGACCCGGGGGCAGCAGTTCGACGCGCGCATGGACAATCCGCAGAAGCTCGTCGCCGATGTGGAGGGGGCCGACGAGCTGACGCTGCGGGTGCAGTGCCAGTATCCGGGCGGGTCTGTCGTTCTCACCGACGCCACGGTCAGCGCGGGCTGACAGCCGGGGCGAATCCGATTCAACCGACCGTCTCGCCAGTTACCGTGGCGAAATGCGCGCCGTACCGAACTGGGCCGTCGCCACGGCGGCGGCCGCGCCCGTGCTGCTGGTGGGGGGTTGGACAGTCGCGCAGGCTCGCCAACCCGCCGGGTACGACCCGATCCGGGACACGATCAGCGAGCTGGCGGGGCAGGACGCCACCGACGCCTGGATCATGATCGTGGCCCTGGTGCTGCTCGGCTGCTGTTACGTGTCGGTTGCCGCGGTGCTGCACGCGGCCGGCCTGCCCAGCCGGTTTCTGCTCGCGGTCGGCGGGGTGGCCACCGTCGCGCTCGTGGCCTTTCCCCGGCCGCCGGTGGGTGGTTCGCTCAGTCACGGCATCGCGGCGACGGTGGCGGTGCTGGCGCTCGCGCTGTGGCCGGCCGGGTCGGCGTTGCGGCTGCCGCGCGGCCCGGACACCGCGCATCCGGATGCTCCGCAGCCGCCGTGGGCGTTCCGCCGGACCGTGGGGCTGAGTGCCACAGTGGTGCTGCTCGCCCTGTTCGGCTGGTCGGCGTTCGAGGTGACAAGTGGATCGCGGACGGGGCTGGCGGAGCGGGTGACGGCGGTGGCCGTGTCGCTCTGGCCACTGCTGGCGGTGCTGTCGGCCCGGCGGGCGCACCTGGCATCGACGGCAGCCGTCACAGCTGTCGGGCCGGCCCTGCCCGGTGTCGTACCCCCGGATCCTCTGCGGCCCGCGGACGGCCCCGACGGCCTCGCGTGAACCGGGCCACGGACGCGACGCGGGCCGCCGGAGTGTTCCGGCGGCCCGCGTGCGGTGGATCGATCAGAAGACGCTGACGCCGTAGCGGCTCAGGGCCTCGGTGACCGGCTGGAAGTAGGTGGTGCCACCGGAGGAGCAGTTGCCGCTGCCGCCGGAGGTCATGCCCAGGGCGGTGCTGCCGGAGAAGAGCGAACCGCCGCTGTCGCCCGGCTCGGCGCAGACGTTGGTGCGGATCAGGCCGGAGACCGAGCCCTCGGCGTAGTTCACCGTGGCGTTGGTCGCGTTCACCGAGCCGCTGCGCAGGCCGGTGGTGCTGCCGGAGCGCTGCACCGACTGGCCGACGGAGGCGTTTCCGGAGCCGGTGATGTCGCGGTAGCTGCCGTTGTAGAGGTAGACGTTGCCGGCCGCGTTGGCGGAGTTGCTGTGCCGCACGATGCCGTAGTCGTTGCCCGGGAAGCTGGTGCCGGTACGGGTGCCGATCAGCGAGGTCTGGCCGGAGTTCGAGTACCAGCTCGACGAGATGTTGGTGCAGTGCCCGGCGGTCACGAAGTAGTAGGTGCTGCCGCTGCGCACGTTGAAGCCGAGCGAGCAGCGCCCGCCGCCACCGGCGTAGATGGCCTGGCCACCGGAGATCCGGGTGCTCAGCACGCCGGCCTCGGCCTCGACCCGCACCGCGCCGTTGGCCCGCGCGGCGGCGGCCTTCACCCGCTCCAGCTTCGCACCGGTGACGGTGCTGTCGACGGAGACGACGACCTGGTTGGTGACCGGGTCGCTCCACCAGGCGGTGCCCGGGATCTTCGCGGAGCGCTCCAGCTCTGCGGTGGCCCGGTTCAGCTCGGCGGCGCCGCGGGTCACGTACTTGACGGTGGCGCCGGCCTTGCTCGCCTTGCGGGCGGCGGCGGCGTCGGTCACGGTGACGACGGACCGGCCGCTGGCGTCGATGTACGAGCCGGCGGACTTGTCACCGAGCTGAGCGGAGAGGGCGGCAGCGGCGTCGGGCGAGGCTGCGGGGGCAGCCTGGGCGGGTGCGCCGATGAGCGTGCCGACGACCAGGCTTCCGGCCACGGCGACGGTGGCCGCAACACGGAACGAGGACCTCGTGGGTCGCATGTAACAAACCTCCTGGGCGGGGGATACGGGTCACGCCGGGGGCGGCCGACCCGAGGGCAACCCGGCCGATCAGGGGAAACCGGCCGGGTGAACTGAAGTATTCACATGCTTAAGATCATTAACAAGACTTGGATTCGCCCGGATTCGCCGATCCTCACCGGCCACATGCCCGCAACACCCCCGACACGCCCGCCGACACCGGCCGTCACACCGAACAGGCGCCGGATCCGTTTCGGACACGCATGAGCATCGATGTCCCAGCGGGTCACGCGACAAGCGGGCGCCGGTCCGCCCGGCGATAGGCCTCAGGGGGTACGGCGGTGGGCGCCCGGACCCGGGCGGGGCAGTACGTCGCGGGGCTCGCCCACCTCGTGCCCGTCGGCGCACCGCAGCGTGACGCGCACCTCGGCTCCGCAGTCGCGGTGCCCCACGCTCAACGGCGAGCCCTCCGGATCGGCGAGGTACCTGTCACCCCAGCCGAGCACGGCGACCAGCACCGGCCACAGGTCCAGGCCCTTCTCGGTCAGCCGGTACTCGTGGCGCAGCCGGCTGCCCGGCTCCCGGTACGGCTCGCGGCGCAGCACGCCCTGCCCCACCAGAGCGGTCAGCCGATTGGTCAGCACCTGACGAGGGATGCCGGTGCGCACCCGCATGTTGTCGAAGCGCCGGACGCCGTTGAACACCTCGCGGAGCACCACAAGCGTCCACCGCTCGCCGAGGATCGCCATCGCGCGCGTGATGGTGCAGTTGTCCACCGACCAGTCCAGTGCCGCGGGTCTCATCCGCCCAGGCTAGGTCTCATTGACAGACTCAGCAACGGGCTGCCACGCTGCGTCCATGACACAGACGCAGGAGCCGGCCCGCAGCCGTACCTTCACCTGGTCGGACCCGGCGACCAACGCCGCCCAGGTCGGTCGGCGCAGCGGCCTCGAGATGCTCCGCGCGATGATCGCCGGCGAACTGGCCGGGCCGCCGGTGATGAACCTGATCGACATGGGGCGGATGGAGGCCGACGAGGGCCGGGTCACCATCGAGCTGGTCCCGCAGGAGTTCCACTACAACCCACTGGGCACCGTCCACGGTGGTGTCATCTCGACACTGCTGGACACCGCCGCCGCCTGCGCCGTGCACACCACGCTTCCCGCCGGCGTCGGGTACACCTCACTGGACCTGAACGTGAAGTTCCTGCGCCCCGTCACGGTCGACAGCGGCACCCTGCGGTGCGAGGGCACAGTCCTGCAACGCGGTCGCCGCACAGCCCTGGCCGAAGCCCGCCTCACCAGCGCCGACAACCGCCTGGTAGCCCACGCCACAAGCACCTGCCTGATCCTCCCCCTCCCCTAACCCCCGCCACCCTCTCCCCGCGACCGGTTCCCGTGGTCGATCATGAAGTTATTGCCGTGACACGCCGACGCGAGTGACAACAACTTCATGATCAACGGGGGGTGGGGGCCCCGGGGGCGGGGCGGGGTGGGGTGGGTGGGGTTTAGCGGAGGGCCAGGCGGGCTGCTCGGGCGTCGCGCTTCTCCTCGAAGCGGCGGGCGGCGTTCTCCAGGGTCTCCAGCTGGGCGGCCAGCTGCTCGCGGGCCGCCTCGCCGTCGGCGTTCAGGCCTGTCACGTTGAACACGTCCCACTGGCGCAGCACCGGCTGGAGGACCTCGTCCCGGTGCTGGCGCAGGTCGTAGATCCCGGCCAGGGCGATCGCCACCGACTTGCGGGCGAAACCGTCGATGCCGTTGCCGGGCATCTGGAAGTCGGCCACCACGTCGGCGACGGCCCGCATGGCCTGGCTCGGGGCCAGCTCGAAGGCGGCGGCGAGCAGGTTGCGGTAGAAGACCATGTGCAGGTTCTCGTCGGCGGCGACGCGGGCCAGCAGCGCCTCGCAGACCGGGTCGCCGGTGGCCTTGCCGGTGTTGCGGTGCGAGATCCGGGTGGCCAGCTCCTGGAACGAGACGTACGCCAGCGAGTGCAGCACCTCGTCGTCGTGCGCGTTGACGTACCCGGCGGACATGTGCGTCATCCGGGCCCGCTCCAGCGCCACCGGGTCGACCGCCCGGCTGACCGTCAGGTAGTCACGGATGGCCGTCCCGTGCCGGCCCTCCTCGGCGGTCCACCGGTGCACCCACGTGCCCCACGCGCCGTCGCGGCCGAACAGGGTGGCGATCTCGTGGTGGTACGAGGGCAGGTTGTCCTCGGTCAGCAGGTTCACGATCAGCGCGGTGCGCGCCACGTCGGGGATGGTGGAGTCGGTGGGTGACCATGCCTCGCCGCCGAGCGGCCCGTCGAAGGTCCGCCCCTCGCTCCACGGCACGTACTCGTGCGGGAACCACTCCTTGGCCAGTGAGAGGTGGCGGTCGAGGTTGCGGGCAACCACCGGCTCCAACTCGACGAGGAGTGCGGTCTGGCTGAGTGTGGTGCTCATGGTCACGAGAAGCTCCCTACGGTGGCGTAACTTACGCTACCGTAGGTCCCTGCGGCCGTACGCGCCAGTCAGGAAGCTCAGCCAACCGTCGGAGTCAGGTCCTCGCGGGGCGGCATCCACTCCCCCGCGACGGCCGTGACCTGCTCACCCGAGCGGATGTCCTTCACCTCGTCCGGCGCGCCGTCGGCCCCCGGGAACCAGACGTACGGGATGCCCCGCCGCTCGGCGTAGCGGATCTGCTTGCCGAACTTCGCCGCGCTCGGCGACACCTCGGTGGGCACCCCGCGCCGCCGCAGCGCCTCCGCCACCCGGTTGCTTGCCGTACGCCGCTCCTCGCTGGTCACCGCCACCACCACGGCCGTCGGCACCTCCCGGGAAACCGGCAGCTGCCCCGCGCCGAAGAGCAGCCCGAGCAGCCGGGTCACCCCGATCGAGATGCCCACCCCGGGGTACGAGGTGGCGCCCGCGCTGGCCAGGTTGTCGTACCGGCCGCCGGAGCAGATCGAGCCGAACCGCTCGTAGCCGCGCAGCTGGGTCTCGTAGACGGTGCCGGTGTAGTAGTCCAGCCCGCGGGCGATGCGCAGGTCCGCCAGGCAGAGGCCGGGCGAGTGCTCGGCCGCGGTCTCCACCACCCGGACCAGTTCCTCGATGCCCTCGTCCAGCAGCGGGTCGGTGACCCCCAGCGCGCGGACGGCGTCGGCGAACGAGGCGTCCGGCGCGGAGATCTCGGCAAGCGCCAGACACGCCTTGGCCTGCGACTCGCTCGCCCCCGCGGTCTGCGCCAGCAGCTCGGCGACCTTCGCCGGGCCGATCTTGTCGAGCTTGTCCACGGTGCGCAGCGCCGCCTCCGGGTCGGTCAACCCGATGCCCCGGTAGAAGCCTTCGTTGATCTTGCGATTGTTGACCTGGATGGTCACCGGCGGGATCGGCAGCGAGCGCAGCGCGTCGCCGATCACCAGCGGCATCTCCGCCTCGTGGTGCGGCGCCAGAGTGTCCCTGTCGACGATGTCGATGTCGGCCTGGACGAACTCCCGGTAACGCCCCTCCTGCGGCCGCTCGCCGCGCCACACCTTCTGGATCTGGTAGCGGCGGAACGGGAAGGCCAGCTTGCCGGCGTTCTCCAGCACGTACCTGGCGAACGGCACGGTCAGGTCGAAGTGCAGCCCGAGCTGGTCGTCGCCGCCGCCCTCGGCGTCGGCGTGCAGCCGCCGGATCACGTAGACCTCCTTGGAGGTCTCCCCCTTGCGCAGGAGCTGATCGAGGGGCTCCACGGCGCGGGTCTCCAGCGGGGCGAAGCCGTACAGCTCGAAGGTCGCCCGGATCCTGTCGAGCACGAACTGCTCGACCATCCGCTGACCGGGGGTCCACTCCGGGAAACCGGAGATGGGCGTGGGCTTGCTCATCGGCGTACTCCTTGCGGTGCCGCGCCCACACGGCGCGGTGATGTCGTGGGTCCGCGCGCGGCGCGGACGAAGAACTAGAGGCCCCGGGTGGGCGCGGCCGGCGACGTGCCGGCCACCTCGACGAGGTACGGGTTGCTGGCGCGCTCGCGGCCGATCGTGGTGCTCGGGCCGTGGCCGGGCAGGACGACTGTGTCGTCGGCCAGCGGGAGGATCTTGTCGCGCAGGCTGGTGAGCATGGCCGGCATGCTCCCGCCCGGCAGGTCGGTGCGGCCGATCGAACCGGCGAAGAGCACGTCGCCGGAGAGGCAGATCTCGTCCGCCTCCCAGCCCGAGCCCGCGCCGGGCAGCCGGAACAGCACCGACCCGCCGGTATGGCCCGGGGCGTGGTCGACGGCGATCTCCAGGCCGGCCAGCGTCAGGGTGGCGCCGTCGGTCAGCTCCGCCACGTCCTCCGGCTCGGTGTAACTCAACCGGCCGCCGAAGAGTGACGTCAGGTCGGTGGACAGGCCCTTGGCGGGGTCGGCAAGCATCTCCCGGTCGCCGGGGTGCACGTACGCGGTGATGCCGCGCGCGCCACAGACCGGCGCGACCGAGAACGTGTGGTCGAGGTGGCCGTGGGTCAGCAGGACGGCGGCCGGATGCAGGCGGTGCTCGGCGAGCAACGCGTCGAGCTGGTCGAGCACCCCGATGCCGGGGTCGACCACCACGCACTGCTCCCCCGGCGCGGTCGCCACCACGTAGCAGTTGGTGCCGAAGGCGTCGGCGGGAAAGCCGGCCACGAGCACGGGCGCTGTCCTTCCGTCGAACTGTCGTCCTGCCCAGCAGCCTATCCGGCCGGCCGAACCGGTTTGTCGCGTCCGTCCCGCCCGCCCCGTCCGGCACAGTGACATCGCCCGATAAACGCTGCTCGCGGAGGGGTGGACCTCGTACACCACATTCCCAGTCGCTAGCCGTACACTCTGGCGGGCGTGTGGCGCGGCACACGTGACGCCCGGACGGGCCGGGACGCCCGGCCGCCGGCGACGACCTGGCGAAGGAGAGGGGAGCACCTGTGGCTTCCAGCAGGGACCGGCAGCGCAAACTGGCGCGTGCCAAGCTCGACCGACAGTTGGCCCGCCGGGCAGCCGCCACGCGGCGGCGTCGGCAGATCCAGGCCGGTGTCGGTGCCGCGCTGGTCCTCGTGCTGATCGTGGCCGGCTCGGCGTGGGCGCTGGGGGCGTTCGACTCCGACCCGAAGCAGAACACGGCCGCGGAGGACACCTGCCTCTGGACGCCGCAGGACGCGACGGCCAACACCAACCTCAAGGACGTCGGCACGCCGGAGACCAACGGCCTGCCGACCGCCGGCACCCGGGCGATGACCGTGACCACCAACCAAGGCGCGCCCATCACCGCCGAGCTGAACCTCGCCAACTCGCCGTGCGCGGCGGCGAGCATCGCCCACCTGGCGAGCCGGTCGTTCTACGACAACACCAAGTGCCACGAGATCACCGCCGACGGGGCGCTGCGCTGCGGCGACCCCAGCGGCACCGGCCTGGGCGGGCCCACCTACTCGTTCTACGACGAGGAGGTGCCGACCGTGCCCTCGGCGTCCCCGTCGGCCAGCCCGGCGCCCGGCCAGCCGCCCACGTACCCCAAGGGGACCGTGGCGATGATCTCCAACCCACCGGGCAGCAACGGCAGCCAGTTCCTGATCTTCTTCAAGGACTTCACCACCACCGACCCCAAGTACCCGGTGGTCGGCAAGGTCACCGGCGGTCTGGACGTGGTCGAGAAAATCGGCGCCCTGCCGACCGTGGACAATGGGACCGGGGCGAAGGTCAAGCCCAAGACCGATGTGGTGATCCAGAGCCTCACGGTCGGCGAGCCGGCCACCGGGGCGGCAGCGTCGCCGTCCGGCGCCCCGGCCAGCAGCCCGAGCGCCGGCTGACCGGTCGCACCACCCACCCGAGCGGCACCCGGAAACAGACAGCCAGGAGGATCCAGGCGTGACGTCCACCAGAGAGCGGCAGCGCGCGGCGGCACGCGCCCGACTCGAGAAGGAGATGGCCGAGCGGGCGGGCAAGGCCCGCAAGCGCCGCCAGACGCAGGCGATCGTCAGCGCGGCCGCCGTGCTGGTGCTCGTGGTCGCCGGCACCGTCTGGCTCGCGACCACCCTCGGCGGCGACGACGACAAGACCGACACCGCCGCACCGGCGGCCGGCGCGGCCGAGTGCGTCTACAACGAGCTGCCGGCCGACCAGCGGTCCCCGCAGATCAAGGATGTCGGGCTGCCGAGCAACCAGCAGTCCGCCAAGGGTGTGCAGACCATGACGATCACCACGAACCTCGGCCCGATCACGGCCAAGGTCGACAGGTCGTTGGTGCCGTGCACGGCGGGGGCGTTCACGCTCCTCGCGGACAAGAACTTCTTCGACAACTCCAAGTGCCACCGCCTGGTGACCGAGGGCATCAAGGTGCTCCAGTGCGGTGACCCGAGCGCCACCGGCAAGGGTTGGCGGGACACCGACGGCACCGGCGGCCCGAGCTTCCGGCTGCCGGAGGAGAACCTGCCCACCGACAAGCGCCCGCCGTACCCGGAGGGCGTCATCGCGATGGCCAACTCCGGGCAGCCGGGCAGCACCGGCAGCCAGTTCTTCATCGTCTACGGCGACTCGCCGTTGGACCCGGCATACACGGTGCTGGGCACCGTCACCGGCGGCATGGACCTCGTCAAGGACGTGGCCAAGGCCGGTGACGACGGAGCGTTCGCCCAGCAGGCCGGTGGTGGACACCCGAAGAAGGAGGTCGTCATCACCGACCTCACCATGGGCCCGCCGCAGGGCTGACACCAGCGCAGACGACGAAGCGCCCGCCGGCTGAGCCGGCGGGCGCTGTCGTGTCCGGGGTACGCCTCAGGCGCCCGAGGTGACCCGGTACGCGTCGAACACGCCGTCGACCTTGCGGACCGTGGCCAACAGGTGGCCCAGGTGCTTCGGGTCTGCCATCTCGAAGCTGAACCGGCTCACCGCCACCCGGTCGCGGGTGGTCGTGACGGTGGCGGAGAGGATGTTGACCCGCTCGTCGGAGAGCACCCGGGTGACGTCGGCCAGCAGCTTGTGCCGGTCCAGGGCCTCGACCTGGATGGCGACCAGGAACGTCGAGGCGGACGTGAGCTTCCAGCTCACCTCGACGACCCGTTCGGCCTGCGCCCGCAGGTCCTCGGCGTTGGCGCAGTCGTCGCGGTGCACGCTCACCCCGCCGGAGCGGGTGACGAAGCCGAACACCGAGTCCGGTGGGACCGGCGTGCAGCAGCGGGCCAGCTTGATCCAGACGTCGCTGACGCCCCGGACGACGACACCGGGGTCGCTGCTGCTCTGCCGGCTGCGCGGCGGCCGGGTGGCGACGGCGGTCTCGGCGATGTCCTCCGCCGCGCCCTCCTCGCCGCCGTACGCGGCCATCAGCTTCTGCACGACCGACTGGGCGGAGACCTGGCTGTCGCCGACCGCCGCGTACAGCGACGCCACGTCGGCGAGGTGCAGGTCCCGGGCGATCGACATCAGCGCGTCGGAGGTGAGCATCCGCTGCAACGGCATGCCCTGCTTGCGCATCGCCTTGACGATCGCGTCCTTGCCGGCCTCGATCGCCTCCTCGCGGCGCTCCTTGTTGAAGTACTGGCGGATCTTCGTCCGGGCGCGGGGGCTCTTGACGAAACCCAGCCAGTCCTGCGTCGGGCCGGCCGTCTCGGACTTCGACGTGAAGATCTCGATCACGTCGCCGTTGGACAGCGTCGATTCCAGCGGCACCAACTTGCCGTTGACCCGCGCCCCGATGCACTTGTGCCCCACCTCGGTGTGCACCGCGTACGCGAAGTCCACGGGCGTCGAGCCGGTCGGCAGCGGGATGACGTCACCCTTGGGGGTGAAGACGTACACCTCCTGGCTGGACAGGTCGAAGCGCAGCGCGTCCAGGAACTCGCTCGGGTCGGCCGCCTCGCGCTGCCAGTCCAGCAGCTGCCGCAGCCAGGTCATCTCGTCGATGTGCGCCGGTGGGCCGACGATCTGGGTGCCCTTGTGCTCCTTGTACTTCCAGTGCGCGGCGATGCCGAACTCCGCGGTGCGGTGCATCGCGTACGTGCGGATCTGCATCTCCACCGGCTTGCCGGTGGGCCCGATGACAGTCGTGTGCAACGACTGGTACATGTTGAACTTGGGCATCGCGATGTAGTCCTTGAAGCGGCCCGGCACCGGCTGCCAGTTGGCGTGGATGACTCCCAGCGCCGCGTAGCAGTCGCGCACCGTGTCGACCAGGATCCGCACACCCACCAGGTCGTAGATGTCGTTGAAGTCGCGACCCCGCACGATCATCTTCTGGTAGATCGAGTAGAGGTGCTTCGGCCGCCCTGTCGTCTCCGCCTTGATCTTGGCGGCCTTGAGGTCGGTGCCGACCTTCTGGGTGACCTGGCGCAGCAGCGACTCCCGCTGCGGCTGGTGCTCCCCGATCAGCCGGTTGATCTCCTCGTAGCGCTTCGGGAACAGGGTGCCGAAGGCGAGATCCTCCAGCTCCCACTTGATCGTGTTCATACCGAGCCGGTGCGCGAGCGGTGCCAGGATCTCCAGCGTCTCCTTGGCCTTCTGCTCCTGCTTGGGGCGGGGCAGGAAGGTCAGGGTGCGCATGTTGTGCAGCCGGTCCGCCAGCTTGATCACCAGCACCCGCGGGTCCTTGGCCATCGCCACGACCATCTTGCGGATCGTCTCGGCCTTCGCCGCGTCGCCCAGCTTGACCTTGTCGAGCTTGGTGACGCCGTCGACGAGCAGGGCGACCTCGCCGCCGAAGTCGGCGCGCATCGCGTCGAGCGTGTACTCGGTGTCCTCGATGGTGTCGTGCAGCAGCGCGGCGACGAGCGTGGTGGTGTCCATGCCCAGGTTGCCCAGGATGGTCGCCACGGCGAGGGGGTGCGTGATGTACGGGTCACCGGACTTGCGGTACTGCCCGGAGTGCCACCGCGCGGCCGTGTCGAAGGCGCGCTGCAGCAGCCGCGCGTCGGCCTTCGGGTGGTTTTCCCGATGGCTCGCGATGAGCGGCTCCAGGACCTCGCTGACCTGCGAGGTCTGCCACGGCGCGTTGAACCGGGCCAGCCGGGCGCGGACCCGGCGGCCGGTGGGCGCGTTGGACAGCCCGAAGCCGCCGCTCGGAGACGGGTCGACACCGGCGTCGGTCGGGAACGGGACGACGACCCCGTCGGCACCCGCCTCCGCCGCCTGCGGAGCGCTGGCCGGGAGCACCGCGCTCTCGCCCGGGGCTCTGCCGTTGCCGTTGCCCGTCACCCGGGCCGGCGTGTCACCCGTCCGCTCGGTCACCGAGCCGTCAGCGTCGCCTGTCGGATGCACCGTGCCCTCCACCGGAGGGACGACATCGTGGGACACCGGCCTCCTCACCGCTCGCCGGAAACACACCGGCCGAACACCGGCCGGCCTGGTCTCGTGCCGCCGGACGGGGTACCGCCGGCGTCAGCAAAGGGCAATGCTACCCGCACGGACGGTCCCCTGCCGCTCCGCCGGACGGTCGACGCCCGGCCCGACCACCAGGCTCGGGCTCAAACGGTCAGCAGGGCATGGACGGGACGCGGGGCCAGCCGCTCCCGGCCGCCCAGGAAGGCGAGTTCCAGCAGCACCGTGAAACCGGTGACCGTACCACCGGCCCGCTCGACCAGATCCAGCGTCGCCTCGGCGGTGCCGCCGGTGGCCAGCACGTCGTCGACCACGAGCACCCGATGCCCGGCGGTGAACGCGTCCTCGTGCACCTCGAGGGTCGCCTCGCCGTACTCCAGGGCGTAGGAGACCGAGTGCGCCACGCGGGGCAGCTTGCCGGCCTTGCGCACCGGCACCACACCCACCCCTGCCGCGTACGCGACAGCCGCCGCGACGACGAACCCCCGCGCCTCGATGCCGACCACGACGTCGAAGCCGTCCCGCCCGTGGTACCCGACGATCCCGTCGACCACCTCGCGGAACACCTTCCCGTCGGCGAACAACGGCATCAGGTCCTTGAACAGGACGCCGGGCTGGGGAAAGTCGGGTACGTCCAGCACCCGGCTGGCGACCAGCCGGGCGGTCTCCGGGCCGCTGTCCCCGCGCGCGGCGGTGCTGTGGGTCTCCGTCACGACTGTTCCGTTCCCTTTCGACGACGACGGCGTCCGGCGATGCTGCTCGCACAGCATGCCGGACGCCGTTCGGGCGTTTCCTCCCGGGGCGGTCCCGGGGGGCCGGTCAGCGCCTCTTGGCGCCACCCGGCCGGTTGCCGCCGCCACCGGGGCGACCGCCCCGGGCGCCGGTCGGCCGCTTGCCCGCCGGCCGCGCGCCCACCTTCGGCGCGGCGCCGGCCAGCGCGGCCGCGTCCGGGTCGGGCTCGGCGGCGGTGCCGTCGGACTGGGTCGGGCTCGGTGCGCCCTTCGGCGTGACCTCACCGCGGGCCAACGCGCCCCGGCGGGCCAGCACCCGCTTGTTGTGCGCCTGGATCCGCGGGTCGTAGTTCTTCAGCAGCGCCAGCAGCGGCGTCGCCACCAGGATGGAGGTCAGGAACGCCACCGCCATACCGACGAACAGCACCAGGCCGAGGTCCTTCAGCGTGCCCGCGCCGAGCAGGCCGGCACCGATGAAGAGCAGACCACCGACGGGCAGCAGCGCCACCACTGACGTGTTCAGCGACCGCATGAGGCTCTGGTTGACGGCCAGGTTGGCCGCCTCGCCGTACGTCTGGTTGTTGTTGGCGGTGATACCCCTGGTGTTCTCCTGCACCTTGTCGAAGACCACCACCACGTCGTAGAGCGCGAAGCCCAGGATCGTGAGGAAACCGATGATCGTCGACGGGGTGACCTCGAAGCCGACAAGCGAGTAGATGCCGGCGGTGAGGATCAGGTTGGTGATCAGCGAGGCGACGGCTGCCACGGCCATCCGCCACTCGAAGCGCAGGATCAGGTAGACCATCACCAGCGCGATGAAGATGACCAGACCCAGCACGGCCCGCTCGGTGACCTGGCTGCCCCACGCCTCACTGACCTGGTTGCTGCTGATCTCGTCGACGTTGATGCCGAGGTCCTGGGCGATCTGGGCCTTGACCGCGGTGGCCTGATCGGCGCTGAGCTGCGGCGTACGCAGCTCGTACGAGTCGCCGCCCGGGCCGCCGACCTTCTGCGTGGTGGCCACCTCGACGCCGGTGTTCTCGGCGGCGAGCGCCGAGTTGACCTCGCGCTCGGCGTCGTCAAGCGTGCCGACGCTGGCCGGCACCTGGAACGAGTTGCCGCCGGCGAACTCGATGCCGAGGCTGAAGCCGCGCAACCCGAAGCTGAGGATCGCGATCAGGATCAGGACACCGGCGACGCCGAACCAGAGCTTGCGCTTACCGACGATGTTGAGACCGGCCTCGCCGTTGTAGAGGCGGCTCGCCAGACCGTTAGCAGCCATCTCAGGCCTCCTTGGCGCGCGGGTTGCGGGGCTGAGTCTGCTGGGTGCGGGCCGGGAGCGCCCGGCCCAGACCGCTGACCCGCGGGGACAGGAACGCCCGGGTCCGGGCGAACATCGTCATGATCGGGTGCCTGAAGAGGAACACCACGACGAGGTCCAGCACGGTGGCCAGGCCGAGGGCGAAGGCGAAGCCCTTGACCGTGCCGACCGAGACCACGTAGAGCACCACCGCCGAGAGCAGGGTGATCGCGTTGGCCGAGATGATCGTCCGGCGGGCGCGGATCCAGGCACGGGGCACCGCGCTGCGCGGGCTGCGCCCCTCGCGAATCTCGTCCTTCAACCGTTCGAAGTAGATGACGAACGAGTCCGCCGCCACACCGAGCGAGACGATCATGCCGGCGATGCCGGCGAGGGTGAGCGTGAAGCCGATCTGCCGGCCGAGCACCACGAGCGCGCCGAAGACCAGCAGCGCCGAGAGGATCAGGCTCAGGAAGATCACCGAGCCGAGCAGCCGGTAGTAGAAGAACGCGTAGATGATGACCAGCAGCATGCCGATGCCGGCCGCGAGCAGACCGGCCCGAAGGTGGCTGGCGCCCAGCGTGGCGGTGACGTTCTGCGCCTCCTGCTGCTCGAAGGTCACCGGCAGGGCGCCGTAGCGGAGCTGGCCGGCGAGCGCGCTGGCGTCCTTCTGGGTGAAGTTGCCGGTGATCTGGGAGTTACCGGTCAGCACACCCTGGATCTCCGGGGAGGAGACGATCTCGTTGTCCAGCACGACGGCCACCCGGCACTTGCCGTCCTGGCCCAGCGCGGTCGCGTCGCAGGCCTGGCCCTCGTTGTTGAACGCCTCACGGGTCAGCGCGGTCCACTTGCCCTGGCCGTCGCCTGTGAAGTCGAGGCTGACCACCCAGGAGTTGGTCTGGTCGAGCACCGCGTCGGCGTCGGACACGTCCGTGCCCAGCACCTTGGCCTGGTCGAGCAGGTACTTCGAGGCGCCGTCCTCGCAGGACACCACCTGCTGCTTCGGGTCGGAGATCGACGCCGGGGGGCGCTGGTCGAGCTGCGCGCAGCCGATCGTCGGCACGTTGAACTGCATCTGCGCCGGCAGCACCGCCACCTCCTGCGGCGACAGCGTGCCGAACGGCTTGAACTTGTCGGCAAGCGACGGGTCGGCGGTCAGGTCGGCCGGGGCCTGCAGGCCGTTGGCCGCCTGCCATGCGGCGGCGCCCACCTTCTGCTCGACGGCCTTGCGCTGTTCCTCGATGCTGGCCGGCACCGGCTCGGCGCTGGCGCTCGGCGTCGGCGCGGCGGCACTCGGCGAGGCCGGGGCGGATGCCGACGGGGTCGGCGCGACGCTTGGCGACGCCGGGGCCATCCCGCCCTGGCCGCCGCTGGGCGACGCAGTCGCCTTCGGCGCGTTGGCCGACGGGGTCACCGTCGGCGCGGCGCTGCCCGACGGGGCCGGCGACGCGGCGCCGGACGGGGTCGGCGTGGCGGCCGGTGGCGCCGCTGCCGCCCCACTGCCGTCGGCGGCCTTGAGCACCTTGCGGAAGCGCAGCTCGGCCGCTTCGCCGACGTCGTCGAGGTTGCGGTTCTCACCGGGCAGAGAGATGACGATGTTCCGGTTGCCCTCGGTGACCACCTCGGCCTCGGCCACGCCGAACGCGTTGACCCGGCTCTCGATGATCTGCCGGGCCTCCTCGAGGTTGTCCGCCGTCGGAGGCTTGCCGTCGACGGAGTTGGTCGCCTCCAGCGTCACCCGGGTGCCGCCGATCAGGTCCAGACCGAGCCGTGGCTCGAGCCGGTCCTTCCAACTGCCGCTGGCACCGCCCGCGAAGAACACCAGAAGGTAGAGGACCACGAAGATGAACCCGAGCACGGCGAGCTGCCGGCCGGGGCGCATCTGTCCCTGAGGTGGTGCCACGGTTGTCCTGTCTCCCTGTACGGTCGCGCCGCTGCGAGCGGCGGCGGCGAGTGTCGGGCCGGGGGCCCCGGCCGACGGGTCTGACCTGAGCCGGCGAGGTGCCGACACGATGGCCGGACGGGCCGACGCGGGACGCCGACGGTCACGGGAACGTGCCGACGCCCGGCGTCGACCCAACTATCCAGTTTTCACGTCTCGTCCGCTGCCCCGTCGGGCGCGGCGGCCCCGAGGAGGGCTCGACCCGGCCGTACGCCGGAGGGCACCACCCCGGGAGGGAAAATCAGTCCTTGACGGTGTCCGCGTCCTCAATCACCGGCTCGCTCGGCAGCTCCGCGCGGGTGACGACCCGGGCGATGGCGGGCCGGGCGTAGCGCGTCTGCACGCCGGGGGCTACCTCGATCAGGACGGTCTCGTCCTCGACGCCCGTGACCGTGCCGTAGAGCCCACCGATGGTGACGACCTCGTCGCCGGGGCCGAGCGCGGACTGCATCGCCTCCGCCTCGCGGCGGCGCTTCTGCTGGGGGCGGATCATCATGAAGTACATGACACCGAAGAGCAGGGCGATCATCAGGATCGGCGTGAAGCCGCCGGCCCCACCGCCGCCCGCTGCTAGGTAATACACAGTTACTGACCTTCCCATTGGCCACCTGCCCGGCACGGGAGTGCCGGAGCGGAGGCGGATTCTCACGTCCCGTACAGACCGCGGCGAAGTCTAATCCCTGCACCTGGGAACACCGAATGCGGCACAGATCACGTTCACATCACGGCTGATCGGTCTCCAACGAGAACAGATCGGGCACTGGTGGGACTTCTACACCAAATGTACCATTCGGGGGTGTTCGGCCCAGATGCCGCCAGGCGGCCTCGGTGGCCACCCGACCCCGAGGGGTACGCGCCAGCAGGCCGGCCCGCACCAGGAAGGGCTCACAGACCTCCTCCACCGTGTCCGGCTGCTCCCCCACCGCCACGGCGAGCGTCGACAACCCCACCGGCCCGCCCCGGAACGAGTCGACGAGCGCGGTCAACACCGCCCGGTCCAGCCGGTCCAGGCCCAGCGCGTCCACGTCGTACACCGTCAGCGCCTTGCGGGCGGTGCCCAGGGTGACCACGCCGTCGGCCCGGACCTCGGCGTAGTCGCGGACCCGGCGTAGCAGCCGGTTGGCGATCCGCGGGGTGCCCCGGGACCGACCGGCGATCTCCGCCGCGCCGTCGGCGGTGATCGGCACACCCAGGATCCGGGCCGAACGGTGCAGCAGCGTCTCCAGATCGGCAGGGGCGTAGAAGTCCAGGTGCGCGACGAAGCCGAACCGGTCGCGCATCGGCCCGGTCAACAGACCCGAACGGGTCGTCGCCCCGACCAGGGTGAACGGCTCCACGTCCAACGGGATCGCGGTCGCGCCGGGCCCCTTGCCGACCACCACGTCGACCCGGAAGTCCTCCATGGCGCTGTACAGCAGTTCCTCCGCCGGACGCGCGATCCGATGGATCTCGTCGATGAACAGCACGTCACCCTCGGCGAGGCTGGTCAGGATCGCCGCCAGGTCACCCGACCGCTCGATCGCCGGACCGCTCGTCACCCGGATGCCCGCGCCCAGCTCGGCGGCGACGATGTTGGCCAGACTCGTCTTGCCCAGCCCCGGTGGACCCGACAGCAGGATGTGATCCGGTGGCGAGCCCCGCCGCATCGCGCCCTGCAACAACAGGTCGAGCTGGTCGCGTACCCGGTCCTGGGCGATGAACTCGGCCAGCCTCCTCGGCCGGACCGTGGCCTCCACGTCCCGGTCGGCGTCGCTGACGTACGCCGAGACGAGCCCCTCGGTCTCGCTCATCGGGTACGGCCCAGCAGGCGGATTGCCTGCTTGAGCAGGACCGGCACGGGCGGCGTCGCACCGTCGATGGTCTCCGCCACGGCGGCCACCGCCTGGTCGGCCTGCCCGGCTGTCCAGCCGAGGCCGACGAGCGCCTGGCGGACCTGCTCGGGCCAGGCGCCGCCGGTAACCCCGCCCACGCCGTCCGGCCCGATCGAGACCGGGCCGATCCGGTCACGCAGCTCCAGCACCAGGCGCTCGGCGCCCTTCTTGCCGATCCCGGGTACGCGGGTCAGAGCCGCCGTGTC
This sequence comes from Micromonospora sp. NPDC093244, assembly GCF_040683695.1. Lineage (NCBI taxonomy): Bacteria > Bacillati > Actinomycetota > Actinomycetes > Micromonosporales > Micromonosporaceae > Micromonospora > Micromonospora sp. NPDC093244. The sequence continues at coordinate 137,080 of NZ_JBFBEO010000003.1, forward strand.
GGCGTTGGCGATCGCCTTGCGGACCGCGTCCGGGGTGTGCACGGCCAGCACCGCCTGGGCCAACCGTGGGCCGACCCCACTGGCGGTCTGGAGCAGCTCGAACAACGACTTGGCGTCGTCGTCCGCGAAGCCGTAGAGGGTCAGTGAGTCTTCCCGCACGATCAGGCTGGTGGCGAGACGTGCGGTCTGACCGACCCGCAGCTCGGCCAGCGTGCCGGGGGCGCAGTGCACGGCCAGGCCGACCCCGCCGACCTCGATCACGGCCTGGTCCGGTCCCGTTGCGGTCACCGTGCCGCGCACACTGGCGATCATCGTGTTCCTCCTCGTCGTGCCCGGTCGGCCGCCGCGGCCAGCTTGGAGCGGGTCCCGCCGCGCCACACGTGGCAGATGGCCAGGGCGAGCGCGTCGGCCGCGTCGGCCGGCTTCGGCGGCTCGTCCAGCCGCAGCAGCCGCGTCACCATCGCCGTCATCTGCGCCTTGTCGGCCTGACCGGAGCCGGTCACCGCCGCCTTCACCTCACTCGGGGTGTACGTCTGCACGGGCAGCCCGGCACGCGCCCCGGCCAGCACGGCGATGCCGCTGGCCTGTGCGGTGCCCATCACGGTGCGCACGTTGTGCTGGCTGAACACCCGCTCCACGGCGACGCTCTCCGGCTGGTGCTCGGCCACCAGTTTGGCAAGGGAGCGGTCCAGGTGCAGCAGGCGCAGCGCCAGGTCGTCGGCCGGATCGGTGTAGACCACGTAGTAGGCGACAAGTGTGCAGGGCCGGCCGGGAACACCCTCGACCACGCCCACCCCACACCGGGTCAACCCCGGGTCCACACCGAGCACGCGCACGCCGCCCCCTCCCCGACCATCAGCAGTACGTGTGTTCGACACCCTAACCGGCGCCCTTCCCACCAGCCCCACGGGACACGCCCTCCCCGCGCCTCGCGCCTCGCGCCTCGCGCCTCGCGCCTCGCGCCTCGCGCCTCGCGCCTCGCGCCTCGCGCCTCGCGCCCCGCGCCCCGCGCCCCGCGCCCCGCGCCCCGCGCCCCGCGCCCCGCGCCAAGATCTACGCAACTTCCCGGATGCTGCTGCCTCCGACACGCGAGAGACAGCAACATCCCTGATATTGCGCGGATCTTGACGGCGAACACCGTGCCCGACCGACGGGAGCGCGGGCCGGGGCGGGCGGCGCCATCAAGGTCACGCTCGATCCTGGATGGAGTGGCCACCGAGCGCCGGGAAGCCACTACATCCAGGATGTTGTGTGATCTTGCGACGCGACGCGAGGCGGCGCGAGGCGGCGGGGCGGCGGGGCGGCGACGCGAGGCGGGCGGGGCCGGGCGGGGTGAGGCGGCGGCGCGAGGCGGCGGGGCCGGGCGGGGCGGGTGGGCCACACAGCTTGGGACCGGAGTATGTGTCGTCGGCCCATGTGCCGGGGGTCTCACAGCTCGTAACTTCTTGCGCCATGACGGCAGAACCCGTGGCGGTCCCCCACGTCGTACAGGTCGACCTCGCCGGTCGTACCGCCCTGGTCACCGGGGGCGGGAGCGGCATCGGGCGGGCGTGCGCCCTGCGGCTGGGCGCGGCCGGCGCCAAGGTGCTCGTGGTGGACCGCAACCTGGAGGCGGCAAAGGCGGTGGCGGCCGAGGCCGGCGGCCGGGCCGAGGGCGTGGACCTGGCCGACGCCGCCGCGGTGGACCGGCTCGACGCGGACGTCGACATCGTGGTCAACAACGCCGGGCTCCAGCACGTCGCCCCGCTTCAGGACTTCCCCGTCGAACGCTTCGAGTACATCCAGCGGGTGATGGTCGAGGCGCCGTTCCTGCTGATCCGTCGGGCGCTGCCGCACATGTACGCGCGCGGCTGGGGCCGGATCGTCAACATCTCCTCGGTGCACGGGCTGCGCGCCTCGCCGTACAAGGCGGCCTACGTCTCGGCCAAGCACGCCCTGGAGGGGCTGTCGAAGGTGGTGGCGTTGGAGGGCGCCGCGCACGGCGTGACTGCCAACTGCATCAACCCGGCGTACGTGCGCACGGCGCTTGTGGAGAGCCAGATCGCCGACCAGGCCGCCAGTCACGGCATCGACGAGTCCGAGGTGATCGAGAAGATCATGCTGGCCCGCGCGGCGATCAAGCGGCTGATCGAGCCCGAGGAGGTGGCGGAGCTTCTGGCGTACCTGTGCTCGTCCCCGGCGGCCTTCATCACCGGCGCGTCGATCGCCCTCGACGGGGGCTGGACGGCGAACTAGTGCGCCCGAGCACAATGTTGACCATGTCGTCGTCGGTGGAGTTCCTGGAGCTGCTCGCCCGCGAGGCCGCACCTGTGGAGTTCGAGGGACCCCTGGTGGCCGCGCGGGCCGCCGGCCTGCCGGCCGAGCGGCTGGCCGAGTTGGAACAGGCCAGGACCGTGGCGCTGCGGGTCCGCGCGCTGCTGGAGCGCCGGCGTCGCCGGGAGACCGAGCTGTCCGGGCTGTACGACACGGTCAGTGACCTGGCCGGCCTGCGTGACCTGGACGACGTACTGCGGGCGATCGTGCATAGGGCGCGCAACCTGCTCGGCGCCGACGTGGCCTACATGACGCTCAACGACGACGAGCGCGGCGACACGTACATGCGGGTGACCGACGGGTCGGTCTCGGCCCGCTTCCAACGTCTGCGGTTGCCGATGGGCGCGGGCCTCGGTGGTCTGGTGGCCCAGTCCGGCGCCCCGTACGTGACGGCGAACTACGGCGAGGACGAGCGCTTCCACCACACCGGGGAGATCGACGCGGGGGTCGGCGAGGAGGGCCTGGTGGCGATCCTCGGGGTGCCGTTGCGGCTCGGTTCGACCTCGATCGGGGTGCTCTACGCGGCCAACCGATCCGCCCGGCCGTTCGCCAGGGAGGAGGTGGCGCTGCTGGTGTCCCTCGCCGCGCACGCCGCGGTGGCGATCGACACGGCCCGGCTGCTGGCCGAGACCCGGTCGGCGCTGGCCGAGCTGTCGGCGGCGAACACCACCATCCGGGCGCACAGTAGTTCGGTGGAGCGGGCCGCGGCGGCGCACGACCGGATGACGGCGCTTGTGCTGCGCGGCGGCGGGGTGGAGGACGTGGCCGCCGCGGTGACCGAGGTGCTCGGCGGGGCGCTGCTGGCGTTGGACGCCGAGGGGCGGCTGCTGGCCCGGGTGGGTGAGATCGACGAGCCGGACCGGACGGACATCGTCGAGGCGGTGGCCGCGTCGCGGACCGAGGGGCGCAGTGTGCGCCGCGGCCCCCTCTGGTACGCGGCGGTGGTGGCCGGCGCGGAGAATCTGGGCGCGCTGGTGCTGCGCCCCGACGACGAGTTGGTCGACGCCGACCAGCGGATCCTGGAGCGGGCGGCGCTGGTGACCGCGCTGCTGCTGCTGTTCCGGCGGACCGTGGCCGAGGCCGAGGGGCGGGTCCGTGGCGAGCTGCTCGACGACCTGATCGCCCGGCCGTTGCGGGACACCGACGCGCTGCGCAGCAGGGCTCGTCGGCTGGGTGTGGACCTGGACGCCCCGCACGTGCTGGTGGCGGTGGGCGACGACGCGATAGCCGCGACCGGTTCGGCCCGGCAGCGGGTGCTGTCCTGGGCCACCACGTACGCCTCGGCGCGTGGTGGTCTGGCGGCGGCGCGCGACGGTCGGGTGGTGCTGATGCTGCCGGGTCGGGACGCCGGTGGCAGCGCCCGCGCGGTGGCCCGGGACCTGTCCCGGGTGACCGGCCGTCCGGTGACCGCCGGTGCGAGCGGCCCGGCCACCGGGCCGACGGCGCTGGCCGGGACGTTCCAGGAGGCGGACCGGTGCCTGACCGCGCTGGGCGCTCTGGGTCGGGCGGGCCAGGGGGCGAGCACGGCGGAGCTGGGCTTCGTCGGGCTGCTGCTGGGCACGGTGGGTGACCGGGGCGAGACGGACGTGACGCAGTTCCTGCGCGCCACAGTCGGTCCGGTGGTCGACTACGACGCCCGGCGGGGTACGGCGCTGGTGAAGACGTTGGAGGCGTACTTCGGGGTGGGTGGGAGCCTGGCCCGGGCCGCCGAGCAGCTGCACGTGCACGTCAACACGGTGACCCAGCGGTTGGAGCGGGTCGGTCAGCTGCTCGGCGCGGACTGGCAGCGGCCGGAGCGGGCGCTGGAGGTGCAGTTGGCGCTGCGCCTGCACCGGCTGCGTACCCCCGCCGCCTGACCGGCGGCGGTCAACGCGCCTGGATGCCCGCCAGGACGGTGTCGACGACCTGCGTGGGCAGGGTCCGTTCGTCCAGCTCCGGGTTCCACTGGAGCACCCGATGGATCAGCATCGGCCCGGTGAGCAGCGCCATGGTCACCTCGACGTCGATGTCGGCGCGGATCACGCCCTCGTCGATGCCGCGCCGCAGCACCTCGCGCATCAACTGCCGGCGCGGGGCGATGATGCTCTGGTAGAGCCGGAAGTGGTCCGGGCTGCGGTTCACCTCGGGCACCAGGCACGGCATGATCTTCGACGCGCGCGGGTCGACGTTCCGCCCGATGGCGCCGACGAGCAGGATCAGGTCGTCCCGGACGGAGTGCCCCTCGGGTTGCGCCAGGATGCCCTTGAGGCGTCGCAGCGCGTCCAGCAGCAGCGCTTCCTTGCCGGCCCAGCGGCGGTAGATGGTGGCCTTGCCGACCCCGGCGCGGGCGGCGATCGCCTCGATCGACAGCGCCTCGATGGTGCTGCCCTCGGCGAGCAGGTCGAGGGTGGCCTCGATGATCGCCTCGTCGGCGCGGACGCTCCGCGGTCGCCCGGGCGACCGCGGAGCATCAGCAGTGGACGTCATGTCCGACATTGTTCCCGAACCTATGCCGTGCCGGCCAACTCGGGCTCGGCGACGGGCGTCACCTCGGCGCCGGTCGCCGTCTCCCGACCCGGCATCCAGCGCAGCACCACAAGCATTCCGAGCGCGGCGACCAGCGCGGAGAGGCCCGCGGCCCAGTGCATGGCGGTGACGAAGGCGTCGTTGGCCGCCGCGATCAGCGTCGGCGCCGCCGGGCCGAGCTGCCCGGCCGCCGCGTACGCCCCGGAGATCGACTCGTTGGCCGCGTCCTGCGCCTGGGTGGGCAGTCCGGTCAAGGCGTCGCTCACATCGGCGCGGTAGACCGCGGACAGCACCGAGCCGAGGACTGCCACGCCGAGCGCGCCGGCGACCTGGCGGACGGTGTTGCTCACCGCGGAGCCGACGCCTGCCTTCTCCCGCGGCAGCGCCGACATGATCGACTCGGTGGCGGGCGGCATGATGTTCGCCATTCCGACGCCCTGGATGAAGAACACGACGAGCACGATCCAGATCGGGGTGGACGCGCCGATGAAGGCGAACGCGGCGAGCGCCACCACGGTCAGCGCGAGGCCGACGGTGGCCACGGCCCGACCGCCGTAGCGGCGGACCATCGCGGCGCTGCGCGGCGCGAAGATCAGCTGCGCGCCGGCGAAGGGCAGGAAGAGCAGGCCGGTCTGGAGCGGGCTGTAGTCGCGCACGAGTTGCAGGTAGAAGGAGCTGAAGAACATCACGCCCATCGCGGCGAAGAACACGAGGCCGACGATGGCGACCGGCGCGGCGAAGCGGGGCACCTTGAACAGCCGGACGTCCAGCGACGGGTGGTCGCTGCGGCGCTCGTGCTGCACGAACCAGGCCAGCACCGCGAGCCCGACCACTATCGAACCCCAGGCCACCGGGCGGTCGAAGCCGTGCTCGCCGCCGTCGATGATGCCGTAGGACAGGGCGACCAGGCCGACCACGGAGAGCAGGACGCCGAGCAGGTCCACGCGCCCGGGCCGCGGGTCACGCGACTCGGGGACGAGCAGCGCCACCAGGACGACGCCGGCGGCCACCACCGGCACGTTGATCAGGAAGACCGAGCCCCACCAGAAGTGCTCCAGCAGCGCGCCGCCGAGGATCGGGCCGATCGCCACGGCCAGGCCGACCGCGCCGGCCCAGACTCCGATGGCCCGACCGCGCTCCCGCGGGTCGAAGACGTTGGAGATGATCGACAGCGTCACCGGCATGATGGCCGCGCCGCCGACCCCCATCAGGGCGCGGGCCGCGATGAGCTGGGCCGGGCTCTGCGCGTACGCGGAGAGAAGCGACGCCAGCCCGAACAGCACCAGACCGATCATCAGGAAGCGCTTGCGGCCGGAGCGGTCGCCGAGCACTCCGAAGGTGAACAGCAGCCCGGCGAAGACAAGTGTGTAGGAGTTGATGGACCATTCCAGCTCGCCCTGGCTGGCGCCGAGGCCGTGCACCGGGTCGGCCAGGGTGCGCAGGGCGACGTTGAGGATCGTGTTGTCCAGGACGACGACGAGGAGGCTGATCACCAGCACCCCCAGGATCGCCCACCTCCTCGGGTGTCCTGTGTTGTCGTGCAGTTCCATGCCCGGTTCTCCCCCCGGTTTTCACCCGCCGCAATACGATACGGGTCAGACTCGTAACGGCGATCAGACTACGACGGCCAATAACGATACGGAACGGTTTCGTATCTGATGTGGCGGGCGTCACGTCCAGAGCGACGTTTGGGGGGCGCGCGACCCGGTCGGGATCAGCGCGAACGCGTGCCGTCGAGGCAGACCTCGACGGCAGCGGAGAGCGTGCCCAGTCGGCGGGCCGGCGCGGCGAGCGGCTCGATCCAGCCCGGCCCGGCGCCGTACACCCGCAGGAGCGGGAAGTCCCGCGCGAACCGCACCAGGCGGTACGCGCGGCCGGTGACCGGCGTCTGCGACCAGAGCACGACGGTGTGCGGCACGGCCCGGTGCACGGCGCTCGTAAACGCCGACCAGGGCAGCGCGGGGCCGAGGTGCAGACAGCCTCGCCCCCGCTCGCGCAGCGCCGCGGCGAGCGCGTGCAGGCCGAGCGAGTGCGCCTCCTTCTCGGCGCCGGCCAGCAGCACCCCGCCGGTGGGCAGCGAGCGGCCCGGCTCTCTGCGGTACACGTCCAGGCCGACCCGGACGCCCTCGCACAGGGCGCGTTCCACGGCGATCTCGGCGGCGGTACGCCCCGACAGCTGGACCAGCAGCGGCCTGCACACCTGCTCCCACAGCGCCGGCACGCCCCACACGTCGGCGAACTCCAGCACCAGCGTGGCGACACGGCTGCCGTCCAGGTCCTCGGCCGCCAGGCGTACCTGCTTGTGCGCGGTCTCCACGGCCTCGGCCGGCATCGGATCGGTCAACACAGACGTACCCCCGGGTAGACGTTCCCTACCCGGGGGTTCGCTGAAACGACGCGCGGCGGATGCGCCGGCACGGAATTTACCGGCGGCGGCCCGCCGGCCGGTGGGGCTGCGCGGGGTCACCGGCCCGTACCGCCCATTTGACCTGACCCCCTAGGTTGATGATCCACACAGCCCAACGGAAGGTCCCCACCCCATGCCCGTCGGCTTCACCATGGCGATCGTCTTCGCCGTCGCCCTGGCGGTCGGTGCCGTCGTCGCCCTGGTCGCCCCCGCCCGGCCGCTGAAGCGGGCGGCCGCCCTCGCGGCGCTCGGCTTTCTCGCCCTCACCCTGGTGGTCGGCATCGCCTCCAGCGCCCACTCGGTGCCGATCCGCTCGGTAGGCATCGTCACCAGCTTCGGCAAGCCCACCGGCGAGGTGACCGGCTCGGGCCTGAAGTGGGTGGCCCCCTGGCAGAAGGTCGGCGAGTGGGACGCCGGCCGCCAGAAGTACGACCACATCGGCGGCAACAACTGCGTGCGGGTGCGCACCGGCACCCTCGCCGACGCCTGCGTCGAGGTGCTCGTCGAGTGGCAGGTCAAGCCGGAGAACGCGCCGAAGCAGTTCATGGACTACAAGGGCGACTTCATCAGCTTCCGGGGCCAGCGGGTGGGTGTGCAGCTCGACAGCGCCGTCAACGACGCGTTCGCCGCGTACAACCCGCTGGAGAAGATCGACGCGCGGACAGGTGACCTCAACGTCGACCTGAAGCCGTTCGCCGCGAACATCAAGACCAGCGCGGAGACCCGGCTCGCCACCGACGTGGACATCCTCTCGGTCACCATCACGCGGGTGAACCACGACGACAAGACCGAGGGCAACATCAAGGCGTTCCAGGACAAGCTGGCCCAGACCCGCAACCTGGAGCAGGACCGCAAGAACGCCGAGATCTCCAAGCAGATCACCGAGACCAACGCCAAGGTCGACAAGGTGACCCGCTGCCTGGAGATCGCCGAGAAGAACGGCGCCAACCCGGGGCTCTGCATCAACCCGGGCATCGTCACCGGCAAGTGAGAACGAGCCGGCCCACCCGTGACGGGTGGGCCGGCTCCCCGCCGTTCGATGCTCGGCTCAGGAGGCCTGTTTGTCCGCGCCGACGTGCCGCAGCGAGTACGCGGCGGCGGTGAAGGCGCCGCCCTGCAAGGCGGCGGGGTCGACCGGGTCGCGCGACCCGGGCACCCGGTCGGCGAAAACCTCCGCGTCGTCCACCGGCAGGTAGCCGAGCCGCGCCCCGGCCGTGGTGTCCCAGAACGCCCGGGTGTTGGCGGACACGGCGTAGGCGGTCACGAAGTGAACGTCGGAAGCGGTCAGAGCCGCGCGGACGAAACCGATGCCGTCGCGTGGGCTCAACCAGGTCGCCAGGTAGCGGGCCTCGTCCGGCTCGTCCTCGAAGCTGCCGATGCGCAGGCACACCACCGACAGGCCGAACTTGTCGGCGTACAGGCGCCCGAGCGCTTCGACGGCGACCTTGCTCACCCCGTAGAAACCATCAGGTCGGACCGGATCGTCAGGCCCCACCACCTGACCGACCGGGTAGAAACCCGTGACCCGGTTGCTGCTGGCCAGGACGACCCGCCCGACCCGCTGCCGGCGGGCGGCCTCCAACACGTGGTACGTGCCCAGCACGTTGCTCGCCAGCAGATCGGCCAGGGGCGCCTCGTCCGGCAGCCCGGCCAGGTGCACCACCGCGTCCGCGCCCTCCAGCGCGGCGGTCACCGCGTCGGCGTCCGCCAGATCCAGTTGAATCGCCCGGTCCGTAGGCGATTGCGGGTGCACGGGCACCCGATCGACCAGAACGAGCTGGCGAACCTCGTCGCGCAGGTGCCGGCAGACCACCGAACCGATGCGACCCGCGGCACCCGTGACCACGACAGTGCCCAGACGTGAACTCATGACGCCATCCTGCCGGCCCCCACCGACACGGTGCTCACTCCAGCGCGACCACCCAGCGGGCGCCCTCGCCCCGGGCCAGCCGGTCGAACGCCGCGGGCGCCTCGTCCAGCGTGATCGTGCCGCTGACCAGCAGACCCAGATCGAGCGTGCCGGCCGACAGCTCGGCGGCGAGCACCGGCACCTCCCGGTCCGGATCGGACGAGCCGTACACCGAGGAGCGCAACGTCCTGGCGGAGTGGAAGATGTCGAGCGCGCCGAGACTGACCATGTCGTCCTTGGCGCCCATGCCGACCACTGTCACCGCTCCCCCGCGCCTGGTGAGCCGCCAGGCGGCGCGGATGGTGGCAGCGCGGCCCACGCACTCGAAGGCGTGGTCGACGCCCCGGCTCTCGGTGCGCGCCCGTACCTCCTTGGAGAGCCTGTCGTCGGCGAGCAGGAAGTCGGTCGCCCCGGCGGCCATGGCCAGGTCCCGCTTGGCCTCGGCGACGTCCACGGCCAGGATCGTCGTGGCGCCGGCCCGGCGGGCGGCGGTCAGCACCGCGAGCCCCACCCCACCGAGCCCGACGACGGCGACGGCCTCGCCGGGCGCCACCCGGGCGGTGTTACGGACCGCGCCGACGCCGGTGAGCACCGCGCAGCCGAGCAGCGCCGCCTGCTCGGCGGGCAGCCCGGCGGGGACCGGGATGACGGCGCGCTGCGGCACCACCACCGCCTCGGCGAGCGCGCCGAGGCCGAGGGTCAGGTGCAGGGGTACGCCGTCGTCGGTCTCGCCGCGCGGCACCGTCGGGGCGGTGGTGGCGGCGCAGAGCCACGGCTCGCCGCGCCGGCACCACCAGCAGTCCCGGCAGGCAGGCGCCCAGTTGAGCACCACAGGGGTGCCGACGGCCAGGTCCACTCCCGGCCCGGTCTCGGCCACCACCCCGGTCGCCTCATGCCCGAGCACCAGCGGGAACCTCGCCGCGAGGGTGCCGTTCGCCATCGACAGGTCGGAGTGGCAGACCCCGGCGGCGGTGATCGTCACCCGCACCTCGCCGGGGCCGGGGGCGGGCAGGCGTACCCGCTCGACCCGCAGCTCGGCGCCGGACCCGCGCGCGACGAGCGCGCGGACGGTGACCGGCTCGGACACCGGCGCGGTGCCGGTCGTCGACTCGGGGGCGCTCATCGCTGGATCGCCTTCAGCTCGCAGAACTCGGCGAGCCCGTGCACGCCCAGCTCGCGGCCGAGCCCGGACTGCTTGTAGCCGCCGAACGGGGCGAGCGGGTTGAACGCGGCGCCGTTGATGTCGACAGCGCCGGTGCGCATCCGCCGGGCGACGGCGAGGGCGGCGTCGGTGTCGGTGGACCAGACCGCCCCGGCCAGCCCGTACCGGGAGTTGTTGGCGATGGCGACGGCCTCGTCGGTGTCGGCGAACGGGAGGACGGCGAGCACCGGGCCGAAGACCTCCTCCTGGGCGAGCGCGCTGTCGGGGTGCACGTCGGCGAAGACTGTCGGTGCGACGAAGTGGCCCCGCTCCGGCAGCGCCGCGTCCGGGCCGCCGGCGACGAGGCGGGCACCGTCGGCGAGCGCCCGCTCGACGTGGCCGCGTACGCGCTCGGCCTGGGCGGCGGAGACCAGTGGACCGAGCCGGGTGGCCGGGTCGAACGGGTCGCCGAGGCGGTAGCCGGCCACCGCCGTGGCGATCAGGTCGAGCGCCTCGTCGTACCGGTCGCGGTGCACGAGCATCCGGGTCCACGCCGTGCAGGTCTGCCCGGAGTTGAGCAGCGCGTTGCCGACACCGACCTTGACGGCGGTGGCCAGGTCGGCGTCGGGGAGGATGACGTTCGCGGACTTGCCGCCCAGCTCCAGGGCCACGCGGGCGAGCCGCTCGGCGGCGAGCCGCATGATCCGGGTGCCGGTGGCGGTGGAGCCGGTGAACGACACCAGGTCGACGTCGGGGTGCCCGGCCAGTGCCTCGCCGACGACCGGACCGGTGCCGGGTACGAGGTTGAGCACGCCCGGCGGCAGCCCGGCCTCGGTGACCGCGTCGAAGAGCAGGTACGCGGTCAGCGGGGTCAGCTCGCTGGGCTTGAGCACCACAGTGCAGCCGGCGGCCAGCGCGGGCGCCAGCTTCGCCATCACCTGGTGCAGCGGGTAGTTCCACGGGGTGATCGCGCCGACCACGCCGATCGGCTCGCGGACCACGAGGGAGTGGCCGATGGTCTCCTCGACCGGTGGGCGGGCGGCGAGACCGACGTGGTCCCGCAGCACGGTCAGCGGCAGCCCGACCTGCACCCGGGTGGCGAGCTTGAGCGGGGCGCCCATCTCGACGGCGATGGTGCGGGCGAGGTCGTCGGCGCGCGCGGCGAGCGCGGTGTGCAGCCGGTCGAGATGGCTGGACCGGTCGGCGGGCGCGAGCGCCGCCCAGCCGGGGAAGGCGGCACGGGCCGCGGCGACCGCGGCGTCCACGTCGGCAGCCGTGCCGGCGGGCACCTGCCCGAACAGCTCGCCGGTGCTCGGGCTCTCCACGTCGATCGCGTCGGTGCCGGCGGGAGACGTCCATTCGCCACCGATGTGCAGGTGGCGCCTGAGGCGCAGGATGTCGGGTAGCTGCGACGGCGGGGCGGCGAGGTCCATGGCGTCCCTTCGGGGGTGGGCGGGGGCGATGGTGGTGGACGATGAAACTAGCGCTGGGAGTTTGGACGCTACCCGCTCGGCCGGGCGGACTCCACCGGGCCGGCGGTGCGGGCGTACTCGGCGGTGAGGCCGTGCAGCAGGGCGTCCAGGCCGAGCGCGAACGCGCCCTCGTCGACGCTCTGCTGGTGCTCGGCGAGCCGGTGCGCGTCGCGCAGGTGCGGGTAGTGCGCCGCGTACAGCTCGGGGTCCTCGACGAACCCGCGGGCGAAGGAGCCGAGCGCCGACCCGGCCACGAAGTAGCGCAGCGCCGCGCCGATGTGGGTGGCCCGGGCAGGCGGCCAGCCGGCGCGGACGAGGCCGCCGTAGACCGCGTCGGCCATGGCGAGGGCGGCCGGCCGTCGTCCGGGACCCTGGGCCAGGTACGGCACGATGTTCGGGTGCGCGGTGAGCGCCCGCCGGTACGACCAGGCCCAGTCGCGCAGGGCGGCGACCCAGTCCCGGCTGGCGAAGCCGCTGGTGTCGACGGCCCCGGTGACCGTGTCGGCGACCGCGTCGAGGATCTCGTCCTTGGTGGCGAAGTGGTTGTACAGCGAGGGACCACGGACGCCCAACTCGGCGGCGAGCCGGCGGGTGGAGAACCCCGGCAGCCCCTCGGCGTCGATGAGCGCGGTGGCGGTGTCGACGATGAGCTGCCGGGTGAGCCGGGGCTGGCGGGGTCGGGGCACTGCGCTCCTCGCGATCGCGGCGGCCAGGTCTGGACGCGGCAAAACTTACACCGCTAGTTTAAGGGTGACCGGCCGCACCGACGCCAGGAGGACCAACGTGGACTTTTCGCTTACCGACGAGGAGCGGGCGGTACGGGACACCGTCCGGTCGTTCATCCAGCGCGAGGTGATGCCCCTGGAGGCGGAGGTGCTCCGCCGGGAGCGGGCGCACCAGCCGAGCCTGGACCACTCCGAGGTGCGCGAGCTGCAACTCAAGGCGCGCAAGTTCGGCTTCTGGGGCCTGGCCACCCCCGAGGAGTACGGCGGGATGAACCTGCCTGCCGTCCTGCAGTCGCTGATCTGGACGGAGCTGGGCCGCACGTTCGTGCCGTTCCGCTTCGGCGGCGAGGCGGACAACATCCTGTTCCACGCCACCGAGGAGCAGAAGCGCGAGTTCCTCATCCCGACCATCGAGGGCGAGCGGCGGTCCTGCTTCGCGATCACCGAGCCGGGCGCGGGCTCCGACGCGGCGAACATCCGGCTGTCGGCCCGCCGTGACGGCGACGACTGGGTCCTCGACGGCGAGAAGACCTTCATCACCGGCGGCCACGACGCCGACTTCGCCATCGTGGTCGCGGTGACCGACCGGGAGAAGGGCGCCCGCAACGGCGGGGCCACCGCGTTCCTGGTGGACAGGTCGATGGGCTGGCGTTCGGAGTTCATCCAGACCATGGGCGAGGGCGGGCCCGCGTCGCTGATCTTCGACGGCGTACGCGTGCCGCACCGCAACATCCTCGGCGAGATCGGGCAGGGCTTCACGCTCGGCATGGAGTGGATCGGCAAGGGCCGCTACACCATCCCGTCGCACGCCATCGGCATCGCCGAGCGGGTGCTGCAGATGGCGATCGAGTACGCCAACACCAGGGAGACCTTCGGCACCAAGATCGGCACCAACCAGGCCATCCAGTGGATGATCGCCGACTCGGAGACCGAACTGGAGGCGGCCCGCTGGCTGGTGCTGCGCTCGGCGTGGACCGTCGACCAGGGCATGGACCCCCGGCACGCCTCGTCGATGGGCAAGCTCTACGGCGCCGGGATGGTCAACCGGGTGGTCGACCGGGTCCTCCAGATCCACGGCGGCATGGGCTACACCCGGGAGCTGCCCATCGAGCGCTGGTACCGGCAGGTCCGGCTGTACCGCATCTTCGAGGGCACCGACGAGATGCAGCGGCTCATCATCTCCCGGGACCTGCTGCGCGGGTACACGAAGATCGGCGGTCACCTGGCCTGAGCCGGTTCACCCCGTCAACGCGGTGAGCGCCGCGTCCACGTCCGCTTCGGTGGAGTAGACGTGGAAGGAGGCGCGGACCCGCCCGGCGCGCACGGCCGCCCGGATGCCCGCCGCTTCCAGGCGCTGCTGGGCGTCCGGCACGTCGACGGAGACGATGGCGCTGTCCCCCGCTGGCCGGCCCAGGCCGGCCAGGAACCGGTTGGCCAGCGCCACGTCGTGCTCCCGGATCGCCGGCACACCGATCTGGGCGACCAGTTCCATGGCGGGGGCCGCGCCGACCCAGCTGAACCAGGCCGGGGAGATGTCGAACCGGCGGGCGTCGTCGGCCAGCCGCAGCGGCGGGCCGTAGTAGGAGGCGTGCGGGTCGCGGCCCGCGTACCAGCCGGCCGCGTCCGGGCGCAGCCTGTCGCGCAACGCCGGGGCCAGATAGGCGTACGCGGTGCCGCGCGGGTTCATCAGCCACTTGTAGCCGCCCACCGCCACCACGTCGGCGAGGCTCCCGTCGAAGGGCAGCCACCCGCACGCCTGGGTCGCGTCGACCACCACCAGCGCGCCGTGCGCGCGGGCGGAGGCCACGATCTCGTCGTACGCGGCGACCGAACCGTCGGCGGACTGCACCAGGCTGAACGCGACCAGGTCGGTGTCGGCGTCGATCGCGTCGACCAGCCGATCCGCCGGCACCGTGCGGACCGTGACACCCCGCTCCTCCTGCACCAGCCAGGGGAACAGGTTCGAGGTGAACTCGACCTCGGGCACCACCACTGTCGCCCCGGCCGGCAGCGCCGCCGCGACCGGCGCGAACATCTGGGAGACGGTGGCGCCGACCGCCACGTCGGTGTCCGGCACGCCGATCAGACCGGCGAACGCGGTACGGGAACGCTGCACCGAGTCGCCCCAGCCCTCCCACGACCTGCCGCCCACCCGCCAGTCGGACAGTGCCTCCTGCAACGCCGTCCAGGCCGGCTCGGGCGGCAGCCCGTAGGAGGCGGTGTTCAACCAGCCGGGCTCCGGCTTCCACAACTGCTGCGCCTGCGCGATCTGCATGCATCGACGCTAGGCGGGATCGCCTCGCGGCGGCACGGCCAATCGGCGACGGGCGGCCTGTGGCATGCCGCTGAGCACCGAGCCGGTCGGCGCTCGGGGCGGCAGTTTCCGAATCCTGTCGGGCCACCTCGGCCCCCTCACGGTGTCCCGTCCCGGCTGACCTCCCGGTCGGCGGGCGGACGGATCCGGCCGAGGTTGTCGGCGAGGCCGGCGAGCCACCTGTCCACCTCCACGAGATGCCGCACCGACGCGGGGTCGGCCGCGCCGAGCAGCGGACGGACCCGGTTCAACTCGTCCACACAGTCGGTCGGAACGGGCAGCGGCGCCGCCGTCCGGCCGTGTGCCACCTCGTCGGCGAGGTCGTCGTACGCCGAATGCAGGTGCCCGGCGGTGTCCCGCAGCAGGGCCGCGGCCGCGGGCCAGCCGGCGAGGCAGCCGGGCGGGTTGCGGCGCAGCAGCGACTCGACGCCCGGCACCACGCGGTGCCCGGCGCTGAGGACGACGTCCCAGCTCACCTGCTGTCGACGCGGGTCGTGCCGCTCGGAGTGGAACTGGCAGTACGACGAGTCGACCAGGACCATCCGTCGACGGATCTGGTCGATGGCCCGGCCGGGGAGGTCGGGGCCGCCCAGCACCGCCTGGACGGTCCGCTCGACCGCGTCCCCGCTGGACACCAGGAGGCGGGCGGCGTTGCGTCGCAGGTCGTGACCCGCGCCGCGCGGCCACATCGCCACCCCGGCGAACACACCTACCACCGCGCCGAGCAGGACGTCGACCAGGCGAACCTCGGCGAGCCGCCACCCTTCCGGGCTGAGCTGGGCGAACACGACAGTCAGCAGCACCGTGAACAGCGCCTGCTGCCAGACCGGCCCCAGCAGGCGACCGACACCGAAGGCCAGGATCAGGGTCACCGGCAGGACGACGGCGTAGACGACCGACTCCTCGACGACAAGCATCACCAGGCCACTGACGGCGGCGCCGGCGATGGTGCCCAGCAGCGCGGGCCGCAGGGCCGTGCGGGTGTCCGCCGCGGAGGTGCGCAGGACGGTGAGGGTGGCCAGCAGCACCCAGAAGCCGTGGGTGAGCTGCAGGAGCCCTGCCGCCACCCGGGCGACGGCCAGCGCCACGGCCAGCCGCAGCGAGCTGTGCAGGTGGGCCGATCGGGGGGCGAGGTGGGAACGGAACTGCCTCCAGTACAACGTCCACGGACTGTGCCGCGCGAACTCGAACAGCCCCGAGGGGTCGTCCGCGCCGTCGGCCCGCGACCCGGTGGCCACCCGGGCGCCGACGGCGAAGACCCGCACCTGGTCGGCGAGGGCCAGGGCCGTCGCGTCCCGACACAGGCGGGGTACGTCCGGCGCGTCCCGGCCCCCGGCGTACGCCTCCTCGGTCCGCCCGATGGCGACATCCAGGTCGCCGAGTTCGACCGGCGGGGCGCCCGGGGACAGGCTGCGGCCGGCGGCGCGGGTCGTGGCGGCGCCCGAGCGCAGCAGTCCCGCCGCGGCGAGATCCGGGATCGGCTCCGGTGGGGCGTCCGCCGCCAGACGATCCGCCTCGGCGAGCACCTCCCGTAACGCCGCCGCGCAGATCCGCAGTGCCCGGTCCTGGGCGCCCGCCGCCGTGGGCGCCCACGCCGGAGGGTTGCGGGCCAGGTCGAGAGCGGCGACCACGTCGTACGCCCGCTGACGCCGAGCCTCGCGACCACCGGGACCGGCGTGCGGGTCGGCCAGTGCCTCCGCGGCGGTGTCGAGGAACGCCGCGACGCCCTCCGCCGCCTCGGCGAGCCGCTGCCGGTACGAGACCGGCACCGGATCGGGCCAGAGGAACACCTCGGCGGCGGCGAGCAGCACGATGGCGAGGGTGACGCCGCCGAGGCGCTGCGGCAGGGTGTCCGGCTGGTACGGCGGGAAGGACGCCAGGATGTAGAACAGTTGGAACGCGCTGGCCCAGCCCACCAGGCGTGGATTGCCGACTCCCGCGAACGCCACCACGAACCCGATCACCAGCATCCCGCCGGCCGCCGCCCACGTGCTCCACGCCAACAGCGAACCCGCCGCGACCAGCGCCCACACCACGGGCAGCGACGTGACGAGGATCCGCGCCCGCTGCGGCGCCGGACCGGGCAGCTGAGCGAACGAGCCTGCCGCGATCGTGCCGAACAGGCCGTACGTGGCGAGCATCGGACTGCCCGCCCCGTACCGGCAGGCGTAGAACACCACTGACGCGACGAGGGTCAGCCGGGCGGCGCGCCGCAGGACGACGTACCCCGGGTCACGGGTGCGCAGCGCGCCCAGGAGGCTGGTTCCGCGCACGCCTGCTCCCCCGGGTCCGCCGCAGCACACCTCCCCGGCCCCCATTGTCCACGGCGCTCCTCGGAGGCGGCGCGTTTCGCGTCGGAGAGCCCGATGGCACTCGGGGACGGCACCTGGCTCACCTGCGGCGAGGACCCCTTCCACCTCCTGCTGTGGAGTCGTGAGCCGGCACGTCCACAGTGATCGACACGAGTTCGGCGATATCGGGGTGCCCTGGAGGCGGGGTCACCCCGATATCGCCGAGCCGGAGCCGATTCCGTCAGGCAGGGACCGCCGTCGCCTTCTCGTCGTCGGAACGCCGCGCCGGCGTCTCGCCCTCGTCGTCGTGCTCGTCGAGCATGGTCGCCTCGTCGAACGGGTCGTCGCCGCGCAGCACCCCCGCCGCCCGGTCCCTGTCGAACTCGCCGGTCCAGGTGCCGACGAGCACTGTCGCCACGGCGTTGCCGGCGAAGTTCGTCAACGCCCGGGCCTCGGACATGAACCGGTCGATGCCGACGATCAGCCCGACCCCGTCGACGAGGTCCGGGCGGTGCGACTGGAGCCCGCCGGCGAGCGTGGCCAGCCCGGCGCCGGTGACGCCCGCCGCGCCCTTCGAGGCGATGACCATGAACAGCAGCAGCGAGATCTGCTCCCCGACGGCGAGCGGCTTGCCCAGCGCGTCGGCGATGAACAGCGACGCCATGGTCAGGTAGATCGCCGTGCCGTCGAGGTTGAACGAGTATCCGGTCGGCACCGTGATGCCGACGACGGGCTTGCTGACGCCGAAGTGCTCCATCTTGGCGATCAGCCGCGGCAGCGCCGACTCGGACGACGAGGTGGAGAGGATCAGCAGGAACTCCCGGCCCAGGTAGCGCAGCAGCGAGAAGATCGAGATCCTGGCGATGAACCAGAGCAGCGCGCCCAGGACCACGAGCACGAAGATCAGGCAGGTGGCGTAGAAGCCCACCATGATCTGGGCGAGGCTCTTGAGGGCGTCCACGCCTGTGGCGCCGACCACTGCCGCCATCGCGCCGAACGCGCCGATCGGCGCCAGCCACATGATCATGGCGAGGACCTTGAAGACGACCCGCTGGATGACGGCGATGGCCCCGAGCACCGGCTCACCGCGCCGACCCATCGCCTGCACGGCGAAGCCGACAAGCAGCGCGACAAGCAGCGTCTGGAGCACCTCGCCCTCGGTGAGCGCGGAGAACAGCGTCGTCGGGATGATGCCGAGCAGGAACTCCACGGTCCCGCCGGCCTCGTCGCCCGCGGCTGCCTTGCCGGCGCCGGCGAGGTCCGCACCGAGGTTCAGGCCGGAGCCGGGATGGATGAGGTTGCCGACGACCAGGCCGATGGCGAGCGCGACAGTCGACATGGTCAGGAAGTAGCCGAGGGCCAGGCCGCCGACCTTGCCGACCTTCGCGGCCTGCCGGACGGAGCCGACGCCGAGCACGATGGTGCAGAAGATGACCGGGCTGATCATCATCTTGATCAGGTTGACGAAGCCGGTGCCGATCGGCTTGAGTTCCTTGCCGAAATCGGGGGCGACCAGGCCGACCACGATGCCGGCGAGCACCGCCACGATGACGGCCAGATACAGGTAACGGGTACGGTCCCGGCGAGCCGACGGCTCCGCTGTGGTGGTGGCTGCGGTGGTGTCCATGGCGACAATGTGAAGCGCGTCTCACCCGTTGACAGCCTTGCGGTCATTCTGTTCACGGCGAAAACCCCAGGAGGTGGTGGAGGTGGCCCGACGCCAGTGGAGCATCGCGGGGCAACTCTTCGCCCTTCAGGCGATCGTGGTGACGCTACTCGTGCTGGCCGGCGCGGCCGGTGCCGTGTGGCTGGCCCGCAGCGACTCCCGCCAGGCGGCGCAGGAGGAGGTGCTGTCGGTGGCGCAGACAGTGGCCGGCTCCCCCGACGTCCGCGCGGCCCTCACGACCGCCGACCCGGCCGGCGTCCTGCAGCCGTACGCCGAATCGACCCGACTCGCGACGGGCACCGACTTCGTGGTGGTGATGGCCCCCGACCGCACCCGTTTCTCGCACCCCACCCGAGACCTGATCGGCAAGCCGTTCGTCGGGGAGATCGGACCCGCCCTGGCCGGCCGACCGTTCACCACCACCAACGTCGGCACGCTCGGCGAGTCGGTGCGCGCGGTCGTCCCGGTGTACGACGAGCGGCAGCGCATCGTCGGCCTGGTCTCGGTGGGCATCACCACCCGCGCGATCGACCGTAAGCTGCTCGGCCAGTTGCCTGTGCTCCTGGGTGTCGCCGCACCGGCGTTCGCCCTCGCCGCGACCGGTTCCTGGCTGCTCAGCCGGCGGCTGCGTCGCCAGACGCACGGTCTGGGACCGGCGCAGATGACCCGCATGTACGAGTACTACGACGCGGTCCTGCACTCGGTGCGCGAGGGTCTCGTGGTGCTGACCACCGACCGGCGGATCGCCCTGATCAACGACGAGGGCCGCCGGCTGCTGGGGCTGGACGCGGACACGCCGGTGATCGACCAGCCGGCCGCCGGGATCGACCTGCCGCCCGCCGTCGCCGACCTGCTCGGCTCCGGTCGTGACGCCCGCGACGAACCAGTCCTCGCCGGCGACCGGGTGCTCGTCGCCAACCAGCGGACCACCCGCTTCGAGGGCGCAGCGCTCGGCACCGTCCTGACTTTGCGCGACCAGACCGAGCTGCGCACCCTGGCCAGCGAGCTGGACTCGGTACGGGCGCTCACCGAGGCGTTGCAGGCGCAGACCCACGAGTCGGCCAACCGGCTGCACACCGTGCTGACCCTTGTCGAGCTGGGCCGCACCGAGGAGGCCGTACGGCTCGGCACCCGCGACCTGGCCCTCGCCCAGCAGCTGACCGACCGGGTGGTCGGCGCGGTCACCGAGCCGGCCCTGGCGGCGCTGCTGCTCGGCAAGTCCGCGCAGGCCGGCGAGCGCGGAGTGGACCTGGTCATCGAACCGGACTGCCGCCTCGACGACAGCCCACTGCCCAGCGGCGACCTGCTCACCGTGGTCGGCAACCTGGTCGACAACGCGCTCGAGGCGGTGGCCGGCACGCCGGCGCCCCGCCGGGTACGCGTCTTCGTCGGCGCGGTCGACGACGAACTGGTGGTGCGGGTCGCCGACAGCGGCCCCGGGCTGGCCCCGGAACGGGTGGCCGACGCGTTCCGGCGCGGCTGGTCCACCAAGAGCACAGGTCGCGGCCTCGGCCTGGCGCTCGTCGGGCAGGTGGTACGCCGGCACGGAGGCAGCTACGAGGTGGGCCGCTCGGACGACGGCGGCAGCCTGTTCACCGTCCGCCTGCCCGGTGGAGGTGAACGACGGTGACCGACATCCGGGTGCTCGTCGTCGAGGACGAACCGCTGCTGGCCGAGGCACATTCGGCGTACACGGAACGGGTTCCCGGTTTCGTGGTCGTCGGGGTGGCACACACGGCGCGGGCGGCGATGGCGGCCCTGCGCGCCAACGACGGCGGCGACGTGGACCTCGTACTCCTGGATTTTCGGCTGCCCGACCTGCACGGCCTGGACGTCTGCCGGGCGTTGCGGGCCGCCGGCAGCAGCGTCGACGTGCTGGCGGTGACGTCCGCGCGGGACCTCGCGGTGGTGCGCACCGCGGTGTCCCTCGGGGTGACCCACTACCTGCTCAAACCGTTCACGTTCGCCGCGTTCCGCGACAAGCTGGAACGGTACGCGGACTACCGCGCGCAGGCTCTCGCCGACGGTGAGGTGGCCGCGCAGCACGACGTGGACCGGATGTTCGCCACCCTGCGCGGCACCGCCGGGCACTCGCTGCCCAAGGGGCTGGACGCGCAGACCCTCAACCGGGTACGCGCCGCCCTGACCGACGGCACTGACGCCCAGGCGGGCCTGTCGGCGACCGAGGTGAGCGCGGCGACAGGGATCTCCCGGGTGACCGCCCGCCGCTACCTGGAGTACCTGGTGACGATCGACCGCGCGGTCCGCACCCCCCGCTACGGCACCCCCGGCCGCCCCGAGGTGGAGTACCGCCCCCGCTGACCCCGTCGATCTTGCACTTTCTGCGGGGACCTTTGGCCGCAACAGCGACATTTCTTGAACAGCAACTGCAAGATCGACGGGGGTGGGGGCGGGGAATTCCGTGGCGGGGTGGGAAGCCGTTGTTAGAATTCGCGGGTTGGGTTCGCGGCACGACCAGGGAGACCAGACATGGCGGGTGACGACGACATCTCCGGGTGAGACCGGATGTGTTCGGCCACCGTTCGGCGCGCATTGGCGCAGCTGGCGTGGCCATTTGTCGTTCCACCGGTTCCCGTTGTCGTCGGGCAGCCTCGGCGCGCCCACCCCACCCTTGAGGTCACTCGCATGTCTGACGCGTTCATCGTCTGCTCGAACCTGTCCTTCTCCTGGCCGGACGACACCCCTGTCTTCTCCGAGCTGTCCTTCACCGTCCCGGGCGGTCGCACCGGCCTGGTCGCCCCCAACGGCGCCGGCAAGAGCACGCTGCTGCGGCTGATCGCCGGTGAGCTGCGGCCCAGCGGCGGCAGCATCACCGTCGACGGCCCGCTCGGCTACCTGCCGCAGACGCTGCCGCTGGCCGGCGACCTGGCCGTGGCGCAGGTGCTCGGCGTCGCCGAACGGATCGCGGCGCTGCACGCCATCGAGGCAGGCGACGCCAGCGAGGAACACTTCGCCACCATCGGCGACGACTGGGACATCGAGGAGCGCACCCGCGCCGAACTGGACCGGCTCGGCCTGGGCGAGCTGTCGCTCGACCGTCCGCTGCACACCCTCAGCGGCGGCCAGGCGATCTCCCTGGGCCTGGCGGCGCAACTGCTCCGACGCCCGGACGTGCTGCTGCTCGACGAGCCGACCAACAACCTCGACCTGGATGCCCGGCACAAGCTCTACGACGTCCTCACCGACTGGTCGGGATGCCTGCTGCTGGTCAGCCACGACCGGGAACTGCTGGACCGGATGGACCGCATCGCCGAGCTGGAACAGGGCGAGATCACCTGGTACGGGGGCGACTTCACCGCGTACACCGAGGCGGTGCAGGCCGCGCGGGAGGTGGCCGAGAGCAACATGCGCAACGCCGAGCAGGAGGTCAAGCGGGAGAAGCGGGAGATGCAGCAGGCCCGCGAACGCGCCGACCGGCGGGCCAGCAACGCCTCCAAGAACCTGAAGAACGCCGGGCTCGCCCGGATCGTCGCCGGCGGCCTCAAGCGCAGCGCGCAGGAGTCGGCCGGCAGGGCGCAGGAGACGCACTCCAACCGGCTCGGGCAGGCCAGGTCCCGACTCGACGAGGCCGGCCGGGCGCTCCGCGAGGAGGACCGGATCACCGTCGACCTGCCGGGCACCACCGTCCCGAGTGGTCGCACGGTCTTCTCCGGTACGGGAATGCAGGCCCGCTTCGACGACCGGGACCTGTTCGGCGGCGACGGCGCCGACCTGGTGATCCGGGGACCGGAGCGGATCGCGCTCACCGGGGCGAACGGTGCCGGCAAGTCGACACTGCTGCGCCTCGTCAACGGTGACCTCGAACCGGCCGGCGGCGAGATCCGGCGGGCGGACGGACGGATCGCGTACCTGTCGCAGCGGCTGGACCTGCTGGACCTCGACCGCACGGTCGCGGAGAACTTCGCCGAGTACGCGCCGAGCCTGCCCGACGCGCGGCGGATGAACCTGCTCGCCCGGTTCCTGTTCCGGGGCTCGCGGGTGAACCTGCCAGTCGGGGTGCTCTCCGGCGGCGAACGGCTGCGCGCCACCCTCGCCTGCGTGCTCTGCGCCGAGCCGGCACCGCAACTGCTGCTGCTCGACGAGCCGACGAACAACCTGGACCTGGTGAGCGTCGGGCAGTTGGAGAGCGCGCTGTCCGCGTACCAGGGGGCGTTCGTGGTGGTCAGCCACGACGAACGGTTCCTCGCCGAGATCGGCGTGCGGCGCTGGTTGCGGCTGGCCGACGGCCAGCTGCGGGAGATCGCGGCCCCCGACCGGGGCTGACCCCCGACGGCCGTGCGCGGCCCGGCCGGATTCCGGCCGGGCCGCGACCCGGCTCAGCTCACGTTGGCCGGGCCGAGGACGCTCTTCAGGTCACCCATCAGCGCGGTGGTCGCCGCGACCCGGAACGGACCCAGCCGCAGGGTGGTGGTACGACCACCATTGAGCAGCTTGACGTGCACCTCCGTGTCGCCGGGGTGCAGCACCAGGGTCTCCTTGAGGCGTTCCACGAGCGGTGGCGTGCACCTGTGCACCGGAATGGTCAGGGTGACCGGCTTGTTGGTGGCGCTGGTGCTGACGTCCGGCATGGACATGTCCATCGCCATGATGCGTGGGGTGTCGTCGCGGCGGTCCACGCGGCCCTTGACCACCACGATGGCGTCCTCGGCGATGTACTGCCCGATCACCTCGTACGTGTTGGGGAAGAACAGGGTCTCCACCCCACCGGCCAGGTCCTCAAGGGTGGCCGACGCCCACGCCCGGCCCTGCTTGGTGACCCGCCGCTGCACCCCGGAGAGGATGCCGGCGAGGGTGACCACCGCCCCGTCGGGCACCGCGCCGTCCTCGGCGAGGGAGGCGATCGTGGTGTCCGCCGCCGCGTTGAGGATGTGCTCCAGGCCGAACAGCGGGTGGTCCGAGACGTACAGGCCGAGCATCTCGCGTTCGAAGGCCAGCTTGTCGCGCTTGTCCCACTCGCTGTCGCCGATCACCGGCATCACGGTCGTGCTGCCCGTGTCGGCGTCGCCGAAGCCGGCGCCGAACAGGTCGTACTGGCCGACGGCCTCCTTGCGCTTGACGTCGGCGTACGCGTCGATGGCGTCCGCGTGCACCGCGAGCAGGCCCTTACGCGGGTGGTTCAGCGAGTCGAACGCCCCCGCCTTGATCAGCGATTCGATCGTCTTCTTGTTGCAGACCACCGCGTCCACCTTGGACAGGAAGTCGTAGAAGTCGGTGTAGTCGCCCTTCTCCTGGCGGCAGCGCATGATCGAGGCGACCACGTTCGCGCCGACGTTGCGGACGGCGGCCAGGCCGAAGCGGATGTCCTTGCCGACCGGGGTGAACGGCCCGGCCGAGGTGTTCACGTCCGGTGGCAGCACCTGGATGCGCATCCGGCGGCACTCGGACAGGTAGAGCGCCATCTTGTCCTTGTCGTCACCGACGGACGTCAGCAGCCCGGCCATGTACTCGGCCGGGTAGTGCGCCTTGAGGTACGCCGTCCAGTAGGAGACCAGCCCGTACGCGGCGGAGTGCGCCTTGTTGAAGGCGTACCCGGCGAACGGGACCAGGACGTCCCACACGGCCTGGATCGCCTCGTCGGAGTAGCCGCGCTCGCGGCAGCCGTCCCGGAAGGGGATGAACTCCTTGTCGAGGATCTCCTTCTTCTTCTTACCCATGGCCCGGCGCAGCAGGTCCGCCTGACCGAGGGTGTAGCCGGCGAGGATCTGCGCGGCGCGCTGCACCTGCTCCTGGTAGACGATCAGGCCGTGGGTGGGCGCCAGGATCTCCCGCAGCGGCTCCTCCAGCTCCGGGTGGATCGGCGTGATCTCCTGGAGGCCGTTCTTGCGCAGCGCGTAGTTCGTGTGCGAGTCGACGCCCATCGGGCCCGGCCGGTACAGCGCCAGGACTGCGGAGATGTCCTCGAAGTTGTCAGGCTTCATCAACCGCAGCAGCGAGCGCATCGGCCCGCCGTCGAGCTGGAAGACACCAAGGGTGTCGCCGCGTGCCAGCAGCTCGTAGGCCGCCGGATCGTCCAGCGGCAGACCCAGCAGGTCGAGCTTGAGGCCGTGGTTCAGCTCGATGTTCTTGACCGCGTCGTCGATGATCGTCAGGTTGCGCAGGCCGAGGAAGTCCATCTTCAACAGCCCGAGCGACTCGCAGGTCGGGTAGTCGAACTGGGTGATGATCGCCCCGTCGGCGTCGCGGCGCATCAGCGGGATGTGCTCGATGATCGGCTCGGCGGACATGATGACGCCGGCGGCGTGCACACCTGTCTGCCGGATCAGCCCCTCGATGCCCTTGGCCGTGTCGATCACCTTGCGCACGTCCGGGTCGGAGTCGTACAGGCCGCGGATCTCGCCGGCTTCGGCGTAGCGGGGGTGCTTGGAGTCGAAGATGCCGGTGAGCGGGATGTCCTTGCCCATCACTGCGGGCGGCATCGCCTTGGTGATCCGGTCGCCGACCGCGTACGGGAAACCCAGCACCCGGGCGGAGTCCTTGATCGCGGCCTTCGCCTTGATCGTGCCGAAGGTCGCGATCTGGGCGACCTTGTCCTCACCCCACTTGTCGGTGACGTACTTGATCACCTCACCGCGCCGACGCTCGTCGAAGTCGATGTCGACATCCGGCATCGAGACACGCTCGGGGTTGAGGAACCGCTCGAAGATCAGGCCGTGCTGGATCGGGTCCAGGTCGGTGATGCCCAGCGCGTACGCCACGAGCGAGCCGGCAGCTGAGCCACGACCCGGACCCACCGCGATGCCCTGCTTCTTCGCCCACTGGATGAAGTCGGCGACCACGAGGAAGTACGACGGGAAGCCCATCTGGTTGATGACGCCCAGCTCGTACTCGGCCTGCACGACGTGGCCCTCGGGGATGCCGTTCGGGTAGCGGCGGGCCAGCCCGGCGAACGTCTCCTTGCGGAACCACGACTCCTCGGTCTCCCCCTCGGGCACCGGGAAGCGCGGCATCAGGTTGTGGAACTCGAACATGCCCTTCGGGTCGACCTTCTCGGCCACCAGCAGGGTGTTGCGGCAGCCCTCCAGCCAGACGTCGGAGGAGTCGACGGCGCGCATCTCGTCGGCGGACTTGATGTAGTAGCCGCTGCCGCCGAACTTGAACCGGTTGGGGTCGGCCACGTTGCTGCCGGTCTGCACGCAGAGCAGCACGTCGTGCGCCTCAGACTGGACCTCGTGGGTGTAGTGCGAGTCGTTGGTGACCACCGGCGGGATGTCGAGCTTGCGACCGATCTCCAGCAGCCCGTCACGGACCCGCTTCTCGATGTCGAGGCCGTGGTCCATGATCTCCAGGAAGTAGTTCTCCTTGCCGAAGATCTCCTGGTACTTCGCCGCCGCCTGCAGGGCCTGGGCGCTCTGGCCGAGCCGCAGCCGGGTCTGCACCTCGCCGGACGGGCAGCCGGTGGTCGCCATCAGCCCCTCCGAGAACTCCGCGAGCAGCTCGGTGTCCATCCGGGGCCACTTGACGAAGAAGCCGTCGGTGTAGGCCCGGGAGGTGAGCTTGAACAGGTTGTGCAGGCCGGTCCTGTTGCGGGCCCAGATGGTCTTGTGGGTGTAGCCGCCGCTGCCCGAGACGTCGTCGCTCTTCTGCTCCGGTCGACCCCACCGCACCCGCTTCTTGTGGAACCGCGACTCCGGGGCGACGTACGCCTCGATGCCGAGGATCGGGGTGACGCCGGCCGCCATGGCCTGCTTGTAGAAGTCGTTCGCGCCGTGCATGTTGCCGTGGTCGGTCATCGCCACCGCCGGCATGCCCTGCCGCTTGACCTCGGCGAACAGGTCCTTCAACCGGGCCGCTCCGTCGAGCATCGAGTACTCGGTGTGCACGTGCAGATGCGCGAACGAATCGGCCATGCGTGGCGCCCCCCGGCGGTGTGGATCTTGTTGGTCGGAGCCGACCGGCACCTACCCTACCGACGTGATCTCGACGGCTCCACCGGCCGCGCCGCCCGTGTGTCGGCGGCCTCGGTCCTGGACACGACGATCCGCTCAGAGGTCCATCGCGTAGACCCGGACCCGGCGGCCGGTGTCCGGCTGTACGGTCTCGCGCTCCAGCGACATCCCCAGCTTGACCATCACCCGCGCGGACGCCTCGTTGCCGACGACGTGGATGCTGACCAGTCGCCGCAGGCCGAGCTCGGCACGAGCGTGGGCGACGACCGCCCGGGCCGCCTCGGTGGCCAGACCCCGGCCCCAGTACGCGCGGCCGAGCCGCCAGCCGATCTCCACCGCCGGCATGATCTCGGGCAGGAAGGTCGGCACCGCCAGTCCGGTGAAACCAGCCAGCTCGCCCGTCCCTCTGATCTCCACCGCGTACAGGCCGAAGCCGCGCTCGTCCCAGTGCCGCCGGTAGGTGGCCAGACGCTCCGCGGTCGCGGCCCGGTCCAGGGTGCGGCCGTCATGGATGTAGCGCATCACCTCGGGGTGCGCGTTGACCGCGGCGAACCCGTCCAGATCATCGCTGTGCCAGCGGCGCAGCAGCAGCCGCGGAGTATCCAGGGACCGGGTATGAAGAGGGCCTGTCAGGCGAGTCTCACCGTGCTCCACCGGCTGGACGTTACCCGTTGAGCGACAGCCGGGGCGTCCCGCAGGACCGACCGGTCCGGCCGGGCCCGCGCCCCCTCGACGTCGGCGGATGAGCCTAGGCTCGTCAGCATGGCGAGGTACTACGACGTGCACCCGGAGAACCCCCAGCCCCGGATCATCGGCCAGGTCGCCGACCTGATCCGCGGTGGAGGGCTGGTCGCCTATCCGACGGATTCCTGTTACGCGTTCGGCATCCAGCTGGGCAACCAGGACGGGTTGGACCGGATCCGGCAGATCCGCCACCTCGACGACAGGCACCACTTCACCCTGGTCTGCCGGGACTTCGCGCAGCTCGGCCAGTTCGTCCAGATCAGCAATGCGGTGTTCCGGCTGGTCAAGGCGTCCACCCCGGGCAGTTACACGTTCATCCTGCCGGCCACCCGTGAGGTGCCCCGCCGGATGCTGCACCCCAGAAAGCGCACAGTCGGTGTCCGCGTACCCCGGCACACGGTGACCCAGGCGCTGCTGGCCGAGCTGGCCGAGCCGCTGGTGTCGAGCACGCTTGTGCTTCCCGGCGACGACGAGCCGATGACCCAGGGCTGGGAGATCAAGGAACGGCTCGACCACCAGCTCGACGCGGTGCTGGACGCCGGCGACTGCGGCAAGGAGCCGACGACGGTGATCGACCTGTCCGGATTGGAGCCGGAGATCCTGCGCCGGGGCGCGGGAGACGTGTCCCGCTTCGAGTAGCACGGACGACGCGGCGAACGCGTTCCCCCTCGACCACCTGGCCCGACGCCCCCTGGGCGCCGGGCCACTCTCGTGTGCGCCCTCCTTTG
Source organism: Micromonospora sp. NPDC093244 (assembly GCF_040683695.1). Classification (NCBI taxonomy): domain Bacteria; kingdom Bacillati; phylum Actinomycetota; class Actinomycetes; order Micromonosporales; family Micromonosporaceae; genus Micromonospora; species Micromonospora sp. NPDC093244. Next base: position 165,202 of record NZ_JBFBEO010000003.1, read on the forward strand.
CTCTGCTGCCACACCCGCACCGCCCGGCAGCGACCTGGGTGGCGCATCCGCAGCAGCAGTGCAAAGGAGGACCGGAGGCCTGGTCGGAGGGCCTGCGCGCCCCCGTCGCCGGGCCGAACTTCCGGCCGCCGCCGCACACCCTGGCAGACGCGACGTTATTGGCGTAGACAACAGTGTGTGCCACACAGTATGGTGTGACACATGGTTAGCGAGGACGTTCTACGGACGCATCTGCAGGAGCTGCGTCGAGGCACCGTCGTGGTGGCCAGCCTGGTGGCGCTCCGCCGACCGGACTACGGCTACGCACTACTGCAGAGGCTCACCGATCACGGCTTCCCGGTGGACGCCAACACCCTCTACCCACTGCTGCGCCGCCTGGAGGACCAGGGGCTGCTCACCAGCGAGTGGAACACCGAGGAGAGCCGGCCGCGCAAGTTCTACCGGACCAGCGACGAGGGCGAGTCGATGCTGAGCCGGCTTCTCGACGACCTCGCCGCCGTGCAGACCTCCATCACCGGGCTTATCCAAGGAGTCGACCGATGAACACCCTGACCGACCGGTACCTCGCCGCCACCCTGCGCTCGGTGCCCGCCCAGCGCCGCGACGAGATCGCCACCGAGTTGCGCGCCTCCATCGGCGACATGATCGACGACCGCACCAGCGGGGGCGCCGACGTCGCCACCGCCGAGCGGGAGGTGCTCACCGAGCTGGGCAACCCCGATCTGCTGGCCGCCCGGTACGCCGACCGTCGACTGCAACTCCTCGGCCCGACGTACTACCTGATCTGGTGGCGGCTGATGAAGCTGCTGCTCAGTCTCATCCCGGCGATCGTCGGCACGATCGTCGCCATCGTCGAGGTCGCCGAGGGCAAGGGCTTCGGCGCCATCGGGCCCGGCCTCGTCGCGGCCATGCAGACAGGGGTGCAGATCGCCTTCTGGCTCACCCTGACCTTCGTCCTCATCGACCGGTTCCAACCCGCCGTCGACCTGCCGGACTGGACCGTCGACCAGCTCCCCGACGTACCGGCACACCGGGACATCTCCCTGGTCGAGACCATCGCGTCCGTGGTCATGCTGGCAGCAACCATCGCGTACGTACCGTTGCAGCACTACCGGTCCTTCGTACGCGGCACCGACGGCGACAACATCCCGGTCCTCGACCCGGCACTCTGGTCGTTCTGGCTGCCGGCGTTGATGGTCGTCCTGCTCGCCAGCGCGGTCTTCGAGATCGTCAAGTACCGGATCGGCCGCTGGAGCTGGCCGCTGTACGGGACCAAGGCCCTGCTCAACCTGGCGTTCTCGGTGCCGGTGGTGTGGCTGGCCCTCACCGACCGGCTGCTCAACCCGGCCCTCGGCGAGCGCCTGGCCTGGTTGGCCGACGCGGACAACCGCAACACGCTCGGGGCCACGATCGCGGTGGGCGTGGCCGTGATCATGGTGTGGGATCTGATCGACACCGCCTTGAAGACGCGCCGCCAGGCGGTGTGAGCGACACCGGACACGGCGGCCCGGCGCGTACCCCGCGCCGGGCCGCCGCCCGTGGACGTGACCCGGGCCGCACCGACCCGCCAGGTCTGCCGGTACGGCGGCTGACGTGGCATCGTTCCCGGATGGCAGTCGTCGCAGAGCGAGAGGAATGGCACCGGCCCGGGCCGACGCCGCGGCAGCGCCGCAACGACGTGTGGCTCGGGCTGGCGGTGACCGGGCTGGCGCTGGTCAGCCTCACGCTGGCCCGCAGCACCGGGGCGTTCCAGCTGGGTCCGCCCCCGTCCGGGCCGGAGCAACTGTTCTGGACCGTCGCGGTGACCCTGCCGCTGATCTGGCGCCGACGCTGGCCGGCCGCCACGCTGCTGGTCGTCTCGGGGGCGTTCATCGCCGCGCAGGCACGGTCGGCCCCGGAGACCCAGTTCTCCTCGTGGGCCCTGTTCTGCGCCCTCTACACCCTCGGCGCGTGGGGGCCCGACCACCTGTTGGCCCGCCGGCTGCGGATCGGCGTGATCGCCACGATGTTCGCCTGGCTGGGCGTCTACTACGCGGTGAAGATCGACCACATCCCGCCGGACGCGTTCGCCGACGCGGTCGGGCCGGTGCCGCCGGTCCTCGCCGCGATGGTCACCGGCGTCCTGGCCAACGTGCTCGTCTTCGGGTTCGCGTACTTCTTCGGCGAGACCGCCTGGGTGGCCGCACGACGCGAGCACGAGCTTCGCGAACAGGCCGAGGACCTGCGCCGCTCCCAGGCCGAGTCCCGGGAACGGGCGGTCCTCGGTGAACGGGTCCGGATCGCCAGGGAACTGCACGACGTGGTCGCCCACCACGTGTCGGTGATGGGGGTGCAGGCGTCCGCCTGCCGGCGGGTGTTCGACCGCGACCCCGGCAAGGCCCGCACGGCGCTCACCGCCATCGAGCAGAGCGCCCGCACGGCCGTCGACGAGCTGCGCCGGATGCTCGGCGTGCTGCGCGCCCCCGGCGGCGCCGACGTCGAACAGCCCACGGCCGGCGACGTCGAGCGGATCGCCGAGCTGGTCGAGCGGGCGCGGGCCGCGGGTCTGACGGCCACCCTCGGGGTGTACGGCGACCCCGTCGCGCTGCCCGAATCGGTGTCGCAGGCGGCCTACCGGGTGACGCAGGAGGCGGTCACCAACACGCTGAAGCACGCCGGGGCGGGCCTGCTGGACGTGCGGGTCCGGTACCTGGCCCGGGAGATGGAGGTCGACGTGACAGACGACGGGCGACCCGGCCGACCCGACGCCGCCGGGCTCGGCCTGATCGGCATGCGCGAGCGGGTCACCGCCCACGACGGCGAACTGGAGGCCGGCCCCCGCGCCGGCGGCGGTTGGCGGGTACGCGCCCGCTTCCCGCTCGCGGAGCAGCCGGCCGGGCGCCGGGAGAGCACCGACGAGCGGTCCGTGACCTCCGGCGCGGGGCGGTAGGCGTGAGCGCCGAACGGGGTACCCCCATCCGGGTGCTGCTCGCCGACGACCAGCACCTCGTACGCACCGGCTTCCGGGTCATCCTCGAGGTGGAGGACGACATCGAGGTGGTCGGCGAGGCCGCCGACGGCGAGCGTGCCGTCACCATGGCCCGCGCCACCCGACCCGACGTGGTGCTGATGGACGTCGAGATGCCCGGGATGGACGGGCTGGAGGCCACCCGGCAGATCACCGGCGACGGGCCCGGCGCTCCCGCGGTGCTGATCCTCACCACCTTCGACCGCGACGACTACCTGTTCGCCGCCCTGCGGGCCGGGGCCAGCGGCTTCCTGCTCAAGAACGGCACACCTGAGGAACTGGTCGAGGCGATCCAGGTGCTCGCCCGGGGCGACGGCCTGCTCGCCCCGGAGATCACCCGTCGGGTGATCTCCACCTTCGCCCGCCCCGGTGACCCGTCCGGCACCGCCCACCGGGGGCCGGACGCCGACGCCGCGCTGCGGGAGCTGACCCCGCGCGAGTCCGAGGTGCTGGTGCTGCTCGCCGCCGGGGCGAGCAACGCCGAGATCGCCGTCGAGATGCACCTCGGCGAGGCGACTGTGAAAACCCACGTGAGCCGGGTGCTCGCCAAGCTCGGCCTGCGCGACCGGGTCCAGGCGGTGGTCTTCGCGTACGAGAACGGGGTCGTACGCCCCGGCGGCTGACCGGCATCCGTCGCGGGACGGACCCCACGAGTCAGCCCTCGGGCGGATGGCGCGCGGACGTACCCGATCTAGCGTGGGGCTCGTGACCAGCACGCTGCGCCTGGACGGCGTCGACCGCAGCTTCGGCGACCGGCAGGTACTCAGGAACGTGTCCTTCGAGGTGGCCGCCGGCCGGATGACCGGCTTCGTGGGTGCCAACGGCGCCGGCAAGACCACCTCCATGCGCATCATCCTGGGCGTACTCGCCCCGGACGCGGGTGAGGTGAGCTGGGGCGGCAGGAAGCTGACCCGGCAGGACCGGCGGCGCTTCGGCTACATGCCGGAGGAGCGGGGTCTCTACCCCAAGATGACCACGCGCGAGCAGGTGACCTACCTGGGCCGGTTGCACGGCCTGGACGCGGCCGCCGCGCGACGCGCCACCGACACCCTGCTGGAACGGGTCGGTCTCGGCGAGCGGGGCGACGACCTGCTGGAGACGCTGTCGCTGGGCAACCAGCAGCGCGCCCAGATCGCCGCCGCCCTGGTGCACGATCCGGAGGTGCTGGTGCTCGACGAGCCGTTCTCCGGGCTGGACCCGCTGGCCGTCGACACGGTCGTCGCCGTGCTGCGGGAACGGGCCTCCGCCGGAGCGCCGGTGCTCTTCTCCAGCCACCAGCTCGACGTGGTCGAGCGGCTCTGCGACGACCTGGTCATCATCGCCGACGGGGCGATCCGGGCCGCCGGCAGTCGACGGCAGCTCCGCGACACGTACACCGTGCCCCGCTACGAACTCGTCGTGGCGACCGACGCCGGCTGGGTCCGCGACGAGCCCGGCGTGACCCTGGTCGAGCTGGACGGCGCCCGTGTCGTGTTCGACCTGCCGGCGGGCGCCGACGAACAGTCCGTGCTGCACGCCGCCCTGGCCCGCGGCCCGGTCCGCGCCTTCCGCCCGGTCAGCCCCTCGCTCACCGAGATCTTCCGAGAGGTCACCCAGTGAACGTCACCCAGGCCACCCGGCTGGTCGCCGAACGCGAGATCCGGGTCAAGCTGCGCGACCGTACCTTCCTGTTCGGCACGCTGTTCTTCCTGCTGATCGCCGCGGCGGGTACGGTCCTGCCGCCGCTGCTCGCCGGCGGGCCGGAGAGCGTGGCGGTCACCCAGCAGGCCGCCGGTCCGCTGCGGGACGCCGGACTCGACGTCCGCGTGGTGGCCGACGACCGGGCCGCCGAACAGGCCGTGCGTGACGGTGACGTGGACGCCGCGGTGGTGTCCGGACCGAAGGTGCTCGCCATGGACGAGACCCCGAACGACGTGGTCCGGGCGTTGAGCAGCGCGCCTCCGGTGCAACTGCTCGACCCCGACGCGGTCGACCCGGTGGTGGCGTTCCTGGTGCCGTTCGTCTTCGCGTTCGTCTTCTTCATCACCTCGCAGACGTTCGGCCTGCAGATCGCGCAGAGCGTCACCGAGGAGAAGCAGACCCGGATCGTGGAGATCCTGGTGGCCGCCGTCCCGGTACGGGCGCTGCTGGCCGGCAAGGTGGTGGCGGGGGCGCTGCTGGCGCTGGGGCAGATCGCGCTGATCGGCGTGGTCACGGTGATCGGCATGCGGATCGGCGACAGCGGCGGGCTGCTCACGCTACTCGCCCCGGCGATCGGCTGGTTCGTGCCGTTCTTCCTGCTCGGCTTCGTGCTCCTGGCCGCGATGTGGGCAGCCGCCGGGGCCCTGGTCAACAGGCAGGAGGACATCGCCGGGGTGTCGACCCCCGTGCAGCTCGCGGTGATGCTGCCGTTCTTCGCGGTGATCTTCCTGAACGACAACGACACCGCGATGCGGGTGCTGTCCTACCTGCCGTTCTCGTCGCCCACCGCCATGCCGCTGCGACTGTTCACCGGGGACGCGGCAGGCTGGGAGCCGTTCGTCTCGCTCGCCGTCCTGCTGGCCGCCGCCGGAGCGTTCCTCGTCGGCGGCGCGCGGATCTACGAGGGGTCGCTGCTGCGGACCAACGGCCGCACGTCGCTGCGGACGGCGTGGCGGGAGCGCGAGACCATCGGCTGAGCCGACGGTCAGCGGGCCGGTGGCACCGTGTCCCAGCCGGCGGGCAGCGGGGGCGCCGTCCAGGCCGGGTCGGGCCGCCACCGCGCCCACGCCGGGTCCCACCAGCGCTCGCCGGCGTCGAGCAACGCGGCGATCCGGTCCCCCTCACCCCGGATCGCGTCCGCCATGCCCGGGTAACGCCCCTCGACGAGGCGCTGGGCGAACATCTCCACGTCCTTCCAGACGTACCCGTCGGCGTCCGCGGCCCACCACAGGTCCAGCTCGTGGTCGAGGGTGTCCACCCCGATCGGCGTACGCCGCAGCGGGTCCTGGAGGTTGAAGTACCAGCCGGCGAAGTCGCGCCGCGGCCCCGTCCAGAACACGTCGACCGAGTGCGCCTCACCGGGGCGGTGCAGCATCACCTTGCCGTGCCCCGACCACGCCCGGTGCCCCGCGGTCTCCCACGGGTGCCGCCCACACGGGAAGTCACCGGCCTGCGGGAAGCCGAACTCGGCCCCCGGCGGGAGGTAGAGGGCCAGCAGGTCGGGCGAGTCCTCGATGCAGATCGTCGGGCAGCCGAACCACACCTCGCCCCGCAGGACCTCGCGCCGGACGACCACGTCGCCCGGCGCGAACCGTCGTGCCACAGCCCTGCTCAGGCGTCCACCGCCGCCATCACGTCGTCGCTGACGTCGAAGTTCGCGTAGACGTTCTGCACGTCGTCGCAGTCCTCCAGGACGTCGATCAACTTGAAGACCTTGCGGGCGCCCTCCTCGTCCAGCGGAACGTTCATGCTGGGGATGAGGGAGGACTCGGCCGACTCGTACTCGATGCCGGCGTCCTGCAGGGCGGTGCGCACACCGATCAGGTCGGTCGGCTCGGAGACCACCTCGTACGCCTCACCGATGTCATTGACCTCCTCGGCGCCGGCGTCCAGGACGGCCATCATCACGTCGTCCTCGGTGGTGCCCTCCTTGGGGACGATCACCACGCCCTTGCGGGAGAACATGTACGACACCGAGCCGGCGTCGGCGAGGGACCCGCCGTTGCGGGTCAGCGCGGTGCGCACCTCGGTCGCCGCGCGGTTGCGGTTGTCGGTGAGGCACTCGATGAGCATCGCCACACCGTTGGGGCCGTACCCCTCGTACATGATCGTCTGCCAGTCGGCGCCGCCGGCCTCCAGGCCGGAGCCGCGCTTGACGGCGCGGTCGATGTTGTCGTTCGGCACCGAGCTCTTCTTCGCCTTCTGGATGGCGTCGTAGAGCGTCGGGTTGCCGGCGGGGTCGCCACCGCCGGTCCGCGCGGCCACCTCGACGTTCTTGATCAGCTTGGCGAACATCTTGCCGCGCTTGGCGTCGATGACGGCCTTCTTGTGCTTGGTCGTCGCCCACTTTGAGTGGCCGGACATCTTCTACCTCCGTTGCTACCCGCCGTCTGCATCGACCGCACCGCTCACGCCCCACTCCCGCCGGCGCACGCGGAGGTGCCGGTCAGCTCTGGCGGAAGCCGTGGCGGGCAGATGGCCCTGCCGAATCTCCGCAATCCTACCGACGTCCCCCGGGTCGCTGTCATGCACCGCGCGCGCCGACCCCGCCCCGCCCGCCCGGACCGGGGCAGACGGGACGAAATCCGCGATGTGTTACGACCCCACCAGCGCCCCATCCGCCTGACGAAGCACCCGCGACCAGGTCACGACCTCGGCGAGCATCGTGGACAGCTCCGCCTCCCGGCCATCACCAGGCGCGAAGCGGCCGGCGGTCCGGTCACCAGGGTCGGCCCCGGTGAAGTCGAAGTCGGTGAAGATCGACAGCGCCACTCCGGTCGGCACCACCACCGTCCGCACCTCGGTCAGGATCGCCCGCAGGTGATCGGCGGCCCGGGTCCCACCCTGTACGCCGTAGCTCAGCACCCCGGCCACCTTGCCGGCCCACTCCGCGTACAGGAAGTCGATGCCGTTCTTGAGCGCTGCCGGTATCGAGCGGTTGTAGTCCGGTGTGACGAAGACGAAGGCGTCGTAGCCGTCCACCACATCCGCCCACCGCCGGGTGTGCGGATGCCGGTAGTCGCCGAACAGCGCCGGCACCGGCTCGTCCAACAGTGGTAACGCCTGCTCGGCGAGGTCCACCAGCGCGAAGGCGGCGTCCCCGGCGCGTACTGCCTCGTGCCGCCCGGCCACCTCCATGACCCAACGGGCGACCGCCGCGCCGCGCCGGCCCGGGCGGGTGCTGCCCACGATCACACCGATCCGCAGCGGTCCTGTGCTCTGTGCGTTTCTCATGCACCGACCCTGCGAGCCACGCGGCGGTGGGGGGAGACCGCCGCGAGGATGGCCCTGCCAGGGCCACCCACCGGCCCACGCCGACTGCCAGACTGGCTCCGTGATGGACGGAGAGCTGGGCGCCTTCCTGCGCAGTCGCCGCGAGGCACTGCGGCCGGCCGAGGTCGGCCTCCCCGAGGGCCCCCGCCGGCGCACCCCCGGGCTGCGCCGAGCCGAGCTGGCGACGTTGGCGCAGGTCAGTGTGGAATACCTGACCCGACTGGAACAGGGCCGCGACACCCGGCCATCGCCGGAGATCCTCGCCGCGCTCGCCGACGCGCTACGCCTGGACAGCGCCGACCGGGAACACCTGCGGCGCCTCGCCTCGGCCCAGCACGCCCGACAGCTCTGCTCGGGCGACCGGCCGACGGTGTCCCGCACCGCCCGGCCGACGGTCCGCGCGATGCTCGACGCGCTGCGCGACACCCCGGCGTACGTGCTCAACCGGCTCGGCGACGTACTGGCCTGGAACGGGCCGTTCGACGTGCTCGCCCGCCCGCTCGGCCTGCTGGACGGGTCCCGACCGAACCTGGTCTGGTTCGTGCTGGCCGACGAGCGGGCCCGTGCGCACTATCCGCAGTGGTCGGTGCTGGCCGACCAGCAGGTCGCGGAGCTGCACCTGCTGCGCCGGGGCGATCCGACCAGCGACGCCTTCGCCGAGCGGCTGGCCCGTACGGTGGGCGCGCCGTTCGTCGACCGTTGGCGGCGGCGACCGGTCACCGCCGCGCGTACCGGCCTGCTGACGGTGCGCCATCCGGAGGCGGGTCTGTTGCGCCTCAACGTCGAGACCCTGGAGCTGGCCGACGCCGACCCGCAGCGCCTGGTGGTGCAGTTGCCCGCCGACGCCGCCACGGCGGTCGCGCTCGACCAACTGGTCGGCCGCCGACCGGGTCACCTGCGCGCGGTCGCCGGCTGAGCGAACGGGTCACGCCGTCAGGCGGCGGCGCGGACCAGGTCCACGAAGTACGCGTGCACGCGCGGGTCGCCGGTCAGCTCGGGGTGGAACGAGGTGGCCAGCAGGTTGCCCTGGCGTACGGCCACGATCCGGTCGGTGGCCGGCCCTCCGGTGACCGTGCCGATCACCTCGACCCCGGCGCCGACCCGCTCGACCCACGGCGCCCTGATGAAGACGGCGTGGAACGGCTCCCCCGCCACCCCGTCGATCTCCACCGGCGCCTCGAACGAGTCGACCTGGCGGCCGAACGCGTTGCGCCGGACTGTCATCTCGATGCCGGCGAAGCCCCGCTGGTCCGCTCGGCCGTCGAGCACCTCGGCGGCCAGCATGATCATGCCGGCGCAGGAGCCGTAGACCGGCATCCCGCCGGCGATTCGCTTGTCGATCGGCTCGCGCATCTCGAAGATGTCGACGAGTTTGCTGATGGTCGTGGACTCCCCGCCGGGGATCACCAGCCCGTCGACCGCGTCCAGCTCGGCCGGACGCCGGACCGGTCGGGCGTCCGCGCCCGCCGCGGCCAGCGCCGCGACGTGCTCGCGGACGTCGCCCTGGAGCGCGAGCACACCGATCACGGGTACGGCCACTGTCGCACCGTTCCTCTCGTTGCCGTTCCCGTTGTCAGGAAGGTGCCCTTCCTATACACCAGGCGTTAATAAGGTGCCCTTCCTTACTCACCAGCCGCGCTCGGCCAGGCGGTGCGGCTGCGGGATCTCGTCCACGTTGATGCCGACCATCGCCTCACCGAGACCGCGGGAGACCTTCGCCAGCACGTCCGGGTCGTCGTGGAAGGTGGTGGCCTTGACGATCGCGGCGGCCCGCTGGGCCGGGTTGCCGGCCTTGAAGATGCCCGAGCCGACGAAGACGCCCTCCGCGCCGAGCTGCATCATCATCGCCGCGTCCGCCGGGGTGGCGATCCCGCCCGCGGTGAACAGCACCACCGGCAGCTTGCCGCTCTCGGCGACCTCCTTGACCAGCTCGTACGGGGCCTGCAACTCCTTGGCCGCGACGTACAGCTCGTCGGCGGGCAGCGAGGAGAGCCGGCGGATCTCCTGTCGGATCCTCCGCATGTGGGTGGTGGCGTTCGAGACGTCACCGGTGCCGGCCTCACCCTTGGAGCGGATCATGGCCGCGCCCTCGGTGATCCGGCGCAGCGCCTCGCCCAGGTTGGTCGCGCCACACACGAAGGGGACCGTGAACGCCCACTTGTCGATGTGGTTGGCGTAGTCGGCCGGGGTCAGGACCTCGGACTCGTCCACGTAGTCCACGCCCAGCGACTGGAGGATCCGCGCCTCCACGAAGTGCCCGATGCGGGCCTTGGCCATCACCGGGATGGAGACGGCCTCGATGATCCCGTCGATCATGTCGGGGTCGCTCATCCGCGACACCCCGCCCTGCGCGCGGATGTCGGCGGGCACCCGCTCCAGGGCCATCACCGCGACCGCGCCCGCGTCCTCGGCGATCTTGGCCTGCTCGGCGTTGACCACATCCATGATCACGCCACCCTTGAGCATCTCGGCCATGCCCCGCTTCACGCGAGCGGTGCCGACGACGGGGGTGGTGCCGGTGGTCGGGGCAGGGGTCTCAGACACGGCTCATCGCTCCTCGGACGTGCGGTGGGGGTGGCAGAAAAAATGCTACGTACGGCACAACGCCACACCGACAGCCAATCAACCCCCCGGTGGCCTGCGGTGTGGCACCGCTCACCGCCCCGGGGTCAGCTCGCGGGCACGTCCGCCGGCACCGTCAGGGTCGGGTCGTCGATGTCGAAGTACCGCGGCCACTCGTGACCCCGCCCCATCCGCAACAACCGCACAAGCGGACGGCTGCGCGCCGAACGGGCGTCCCGGACCAGATCGGTGTGCACCTGCCGGGACAGCGCCAGCCGGCGACTCGCGGCGATCACCGCCCCGCAGTCCGGATCGGCCGGGTCCAACCGCACCGACCGCAGCTGCCGGGTCAGGTCGTTCTCCGCCGCCTCCCGCTCCTCGGGCCGCGCGTCGAGCGCGATGCGCGCCGCCGCGTACAACTCGACGCCGAAGCGGCGCTCCGCGAGCACGGCCGCGGCCGCCGCCCGGCGCAACAGGTGGGCGTCGAGAGCCCGGGCCGCCAGCTCCGCGCGGCCCTGCAGTCGCTCGACCCGACCGGCGGTCCAGATGAGGTACGCCGCGACCAGCCCCACGACCACGCTCCCGGCCACCACCCACCACATGTGCGGCATCGTAGTGCTGCTCCGTTCGCCTCCGATTGGGCGCGCTCACCCCGGTCCGCACCGGTCACGATCGCACCATCCGTCACACCGGCTCAGCCCAGCCCCACCCACTCCTGGTCGATGACCCGCCCGTCGGTCGCCTCGATCGCCGCTGCGTATACCTCCAGGACACGGCGGGCAACCACAGGCCAGTCGAAATTCGCCACCACCTGGTCGCCGCAGGCGCTCAGGGCCGCCCGGCCGGCCGGATCGTCCAACAGCTCGCCCACCGCGTCCCGCAGCCCCACCGGATCGCCGGTCGGGAACAGCCGCCCCGCCCTCCCACCGTCGAGCACCCGCCGGAACGCGTCCAGGTCGCTGGCGACCACAGTCGTACCGGCCGCCAGGGCCTCGGTGAGGATCATGCCGAACGACTCGCCGCCGGTGTTCGGCGCGACGTAGAGGTGCACACTTCGCAGCATCCGCGCCTTGTCCGGTTCGGTGACCAGACCGAGGAAGGTCACCCGCTCGTGCAGCTCGGGCGGGAACTGGTCGTACAGGTCGTCGGGGTCACCGGGGCCGGCCACCAGCAGCCGCAGCCCGGGCCGCGTGCCGGCAAGTGCCACGAACGCGTCGCGCAGCACCGGGAAACCCTTGCGCGCCTCGGTGAAACGGCCCAGAAAGCCCAGCGTGCCGCCCGTACCCGTGGCGCACTCCCCCGGCCAGCCCGGCAACGGCTCCGCGTCGGCGAACTTCGCCACCGCCACCCCGTTGGGGATCTCCACGGCGCCGCCGTCCATGTGCTCGACCTGCACCTTGCGGGCCAGCGCGCTCACCGCGATGCGGGCGGTGATCCGCTCCAGCACGATCTGGAGCACACCCTGGGCGGCCGCCAGCACCCGCGAGCGGGTCATCGCGGTGTGGAACGTGGCCACCACCGGCCCCCGCGCGGAGAGCACGGCCAGTAGCGACAGGCTCAACGTGAGCGGCTCGTGCACGTGCAGCACGTCGAAGTCGCCGTTGGTGATCCAACGTCGGACCCGGGCCGTGGAGACCGGCCCGAACGCGATCCGGGCCACCGACCCGTTGTACGGCAGCGGCACCGCCCGCCCGGCCGACACCACGTACGGCGGCAGCGGGGAGTCCTCGTCGGCCGGGGCCAGCACGCTCACCTCGTGACCGAGGGCGATCAGCGCCTCCGCGAGGTCCATCACGTGGTTCTGCACGCCGCCGGGGACGTCGAAGGAGTACGGGCAGACGATGCCGATACGCATGCGTCAGCGCCCCTCGTCCGCGGGACACCGTCCCACAGTGCCCACCCCCTTCAGGACCGGCCGGCGGACGACGGGGGCAGCGCCGTGCCGCCCCCCGACCTCCGCTGGTCCAGCCACATCCGCTGCAACATGTGCCAGTCTTCCGGATGCCTGGCGATACCCGCCGCCAGACGGTCGGCGATCAGCTGCGTCACCGAACGGACACGCTGGTCCAAAGGCCCCGCCTCGGGCCCCGGCACCGGCAGCGGACCGGCGAGCGACGCACACGCCGCGTCCGGTTCGTACCACATCGAGGCCACGTAGAGCGGCGCGCCGGTGTGCAGCGCCAACAGCGCCGGCCCGGCCGGCATCCGGGTCCTCCCGCCGAAGAAGTCCACTTCCACGCCACGGGCGGAGAGGTCCCGGTCGGCAAGCAGCGGCACCACCGCACCGGCCCGGACGCGGTCCAGCAGCACGTCGAACGCCGGACGCGGCCCACCGTGGGTCGGCAGGATCTCCATCCCCAGGCCCTCCCGGAAGGCCATGAAGCGCTCGTACACGGCCTCCGGCTTGAGCCTCTCCATGACCGTGGCGATCGGCCAACCGGTGGCCGCCACCCAGGCGCCCGCGGCGTCCCAGTTGCCGGCGTGCGGCAGCGCCACCACCGCGCCCCGGCCGGCGGCCACGTCGGCGGCGAGCAGTTCGGCGCCGTCGAGCCGGAAATTGGACAGGATCTGCGACCGGCTCAACGCGGGCAGCCGGAACGCCTCCATCCAGTACCGGGCGTACGAGCGCAGCCCGCGCCTGACAAGATCGTCCAGCTCGGCCTCGGGCAGTTCCGGGCCGACCACCCGGCGCAGGTTCGCGCGCAGGCGCTCCGTACCCCCGCCGCCGCGTCGATGGGCGCGGTCCGCGCCCGCTTGGAACGCCGCAGCCACCAGCGGCCGCGGCAACGCGCGGACGACCCGCCAGCCGGCGACGTAGCCCAGCTCGGTGAGGTTCACGCGACCCGGCCGCCGGTCGTCCGGCGCCGGGGCGGCACCGCGCCGCTCACGCCTGGCCGTCCGGCTGGAGCTGCTGGGCCTGGCGGTAGACGTGTGCCATCCGCTGCCCCACCGTGAAGATCGACACCGCGGCGAGCAGCCACAGCGCGATCTCCAGCGCCGGATCGAGGCCGACGCCGGTGAGGATCCCGCCGACCCCGACGATGAGCAGCCGCTCGGTGCGCTCGGCGATGCCCACGTTGCAGGTCATGCCGAGCCCCTCGGCGCGGGCCTTGACGTAGGAGACCAGGCCGCCGGCGGCCAGACAGACAAGCGCGGCGGCCACCCCGGAGTGGTTGCCCTGCGTGGCCAGCCAGTACGCGACAGCGCCGAAGACGGCGCTGTCGGCGACCCGGTCCATGCTCGAGTCGAGGAAGGCGCCGAACCGGGTGGAGCCGCCGCTCATCCGGGCCATCGTCCCGTCGAGCAGGTCGGTGAGCGCGAACAGGGTGACGATCAACGCGCCCGCGACCAGATGGCCGCGGGCACCGAAGCCGAGCGCGCCGACGAGCACACCAACGGTGCCCGCGACGGTGACGGCATTGGGGGTGACGCCCGCGCGCAGCAGGGCGCGGGCAATCGGCTCGACGACGCGGGTCATCCCCGCGCGGGCCGACACTTGGAAGATCTTCGCCATGGCGGTCCCCACGATAACGGTCCGCCCAGTTCCGCCGACACAGCCGGTACCGCCGACCCGCCGGGGCAGGCTTGTGTCGACCCGACAACGGGTGTGAGATCGAGCCGGGGAGGTGAGCCAGCTCACCCGTCCGCCCGTTGCGTTCCCGCTGTGCAGCAGACCACCGGAGGATATCGCCGCGCACTCGCCCCGGGCCGCTTCACCTCGCGCGGCGGTCGCCACCCACCACCGGCTGAGGGAGGTGCGCCCCATGGCGCAGAAGAATCACGAGAAGGGGTCCACCGGCGGCACGCCGGTGGTCACCGAGCCCGACCGGGTACGCAACGTGGTGCTCGTCGGGCATTCCGGCGCGGGCAAGACGACACTGGTCGAGGCGCTGCTCGCCGCCACCGGCACGATCGGGCGGGCCGGCAGCGTCATCGACGGCACCACAGTCGGCGACCACGACCCGGCGGCCGTGCGCCAGCAGCGCTCGGTGAGCCTGTCCTGCGCGCCCCTGCTGCACAACGGCATCAAGGTCAACCTGCTGGACACCCCCGGGTACGCCGACTTCGTCGGCGAGCTGCGCGCCGGTCTGCGGGCCGCCGACGCCGCCCTGTTCGTCGTCTCCGCGGCCGGCGGCATGGACGCCGCCACTGTGGCGCTGTGGGAGGAGTGCGCAGCCGTCGACATGCCCCGTGCCGTGGCGGTGGCCCGACTGGACCAGCCGCGCGCCGACTTCGACGAGTCGGTGGCGCTCTGCCAGCGAGTGTTCGGCGACAACGTGATGCCCCTGTACCTGCCGATGCTCGGCGACGACGGCGTCTCCACCGAGGGTCTGCTCGGCCTGATCACCCGCCGGGTCTTCGACTACACCGCCGGGCTGCCGGCCGACGTCCGCGACCCGGACCCGGAGCACCAGCCCGCGATCGACGAGTCCCGCAACGAGCTGATCGAGGGGATCATCGCCGAGAGCGAGGACGAGACCCTCATGGACCGGTACCTCGACGGCGAGGAGATCAGCACCGAGGTGCTCATCGAGGACCTGGAGAAGGCGGTCGCCCGGGGGCACTTCTACCCGGTGGTGCCGGTTTGCGCCGAGACCGGCGTCGGCCTGGACGCGCTGCTGGAGGTGCTGACCGCCGCGTTCCCGTCACCCCTGGAACACGAACTGCCGGCGGTCGCCGGCGTGGACGGCTCGCCCCGCCCGCCGCTGACCTGCGACCCGAGCGGGCCGCTCGTCGCCGAGGTGGTCAAGACAACAGTCGACAGGCACGTGGGCCGGGTCTCGCTGGTCCGGGTCTTCTCCGGCACGCTGCGCCCCGAGCAGACCGTGCACGTCTCCGGGCACGGCATGGCCGAACGCGGGCACCCCGACCACGACGCCGACGAACGGGTGGGGCACATCTACACACCGCTGGGTGCGACGCTGCGGGAGGTGCCGCACTGCGTGGCCGGCGACATCTGCGCGATCACCAAGTCGGGCAGCGCCGAGACCGGCGACACCATCTCGGCCAAGGACGACCCGCTGCTGATCGCCCCCTGGGAGATGCCGGAGCCGCTGCTGCCGGTGGCGATCGTCGCCCGCAGCCGCGCCGACGAGGACGCCCTCGCCCGCAACCTGGCCCGCCTGGTCGCCGGCGACCCCACCCTGCGGCTCGAGCGCAACGCCGAAACCCACCAGCTGGTGCTCTGGTGCATGGGTGAGGCCCACGCCGACGTCGTGCTCGACCGGCTCCGCGCCGGCGGCGTCGAGCTGGACACCGAACCGGTGAAGGTGTCGCTGCGCGAGACGCTCACCGTGCCGACGACCGGGCACGGCCGGCACGTCAAGCAGTCCGGCGGCCACGGCCAGTACGCCGTCTGCGACATCGAGGTCGAGCCGCTGCCCCGGGGCGGCGGCTTCGAGTTCGTCGACCGGATCGTCGGCGGCGCCGTGCCGCACAACTACATCCCGTCCGTGGAAAAGGGCGTCCGCGCCCAGCTCGACCGGGGCCTGGTCGCCGGCCACCCGGTCGTGGACCTGCGGGTCACCCTCGTCGACGGCAAGGCGCACAGCGTCGACTCGTCCGACGCGGCCTTCCAGACCGCCGGCGCGCTGGCCCTGCGCGACGCGGCCGAGCGCGGCCAGCCGGCCCTGTTGGAACCCATCGACGAGGTCACCATCCGCATCCCGGACGGCTCGGTCGGCACCGTGATGGGTGACCTGTCCGGCCGGCGCGGCCGGGTGCTCGGCACCGAACCGGACCCCGACGCCGAGGGCCGCACCCTCGTCCGCGCCGAGGTCCCGGCCATCGAACTTCTCCGGTACGCGGTGGAGCTGCGCTCGATGACCGCCGGCACCGGCACCTTCCGCCGTCACTTCGTCCGCCACGACCCCATGCCCACCCACCTGGCCGACCAGGCCCGCAAGGAACAAACCCCGTAACCCCGCCCCGCCCCGCCCCGCCCCGCCCCGCCCCGGCGATCTTGCACTTTCTGACGTCCTTATGTCGCTGTTGCCCGCGTAAGTCACCACCGGAAGTGCAAGATCGCTGGGGGCGGGGGCGGGGGCGGGGGCGGGGCAGGTTACGGGTGGACCGTGGGGTGGGTGGGGCGGGGCCAGTGGGGGCGGTCGGCGTCGCGCAGGGCGGCGGTGCGCAGGGCTGCGAGCTGACGTTCCACCTCGACGAACTGGTCAGCCGGCAGCGGGCCCCGGTGCAGGGCTGCGGCGTTCTCCTCGACCTGGGCGACCGTACGGCAGCCCGGGATCGGGATGGTGCGCCCGCTGCGCGCCCAGATCCACCCCAGCGCGCCCTGGGCGAGGGTGCGCCCGTCGGCGGTGAGCGCGGCACGGACCGCGCCGACGCGGCGCAGCCACTCCGGCGCCGGCCGGCCGCCCCGGAACCACTCCAGCCAGCCCGGCGCGAGCCCCCGCACGTCGTCGCGGGGCAGCGTCGACGCGGCCGTGTACTTGCCGGTGAGCAGGCCCATCCCGAGCGGCCCCTGGTTGATGCTGGCCAGGTCGTACTTGTCGCAGACCGCCAGCAGTTCGGGGGCGTCGCGCAGCACCGACAGGGCGTGCTGCACGGCGGTGGCCCCGGCTGCCGCCTGCCCGAACGCGGTGGCCCGGTCGGGGCGGTCGGTGCTCCACCCGTACGCCCGGATCAGGCCCTCGGCGACCAGGTCCTCGCAGGTGCCGATGAGCGCCTCCGCCCGGGGGACGGACAGGTCGGCCAGGTGCAGCTGGTAGAGGTCGATGTGGTCGGTGTCCAGCCGGCGCAGCGAGGCGGTGACGGCACGCCGCAGGTACGCCGGTGACGCGTCCTCGCCTGTCGCCTGCCGGGTCGCCTCGTCGAACGTGTAGCCCCACTTGGTGGCGATCACCGCCTCGTCGCGGCGGCCGGCGAGCGCCCGGCCGAGGACCCGCTCGCTGTGCCCGGCCCCGTACGTGTCGGCGGTGTCGAACAGGGTCACGCCCTCCTCGAGCGCGCGGCGTACGGCCCGCACCGACTCGTCGTCGTCGACCGCGCCCCAGCCCAGCGGCTGGGTACCCTCCGCCCAGGGGCCACCGATCGCCCAGCACCCCATGCCGAGGGCGCTGACCTCGATGCCGCTGCGCCCCAACGTCCGTGTCGTCACTGCCATCGGCCGATCGTGCCACCTTCGTCGGGCGGCGCGTAGCAACTCTCGGGGCGGGAACACGCGGGGCGCGGCGACGGTCACGATGCGGCATGATCTCGGTGCACTTCTGCCGTACCCGGCCGGACAAGGCGCCGATCGCCAGGCGGCTCGGGTTGACCCACGTCGTGGACGACAAGCTGGAGGTGCTGGGCTACCTGGATTCGGTGCCGCACCGCTACCTGTTCCGACCGCGCCCGGCAGAGGTCGCCGCGAACGCCGCGCTGCTGCCGCGCGTACACCGGGTGGAGAGCTGGCCGGAGCTGACCGCGCTGCTGCGCGCCGGCTGACGCCGACCGGCGCGGAGGCCGCGCGGACCTCGCGGGTCAGGACGGCCAGGCGCGGGCGAGCAGGTCGCGGGTGTCGTGCAGCAGCTGCGGCAGGACCTTGGTGCGGCCGATGACCGGCATGAAGTTCGCGTCGCCGCCCCAGCGGGGCACCACGTGCTGGTGCAGGTGCGCGGCGATGCCAGCGCCGGCGACCCCGCCCTGGTTCATGCCCAGGTTGAAGCCGTGCGCGTTGCTCACCTTGCGTACCACCCGCATGGCGGTCTGGGTGTACGAGGCCAGCTCGGTGGTCTCCGGCACGTCCAGGTCGGTGTAGTCGGCGACGTGGCGGTACGGGCAGACGAGCAGGTGCCCCGGGTTGTACGGGTAGAGGTTGAGCACCACGAACACGTGCTCGCCACGGGCCACCACGAGGCTCTCCTCGCTGGGCAGGCCCGGGGCGAGACAGAACGGGCAGCCGGTCGGCTTCTCGTAGCCGCCCTCGGGCCGGTCCTCGCCGGAGATGTAGGTCATCCGGTGCGGCGTCCAGAGCCGCTCCAGGCCGTCGGCCATGCCGCCGCTGTCGGTGTCCCGTTGTGCCCCAGTCACGAGCCGATCCTACGGAGCCGCCGGGGAGGGCGGCGACTCCCACCGTCGGGAAACTCGATGCTGCAAGTTCTTGACGGATCAATGCGGACACCTGAAGATTCCATGCATCCAAGAACTTCCATGCATTGATGGAGGGCTTCATGATCCGACGGCTCGGCCGGCTCCTCGCGGCACTCGCCCTGACCGCCGCCACCACAGTGACCGGCGTCACCCTCACCGCCGGCGCCGCACAGGCGGACGGCTGCTACACCTGGGGTCGCGCCCTGTCCCAGGGGATGACCGGCGAGGACGTCCGGCAACTCCAGATCCGGGTCGCCGGCTACCCCGGCTACGGCGCCGTACTCACCCTCGACGGCTCGTACGGGCCCGCCACCCGGTCCGCGGTGATCCGCTTCCAGCAGGCGTACGGGCTGTCCGCAGACGGCGTGGCCGGCGCGCAGACCTTCAACCGGCTCTACGCCCTCCAGGACGACGACTGCACACCTGCCAACTTCAGCTACGCCGAGTTGAACAACTGCAACAGCGACTGGTCCGGTGGCGCGGTCTCCGCGAGCACCGCGCGGTTCAACGCGCTGGTGTCGATGTGGAAGCTCCAGGCCATGCGGCACGCCCTCGGCGACGTCTCCATCGCGATCAGCAGCAGCTTCCGCAGCTACGCCTGCAACAGCGCCGTCGGCGGGGCGTCGAACAGTCGACACCTCTACGGCGACGGGGTCGACCTGGTCGGGTCTCCGTCGTTCTGCCGGCTGGCGCAGCAGGCCCGCTACCACGGTTTCGGGCAGATCCTCGGCCCCGGCTACCCGGACCACAACGACCACACCCACGTGGCGGCGGTCGGCGGCTGGTCCGCGCCGAACTGCGGCATCTGAGGACGGGGAGCCGGCCTCCCGGCTGAAGATCGCGCTCGAACATGGAAGTAGTGGCCTCCCGGCGTCGGGAGGCCACTACTTCATGGATCGAGCACGATCATGCGGCGAGCTTAGCGGCGGCGCACCGGCCGCGCGCCCGTCACTCCGCGGCGGCCGAGGGGCCGATGTTGGTACGCGAGGTGACCACGTCCAGGACGTGGGTCACCGCCTCGGCGACCGGCACCCCGTTGCGCTGCGAGCCGTCGCGGTAGCGGAAGGAGACCGTGCCGGCGGCCACGTCGTCGTCACCGGCGATCACCATGAACGGGATCTTCTGCTGCTGGGCGGTGCGGATCTTCTTCTGCATCCGGTCGTCACCCGCGTCCACCTGCGCCCGGACGCCCTCGGCGCGCAGCGCCGCGACGAAACCGTGCAGGTAGTCGGTGTGGTCCTCGCGGATCGGGATACCGACCACCTGCACCGGGGCCAGCCAGGCCGGGAACGCCCCCGCGTAGTGCTCGGTGAGCACCCCGAAGAACCGCTCGATCGACCCGAACAGCGCCCGGTGGATCATCACGGGCCGCTGCCGGCTGCCGTCCGCGGCCTGGTACTCCAGCCCGAACCGCTCCGGCTGGTTGAAGTCGACCTGGATCGTGGACATCTGCCACGTCCGGCCGATCGCGTCGCGGGCCTGCACGGAGATCTTCGGCCCGTAGAACGCCGCGCCGCCCGGGTCGGGCACCAGCTCCAGGCCGGAGGTTTCGGCGGCGGTCCGCAGCGCCTCGGTGGCCTCCGCCCAGTCCTCGTCGGCCCCGATGAACTTGGGCGAGTCGTCGCGGGTGGACAGCTCCAGGTAGAAGTCGTCCAGGCCGTAGTCGCGCAGCAGGTCGAGCACGAAGCTGAGCAGCGTCGACAGCTCGCCGGCCATCTGCTCGCGGGTGCAGTAGATGTGCGAGTCGTCCTGGGTGAGGCCACGGACCCGGGTCAGGCCGTGCACCACTCCCGACTTCTCGTACCGGTAGACGGTGCCGAACTCGAACATCCGCAGCGGCAGCTCACGGTACGACCGCCCGCGCGACCTGAAGATCAGGTTGTGCATGGGGCAGTTCATGGCCTTGAGGTAGTAGTCCGCGCCTTCGAGCTGCATGGGCGGGAACATGGTGTCCGCGTAGTAGGGCAGGTGCCCGGAGGTGTGGAACAGCTGCGCCTTGCTGATGTGCGGGCTGTTGACGAACTCGTACCCGGCGGCCTCGTGCCGCTGCCGGGAGTAGGTCTCCATCTCCCGGCGGATGATGCCGCCCTTGGGGTGGAAGACCGCCAGGCCCGAGCCGATCTCGTCGGGGAAGCTGAACAGGTCCAGGTCCGCGCCGAGCTTGCGGTGGTCGCGCCGGGCGGCCTCCTCCAACAGCTTCAGGTACGCCTTGAGCTCGTCGCGGGTCGGCCACGCGGTGCCGTACACCCGCTGGAGCTGGGGGTTCTTCTCCGACCCCCGCCAGTACGCGGCGGCCGAGCGCATCAGCTTGAACGCGCCGATCAGTCGGGTGGTCGGCAGGTGCGGGCCCCGGCACAGGTCCGACCAGCAGACCTTGTCCTCCTTGGCGTCGAGGTTGTCGTAGATGGTCAGCTCGCCGCCGCCGACCTCCATCACCTCGTCGGTGTCCAGGCCCTCGCCCTTGACCTCGATCAGCTCCAGCTTGAACGGCTCGTCGGCCAGCTCGGCGCGCGCCTCGTCGAGGCTGCCGAAGCGGCGCCGGCGGAACCGCTGCCCGGACTTGACGATCTCCTGCATGCGCTTCTCGAGCTTGCTGAGATCGTCGGGCTGGAACGGCTTGTCGACGTCGAAGTCGTAGTAGAACCCGTTCTCGATGGGCGGGCCGATGCCCAGCTTGGCCTCGGGGAAGACGTCCTGCACGGCCTGGGCGAGCACGTGCGCCGTGGAGTGGCGCAGCACGTTCAGCCCGTCCGGCGAGTCCAGGCTGACCGGCTCGACGACGGTTTCCTCGGCCGGCGACCAGTCCAGGTCGCGCAGCTGACCCTGCGGGTCGCGGACCACGACGATCGCCTTGGGGCCGTTCGCGGGCAGTCCGGCCGCGGCCACCGCGTCGGCCGCCGTCGTCCCGGCGGCGACGACGACGGGGTCGGCCACGGCGGGGGTACGGGGTGCGGACACGGTGACTCCTCCAAGCGGTACGAAACGGGGCCGATCCTCGGCTCCTGCCGATGCTATCGGTCCCACCGCCGGCACCTTCCGGACGGCCGGCGTTGAACCTTTCGCGCCTCGGAGCCGAACTAGAGGGTGTGGCCGGAAACCGGTGCCGGTCGCGTCGACACGGATGGGGGCACGAGATGGCGAGCACGGACGGTGGTGGCCGCCGGCGGCGGATCGTGGCGGTGACCGCGTTGACGGCCGCCGGGCTGCTGTTCTGGCCCGCGGCGGCGTACGCGGCGGACGTGACGACCACCCCGACCGAGGCCCGGCAGGGCGACGCGGTGCGGTTGGAGTTCAGCGTGCCGGAGGAGCGGGCGGGCACCACGACCCGGCAGATCGAGGTGCGGTTGCCGGCCGACGCGCCGGTGGCCGAGGTCTACCCGATGTCGGTCGACGGCTGGGCGCCCCGGATCAGCTCCCGCACCCTGGACAAGCCGGTGACGGGCATCCACTCCTCCGGGGTGAGCACCGTCACCACGGCGGTGACCTGGGTGCGGGTGGGCCAGGTCGCACCCGGACCGGCCCGGCTGGCGCTGTCCATGGGCCCACTGCCGCAGGCCGAGAAGCTCACCTTCGAGGTCGTCCAGACGTACGCCGACGGCACGGTGGTCAGGTGGGCGGACGCGGCCGGCCCGCACCGCGCCCCGGTGCTGGCCCTGCTGCCGGCGGCCGGACCCGTGGGACCGGCACACGGCGGGCACGGCGGTCCGGCGGCCGGTGCCGCGCCCGGGGCCGAGGCGGGCGTGGACGCCGCGCGGGCCGATGATGCCGGCGACACCGACGGGGAGTCCGGCAGCGCCGACGCCATGCTCGCGGCGGGACTGCTCGCCGGTCTCGGCGGCGGCGCGGCGATCGGCTGGCTGGTGAGCCGCTGGCGTCGACGCGACCCGGCCGAACAGAACGCGCTGGCCGACGTGACCGGCGAACCCAGGGACATGACGGCCGAGCCCAGGACCGAAGAGCCAACCCCAGCCCACGCAAGCTAACCCCCACCCCACCCCGCTGCCCCTCGCCGCCCTCGCCGCCCTCTGCCCCTCGCCGCCCTCGCCGCCCCTCGCCGCGCCGATCTTGCAGTTTCTGTTGGGGATTTGAGCGGAATACGTACTTATGTCCGGGCAGAAAGTGCAAGATCGACGGGGCGGGGCGCGGGCGGGTTAGGGGAGCCAGGTGGGGAGGGGTTCGCGGGCCGTGAGCCAGGAGTGGGGTACGCCGCCCGGGGTGCCGACGCCGGTGTACGCGGCCACCACCGCACCCGCGATGGCGGCCGTGGTGTCCACGTCCCCACCGGCGCGCACGCACGTCTGGATCGCCGCCGGATAGTCGTCGAGGTGGGTGGCGGCCACCCAGAGGGTGAACCCGACGGTGTCCTGGGCGGTCACCCGGGAGCCGTTGCCCAGCGCCGCCACCACCCGGGGCAGTGGCCGGCCGAGCAGCCCGGCCGCCCGGCTGACGCCGCGGTGCACCTCGGTGCCGGGGTCGACGGCGGCGGCGATCCCGGCGAGCAACCGCTCGGGAGCCGGCCGGTGCCCGTCGAGGCGGGCACGGGCGGCCAACGCGGCGGCCACCGCCACCGCGACCGCGCCGGCGATCCCCTCCGGGTGCGCGTGGGTCACCTCCGCCGAGGCGCGGGCCTGCGCCGCCGCGCGGGCGGTCGAGTCGGCGAAGTACGCGCCCAACGGACCCACCCGCATCGCCGCGCCGTTGCCGCACGAGCCCTCGCCGTCGAACGCGGACGCGGCAGCCAGCGGCCACGGCGTGCCGGTGCGGATGAGTCGCAGGATCGCCAGCGCGCCGGAGCCGTAGCCGCGGTGCGGGGAGCACCGGTGCGCGAACGCCAGCGCCAGCCGGTCCCGGTCGATGCCGCCGGCGTCGGCCAGCTCGGCGAGGACCGAGCAGGCCATCTCGGTGTCGTCGGTCCACTCCCAGGGCGCGGCGGGCAGCGCCTCCACGCCGAGCTCCGGGGACGCCTCGCCCGGCACGAAGTACCGAGCGCCGAGCGCGTCGCCGGTCGAGAGACCGGCGAGGCTGTCCCGGGCGAGCGCCAGGCGGGCATCGACGAACAGGGTGAACGACATCGTCGTACCAGCTTGCCCGCTTCCCAGGTACGCCGCAACGCGATCAACTTGCCACGCCAAGTACGGTCTTGTCGTGGCCTCCGTGCTCCTGGTCGAAGACGATCACGTCGTACGCGGCGCGATGCTGCGGTCCCTCACCGACCGGGGGCACGCCGTGCACGCCGTGGGCACGGCGTTGGACGCCCTGCGCCGCGTCGCCGCCGAGACACCCGACCTGGTGGTGCTGGACCTCGGGCTGCCCGACCTGGACGGTTCGGACGCGCTGCGGATGCTGCGCGGCATCACCGACGTCCCGATCATCATCGCCACCGCCCGTGACGACGAGCAGTCGGTGGTGAAGCTGCTGCGCGCCGGCGCCGACGACTACATGGTCAAGCCGTTCACCGGCGCGCACCTGGACGCCCGGATCACCACAGTGCTGCGGCGGGCCGGGCGGGCCAGCCGGACGGTGCAACCCGCGGTGCACACAGTGGGCGGGCTGCGGGTGGACGTCGGTGAGCGCAGCGCCCAGCTCGACGGGGAGGCGCTGGCGCTGACCCGCAAGGAATTCGACCTGCTGGCCTATCTCGCCGCACGACCCGGGCGGGTAGTGTCCCGCCGGGAACTCTTGGAGGAGGTATGGCGTCAGCCATCGGTCGGCGAGGATCAGACCATCGACGTTCACCTGTACTGGCTACGCCGAAAGATGGGCGAGTCCGCGGCGAAGCCGCGCTACCTGCGCACCGTGCGGGGGGTCGGGTTCCGGCTGGTGGTGCCGGACTGAGGTCCGCGCTGGCCCTACTCACGGCCGGCATGTGCAGTCTCGTCGCGCTCGCGTTCCTGATCCCCCTGGGCCTGAGTCTGCGGGAGCAGAACCGCCAGGAGGCGATCGCCGAGGCGGCCCGTCGTAGTGCGCTGGTGACCGGCGCGCTGGCCGTGAGCACCGAGCCGGCGGTGGTCGAGCGGGCCGTGGTGGCGAGCGCCGAGGGCGCGCCGACCCGTCCCGTGGTGCACGGGTTGGGGTTGGACGAGTCCGCCGGCCGGGCCGGTGCCAGGGATCTGGACCAGGCCCGCGCCGAGCGCCGTTCGATGGTCGCCGACGTCGACGGCGGGGTCGTCCGGCTCGATCCGGTGGTGCTGGGCGACCGGACGGCGGTGGTCGAGGTGTTCGTGCCCGACTCGGCGCTGGGCGGGGGCGCCGGCGGCACCTGGCTGCTGTTGTTCGCGGTGGGCGCCGCGATGACCGGCGCGGCGGTGCTGGTGGTCGACCGGGTCGCCGCCCGCGCGGTGGACGCGACCCGCGGCCTGGTCAAGGCCGCCCTCTCCATCGGCGACGGCGACCTCGGCGTCCGCGTGGAGCCGACCGGCCCCCGGGAGCTGGCCGAGGCCGGGTACGCCTTCAACCGGATGGCGGACCGGCTGGACGCGGCGCGCACCGACGAGCGGGAGCTGGTGGCCGACCTGTCGCACCGGCTGCGTACCCCGTTGACAGTGCTGCGGCTGGACGCGGAGGCGTTGGAGTCCGACGACACAAGTGTGGGGTCGTTCTCCGAGGCCGAACTGGACCGTCGGCGCGGAATCCGGCGGATCCGGCAGGCGATCGTCACCCTGGAAGGTGAGATCGACGTGCTGATCAAGACCACGCGCAAGGCGGTGGCGCACGAGGCCGGGCCGGCGATGTGCGACGTGAGCGAGGTGGTCCGGGACCGGATGGTGTTCTGGGCGGCGCTGGCCAGCGACCAGAACCGGCCGCAGCGGGTGACAGGCGCGCAGCTGCGCATCCCGGCGCCGGTGCCCCGCGCCGAGTTGGCCGCCGCGCTGGACGCGGTGATCGGCAACGTCTTCCGCTACACCCCGCAGGGCACCGCGTTCGAGGTGGCGGTGTCCCGCCGCGACGGTTATGTGGCCATCCGGATCGACGACGCCGGCCCCGGCATCGCCAACCCGGACCGGGCGCTGCGCCGGGGGGCCAGCGACCAGGGTTCGACAGGCCTCGGGTTGGACATCGCCAAGCGTGTGGCGTTGCAGGCCAACGGATCGGTGAGCATCGACCGGGCCCGGCTGGGCGGGGCGAGCGTGGTGATGCTGCTCGCCGACCCGGAGGCGACGCCCCGGCAGGTCAGCCGTTTCGGTCTGGTGGGCCGGATGGCGCGGGACGTCCGGGAGCAGAAGGCCAGCGGCCGCCGCTGGCCCCGGCAGCGCCCCACCGACGACTGAACCCCGGGCTGTGCCCCGGCGCAAGTCTTCCTTAGATCGCGGTTAACGACCGGGGTGGATCAGCCGCGGGCTGACAGGATCGACGCACGAACCCACCAGTTCCACCGACCACCGCACCGTGCACCCACCGGTCGGTGGAGCCGCGCGCGCGGCGGGAGCCACAGGTCCCCCCACACCCACGCTCCCGCCGCGCGCCCTGCTCCCCCGCCGGCCCGTTCAGCCGGCGGCGGCGAGGTACGCGTCGATCTCGGCGATGATCTCCTGCTTGCCGGCCGGGTCCAGGAACGACGCGGTCACCGCGTTGCGGGCCAACCCGGCAAGCCCCTGCGGCCCCACCCCGAGCAGCCGGGCCGCCACCGCGTACTCGTCGTTGAGGGTGGTGCCGAACATCGGCGGGTCGTCGGAGTTGATGGTGACCAGCAGGCCCGCCTCCACGAGTCGGGGCAGCGGGTGCTCGTCGAGGTTGGCCACGGCCCGCGTCCGCACGTTCGACGTCGGGCAGACCTCCATCCCGATCTGACGCTCGGCCAGGTACGCGAGCAACTCCGGATCCTGCGCGGCGGAGATGCCGTGGCCGATCCGCTCGGCGCCCAGCTCGCGCAGCGCGTCCCAGACGGTCTGCGGGCCGGTGGTCTCCCCCGCGTGCGGCACCGAGCGGAGCCCGGCCGCGCGGGCCTGGTCGAAGACCTGCCGGAACTGCGGTCGGGGTACGCCGATCTCCGGGCCGCCCAGTCCGAAGCTGATCAGCCCGTCGGGGCGTTCCTCCAGCGCGATGCGCAGGGTCTCCTCGGCGGCGGGCAGGCCGGCTTCGCCGGGGATGTCGAAGCACCACCGCAGCTCGATGCCGAAGTCGGTCAGGGCGCGCTTGCGGGCGTCCTCGATCGCCTCGCAGAACGCCGGCGCGGGGATGCCCCGCCGCACGTGCGAGTACGGCGTGATGGTCAGCTCCGCGTACCGGACCTGCTGGCGGGCCAGCTCCCGGGCGACCTCGCGGGTGAGGATCCAGACGTCCTCGGGGTCGCGGATGAGGTCGACGACGCTCAGGTAGACCTCGACGAAGTGCGCGAAGTCGCGGAACTCGAAGTAGTCGACGAGCGCCGCCGGGTCGGCCGGCACCGGGGTGCGGCCCTCGTGCCGGGCCGCCAGCTCGGAGACGATCCGGGGCGAGGCGGAGCCGACGTGGTGCACGTGCAGCTCGACCTTGGGCAGGCCGGCGATGAAGGTGGACAGGTCGGTCACGAGATCTCCTCGGCACGGTCGCCGGTCTGGGCGACGACGAAGACGCGGCGGAACGGGAAGTACACCCGACCCTGTCGGACCGGGTACGCGGCGGTGAGGCGTACCCCCAGCTCGGCGCGGAAGGCGGACCAGCCGGCGGCGTCCAGCGCGGCGCGGACCGGGCGCAGGGCGGTGCCCTCCATCCAGGTCAGCACCGGGTGGTCGGCGGCGGGCTGGGCCGGCAGCAGGTGCACGTAGGTAGTCTCCCAGGCGTCCACGGAGCAGCCGGCGGCGGTCAGCAGCTCGGCGTAGTCGATGGGGTCGTCGACCGGGTCGGCGCGCAGCAGGGGGGCCAGCTCGGCACGCCAGGCCGGACGACCGGCGACCTCGCGCAGCGCCCGGTGCGAGGGGGCGTCGAAGTTGCCGGGGACCTGCATGGCCAGCCACGCGCCGGCGGGCAGCTCGGCGGCCCAGCGGCGCAGCAGCTCCCGGTGGCCGGGGACCCACTGGAGGAGGGCGTTGGCGACGACCACGTCCTCGTCGCCGGCCGGCCGCCAGTCGCGGGCGTCGGCGACGGCGAAGTCGACGGGGGTGTCCAGGGCGGCGGCCCGTTCGATCATTTCGGGCGAGGAGTCGAGGCCGACCACGCGGCTCGCCGGCCAGCGCTCGGCGAGGGTGGCGGTGAGCTGACCGGGGCCGCAGCCGAGGTCGACCACGGTGCGGGGTCGCCCGGCCGGGATCCGGGCGACGAGGTCGTGAAACGGACGGGACCGTTCGTCCGCGTACCGCAGGTATGTCGTCGGATCCCACATCGTCGCCTCCCAAACCGTACGTTCGTTTTGTTTTAAGGTACGGCTCGCGTGGCACCCCGGCAACCCCATCACTAGGCTCGAGGCATGGAACAGCGCAGCTTCAACCGGCTCGGCCGGAGCGTCGGAGTGGTCGGCCTGGGTGCCTGGCAGCTCGGCGCCGACTGGGGCACCGTCAGCGAGTCCGACGCGACCGCCGTGCTCACCGCCGCCGTGGACGCCGGTGTCACCTTCCTCGACACCGCGGACGTGTACGGCGACGGCCGCAGCGAGCAGCTCATCGGCCGTTTCCTCCGCTCCCGCCCCGACGCCGGGCTGACCGTCGCCACCAAGATGGGCCGCCGCGTCGAGCAGCGCGCCGAGGCGTACACCCTTGCCAACTTTCGGCAGTGGACCGACCGGTCCCGGGCCAACCTGGGAGTGGACACACTGGACCTGGTCCAGCTGCACTGCCCGCCGACCGCCGTCTTCGCGTCCGACGAGGTCTTCGACGCCCTGGACACCCTCGTCGCCGAGAAGGCCATCGCCGGGTACGGGGTCAGCGTGGAGACCTGCGACCAGGCCCTCACCGCCATCGCCCGACCGGGCGTGGCGAGCGTGCAGATCATCCTCAACGCGGTACGCCACAAGCCGCTGGAGCAGGTCCTGCCGGCGGCCTCGGCGGCCGGGGTCGGCATCATCGCCCGGGTGCCGCTGGCCAGCGGACTGCTCTCCGGCCGGTACGACGAGCACACCGAGTTCCCCGCCGACGACCACCGCAACTTCAACCGGCACGGCGCCGCGTTCGACGTCGGCGAGACGTTCTCCGGCGTCGACTTCGAGCGCGGCCTGGCCGCCGTACGCCGGCTCGCGCCGCTCGTCGACGCGGACCGCACGATGGCGCAGTTCGCCCTGCGCTGGGTGGTGGACCAGCCCGGCGTCACAGTCGTCATCCCCGGCGCCCGCGACGCCGAGCAGGCGCGGCGCAACGCGGCCACCGCGGCCCAGGCGCCGCTGACCGCCGAACAGTTGGCAGGGGTACGCGAGGTCTACGACGAGCTGATCCGCCCGCAGGTGCACGACAGGTGGTGACGCGATGAGGGGTTGGCTCACGCTCAGCCTCGGCCTGCTGGCGGTCGTGGTCGGTGCGGTGTGGACGGTGCAGGGCCTCGGCTACGTCAGTGGCAGCGTGATGACCGACGAGCGGTTCTGGGCGGTGCTCGGCCCGATCGTGGCGCTTGCCGGTCTCGTGGTGATCTGGTTCGGCCTGCGGTCGCGCCGCCGACTCTGACCCGTCGGCCCCGGGACGTGGAACAGCCCCGTATCCCTTGCGGGATACGGGGCTGCACAACGACCCCTGGCCGGATCGTCCCACTGGCCGGCGGGGGCCGGCCGCACCACTCAGATGGGACGGACCTGCTCAGCCTGCGGGCCCTTCTGACCCTGAGCGATCTCGAACTCCACCCGCTGGTTCTCCTCCAGCGTGCGGTAGCCGCTGGTCTGGATGGCCGAGAAGTGGACGAACACGTCAGCACCCCCGCCGTCGACGGTGATGAAGCCGAAGCCCTTGTCAGCGTTGAACCACTTCACGGTTCCCTGCGCCATGTGTATCTCCTTCTAAAACTGGCGGCCGTGCACGCCGTGCGGCCGATTGGCCGTTTTCGAGCAGCGGCGTCTGAGGCGGCCCCACGACCGGGGCTTCTCTCAACCCACGCCATCTCGCAACAGCGTGGAACAGCAAATCACGTACGCAAAAACTCTGCACGACCTCTCCGACGAATTTCTCCGACATGTGACCTGACGGATGCCTGAGATCGCTGGGCGTCGTGCTCCCCCGTGCGAAAGGCCCCCTTCCCGTCGATACGGGAAGGGGGCCGATGTCGATGTGTCGGGTCAGTCCGGCCAGTGGCCGGTCATCCGGCGTACGCCCACCGCTCCACCCCGGTCCACTGCGGCCCGGACCACCGCGAAGATGGCCCCCTGAAGTGCCGCGGCGGCGAGGATCTCGCCCCAGCCGCGGTCCTCGTCGGTGGCGTTGGGCGCCTCACCGTCGCCCGCGGTGACCTTCCAGACCTGCCGGAAGATCGCGCCCGCCACCGTACCCGCGGCGATACCCAACAGGATGCCCGCCGGCCGGTACGCGACCCTGCCGATGCTCTTGCTCACCTACGCCTCCCCCGCACGATCATCAGCAACACCACGGCGGCCACCGCGCCGGCGGCCACCGTCGCCCACGGCACCGGATTGCGCCGGACCATGTCCCCCTTGTCGTACGCCTGCGCCCGCACGTCCTCGGCGTGGCGCACGGCCTGCCCCTTGACCCGGGCCACCGTCTGCGCCGCCTGCTCGCGCATCCGCTCCCGTGCCTGACCGGCGGACTCCTTCAGGCGCGCCTTGACGTCCGCCTTGGCGGCCAGCGCCTCCATCGTCTCGCCCAACTCGACCCGGGTACGACGGATCTCCTCGCGGAGCGCCTCCGTGTCGCCGGTCCCGTTACCCGTCATGCCCGTCCCCTGTCCTTCACCGCGGCGGCGACGGTGTCCACGTCGGCCCGCAGGCTGCGTACCGTGGCCGCCGGGACCGGTGGGACCGCACGGCTGACCTGCTTCTTGCCCACCAGGGCGAGGATGCCGGCGACCAGGAAGAGCGCCACCGCCACGATCAGTGCGGCGGCCCAGGCGGGTAGTACCAGGTCCAGCAGCAGGATCGCCGTGACGACAAGCGCTCCCAGGCCGTAGAACGCCATCGCTCCGCCGCCGCCGAACAGGCCGATCCCGATGCCGGCGTGCTTGCCCTTCTCGGTCAACTCCGCCCGGGCCAGCGCCAGTTCGTCCCGTACGAGGCGGGAGACCTGCTCGGTGGCTCGCTGCACCAGCTCGGCGGTGGAGGGCTCGCTCCCGTTGCGGGATGTGCCTGCGTTCGCCACGTCAGCCATGCTGTCCTCCTTTCCTCATCACCGCGCTGTATGCCCGGAGTCGCCGCCCGTCAATCCTAAAGCGCGGCGCGCGGGTGCCCGTCCCTGTCGTCCGGTCGCCGCGCCGCCGAAATCCGGCGCCCGGCGACCGCCCGCGACAGAGAAGTCCGGCAGCGGATCCCCCACCCAAGCCCGCCCAAACCTCTCAACCGCCCCGACTCGCGCGCGCTAGGGACGCAGGGACGCGGAGGAGGTTTCGTCGGGGCCCACGAAGGCCTCGCTGCGGGCGTCGCCGTCGTCGCTGCCGCCGAAGACGCGGGCGTCGTCGGGGGCCTCGGTGCCGCCCGGGCGGCGCACCGGCCGGCGGGGCTGCACCCACTGCCACGGCAGGTTGCTGCTGGCGTCGCCCAGCTCGGTACGCATCCGGGGCATCGCGGTGGGCCGGTTGTCCCGGATCCAGGCGACCAGGTGTTCGCGGACGAGGCAGCGCAGATCCCACAGGCTGCCGGCGTCGGCGGCGCTGACCAGCGCGCGTACCCGTACCGTTCCGCCGGTGGCGTCGGTGACCTGCAGGACGCAGACCCGCCCGTCCCACAGCTCGGTGCCCTCCACGAGGCGGCGCAGCTCCTCGCGCATGGTCTGCACCGGCACCGCCCAGTCGACGTCGAACTCGGCGGTGCCCAGCACCGCCGCCTCGGTGCGGGTCCAGTTCTGGAAGGGCTTGCTGGTGAAGTACGACGTGGGCAGGATCAGCCGCCGGTCGTCCCAGATCTGCACCACCACGTAGCTGAGGGTCAGCTCCTCGATGCGGCCCCACTCCCCCTCGACGACCACCACGTCGTCGAGGCGTACGGCGTCGCTGAAGGCGAGCTGGAGGCCTGCGAAGACGTTGCCAAGCAGGCTCTGCGCGGCGAGGGCGGCCACCACACCCACCACACCGGCGGAGGTGAGCACGCCGGCGCCGATGCCGCGCACGCTCGGGAACGTCATGAGCATCACGCCGACGGTCAGGATGACGATCACCGCGATGGTGAGCCGGCGCAGCATCACCACCTGGGTGCGGACGCGCCGGGCGTGCCTGTTGTCCGGCACGTCCACCCGGAAGCGGGCCAGCGCGGTGTCCTCGACCACGACCAGCAGCGACGCGACAAGCCAGGCGGTGGTGGCGATCACGCCGAGGACGAGCAGGTGCAGCAGCAGCTGCCGCCAGTGCTCGCCGACGGCGTACCCGGTGCTGAACCGGACGGCGAACTGCACGGCCAGGACCGTCCCGGCGACCTGGAACGGGCGGTGCGCGTGATCTGTCAGCTCGGTCGACAGCTGCGACCGGCGGCCGAACCGCCGGATGAGCCGGTGGACGACCTCGACCAGAAAGAGAGCGACCGCCGCCGCGGCGAGCGCGGCGACGGCCGTCGTGAGGTAACTCTGCACGGGTTCGGTGCTTCCCTTCGACCAGGCGTCGGCGCTTCGGGCAAAAGCCCAAGAGTGCCGCACGTAGCCGGAATCGACCAGCTCAGACCTTGCGGTACCGGGACTGGAGGAAGCAGTAGACGCCGAAGGCGGCGATGCCCAGGGCGACGAGGGCCAGCAGGAACGTGCCGTACGACTGCTCCTGAAGCGTGCGCAGCGCGGCGTCCAGACCCCGGGCCTTCTCCGGGTCGTAGTTCACCGCGGCCACGATGACCAGCAGACCGGCGATGCCGTAGGCGACGCCCTTGGCGATGTAACCGGCCATCCCGAGGCGGCGGGCCAACTGGCGGGTCTTCGGGCTCATCTCACCGGTCTTCAGGTGCTTCTCGAACTTCTTGCGGATGCCGTAGATCACCAGGCCGATGCCGATCGCGGCGAGCACCAGCCCGGCCAGACCGACCAGCCAGCGGCCACCGCTGGAGGTCATCAGCTTGCCGGTCAGCGCCTCCTGCTGGTCGGCGCTGTTAGACCCGGCGTCGGAGAAGACCTTGAACGCGGTCCAGGCGAAGTAGAGGTAGACGATGGTCCGGCCGGCCGAGGCGACCCGTTCCATGACCCGTTCCTTGTCGCGCTCGGCGCGATGCCCGACAGCCGCCTCAAGCCCCTGCCAGATCGCCATCGCGAGCAGGCCGACCGCGATGGCGATGACGAGGAACTTGCCGAGGGGCTGTTCGGAGAGGGTCCGCAGGGCGCCGGACTGGTCGCCGTCGTCGGACGACGTGCCGAACGCGATCTGCAACGCCAGCCAGGCGAAGAGCAGGTGCACGATGCCGTAGCCGATGAAGCCGGCCCGGGCGAGGAGTTCCAGCCACCGGCTGTCCGCCGTACGGGAGGCGGTGGCTTCGGCGTTACGGGTAAGTGACATGGCGCCACAATCTCCGTTTACGAAGATTTCCAAACGTCGGCCACCGCCGCCCGGGGCGGTCAGTTACCCGGGTTACGGGATACGCGGATCTTGACCTGCTGGTCGGTGACGCTGTCCAGGGTCACCGCGAAGCCGCCGGCCTCGGTGGCCTGCTGCCCGGTGGTGAGGGTCAACTGCTCGCCGGCGACCTCGATCGTCACCTGGTCGCCCTCGGCGCCCACCAGCTTGGCCTCGACGCCGAGGATTGTGGCGCTCGCGTCGACACCCCGCTCGAAGGTGACGGTGCAGGCGTCCAGCCCGCAGTCGGTGGAGGCGCCCTGGGAGCTGCAACCGGCGAGCACGGCGAGACCGAGGGCCAGACCGGCGAACAGACCGGCGGCGCGGCGGACGGGGGCGGGGGGCATGGTGGCGGGTCGGTTCGTCACCCCGCCAAGAGTACGAGACGCCGGCGACGCCAGCCGGCGACGAAGGCGCGACGCATCCCGGCTAGGGTCCGGGACATGCCCTTCGACATCGCCCGCACCCGGGCCGCCTACCCCGCCCTGACCGAGGGCTTCGTCCACTTCGACGGTGCCGGGGGCACCCAGACCGCGGCCGGTGTGATCGATGCGGTGGCCGACGCCCTGCGCAGCGCGGTCGGCAACCGCAGTGCCGCCTTCGTCCCGGGTCGCCGCTCGTTGGAGCTGGTGGCCGAGGCGCGCTCGGCGGTGGCCGACCTGCTCGACGCCGACCCGGCCGGAGTGGTGCTCGGTCCGAGCGCCACCGCGCTGACGTACACCCTGGCCCGCACGCTCGGCGCGACCTGGCGGCCGGGCGACGAGGTGGTGGTGTCGCGGCTCGACCACGACGCGAACGTGCGGCCGTGGGTGCAGGCGGCCGAGGCGGCCGGCGCGACGGTGCGCTGGGCCGAGGTGGACCGGGAGACCGGCGAGCTGCCCGCCGCGCAGTACACCGACCTGGTCGGCGAGCGGACCCGGCTGGTCGCGGTGACCGCCGGCAGCAACGCCATCGGCACCGTGCCGGACGTGCCGGCGATCGCCAAGATCGCACACGCGGTCGGCGCGCTGGTCTGCGTCGACGGGGTCCACTCGGTGCCGCACGGGCCTACCGACCTGGCCTCGCTCGGCGCCGACGTGCTGGTCACCAGCGCCTACAAGTGGTCCGGGCCGCACCTGGCGGCGATGGTGGCCGACCCGGCGCACTGGGAGGCGCTGCGCCCGGCGAAGCTGCTGCCGTCGTCCGACGCGGTGCCGGACCGGTTCGAGTACGGCACCCCGAGCTTCCCACTGCTGGCCGGCGTCACCGCTGCCGTGGACCACCTGGCCGGGCTGGACCCGGAGGCGGCCGGCGACCGGCGGGCACGGCTGCGCGCCGGACTGGCCGCCGCGCGGGCGCACGAGGAGGCGCTGCTGGAGCGGCTGCTCGCCGGGCTGGCGCAACGGCCCGCCGTCACCGTCTACGGTTCGCCGGCCCGGCGCTGCCCGACCGTGTCGTTCCGGGTCGCCGGGATGTCACCGACGGCCACCCAGGAGGCGTTGGGCGCCGCCGGTTTCTGCCTCTCGGCCGGCGACTACTACGCCTACGAGTACTTCCGACTGATGGGTCTGCGCGACAGCGGCGGCGCGGTGCGGGCCAGCATCTACCACTACAACACCGCCGACGAGGTGGACCTGTTGCTCGCCGAACTCGACGTGGTGCTCGACCGGGAAGGGAGAATGACCCGGTGAGCACCCTGGTCGAGGACAACCCCGCCAAGAACCGCTTCGAGATCCTGGTCGACGACGCGCTCGCCGGTTTCACCGCGTACGTGCCCCGGGGGGAGGTGCTGGTCCTCACCCACACCGAGGTGGACCCGGGATTCCAGGGCAAGGGCGTGGCCAGCGCGCTGATCCGGGGTGCCCTGGACGCGATCCGCGCCAGGGGTGGCCGGCTGGTGCCGCAGTGCCCGTTCGTGGCCGCGTTCGTCGACAAACACCCCGAGTACGCCGACCTGGTCGTCGAGCAGGCCTAGGTCCGGCCGGTCAGCGCCTCGGCGGCCGCCCGCCCACTGGCCCAGGTGGCGCCGTGGGTGGCCAGGTGCACCGCCCCGGTGACCAGCTCGGGTACGCCCAGCTCGACGACTACCGCGTCCGGGCGGGCCGCGACCGCCCGCCGTACGGCGTCCCGCATCCAGTCGTGCCGGTGCAGGTCGCGGACCACCAGCACGAGGGGACGCCCACCCGCCGGGGCGCCCGGGTCGGCGGGCACGTCCGGTTCGGCGTAGCGGACGGTGTCGGTGCCCGGCAGCAGCTCGCCCAGCGGCTCCCCGATGCCCCACGGGGTTTCGGCGCCGATGGCGATGTTGCGCGGCGGCTCGAACTCGACCACGTACGCGGGGCGGCTCAGTGGCAGCACGGCCGGTCCCGGTCGCGTGGTGCTGACCCGCACGGCGCGTCGGGCGGCGACGAGCCCGACGTCGGTGGCGCCGCGCGCCCCGTTCGACAGGGTGGTGCGGGCGGCGACCGTCCAGGCGGCGAGCTGACCGACCCGCTTGGCGGCCTCGGCGAGGCGTTCCTCGGGCAGCTCACCGGAGACCACGGCGGCCACGATGGCGTCGCGCAGTTCGCGGGCGTCCCGCTCGCCGGCGCGTTCACCGCCGATGCAGATCGCGTCGGCGCCGGCCGCGAGCGCGCGCACTGCCGCTCCAGCGAAGCCGTACCTGTCGGCGACGGCGCGCATCTCGACGGCGTCGGTCACGATCACGCCGGAGAAGCCCAGCTCGTCGCGGAGCAGCCCGCCCAGGATGCGCTGGCTCAGGGTGGCCGGCAGCTCCGGGTCCAGGGCGGGGACCAGCAGGTGGCCGGTCATCACCGCCTGCACCCCGGCGGCCACGGCGGCCCGGAACGGGGCCAGCTCGCAGGCGTCGAGCCGGTCCCGGTCGGCGGTGATGCGGGGCAGGTCGTGGTGGGAGTCGACCCGGGTGTCGCCGTGGCCGGGGAAGTGTTTGGCACAGGCCGCGACGCCACCGGCCTGGAGCCCGCGGACCCAGGCGGCGGTGTGCCGGGCGACGAGCGCCGGGTCCGCGCCGAAGGAACGCACGCCGATCACCGGGTTGTCCGGGTTGGAGTTGACGTCGGCGTCCGGGGCGTAGTCGAGGGTGACCCCGGCGACTGCCAGTTCGGTGCCGAGGTCGCGGGCGACCGCCTCGGTCAGCGTCGGGTCGTCGACCGCGCCGAGGGCGAAGTTGCCGGGCCGGGAGCTGCCCCGGCCGGATTCGATGCGGGTGACGTCGCCGGCTTCCTCGTCGATCGCCACGATGACGTCCGGGCGTTCGGCGCGCAGCGTGGCAGTGAGGGCCGCCACCTGGGCGGGGTCGACGATGTTGCGGGCGAACAGGACCACCGAGCCGAGGCCTTCACCGAGCCAACGGCACACCCACGGCGGTGGGGTGGTGCCGACGAACCCGGGTTGCAGGACGGCGGCGGCGAGCGCCGACAGGTCTCCGGCTGGCGCGGTCACGCGATCCCCTCGCGGTGCTGGGCGTCCGTTCCCGGCGTCGACGCGTACCCGCCGACCCGCTGGTTGCGCTCGCTCATGCGGCCCCCGTACCCCATCTCTCGCGCGCCCTCGGCGCACCGCCCGGGCAGGCGGTGCTGCCATGGTCACACCGAGCGATTGAATAGTCAATAAACCTTACAGTTGCCTGAGTGCCCGGGCCCGGGGAGAGTGCGGCTATGGATCCCGCCCTGCTGGCCGACGCCACGAGCCCGGCCGACATCCCCGGCGTACGCCTGCTCGGCCTCGTCGTCGGCGCCCTGCTGCTGCTCGCCGCGATCCGGGCCATGTTCGGCAAGCGCTGAGAAACGGCGCCACCGGTGTGACCGGAGGGCGTCGGGGTACCGCGTGGACGTCAGCAGGTACGCGCGCCGAAGGGGACACCATGAAGATCGGTTACTTCCTGTCCAGTGAGGAGTACACGCCCGAGGAGTTGCTGGAGCAGGCGCGCGGCGCCGAACAGGCTGGCTTCGAGGCGCTGTGGATCTCCGACCACTACCACCCGTGGGTGGACGCCCAGGGCCAGAGCCCGTTCGTCTGGTCGATGATCGGCGCGCTCAGCCAGGTCTGCTCGCTGCCGGTGACGACGGCCGTGACGTGCCCCACCGTGCGGATCCACCCGGCGGTGATCGCCCAGGCGGCGGCGACGAGCGCGGTGCTGCACGGTGGACGGTTCGTGCTCGGCGTCGGCACCGGCGAGGCGCTCAACGAACACATCTTCGGCGACGCCTGGCCGCAGGCCGACGTCCGGCTGGAGATGCTGGAGGAGTCCGTCGAGGTGCTGCGCAAGCTGTGGGAGGGCGGCTTCGTCAACCACCACGGCACGCACTACACGGTCGAGCACGCCCGCATCTACACGCTGCCCGACGCTCCCCCGCCGATCTACGTCTCCGGGTTCGGCCCGAAGGCCATCGACCTGGCCGCCCGCATCGGCGACGGCTACGTGAGCACCATGCCGGACGGCGACATGGTCCGGCGCTTCCGCGAGAACGGCGGCGGCGACAAGCCGTGTCAGGGCGGCTTCAAGGCGGCGTACGCGGACAGCGAGGACGAGGGCGTGCGCATCGCGTACGAGCGCTGGCCCAACGCCGGGGTGCCCGGTGAGCTGTCCCAGGTGCTGCCCTCGCCGCGGCACTTCGAGCAGGCCGGCGAGCTGGTCAAGCCGGAGATGATGAAGGAGGCGTTCGTCTGCGGAAACAGTGCCGACGCGCACCTGGAGATGATCGACAAGTACGCCAAGGCCGGCTTCGACGAGGTGTACGTGGCCAACACCGGCCCCCACTTCCAGGGTCTGTTCGACCTCTACCGGCGCGAGGTCCTGCCCCGACTGCGCTGAGACGACGAGTTACGAGCCCATGATCGTCGAAGGTGTTTCGGCGGTCATGGGCTCGGGTACCTCCGGCCCTCGATGAAACTGTCCACGCATTCGATGTCGTTGCGCCGCGCGGCGCGCAGCCTGTTCGGCTGGAACGCGCTGCGGCCCAACCAGCTGGCCGCCATGCGCGCGGTGATGAAGCGACGCGACGCGCTGGTGGTCCTGCCCACCGGCGCCGGCAAGTCGGCGATCTACCAGATCCCGGCGAGCCTGATCCCCGGCCCCACCGTGGTGATCTCCCCGCTGCTGGCCCTGCAACAGGATCAGATCGCGGCCCTCAACGAGCGGCAGCGCCCCGAGCTGCGGGCGGTGCGGATCAGTTCGAACGAGTCGGCCACCCAGCAGGCCGAAGCGATCGCCGAGGTCCGCGAGGGTCGGGCGGAGTTCCTGTTCATCACCCCAGAGCAGTTGAGCAACCCCGACCGGATGGCCGAGGTGAAGTCGCTCAAGCCGGCGCTGGTGGCGATCGACGAGGCGCACTGCATCTCGGCCTGGGGGCACGACTTCCGCCCCGACTACCTGGCGCTCGGGCACCTCATCGAGGGCATCGGCCGACCGCCTGTGGTCGCGCTGACGGCCACCGCCTCCCCGCCGGTCCGCGACGACATCATCGCCCGGCTGCGCCTGCGCGACCCGGAGCTTGTGGTGTCCGGTCTGGACCGACCCAACCTGTTCTTGGAGGTGGCGCACTGCCCCACCGAGGACTACCGGTGGCGGCGCCTGATGACCCTGCTGCGCGACGAGGGTCGGCCGGGGATCATCTACGTGCCGACCCGCCGGGCGGCCGAGGAGTTGGCCGGCCGGTTGACCGACGCCGGTTTCCCGGCGCAGTTCTACCACGGTGGGATGGCCGCCGGCCCGCGCGCCGAGCTGCACGAGGCGTTCCTCGCCGACCAGGTGCCGATCATGGTGGCCACTTCGGCGTTCGGCATGGGCATCGACAAGCCGAACATCGCCTGGGTGGTGCACATGGCGCTGCCCGACTCGCCGGACAGCTACTTCCAGGAGATCGGCCGGGCCGGCCGCGACGGTGAACCGGCCCGGGTGCTGCTGCTCTGGCAGGCCGAGGACGTGGGCCTGCAACGCTTCTTCAGCGGCGGCCTGCCCGACGAGAACGAACTGCGTGACCTCGCCGCGCTGCTGCGCCGCAAGCCGGCCACCAAGACCGATCTGCGCGAGGCCACCGGGCTGGGCCCGCGCAAGCTCGGCCAGTACCTGTCACTGCTGGAGCAGGTCGGTGCCGCCGAGCCGCGCGCCCGCCAGCGCATCGGCGCGCCCCGCTACTCCCCGAAGCCGACCGAGGCCGCCGCCGCCGCGCTGGCCGAGGCCGAACGGCAGCAGACCGTCACCCGCTCGCGGACCGACATGATGCGGGCCTTCGCCGAGACCACGGCCTGCCGGGGCCAGACCCTGCTTGCCTACTTCGGCGAGCAGATGACCGAGGTCTGCGCGCACTGCGACAACTGCCACAACGGCACCAGCGTCGCCGACCAGGGCGCGGTCGGACCGTTCCCGGTGCACAGCCGGGTCCGCCACCCGGAGTGGGGGCAGGGCATGGTGCTCAGCTACGAGGACGACAAGATGACGGTTCTCTTCGACGAGGTCGGGTACAAGACGCTGTCCGTGCGCGTGGTGTCCGAACAGGGCCTGCTGACGCTGGACTAGCCTGACCCGGGCACCGATTGACCACACAGAGCAGGGCGGAAGGGGCGTTGCCGTGATCGAGCAGCCGGCGTACACCGGTTTTGGTTTCTCCGACGGTGAGTGGGGGCTGCTCGTCGGCCTGCCGCAGTCGGTGCTGACCGCCGCCAGCGCCGCCGAGTCCGACGGCACCCGCCGGACGATGGCGGAGAACGCGGCCGGGCTGGAGACCATCGCCGCCGGCCGGGAGTCGGCCAGTGCGCTGGTCGCCGCCGTGGCCGGCGAGATCGTGACCCGCGTCGGTGACCCGGAGACCGGTGAGGAACTGCCTGTCATCGAGCCCGCCGACCCCCGGGCGTACATCGACGACGTGCTGCTGCGGGCCGGCGAGGCCGCCGCGCTGCTGGCCGCGCGCGTCGACGAGGGCGAAGCCGGCGCGTACAAGCACTGGCTGGTCACCATCGCCGAGCAGGTGGTGGGCGCCGCGTCCAGCGGTGGGCTGCTGGGCCTCGGCGGTGAGACGGTAAGCGACTCCGAGCGGCGCTTCCGGGACCGGCTGGCGCACGTCCTCACCGACTGACCGACGACACAGGCGTACCGGTCGGCTCGGCGGCGGTCACCGCCGCGGGGTCGGCCGGTCGCACACCGCGCAGCGTCAGCAGCGCGGTCGCCGCTCCCAGCAGCATCGCCGCCATGGCCGCGTACGCGGCCAGGTGCAGCCCGTCGGCGAACGCGTACCGGGCGGCATGCAGCACTGCGTCACCCAGCTCCCCCGGCAGCCCCTTGGCCACGGCGAGCGCACCGCCCAACGTCTCCCGAGCCGCGTCCCGGGCGCCCTGCGGCAGGTCGGCGGGCAGACCGTCGACGACCTCGCGCCGGTAGACGGCCGCGCCCACGCTGCCCAGGATCGCCATTCCCAGCGCGCCGCCCAGCTCGCTGCCGGACTCGGTGAGCGCGGAGGCGACGCCGGCCTGCTCCGGCGGCGCCGCGCCGAGGACCAACTCGGTGACGAGGGACATCACCATCACCAGGCCGCCCGCGTAGACGCTGGCGCCGGCCAGCAGCAGCCACAGGGGCGAGTCCGGCGTGACCCGGGTCAGCACCACGAAGCCGAGCACCGCGATCCCGAAACCCGCCCCGATCAGGTACGCCCGCTCCACGCGCTGGGCGAGCGCGGCGGCGGCCGGCGCGACACCTCCGACGGCGAGCGACGGTACGAGGCTCCACAGTGCCGCCCGCAGCGGGCTCATGCCGAGCACCAGCTGGAGGTGCTGGGTGGTGAAGATGGCGAAGCCGACGAGCGCGAACATCGCCAGCAGGTTGACCGCGAGCGAGCCGCCGAAGCCGGGTCGGCGGAACAGCGCCAGGTCGATCATCGGGTACGCGCGGGTCCGCTGCCGGCGCACGAACAGCGCCGCGACGAGCAGGCCGGCGACGACCGCGAGGACCCGCGTCGCGTCGACGCCGTCGCGAGCCATCTCCTTGATGCCGTAGATCACCGGCAGCAGCGCGCCGAGTGACAGGACCGCGCTGACCAGGTCGAACGGCCCGGCGGCCGGGTTGCGGAACTCGGGCACCAGGACCGGGGCGAGCAGGAGCAGCATCAGCATCGCCGGAATGTTGATGAGGAAGATCGAGCCCCACCAGAAGTGCTCCAGCAGGACGCCGCTTAACACCGGACCGATCGCGATGCCGCCGGTGAGCGTGGCCGTCCAGATGCCGATCGCGGTGCCCCGCTGCCGGGCGTCGTGGAACATGTTGCGGACCAGGGCGAGGGTGGAGGGCATCAGTGTGGCGCCGCCGATGCCGAGCACGGCACGCGCGGCGATGAGCGTCTCGGCGCTGTGGGCGTACGCGGCGAGCAGCGACGCCGCGCCGAACGCGGTGGCGCCGAGCAGCAGCAGTCGGCGCCTGCCGATCCGGTCACCGAGAGCGCCCATCGTGATCAGCAGGCCGGCCAGTACGAAGCCGTAGATGTCGAAGATCCAGAGCTGCTGGGTGGCGGTGGGGCGCAGTTCCTCGCTGATGAACGGGACGGCGAAGTAGAGCACCGACACGTCCATCGAGACCAGGAGCAGCGGCAGCATCAGCACCGTGAACCCGATCCACTCCCGCCGGCCCGCCCTCGGTGCCTGTGTGATCGTCGTCGTCATGATCAGATCCCTTCTGCGTATGCCGTACGCTGTAATGCGTAGACCATACGCAGAACTAGGATGGCGAAGCAAGGAGGACATGTGGCGGCGAAGAAAGACGACAGCGGGCCGGCGCTCCCCCCGGCCATCGAGAGCGCCTGGGGGCTACGCGAGCGGCCACCCAAGGGGCCCCGCCCCGGGCTGAGCGTGCCCGGCATCGTGGACGCCGCCGTACGGGTGGCCGACGCCGACGGGCTGGCCGCCGTCTCGATGAGCCGGGTCGCCAAGGAACTGGGCGCCGCCACGATGGCCCTCTACCGCCACATCGGCTCGAAGGACGACCTGCTCCTGCTCATGGTCGACGCGGGCTACGGCCCACCGCCCGGCCCGGCTGCCCCCGGCGACGGCTGGCGAGCCGGCCTGACCCGCTGGGCCCGGGCCGAACGCGACGTGCTGCGGCACCGCACCTGGCTGCTGCACGTGCCGATCACCGGCCCGCCGATCACCCCCCAGCAGCTCGGCTGGCTGGAGGACGGGCTGCGCTGCCTCGACGACACCCACCTGGCCGCGGGCGAGAAGATGTCGGTGATCCTGCTGGTCACCGGCTACGTCCGCAACGAGGCCACGCTTACCGCCCAGATCGCCGAGGGCAGCCGGGCGGCCGGCGTCAAGCCCGGCGAGATGATGCCCGCGTACGGTCGTACCGTGGCCCGACTCATCGATCCCGCGCGCTTCCCCGCACTGCACCGGGTGCTGACCTCCGGCGTCCTCAACCAGGACGACGACCCCGACGACGAGTTCACCTTCGGCCTCGACCGGATCCTCGACGGCATCGAGGCACTCGTCGACCGACGAGCGTCCTGAGGGGCGCCGATGCTGCACCGGCAGACCGTCGACACCACAGTCCTGCCCCCGGGCGAGCGGTTCGGCATGTGGCTGGACCTGGTCGCGCGTACCTCGGCGCCGATGCGGATCTCATCCGCGCACGACGACGACTTCGCCGCCCACGCCGCCTTCATCGAGCTCGGCCCGATCCATCTGGTCAAGTACCACTACCCGTCACTGGAGGCCACCCGGACCCCCAAGCTGATCCGCCAGTCGGACCCGGAGGTGTACATGCTCGCCCTCACCACCGACGGCGTCGGAACGTCGAGCCAGGACGGCCGTCACAGCGAGATCCGGGCCGGTGAGTTCACCTTCTACAACGTCTCCCGCCCGCACGACGTCGGCCACCACGCGACCGACCCCGAGCGGGAACGCGCCACCTCGGTCATCACGATGATCCCGCACGCCGCCCTGCCACTGCCGCCGCACCGGATGGCCGCGCTCTTCGGGGGAAAGATGTCCGGCCGGGAGGGCATCGGGGCACTTCTGGCACAGTTCCTGCTCCAGGTCACCGGGCACCCCGAGCAGTACCATGCCGCCGACGCCGGCCGCCTCGGCGCGGTCGGACTGGACCTGGCCACCACCATGCTCGGCCGGCATCTGGTCGCCGAGGACGAGGTGCCGACCGAGGTACGCCGCCGGGCGCTGGTCACCCAGGTGCAGGCGTACGTCCACCGCCACGTCGGCGACCCGGCGCTCAGCCCACGGGTCGTCGCCGACGCCCACCACATCTCGTTGCGCTCGCTGCACCGGCTGTTCGAGGCCCAGGAGACGACAGTGGCCTCGTACATCCGCGACGTGCGGTTGGCCCGGTGCCGGCGCGACCTGACCGACCCGGCCCTGCGTACCCAGCCCGTCCAGGTCATCGCCGCGCGGTGGGGCTTTCCCGACAAGGCCCACTTCAGCCGGGTGTTCCGGGCGGCGTACGGCGCCAGCCCGCAGGCGTACCGGGAGTCCACCTCGGATCCGGCACGGATCGTCAACCGCCCGGCATCCACCGTCAACCCGCCTCCGGCAGACTGACTGGGCAGCGGCCGGCCGTCACCCGGTGGGCCGCTAACGGGGGGCCGTGGCGAGGCGCCCGCCGCCATGCGCGGCGGGCGGC
This sequence comes from Micromonospora sp. NPDC093244, assembly GCF_040683695.1. Taxonomy (NCBI): domain Bacteria; kingdom Bacillati; phylum Actinomycetota; class Actinomycetes; order Micromonosporales; family Micromonosporaceae; genus Micromonospora; species Micromonospora sp. NPDC093244. The sequence continues at coordinate 209,007 of NZ_JBFBEO010000003.1, forward strand.
CGCCCGGTGTCCCAGGATCGCCGGCGGGCCGCTCAGGCCTTTTCCAGCGCCGCCAACACGACCCGTTCGGCCTCCTCGCGCGGCGCGCCCGGGTCGACAGGCACCACCACCCCGTCGTGGTAGAGGTCGACGACCCGAGGGTCCACGTAGGACGTCCGGGCCACCGTGGGGGTGTTGCCCAGCAGGTCCGCCACCTCACGCATCACAGCCGCCACCGCCCTGCGGCGCGCGGTCACCGAACGGGCCAGGCCGACAGTCGCCAACTCGGTCGCGGCGAGCACCGTGGCGTGCCAGGTCCGGAAGTCCTTGGCCGTCATCTCCCCGCCGCTGGCGTCGCGCAGGTAGCCGTTGACCTCGTCGCTGCGCACGTCGCGCCACTCCCGGCCGTCCCAGTAACCGAACAGCCGCTCGGCACGCCGCCGGCGCCGACGCAGGTCGACGAGCACCCCGCACAGCTCCGGATCCTCGATCCGGCGTACCTGCTCGATGCCGCCCTTGGCGGGGAACTCGAAGACCACGCAGCCGCCCCGGGTCCGGGCGTGCTCGGGGCGCAGGGTGGACACCCCGAACGTCGGGTCGTCGCCGGCCGCGTACTGCTCGTTGCCCACCCGGAACATCCCCATGTCCAGCAGCCGGGCCACCGTGGCGAGCACCCGGTCCCGGCCCAGGCCCCGTCCGTCCAGGTCCCGACCCACCCGCTCGCGCAGCGCCGGCAGCCGCCGCGCCACCTCCAGCATGCGGTCGAACTTCGCCTCGTCCTGCTTCTCCCGCCACACGGGGTGGTAGAGGTACTGCTTGCGGCCGGCCGCGTCGATGCCTGTCGCCTGGATGTGCCCGTTCGGGTACGGCGAGATCCACACGTCCTGCCAGGCCGGCGGGATGACGAGGTCCCGCAGCCGGGCCAGGACGTCGGGGTCCCTGACCGGGTCGCCGGCCGGGTCGAGAAAGAGCCAGCCCCTGCCGCGCCGGCGACGCCGGTATCCCGGCCGGCCCGGATCGCTACGCCGCAATCGCACCGGAGACCCGCACCACCCGTTCCACCTCGGCCACGGCGGCCAGCACCTCGTCGAGGCCCAGGGCCGCCAGCATCGGGTGGCTTCCTACCCCGTCCCAGCTGGGCCAATCCATCTCGCCGGCCCAGAGCACGCGATGCCGGGGGCGGTCCGGTGGTGGCCCCCAGAGCGCCGGCGGCACCGGCCCGAACAGCACCACCGACGGGGTGCCGTACGCGGTGGCGACGTGCGCCACCCCGGTGTCCCCGCTGACCACCAGGCGGGCGCCGGCCACCAACGCGGCGAGCGCGCCGAGGTCGGTCCGCCCGGCGAGCACGGCCTCGGCCGGCAGTCCGGCGTCGTCGGCCACCCGTACGGCGATAGCCCGCTCGTCGGCCGAGCCGGTGAGCAGCACCCGGTGCCCCTGGTCGGTGAGGGCGCGGGCCAGTGCCGCGAACCGGTCCGCCGGCCAGCGCTTCGCGGGGATCTTGCTGCCCGGATGCAGCAGGGTGGCCCCGGTGGGCAGTCCCGCCGGCTCGGGCCGGCGCAGGCCGAGGTCGGCGCGGTCAGCCGGGATGCCGTACCAGGACAGCAGCCGGCACCAGCGGTCCACCTCGTGTTCCCGCTCGACCCACTCCGGTCCGGCGGGAAAGCCAGCCTCCTGGTTGGCGAAGGCGAGCAGCCGCCCGGGCCGGGTCGCGGCCAGCAAACGGTGCGATCCCGGGCCGCGCCCGTGCAGGTTGACGGCGACGCGCGGCGCCGACCCGACCCGCACCGGCCGGTCCAGACCGTCGGTGTCCACCAGCCGGTCGACGCCGCCGACCAGGTCGACGAGCGGGGCCAGCCAGGCCGGCGCGGCGAGCGCCAGCTCCCGACCGGGGTACGCGGCCCGCAACGCCCGCAGCGCGGGCACGGCGGTGACCAGGTCGCCGACGCCCAGGGCCCGCAGGACCAGGATCACGGGTACGACGTCTCCTGCTCGGCGCAGACGACAAGTTCCCGTACCGCGCACCCGGCCGGCTGGTTGAGCGCGAACATGATCGCCGCGGCGGTGTCGGCGGGGTCGTTGAGGATGGCGTCCGGTCCCGGCTTGTACTGCGGGTCCCGCTCGTCGAAGAACGCCGTCCGCATCCCGCCCGGAAGCAGCAGGGTCACGCCGACCTGGCCGGCGAGTTCGGCGGCCAACGCCCGGGTGAAACCCACCACGCCGAACTTCGCGGCGCAGTACGCGGTGGCGTCGCTTACCGCCTTGACGCCCAGGGTGGAGGCGACAGTGACGACGCGGCCCCGGGAGGTCAACAGGAACGGCAGCGCGGCCCGGATCACGGCGGCCGTCGCGAGCAGGTCGACGGCCACGATCCGGTCCCACGTCTCGCCCGGTACGTCGGCGAGCCGGCCCGGCACGTCCATGCCGGCGGCAGTGACCACCGCGTCCAGGCCGCCGGCCTGCTCGGCGAGGTGCCGCGTCGCGGCCTCGGCGGCCCGGGTGTCGGCCAGGTCGCACTCGGTCCAGGAGACTCCGTCGACAGGCGGCTGCCGGTCCAGTACGAGCGGCCGGCCGCCGGCGGCGGCCACCGCGGCGACCACCGCCGCGCCGAGCCCGCTGGAGCCGCCCGTCACGAGGACGCTCGGGCCGGTGGCGGTCATCGGACCCGCTCCGGCGTCGACACCGGCGCGACCGAACGGGCGATCATGTCGGTCGTGGACCGACCGTCCAGGTAGGGCACCACCACCGTGTTGCCGCCCCACCGGCGCAGGACCTCCGCCTCCGGCAGACTCGCGGCGTCCCCTCCCCCGGTGGCGTAGTCCCCGCCCTTGACCCAGATGTCCGGCCGCAGCCACGACAACGCCGCTTCCGGGGTCGACTCGTCGAAGACCATGACCGCGTCGACGCAGCTCAGCGCCGCGAGCAGCCGCGCCCGGTCCCCCTCGGACATGACCGGCCGGTCCGGCCCCTTCAACCCGGCCACGCTGGCGTCGGAGTTGAGGCACACGATCAGGCAGTCGCCGAGCTGCCGGGCGGCCTGGAGGGTCGCCACGTGCCCGGCGTGCAGCAGGTCGAAGCAGCCCCCGGTCGCCACCACCGTGCCGCCCGCGGCACGGACCTCGGCCAGCAGCGCGGCGACGGGAGCGACGCCCACCCGGTCACCGCCGGGGCCGGGCACGGCGGCACGTACCGGATGGTTGCGGTCGCCAGCCGGCGACGGCAGGGCCGCGGCGACACCCCCACCGGCCACGTACGCGGACGCCTCCGCGACGGCCGCCTGCACCGCCTCGGAGACCAGCGCGCCCTGGGCCAGCGCGAGGCTGGCGGCCGCCGCGAACCGGTCGCCCGCGCCGCAGGTGTCCCCCTCGGCGCTGCCCGGGGTGGGCACCACCAGCGGCGTCGACCCGGCGTGGCAGAGCAACGCGCCGTCCCCGCCCAGGGTCACCGCGACCGCCCCGGCCCGCCAGCGCCGGCGCAGCCCCTGCGCGCCCCGGGACGCGGCGGCCAGCCGGGACGTCCCGGGCAGCGCCGGGACCAGCTCGCGCACCTCCGACTCGTTCGGAGTGGCCAGGTGCACGCCGGGCACCGCGGCGGGGCCACGCGGATGCGGGTCCCACACCACAGGCGCGCGGGTGGCGGCGAGGGCGTCGCGCAGCGCCGGCTGCCGGGCCACCCCCCGGCCGTAGTCGCTGACCAGCACCGCCGACGACGCGCCGATCACGCGCAACACCTCCTCGGAGGGCTGGCCCGGCTCGCCGGGCACACCGCCGCGGTCATGGCGCAGCAGCACCCGGCCCCGGGCCCGCAGCCGGATCTTCTCCGGCGTCGCACCGGACAGGGGCAGCGGGTACACCCGCACGCCGGCGGCGGCGAGCAGGGCACTCAGGCGGGCACCACCGGCATCGTCGGCTAGAGCGGTCACCAGCACCACCTCGGCGCCCTGCGCGGCGGCGAACACCGCCGCCAGACCGGCCCCACCGGGCCGGTCGGTGGCCACCGTCTCGTCGAGCACCGGCACCGGCGAGTCCGGGCAGAGGCGGTTCACCACCCCTTCCACGTCCCGGTCGAGCAGGGTGTCCCCGACCACCACCACGGGTCCCCTCACGCTTTCCTCCTCATCCTCACGCGTCGACCTGCTGTCCGGCCCCGCCGTCGAGCACCACCTCGACCCCGGTCCGAACCGGAGACGACGACGCGGTGACAGCCGACGGGGGCAGTTCCTTTTCGAGGTACTCGCAGATCAGATGACTCGTGACGAGGTGCAGCTCCTGAACGACCTGGGTGTCGGTCGACGACACGGCGAGCACCTCGTCGCACGCCTCGGCGAGGGCGTTGGGAGTCGGACCGGTGAGCGCCCACGTGGTGAGGCCGGCGTCGCGGCCGGCCCTCGCGGCGGTGAGCAGGTTCTCGCTGGCGCCGCTGGTGCTCAGCAGCAGCAGGACGTCGCCGGGCCGCCCGTGCGCGCGGACCTGCCGGGCGTACACGTCGGTGTAGCCGTAGTCGTTGGCGATGGCGGTGACCGCACTCGTCTCGGCGTGCAGGGCGATCGCCGACAACGGCTGCCGGTCGTGGTGCAGCTTGCCCACCAGCTCGGCGGTCAGGTGCTGGGCCTCGGCGGCGCTCCCGCCGTTGCCGGCGACCAGCAACCGGCCGCCGGCCGTCAGCCGGTGGGCCAACTCGGCACCCCAGCGCGCCACCTGCGGCTCGCAGAGCCGGTACGGCACCAGCGCCGCCGCCAGGTTCGTCAGGTGGGTCTCCAGCAGGTTGCCCGCCGGCATCAGGCCACCACCCGGGTCGGCCGGCGCACCGCGGCCACCTCGCCGTAGACCTCCGCCAGCCGCTCCGCGGTCGCCGCCCACGAGTACCGGGAACGGGCCCGCTCACGTGCCGCCGTGGCGTAGGCGAAGCGCCGGATCCGGTCGTCGAGCAGACCCTGGATCGCGGTGGCCAGCGCCCTCGGGTCCCGCGCCGGTACGAGATCCCCGGTCGTCCCGTCGACCACCGTGTCCCGGATGCCACCCACGGCGGTGCCGACGACCGGCACCCCGCAGGCCATCGCCTCCAGCGGGGTCAGGCCGAACGGCTCGTACCAGGGCGCGGCGACGAGCAGGTCCGCCGAGCGGTACCAGCGGCCCATCTCCTCCCGGGGCACGGCGCCGACCAGGTGCACCCGGTCGGCCACCCCGCACGTCTCGGCGAGCGCCCGCAGCCGGCGGGCGTACGGGTCGGTCTCCAGCAGCCCCTCGGGCGGGCCGCCGACCACCACGCACTCGGCGTCGGGGACCAGCGCCATCGCGCGCACGACAGTCTGGAAGCCCTTGCGCTCGACCAGCCGGCCCACGGTCAGGATCCGGGCCCGCCCGGGCTCCCGGTCGGCGGCCGGCCCGAGGGGGGCGAACGTGGAGAGGTTGACGCCGGAGGGCACCACAGTCATCCGGGACCGGGGCACTCCCATCCGGACCAGCTCGCCGACCTCGTCGCGGCACTGCGCGACCACCCGGTCCACCGAGCGGCCCAACTCCCGCTCGTACGCGATCCGGCGTGCCGGGCTGGTGTCCTGTACGCCCTGGTAGCGACGCTTCACGGTGCCCAACGCGTGGTACGTCTGCACCACCGGCACCCCGGTCTGCCGCCCGGCGGTCAACGCGGCCAGGCCACTCATCCAGAAGTGCGCGTGGATCACCTCGGGTGTCCAGTCGCCGCCCCGCCACCGCTCGACCAGCCAGCGGCTGAACTCCCGCATGTGCGGAAGCAACGCGTCCTTGGCCACCGGCTCGGCCGGCCCGGCGGGTACGTGCACCACGTCGTACCCGTCCGGGCTGCGGACCGTCACCGGCAGGTCGAGCGCGTCGCGGCGGGTGTAGACCCGCACCTCGTGGCCGGCGGCGGCGAGCGCGGCGGACAGCTCCGCGACGTGCGTGTTCTGGCCGCCGGCGTCCTCGCCTCCGAGGATGGCGAGCGGGCTGGCGTGCTCCGAGATCATCGCGATCCGCATATCTCCTCCTCCAGCAGCCGGTCCCAGTCAGCGAGGAAACGGTCGAGGCCGTATCTGTCCCGTGCGGCGGTCCGTGCCACCGCGCCGGCCTGACGCGCGGCCTCCGGTTCGGCGATGAACCGGCGGGCCGCGTCGAGCAGGGTGTCCGTCCGGGTGGCGAGGGCCCCCGCCCCCGGGGGTACGGCAGTCACCGCCTCGGTGGTGGCGAGCGCGACGACAGGCATGCCGATCGCCATGGCCTCGATGAGGCTGAGCCCGAGCGAGGTCCAGCGGCACAGGTGCAGGTACGCGCGCCGCCGCGCCAGCTCGGCGTGCATCCGGTCCTGGGGCACGTCGTCGTGGCTGGTGAGCCGGTCGGCGGGCAGACCCAGGTGGTCGGCGAGGCCGGCGACGCCCATGCCGAACACGTCGAGGGGGGCGATCTCGGCGAAGCGGGGCAGCAGGTCGGTGCCGGTGACCCGCCCCCGGCGCACCGGCTCGTTGATCACGACGGCGAGCCGGTCCAGCTCGCCCGTGTAGGACACGGCGGGGGCGACGATGCCGTGGTCGACGACTGTGGTGCGGGTGGTGCCGGTGTCCCAGAAGATCTGGTTGAAGCCTGTGACGTGGGCGATCAGCAGGTCGTCACGGTCGGCCATCGGGTGGCGCGTGTTCGGCACGTCGCCCTTGGGGGTGTTGTGCTCGACGTAGATGGCGGGGACGTCCCGGCCGGGACGGCGGCGCAGCCACTGTTCGGCCAGGTCGATCTCCTCGGGCCGTTGCAGGATGACCAGGTCGACGTCGGCGTCGGGCAGCTCGTCCGGGCTCACCTCGACTGCGGTGTCCGGCCACTGGTAGGTGCGGGCCCGGCCGAGGCCGTACGGACCCCGGTCGGGTGTGGTGGGGATCAGGTAGCGGTGACGGCCGTGCACGAACGACGTCGTCCAGGAGCCGTGCACGTGCCAGAGCAGGACGTTCATCGGCCGCCACCACCGGCAACGGCGAGCACCCGCAGCGCCTCGACCACCTCGGCCGGCTCGACGTCGCTCAGGCACGGGTGCCCGGGGACGGGGCAGCTGGCGGCCCGGGTGTCCCGGCAGGGCGCGGCGGCGTCCCCGAGTCGGACGGTCGGCACCCGGTACGGCCCCCACTGTCCGAACGGGACGGTCGGCGCGAACAGGCTCACCACCGGCACTCCGGCGGCGGCGGCGAGGTGCGCGGGGCCGGTGTTGCCGACCACCACCGCGGCGGCGTCCGCCACGATCGCGGCCAGGCCGGCCAGATCCGTCCGGCCGCCCAGGTCGATGCCGCCGGCCGCCGCGACGCGGGCGGTGACCGCTCGCTCGTCGGGACCGCCGGTGACCAGCACCCGGTGCCCGGCGGCGCTCAGCGCGCCGGCGATCCGGGTCGCCAGCTCGGGCGGGCAGGCCCGGCTCGACGCGGCCGAGCCGGGGTGCAGCACCACGTACCCGGGATCGCCGAGACCGGCCGGGAGCGGGGGCAGGGCATCCGGCCGGAGCCGGAGCACCGGCTCGTCGCCGTCGGGCAGCCGGTGGCCGGCGGCGGCGGCGAGGGAGAGCGCGCGTTCGGGCTCGGGGACGCCCACCGGCACCCGGTGGCGTACGTCCAGCAGGGAGCCCGGGTAGTCGTCGCTGATCGCCGCGATCCGGCCGATAGCGGCCATCCGCAGCAGCAGCGCCAGGGGCAGGGCCGACTGGTGGAAGGAGGTGAACACCACTGCCTGGTCCGCGTCGACGGCGGCGAGGCGCGCGGTCAGGTCGCGCACGGCCGCCGGATCGACGGGCGCCGGAGTGGGGTCGATCCACGGCAGCGGGTGTTCGATGATCTCGTCGACGCCGGGCAGCAGCTCGGCGGCGGCTCGTCCACGCGGCCCGCACAGCAGCACCACGCGCCGCGCGCCCGCCGCCACCGCACGGATCGCCGGCCCGGTGACCAGCACGTCCCCGGCCGAGTCCGACCGCACCACCAACGCCGTCCCGATCCGCTCACCGCCCGGCTCGGGGCGTACCGCCTCCTGGCGGCGCAGGATCTCCCGCACCGCCGAGGGCAGGTCGGCGGCCACCCATCCGGCGGCGGCGACCTCCTCCGGCCGGGTCACCGGTGTGGGCACCAGCACCCCCGCCGCGCCGGCGGCAAGTGCGGCGGCGACGTCCCGGCCGATGTCGCCGACCATGACGCACCGCGACGCGCTCGTGCCCAGCTGTCGGGCGGCGGCGTGCACCAGCCCGGGCGCCGGTTTGCGGCAGTCACACCCGTCGGCGTCGTCGTGCGGGCAGACCAACCACGCGTCGAAGCGGCCCAGCAGCTCCTCGACGCGGGAGTGCACCGCCCGCATCTGCTCCTCGGTGAAGTAGCCACGCGCCAGACCCGACTGGTTCGTCACCACCGCCAGTCGCAGGCCGGCGGCCCGCAACCGGTCCAGCGCCGCCCGCGCGCCCGGCACCGGCCGCACCTTCTCCGGATCACCGTTGTACGGCACGTCCTCGATCAGGGTGCCGTCCCGGTCGAGCAGCACGGCGTCGTACAGGACCCCGCGGGGGCTCCCGACGGGCCCGGACCAGGCCTGGCCAGCGCGGGCGTACACCCGGGCTGACCTGCGCTGATCCGGATCCTCCTGGTCCTGTCGCACAGGCGGCGGGTTCCCTGCGCCCCGAGGAGTAAACGTCGTCGTGGACGCGGTGGGCCAGCGCCGCCACGGGTGCCCCGCGTCGGCCTTACCCGCCGCCCGGGAGAAGCTAACCCGCAGGTCGTTAGCACCACCGCCGCGCGGGTATGGGAGCCCAGTGGCGATTGTGGAGAAAGTGATCGAAGCTCCCCCGCAGCAGGTGTTCGACGTGCTGGCCGACGGGTGGACGTACAGCGACTGGGTGGTCGGCACGGCACACGTGCGGGACGTCGACGACGCGTGGCCGCGAGTGGGCAGTCAGCTGCACCACCGGGCCGGCCCGTGGCCGTTCTCGTTGCAGGACGCGTCCACGGTGCTGGTCTGCGAACCACCGCGCCGGCTCGTGCTGCGGGCCGGTCTGTGGCCGGCCGGCGAGGCGGTCGTGTCGTTCACCCTGGAACCCGTGGGCGACGGCGCCACCCGGGTACGGATCGGCGAGGACTTCGCCGCCGGCCCGCTGCGCTGGGTCCGTAACAAGCTCAACGACCTGGTGCTGCACCTGCGTAACCGGGAGACCCTGAACCGGCTCTCGGACATCGCCACCCGTCAGAAGGGGTGACCGTGACGCAGACCGTTGTGGTGACCGGCGCGAGCGCCGGCGTGGGCCGTGCGGTGGCGCAGGCGTACGCGGCCCGGGGCGCCCGGTTGGCGTTGCTGGCCCGGGGCGAGGCCGGCCTGGCCGCCGCCGAGCGGGACTGCCGGCTGCGCGGCGCCGCCGACGTGCGCGTCCACCGGGTCGACGTGGCGGACGCGGGCGCGGTGCAGCAGGCCGCCGACGACGTCGTGCACCGCTGGGGCGGCATCGACGTGTGGGTCAACAACGCCATGGTGTCGGTGTTCGCGCCGGCGTGGGAGATCCCGGCCCGCGAGTTCCGGCGGGTCACCGAGGTCACCTACCTGGGTACGGTGCACGGCACCCTCGCGGCGCTGCGGCACATGCGCGCGCACGGTCGGGGCGCGATCGTGCAGGTGGGCTCCGCGCTGGCGTACCGGGGGATCCCGTTGCAGTCGGCGTACTGCGCGAGCAAGCACGCCGTGCAGGGGTTCAACGACTCCCTGCGGGCCGAGCTGCTGCACGACTGCCCCGGGGTGAAGCTGTCGATGGTGCAGCTGCCCGCGGTGAACACGCCGCAGTTCTCCTGGGTGCGTACCCGGTTGCCCCGGCATCCGCAGCCGGTGCCGCCGATCTTCGCGCCGGAGGTGGCCGCCCGCGCGATCGTGTGGGCCGCCGACCACGGTCCCCGGGAGCTCAACGTCGGCGGTCCGACCTGGCGTGCCCGGCTGGGCGACATCCTGATCCCCGGGCTGCTCGACCGGAAGCTAGCCCGCGACGGGTACGACAGCCAGCAGACCGGCGAGAGGATCGACCCCGGCACCTGGCGGGACAACCTGGACCACCCCGGCGACGAGGACCGGGACCGGGGTGCGGCGGGCGTGTTCGCCGACCGGGCGCGCGACCGCTCGGCGGCGCTGTGGGTGGGCACCCACAAGCCGGCGCTGTCCGGAGTCGCGCTCGCCGGTGTGGCGCTGGCCCTCACCGCGGTGGCCCGGCGACTGCGGTGAGCCGCGCTGTGGGCGCCCGCCACCATTGGGGTGACCTCGCCCGCAACGCCCGGAAGGGGAGCGTTTTCCACTCGGACGCGACAACTGGATACCCTCTCAGGTAGCCCTGTCCGCAAACCGAGGATGTCCGACATGATCGAGCCCGTGCAGCTGCCGTCGCCGTGGCGGGACGCACGCCTGACCGTCGTGGTGCCCACCTACAACGAGGCGGGCAACCTCCCGGCGCTGGTCGAGCGGCTGCTCGCGCTGCCGCTGCCGGGGCTGCGCATCCTCGTCGCCGACGACAACTCCCCCGACGGCACCGGCGAGGTGGCCGACAAGTTGGCCATCGAGCACCCGGATCGGATCGAGGTGGTGCACCGGGCCGGCAAGGAGGGCCTGGGCCGGGCCTACGTGGACGGGATCGGGCGTGCCCTCGACGGTGGCGCCGAGTACGTGGCCCAGATGGACGCCGACCTGTCGCATCCGCCGGAGGCGCTGCCGGGGATGCTCGGTGCCCTGCTCTCCACCCAGGCCGGCGTGGTGATCGGTTCCCGGTACGTGCCCGGTGGCGAGCTGGACGAGAACTGGCCGCTGTACCGCCGGGCGCTCAGCGGCTGGGCGAACCTGTACGTGCACACCCTGCTGCGGGTGCGGATCCGGGACCTGACGGCCGGCTTCAAGATCTGGCGGGCGGACGCCCTGCGGGACATCGGCCTGGACCGGGTGCAGTCCAACGGCTACAGCTTCCAGGTGGAGATGCACTACCTGGCCACCAAGCTGGGGCACACGATCCTGGAGGTGCCGATCCGCTTCGAGGAGCGGCGCGACGGCGAGTCGAAGATGACCACCGCCACCAAGATCGAGAGTGCGTTGATGCCCTTCCGCCTCCGCAACAAGCACCGCAACATCACCCGCTGACCCCGCCCCCATCTGGTTGATCAAGAGGCTTGCGTCAGATCCGGGCCGGACACCGACGCAAACCTCTTGATCAACCGGGTCTGGGGGCCGGTGGGCTTAGGTGGGGTAGACGGCTTTGTGGGCCTGGGCGATTGCGGCGGCGTAGGCGCGGCCGGTGAGCGCGCGGTCGCGGGCCAGCGCAGCGCGGGCCGCGTTCGCGCCTGGCGCGCCGTGCACCCCGCCCCCGGGGTGCGCCGACGAACTGGCCAGGAAGAGCCGGTCCACCGGGGTGTCCGCGCGGCCCAGGCCGGGGATCGGACGCAGGAACAGCTGCTGGTACGCGGCGGCCGTGCCACCGCCGAGCGCACCGCCGACCAGGCTCGGGTTCTCCTTCTCCAGGTCGGCCGGCCCGGCCACGTGCCGGCCCACGATCAGTTGCCGGAAGCCCGGGGCCGCCGCCTCCAGCACGTCCTCCATCCGCTGCACGTGCCCGACGACGTCGTCGGCCCGCCAGTCCCGCCGGAACGGCAGGTGGGTGTACGCCCACAACGACTCGGTGCCCGGCGGGGAGTGGCTCGGGTCGGCCACCGACATCTGCCCCACCAGCAGGAACGGGTCGCGGGGCAGCTCGCCTCGGGCCAGCTCGCCGGCGTAGTGGGTGAGCCCGTTCAGGTCCGCGCCGAGGTGCACGGTGCCCGAGCCGGCCACCTGCCGGTTCGTCCACGGCACCGGCGCGGAGAGCGCCCAGTCCACCTTGAGCGTCGAGCCGTCCCAGCGGAAGTGCGCCAGGTCCTCGACCAGCCGGGACGGCAGCGCCGCCGCGCCGACCAGGTCGAGGTAGAGCGCGGGGGCCGGCACGTCGGCGAGCACGGCCCGGCGGGCCCGCCACAGCGCCCCGCCGACGGTGCGGACGCCCATCGCCCGGCCTCGGGCGGTGAGCACCCGGTCGACGGCGGCGCCGTAGATGATCGTCCCGCCGCGCTCCTGGAGGCGGTCGACGAGCGCGTTGGTGATCTGCTGCGCGCCGCCGTCGGGGACCGGCCAGCCAACCTGCTGACCGAGCATGGCCAGCAGCCACCCGTACACCCCGGAGCCGGCCTCCTCCGGGGACAGGTCGGTGTGCAGGGCGCAGCCGGCCAGCAGGGCCGGCCCGCCGGGGCCGTCGAAGAGTTCGTCGCCGAGCTTTCGCACCGGCACCACGAGCCGCCGGGCCAGCCGTAGCGCGCCGGCGATCCGCAGCCGGCGCAGCAGACCCAGCCCGCCGCGTACCGGCGGGAACGGCGTGGTGATGGTGTCCAGCATCGGCTCAGCCACGTCGAGCCAGTCGGTGTACGCGTTGAGCCAGCGCTTGCCGTCACCAGGGGCGAACTGCTCGAGCGAGGCGGCTGTGACGTCCGGATCCCGGTTGATCACCGCGGCCCGCCCGTCGGGCAGCAGGTGCGCCAGCACGTCCGGGGCGTGCCGCCAGGACAGGCCGTGCCGGCCCAGATCGAGCCCGCGCAGCACCGGCGAGGCGTACCCCAGGGGGTAGAAGGAGCTGTAGAGGTCGCTGAGGTAGCCGGGCGCGGTCACCTCGCCGGAGCGGACGGCCCCGCCGGGCACGGCGGTGGCCTCCAGCACGACCACGTCCCATCCGGCGTCGGCAAGCAGGTTGGCCGCGACCAGCCCGTTGTGACCCGCCCCGACGACGACGGCGTCCGCGCTCTGCGCGCCGGTGGTAGTCATCCGATCCGGCTACCCGGCGCGCAACCGGGCGAAACGCGTTTGCCTCGCCCGGGCCCGGGCATCCAGCGCCGCATGTACACGGTTGCGCAGCTGGTGGGCGGGGTGTGGGGTGCGGGCGGCGACGGCGGTGAGCTGGTCGTGCACGACCCGGCGGACGGTTCGCCGGTCAGCGCGGCGCCGGTGGCCACCGCCGACGAGGTCGGCAAGGCGGCACAGGCGGCGCGCGGCGCGGCGGACCAGTGGGCGGCGACCGCGCCGGCCGCGCGGGCGGCGGCGCTGCACCGCGCCGCGGACGCGGTGGCGGCGGCCACCGACGAGCTGGCGGCGGCGGTCACGGCGGAGATGGGCAAACCCCTGGCGGACGCCCGCGGCGGCGTCGAGGCGGGCATCGGCACCCTGCGACAGTACGCGGAGCTGGCCCCGCTGCGCGGCGGACGGACGCTCAACGGCGCACAGGACGCGCTTGACTTCATGACCCCGCAGCCGCGCGGCGTGGTGGCCGCGATCACCCCGTGGAACGACCCGGTGGCGGTCTCCTGCGGGCTGCTCGGCGCGGCCCTGGTCACCGGCAACGTGGTGCTCTACAAGCCCAGCGAACGGACGCCGGCGACGGGTTGGCTGCTGGCGCGGGCGCTGGACGAGGCGCTGCCGGCCGGGGTGCTGTCGCTGCTCACCGGCGGGCCGCAGGTCGGTGCGGCGCTGGCCGCCCAGGAGGTCGACGTGGTGGCGCACGTGGGTTCCACGGCGACCGGGCGGGCCATCGCCGCGGCGGCGGCCCGCACCGGCGCGAAGGTGCTGCTGGAGAACGGTGGCAGCGACCCGCTCGTCGTCGACGCGGGCGTGGACCCGGAGTGGGCGGCGGAGCAGGCGGCGCTCGGCGCGTTCGCCAACGCCGGGCAGATCTGCGTCGCGGTGGAGCGGATCTACGTGCACCGGGACGTGGCCGAGGACTTCGTGGCGGCGCTGGTACGACGGGCGGGCGCGCTGCGGACCGGGCCGGGGCGGGACCCGGCCACCCAACTCGGTCCACTTGTCGACAGGCGGCACCGGGATCACGTGCACGGGCAGGTCGCGGCGGCCGTGGCGGCGGGTGCGCGGGTCCGCGTCGGTGGTGAGGTGCCGGACGGGCCGGGGGCGTTCTACCCGGCCACTGTGGTCACCGACTGCCGGCACGACATGCCGGTGGTGCGGGAGGAGACGTTCGGGCCGGTCGCCCCTGTGGTGGTCGTCGACTCGTACGAGGAGGCGCTGCGCTGTGCGGCGGACTCCCCGTACGGGCTGGCCGCCACTGTGCTCACCGCCTCGATGACCCACGCGCAGCGGGCGTGGCGGGAGCTGCCGGTGGGGACGGTGAAGGTCAACTCGGTGTTCGGCGGGGCACCGGGCGGCGCCGCGCATCCACGTCGCGCCAGCGGGCAGGGCTTCGGGTACGGCCCGGAGCTGCTCGACGAGTTCACCGCGACGAAGGCGGTGCACATCGAGGCGCCGGCCGGCGGGCACTGGTGACGAGGCACGGGCGGACGCGACGGTGCCGCGTCCGCCCGTGCGTACCGTCGTCGGTGTTCAGTCGCCGCGGGCCTTGCGGGTGGCGCGGTCGTTCGCCTTCTCGATGGCCTTGACCAGCTCCGGCTTGGTCATGCTGGACCGGCCGGGTACGTCCAGCTTGCGGGCCACCGACATCAGGTGGTCCTTGGTGGCGTTGGCGTCCACCCCGCCGGCGGTGGGCGCGCGGCGTTCCGGCCCACCGCCGGCCGCCTGCGCGTCGCTCGGGCCCTTGCGGCCCTTGGGCTCCCAGTGGTCGCCCACCTTCTCGAACTCGTGCTTCACCGCGGCGAAGGCGGTGCGGTGCGACCGCTCCCCCTCGCCGTAGGTCTCCACCGCCGAGTCGTGCGTCTTCTCCCAGGTGCGCTGCGCCTTGTCCGGGGAGCGTCGCAGCGTGCTGGGCATGTCCTCGCGCCCGGGCATCTCGTCCTCCTCCGTGTTGGTCAGATTCCCCTGTCGTTCCCCGGACACCCGCGGGCAAACAGCCTGGCGGGTTTGTCGATTTCCCGGCGCGGGTACCGGCCGGGCCAGGCCCGACCGGACGACCGGTCGTCCGGCGGCCGGGCGCACATGGGAGCGGGCATGACGACCACGGAGTCGGGTACGACGCTCGGCGGCACCTCCGGCGCACGGCTGCCCCGGCGGGTGCGCCAGTTGAACTGGCGGACCTGGCGTGGCGTGCTGGTCCGCAGCGTGCGGAACTTCGTCACCGACAACTGCTCGGACTGGGCCGCCGCGTTGACGTACTACGGCGTCCTGGCGCTCTTCCCGTCGGCAATCGTGGTGGTGGCCCTGGTCGGCCTGGTGTCCTCCGGTGAGCGGACCGTGGACACTGTGGTCGACCTCGCCAACCAGGTGGGCGCCGGGTCGGTGCTCACCGACGACGAGGGTGGCGTGGTCGGGGTGATCCGGTCGGTGGTGGTCGAACAGAGCAATCCCAAGCTGCTGCTGAGTTTCGGTCTGCTCGGCGCGCTGTGGTCGGCGTCGGGCTTCATCGGGGCGTTCACCCGGGCCTCCAACGCCATCTACGGGGTGACCGAGGGTCGGGCGGTGTGGAAGCTGCGGCCGTTGCAGATCGGTCTGGCCGCGATCACGCTTGTGCTCCTCGCGGTGGTCGCCCTCGGGCTGATCGTCAGTGGTCCGGTCACCGACGCGGTAGGCGACCTGGTCAACGCCGGCGGCCTGGCCCGCAGGGTGTGGAGCGTGGCGAAGTGGCCCGTCCTCGCCATGATCATGATGGTGCTGCTGTCGCTGCTGTTCTGGATCGCCCCGAACGTGCGCCAGCCCCGGTTCCGCTGGCTCACCCCGGGCGGCGCGGTGGCGCTCGTCTCCTGGGCGCTCGTCTCCTTCGGGTTCGGTCTGTACGTGGCCAACTTCGCCTCGTACGACGCCACGTACGGCAGCCTCGGCGCGGCCATCGCGTTCCTCGTCTGGCTCTACCTGTCGAACTCGGCGCTGATGCTGGGCGTGCAGATCAACGCCGAGGTGCAGCGCGGGCGGCAGTTGCAGGCCGGCGACCCGGACCCGGAGGAACCGGTGCTGCCGCCCCGCAAGCCCGCCGACGACTGAGCCGCCCTGGCCCCGGATGTCCGGTCCGGGGGCCGGTTCGTCATCGGGTGCCGGTTTACCGGCCCCGGTGCCGGGTAGCGCAGAAGGCATGGAGCGTGGCAACAGCAAGCACGGACCGAGGATCGACGAGCAGATGAGCCAGGAGGTCAGCGGCCTCGTACAGGGGCCGGGGACCGGGGGCTCTCGGGTCGACGAGTCGCGGGTGCCGGAGCCGGCGGGCGAGGACCAGCCGGAGACGACCACCGCCCCGGCCGGCGACCTGCGCACCGGCACCCCACAGGGGATGAGTTCCGCTGATGTCGAGCAGCGCAGCCGGCTCGGCCGGTTCATCTCGATGAGCGCTCTGCCGGGCGACCGCCTCGTCCTCATCGCCAGCGCGCGCGAGAACGAGGCGCCGGACGACATCCTGGCGGCCCTGGAGCGGTTGCCCGAGGGCACCGAGTACCAGACCGTCTCCGAGGTGTGGGCCGCGCTCGGCCACAAGAACGAGACCACCCGCTGGTGAGCCGGATCGCCCCCGATCCGAGCGCTCAGCGGCCGAAGGAGGTTCCCAGATGAGTGGCGTTACCGAACACGTCGATGTTGCCGTACCCGTCCGCACCGCCTACGACCAGTGGACGCAGTTCGAGGAGTTCCCCCAGTTCATGGAGGGTGTGCAGGAGGTTCGGCAGCTCTCCGACACGATGACCCACTGGACTGTGGACATCGCCGGGGTGAAGCGGGAGTTCGACGCCGAGATCACCGAGCAGCTGCCCGACGAGCGGGTGGCCTGGCGTTCCACGGGCGGCACGCAGCAGGCCGGTGTGGTGACCTTCCACCGCCTGGACGAGGACAAGACCCGGGTCACCCTCCAGCTCGAGTTCGAGCCGCACGGGGTGGTCGAGCAGGCCGGTGACAAGCTCGGCATCGTCGACCGGCGGGCCAAGGGCGACCTGGAGCGGTTCAAGACCTTCATCGAGCGGCGCGGTCAGGAGACCGGCGCCTGGCGCGGGTCGGTGGACCGCCCGCAGCCGTGATCCCCAGTACCACCCACGCGATGGCCGCCGGAGTTCCCGGCGGCCATCGCCCTGTCCGAGCCCGCCCGCGCGGCGCCGTTTGCGATCATCGCGCCGGGGTACGGCTGAGGACATGACCGACGACAACATCAGGGTGTGGCGGGACGAGGAACGGCTCCCACTTGAGGAGTTGGAACGCGCCGTGTCGGGCTCCAGCCTCGACGGGCAGGCCGACGACGTGACAGGAAACGACGCCGGTGAGGAGGCCGCGTTCGGGCACGGGCCGGCGGCGGCCGACCGCGCCGGGCAGGCCCGGGGCGCCGGCCGGGAGCCGACCGACCCGGAGCGCGCCTACCGCCCCTCCACCACCGGCCGGACCGGACCGGACAACGGCTGAGCCGACTCGGGCCCCGGGTGGCCGACCGGCCGCGCGGGCCGGCGGGCGCCCAGCTCGTACAGCACGAACAGCGCCACCGCGAGCACCACCAGGGCCGGCCCGAGGACCTGCACCGACAGGGCGTCGATCAGGACGCCGAGCCCACCGGGGACGAGCGCGGCACCCAGCCCGGCGGCGCCGATCTGCAGGCCGATGGCGCGGTCCGCGTGGGCCGCGCCGACCCGGTCGGCGGTGGTGAGGGTGAGCAGCGGGAACACCGGAGCGGCGGCGAAGCCGACCACGACCAGGCCGACGACGGCCAGGGCCGCCGACCCGGGTACGGCGATCAGCGCCGCACCGACGACCATCCCGGCCAGGCTGGCGCGCAGCACGAGCCGCGTGCCCAGCCGCTCGGCGACCACTCCCTGCACCACCCGGCCCACGAAGAGACTCCCCCAGTACGCGGACACGCAGCCGCCGGCCGCAGCAGCGCTGAGACCGCGCCCCTCGGTGAGCAGCAGGAACGCCCACAGGCCGGCGGACACCTCGATGGCCACGTACAGCGCGAAACCGACAGTTCCCGACCAGACCGCAGGCAGGCGCAGCGTGGCGCGTACCGGCACGCGCACCGCCGGAGTGGTCGGTGCCGGCGCGGCGCTCGGATCGGTGGGGGCGCGGCGCCAGGCGCGCACGGTGAGCGCGAACGCGGTGGCGAGGGCGAGCTGGGCGGCGGCCACGATGCCGTACCCCCAGCGCCAGGCCAGCCCGGCGCTCAACGCACCGGTCATGATCAGCGGACCGATCGCCACGCCCAGGCCGAAGAACGCGTGCATCCAGTTCATGTGTCGCGGGCCGAACGCCCCGGCGGCGTACGCGTTGAGCCCGGAGTCGATCGCGCCGGAGCCCAGCCCGAGCAGCAGCGCGCAGACGACGATCACGGCGAGCCCCGGGCTCACCGTGTAGCCGGTCAGCGCCAGGCTGGCCAGCAGGGTGCTGCCGGCGAGCAGCGCGCCCACCCCGACCCGGGCGAGCGTGAACCCGGCCAGCACGCTTGAGGTCAGGTAGCCGACGGTGCCGGCGGTGAGCAGCAGCCCGACGGCCTTTGTCGGCACCTCGAAGTCCGCCCGGATCGAGGGCCAGCCGACGCCGAGCAGGCCGTCGGGCAGGCCGAGACTGACGAACGCGAGGTAGGCCAGCAGCAGCAGGGACGCGCGGGGCGCGGGTGCGGTGGACACGGAACAGCATCCTGCCGCAGGCGCACCTTACCGGCACCGCCGGCCACGGACCTCCCACGGCAAGAACTGGTGTCCGGACGGTCGAGAAAACGGACAGCTCATCCAGAATCGGCCGATCGGAGGACGGCAAGCCGGCTTATTCGCGTAAGAATTTCGGAATGCATCAAGGCTCCGGAATCCTCTCCACGCGTCAGCGCCGGCTCGCCTGGCTCGGCTTCCTGCTCGCCGCGCTCCAGGCGCCGGTCTCGGCCCGACTCGTCTCCGACGACTCCTGGCTGTTCAGCCTCTGCGTCGCGCTGATGGTGGCCACCGTGATCATCGCTGACGACGCGGCGCGGCGTCGGCCCGCCGGCGCGACAGGGGACTAGCCGCCGCTGGTGGGCCGGGCCTCGTGCCCCGGCCTGCCCGGGCTGCGGCGGCGCTCCTTCATCTCGGCCTCGTAGAGGTGCCGCCGCCCACCCACCAACTCGTCCCGGGCCTGCTGGTCCAGCTCCCGGAACAGCGCGTGGTAGCCGTCGTCGAAGTCCTCGACGATCTGGAACGTCCACCGTCCGGCGATGACATTGCGACCCACCAGCTCGGTGGCGATCCGGTCGGCGAGCCGCTGGTGCCCGGCCGCGCGGAACTGCTCCACGGCGTCGTCGAGCATCAGGTCGGCGTGCCCGATCAGCTGGTGCAGCGAGTACAGGTGCCCCCGGGCTCTCTCCACGCACTCCATCGCCTCGCTGAGCTTGCCCAGGGCGGCGACCGTCTCGTCGCTCACCCCGTCCGGCCGGCGGTGCCGCTCGTCCGGCGCGTCCGCTCGCTGTCCCATGGGTGCCTCCGTGCTCTGGTGTGTGCCGTGGTTCTCCTGCTGCCCCGTCTGTGCCGGATCAACCCTCGCGGCCAGCCCGGGTCGTCCAGTGGCGTGGCCGACACCCGCCGAGCGGCCGAGGCCGGTCCGCTCACCTGTCGGTTAGCCTCGGTCACCATGCGTGTGCCGTTCACCCGGGTCGCCTCCCGTACCGCCGTCGACTCGGCGCGGTCCACCCTGGCCGCCCTCACCGTCTCCGTGGGCACCGTCGGGCTCGCTGCCGCCGCCACCCGCCCCGGGCTGCTCGCCCTCGTCGACCAGCACGCCGCGGCCGTACGGGACAGCCTCGACGGCGACCGGCAGCCCCTGACGGCCGCGTCCCTCGCCGGCTACGCCGAGGGCCTGCGCGAAGCGGCCCTGGAGCACGGGTGGACCCCGCCACACGGCCCGGTGGACTGGAGCGAACCGGAGTGGCCGCTCGCCCGACTGCTCGCCGTCTGCGCGCTGGCCCGTTCACTCGACGGGGCCTGAGCCGCGCGGAAGAGGGTGCCCACGCGGACGCGCGAACACCCTCTTCCCGGTACGACCCGGCCGCTACGGGCGGTACTGCTGGGCCTCGTCGACCCGGGGAATGGCCTGGGTGCGGTCGCCGCCGCGGTCGGCCATCTGCCGCTCCATGTCGCTGCGCCCGGCCGCCGTGGCCTGACGCTGCTGCTGCACCGCCCGCGCCTCCCGCGCGGCCCGGTCCAGCCAGCCGTCCCAGCGCTTCTGCATCGGCTTCACCAGACCACCGCCGACACCGACGATCAGGATGCCGGCCACCGTGGCGAGCACCGCGATCAGCACCGGAGTGGTAACCGTGGTGGCGATGCCCACCTGGTTCAGCGCGGCGATCACGCCGAGGGCGATGATGAAGATCGCCGTCAGGTCGGCCAGGACCTTGCCGTACGAGAGCCCGCCCAGCGCCCCGGTGACCAGATCCCGGACGGCGTTGGCGATCGCCGCAGCCACCACCACGATGACGATCGCGATGAAGGCCCGCGGCAGCCAGGCCACCACGCCGCTGATCAGGTCACTGATCGCGTTGGGACCCCAGACTCCGAACGCGAACTGCAGCGTGAACAGCAGTACCGCGTAGTACGCCAGTCTGGCCAGAATGTCGCTGGCGTCGTACTTCGTTCTCTCCAGGGCCCGTTTGATGCCTCCGCGTTCGACCGCTTCGTCGAAGTGCACCCGTTCTAGCACCGTATCGACGATCTTGAGGACGGCTCTGGCGATGAGCCAGCCGACCACGAGGATGACGATGAAGGCCACTGCCTTCGGGATGAAGAGCAGCACCGACCTCCAGGTGTCGGCGATGGCATCGCCGATGTCGGCCTGCCGGACCGCGAGGGTTTTCAGCATGACGTCCCTCCTGTCGCATGGACTGCGCCGGGCGCATACCCGGCCGGGGGTGCGGCAGTCCGCGCGGCTCGCGGAGTTTTTTCCGACAAGCCGGCGGAGAAGTATCCTGAACTGGCCGAACAGCCACCACGGCGGCGCCCACGACGACCCGCCGCCATGATCGGATGTCGTTTTCGCGGGGCCGGATAGGCTGCGGACATGCCAGGAACGGTCGGGCGAGTCCCCACGCCAGCAACTCCGGTCCCCGGCGCATCCACCGGAGCGGGGGCGGACGCGGGCGTCCTCGCCCACGACTGGGCCAGCACCCCGCTGGGCCCACCCGAGGCGTGGGATCCGTCGGTCCGGGCCGTGATCGAGCTGATCCTCGCCTCGCCGATGCCGATGGCACTGGCGTACGGCGACGATCTCGTGCTGCTCTACAACGCCGGGTACGCCGAACTGCTGGGCAGCAGACACCCCGACGCCCTGGGCCGCCCGGCCGCCGAGGTGTACGCGGAGGTCTGGGCGCTGCCCGGCGTCGGTGAGGTGATCGAGCGGACCTACCGGCAGGGCGTGTCGTTCCTGGAGAAGGAGTCGACGGTCCCCCTGGTGCGCGAGCACGCCGCAGTGGCGGAGCAGGCGGTCTTCACCAGGGGTTACTCGCCGGTGCGCGACAGCGCCGGGCGGATCGTCGGCATGTTGACGGTGGCCGCCGAGACCACCCACGTCACCGAGCAGTTGCAGAGCCTCAGCGAGGTGGCAGCCGCGCTCGCCGGCACGCTCACCCTCGACGACGTGGCCCGGGTGGCGCTGCGGCACACGATAAACGCCTTCGACGCCGACCAGGTGGCGTTCGCGGTGGACGAGGGCGGCGGCGGTTGGCGGACGGTGCGCCGGGTGCGCGGCGAGCTGATGGACGAGGCCGACGAGCGCCTCCCGCCGCTGTGGCGGCGCGTACCGGCGGACTGGTCGGCCCCCGTGGTGCGGGTGGCGCGGGCCGGTGACCCCTCGTTCCTGCGTGACGGGCAGCCGCTGCGCGAGACCGCTGTCGACCGCCACGATCAGAAGATCCGGTCGATGGCGGCCCTGCCGCTGGGCACCTCCGTGGTGCGCGGCGGGCTGGCGGTCGGCTTCCAGGCGACACACGCCTGGTCGGCCGCCGAGCGGGCGTTGCTCGCCGCGTCCTGCGAGCTGATCGGCCAGGCGGCGGAGCGGGCGCGTCGCTTCGAGACCCAGCACGGCACCGCCCAGTTGCTGCAACGCAGCATGTTGCCGGCGCACCTGCCGGACCTGCCCCGGCTGCGGATCGCGGCCCGCTACGACCCGGGGGTGGACGGCAACGCCGCGGGCGGGGACTTCTACGACGCGTTCCTGCTGCCCACCGGCGATCTCGGCGTGGTGCTCGGCGACGTGGCCGGGCACGACGTGCAGGCGGCGGCGCGGATGGGACAGGTCCGCGCGGCACTGCGGGCGCTGGCCCTGGCCGACCCGGCCCCGGACGCGGTGCTGGCCGGACTGGACCGGCTGGTGACCAGCCTCGGCGCGGAGGCCGGCACCGACGAACTGTTCGTCACAGTGGTGTTCGGCGTCGTCGACGCGGACCGTCGGCAGGTCACCCTCGCCAGCGCCGGTCATCCGGCCCCGCTGATCCGCCGCAGCGACCCGGACGGCCGTTCCCGCGCCGAGTACGTGGACCTGCCGGCCGGCCCTCCGCTGGGGCTCGGCGGCCGGCCGGTCACCGCCACCGTGCCGCTCCGTCCCGGCGACACCCTGCTGCTCTTCAGCGACGGTGTGGTGGAGCGCCGTCGGCAGAGTCTCACCGCCGGACTGGACTCCCTCGTCGACGCCGTCGCGAAGGCCGCCAGCAGTGATCCGCGCGCGCTGTGCGCGGTGGCCACCGCCGCCGTGCCCGGTGGCACCGAGGACGACGTGGCAGTCCTCGCGGTCGAGCACGCGCTCAAGCCGAGCCGTTCGGCGAGCATGGAGGTGCCGGCGGAGCCGACCGCGCCGAGTCGGGTACGGCACTGGATGACCGGCCAGCTCACCGAGTGGCAGGTGCCCGAGTCGGTGATCGGCGCGGCGGTGCTCTGCACGAGCGAGTTGACCACCAACGCCCTCCTGCACGCGGGCACCGCCGCCCGGGTGGAGATCGACCTCAGCCCGGAGCGGCTGCTGGTCTCGGTCGCCGACACCGGTACCCGGGGCACCGTGACCCGTACCCGCACCGACACGTTGAGCAGTCGGGGCCGTGGTCTCGGGCTGATCGAGCAGCTCAGCGACGCCTGGGGCACGGATCCGACGGTCCGCGGCTCCACGGTGTGGTTCGAGATCCTCGTTCCGGCCGTGGAGCGCCGCTGACGGAGCGGGCGCCCGCACGAATCAGCCGACCGCCCAGCGGGTAGGGGGATGCGCATGGCCACTGACCGACTCGCGGGCGTCCTCTTCGACGTCGACGGCACCCTCGTCGACACCACCTATCTGCACACCGTGTCCTGGTGGGAGGCGCTGCGCCAGACCGACCAGCCGGTGCCGATGGCGACAGTGCACCGGTCCATCGGGATGGGCGCGGACAAGCTCCTCGATCATCTGCTCGGCCCGGAGCGGGACCGCGACGCCGACCAGAAACTGCGCGACGCGCACGACACCCTGTACGCCGAGTACTGGGAACGCCTCACGCCACTGCCCCGGGCGGCTGACCTGCTGCGCGCCTGCGCCGAGCGGGGCCTGCGGGTGGTGCTGGCGACAAGCGCGTCGGAGCACGAGGTCGGCGCGCTACGCCGGGCGCTGGGCGCCGACGACGTCGTGGACACCGTCACCTCCTCGGCCGACGCGGAGCAGAGCAAGCCGGCCCCGGACATCCTGGTGGCCGCGCTGGAGCAGTCCGGACTGGACGCCGAGCGGGTGGTCTTCGTCGGCGACTCGGTGTGGGACGTCGCGGCGGCCGGCAAGCTCGACATCCCGTGTGTGGGCCTGACCTGCGGCGGCACCAGCCGCGGAGAGTTGGCCGGCGCCGGGGCGGTGGCGGTGTACGACGACCCGGCTGCCCTGCTCGCCGAGCTGTCCACCTCTCCCCTGACCCGCGCGAGGTGAAGTCCACTCGGGTTGGTCGGGCCGCGTACGCATAGCCGGAGTTCCGCCGGGGCATGGTCACCACCTGCCCGCAACCAGTGGGCGCGGGCGGAAGGTGGCATGGTGGAGCCGGTAGACGTGGCGTTCGCTCTGGTGGGTCTGGGTGCTCTGCTCGCA
The DNA here is from genome assembly GCF_040683695.1 of Micromonospora sp. NPDC093244. Taxonomy (NCBI): domain Bacteria; kingdom Bacillati; phylum Actinomycetota; class Actinomycetes; order Micromonosporales; family Micromonosporaceae; genus Micromonospora; species Micromonospora sp. NPDC093244. Next base: position 232,952 of record NZ_JBFBEO010000003.1, read on the forward strand.
GGGATCCTGCCCCGGGTGCTGGAGCACCGTCCACTGTCCATGCCCATCGCCTTTCTGGGCCTCGGCATGCTTGTCTTCCTGCTGCCGGTGGGTCTGCCCACACCGGACCCGCTGGCCCATCCGGCGCTGGCCACCCACCTCACCGAGATCGGGGTGATCGTCGCCCTGATGGGCGCCGGGCTCAAGATCGACCGCCCGTTGAGCTGGGCCCGCTGGTCGTCGACCTGGCGGCTGCTGGCCATCGCGATGCCGCTGTGCATCGCGGCAGTCGCGTTGCTCGGCTGGTGGTGGGCGGGCCTGGTTCCGGCGGCGGCGCTGCTGCTGGGCGCTGCGCTGGCCCCGACCGACCCGGTGCTCGCCGCCGACGTGCAGGTCGGTGAACCGACCGATGTCGAGGACTCCGAGGACGAGGTCCGCTTCGCACTGACCTCCGAGGCCGGCCTCAACGACGGGTTGGCGTTCCCGTTCGTCTACGCGGCGATCGCCATCGCCTCGACGAGTCTCGCCCCGGGCGACTGGCTGGCGGAGTGGTTCACAGTGGACGTGCTGTGGAAGGTGTCCGTCGGTGTCGGCGGCGGCCTGCTCATCGGCTGGCTGCTCGGCAAGCTCTTCTTCCGGGCGCCCAGCAAGCTGCGGCTGGCCCGGCACGCCGAGGGTTTCCTCGCGTTGGCCGCCACGTTCCTGGCGTACGGCCTGGTCGAGGTGGTCGGCGGGTACGGCTTCCTCGCGGTGTTCGTGGCTGCCCGGGCGATCCGGGCGGCGGAGCGGACCCACGAGTTCCACGCGGTGCTGCACGACTTCGCCGAACAGATCGAACGACTGCTCACGCTTGTGCTGCTGCTCCTGCTCGGCGGCGCGATCGTGGGCGGGCTGCTCGCCCCGTTGACGTGGCAGGCGGCCACGGTCGGGTTGGCGCTGGTGTTCCTGATCCGGCCGCTGACGGGCTGGCTGTCGCTGCGCGGGGCTCCGGGACGTCCCGCCGAGCACTGGGTGATCTCGTTGTTCGGCATCCGCGGGGTGGGCTCGTTCTACTACCTCGCGTACGCCACCACGAAGGCCGACTTTCCGCAGGCGGAACTGCTGTGGGCCACGGTCGGGCTGGTGGTGCTCGTGTCGGTGGTGGTGCACGGCATCACGGCGACCCCGGTCATGCAGCTGCTGGACCGCGAGGGCGAACGGACGTCCGACCCCGCCGAACGGGACTCCTCCGCCCAGCCCGTCGCCGCCGCCGGACACGGCTGAGCGGGCGACGACCCCTCAGGCGAGGCGGGCGGCCAGCGCCCGGCCGAGGTCCCGTCCGGAACGCCAGGCGGTCTGCACCCGGGGCTTGCCGAAGGCGTCACCGGCCAGGCCGATCCCGTCGGCGTCCAGGTGGAAGGTCTGGCCGTCGGTACCGCCGGTTGGGGCCGCGTACGTCCACCTGTGCACGTGCACGTCGGTGGCCTGCTCGGGCAGCCCCAGCAGGTCCCGTACGGCCTGCGCGATCGCCGGCCCGGCCCCGGTGGGCTGGGCGAGGTGACCGCTGGCGAACGCGGGAACCGTGTGCGCGACAAGCACCGGCGCGTCGTCGCCGCGCCGGTCGCCGTCGTCGCAGACGAGGCTGAGCACCGGGTGGTCGTTGACGAACGCGCCGCCGAAGTCGGGCCAGCGGCGGCTCGGGAAGCGCAGCACGGCGGCGAGCGCCGGTGACCAGCTCTGCGCCTGCACGGCCCGGGTGGCGTCGGCGAGGGCCGGGGCGAGCAGCAGCGCGGCCTGCGGGCCGGGCATGGCCAGGACGACTGCCGCGCACGGCTCGCCGTCCACGACCGGCCCGGGATCGACGCCAAGCACCAGCCGGTCGACTGTCACCGGCAGCGGGGCGGCCAGGTCCTCGACGAGCGAGCGGAGCCCGCGCGGCGCGGCGAAGCGCATCGGCCCGGGCACATTGTGGCGCCCCTGCCTGTCGTACGCCTGGAAGGTGTCGGTCCACTCCCGGACCAGACCGGCGGAGCGCCACCGCTCGACGACGACTGCGAAGTCCGGGTCGCTGACGGTGAAGTACGCGGCACCGATGTCGGCGGGGCGCCCGTCGAAGCGTTTGCTGGCCATCCGGCCGCCGCAGACGTGCCCCCGCTCGCGCAGCCGCACCGGCACGCCCGCACGTGTCAGCTCCACCGCGCAGGCCACTCCGGCGATGCCCGCTCCCACGACCGTCACGCTCATCGGCTGATCGTAGGCGGCGGCGGGTGGGCATGAACCACCGATGATCGGGGTACTGGCACACCTGTTCGAAGAAAGGGTGATGACGATGACGGACCGCAGCAACGAACAGGCCGACCCGCGCGGCGCGATCAAGGACCCGGACGAGTGGGTCACCGGCGACGAGCCGCCCACGGCCGCGCAGGAGTCCTACCTGAAGACGCTCGCCCGGGAGGCCGACGAGGATCTTCCTGACGACCTCACCAAGGCCGAGGCGTCCAAGCGGATCGACGAGCTCCAGGCCGAGACCGGCCGGGGCCGGTAGTCCCTCCCCCGCCCCGGCGATCGTGCGCCCGCTGTCGCGCCGGACCGGCCGACAGGGCACGGAACGGCAGCGAGCGCACGGTCGCCGGGGTGTGTCAGGGGCGGGGCAGGCGGTGCAGGCGCACGCCGGTCAGGCGGCCGTCGGTGATCTCGGCTTCCAGGTAGGTGGCGTGCGGTTGGGAGCGGCGGTCGGTGGGTGAGCCGGGGTTGAGCAGGCGCAGGCCGCCAGGCGCCTCGGTGTCCCAGGGGATGTGCGAGTGCCCGAACACGAGCAGGTCGACGTCGGGGTAACGCGCCGCGCACCGCTGTTCGCGTCCGGTCCGGGGCCCGGTCTCGTGCACCACGGCGACCCGCAGGCCGTCGAGGTCCACCCGGGCGACCTCGGGCAGCCGGGCGCGCAGCGCCGGGCCGTCGTTGTTGCCGTACACGCCGATCAGCCGCCGCGACCGTGCGAGCATCGCGTCGAGCAGCGCCTCGTCGACCCAGTCACCGGCGTGCACCACCACGTCCGCCGCCTCGATCGCCGTCCACAGCGTCTCGGGCAGGTCCCGGGCCCGCTTCGGTACGTGGGTGTCCGCCGTGAGCACCAGCCGCATGCGGACATTGTCCCCCGCACCCCCGCCGACCGCCCGACGACGCGGGCGATCCCGCGAGAGCACTGGTCACTGACGCACCGGGCTGAAGTGCGCCGGGGGCATGCCGAGCCCCCGCGCCACCGGGTCCCGCTCGACGTCGGTCAACACACCGGCGGCGTTGATCAGACCGATGTGCGAGAACGCCTGAGGAAAGTTGCCCAGCTGCTCCCCGGTCAGCACGTCGATCTGCTCGGCGAACAGGCCGAGGTCGTTGACCCGCCCCGCCAACACACCGAACAGCTCGTGTGCCCGGTCCCGCTCGCCGGCCAGCGCCAGGCAGCACACCAGCCAGAACGAGCAGATGAGGAACCCGGCCGGGTCGCCGTCCCAGCGCCGCAGCAGCCCGTCGTGCGACAGCCCCTGCTCCACGGCGCGGATCGTCGAACGCATCCGTGGGTCGTCGGCCCGCAGGAAACCCACCAACGGCATCACGAGCACCGACGCGTCGAGTTCTTCTGACTCGAAACTCCCGGTGAACGACTGGAGCCGCTCGCTCCAGCCCCGCTCAAGGATCTCCGCGCGCACCTCGTCGCGGGCAGCCGCCCAGCGGGCCACGTCCTGCGGCCCGCCGAGCCGGTCACCGAAGCGGACCGCCCGGTCCAGCGCCACCCAGCACTGCACCTTCGAGGACACGTGGTGGTGTTGGACGCCGCGCTCCTCCCACATCCCCGCGTCGGGCAGCATCCAGACCCGTACGGCCTGGTCGGCGAGCACCCGCAGGACGTGCTGCACCTCCGGGTCCATCGGCTCCAGCTTGTCGCGCATCAACCAGGCGGCGTCCATCGCCTCGCCGAAGATGTCGGTCTGCCGCTGCTGCCAGGCGTTGTTGCCGATCATCACCGGTGGGCTGTCGCGGTAGCCGCCGAGCTGCTCCAGGCGGTGCTCGGTGAGGTCCCGCTCGCCGAGCACCCCGTACATGATCGGCACCGGCTCGTCATCGACCCGACCCATCGCCCGACCCAACCAGGCGAACTGCCGCTGCACCTCCTCGACGCACGCCGACCGCCACAGCGCCCGCAGCGTGAGACTGAAGTCGCGTACCCACACGTAGCGGTAGTCGTAGTTGCGTTCCCCACCGACCTCCTCCGGCAGCGAGGTGGTCACCGAGGCCACCACCGCCCCGCTCGGCCCGTACGTCATGCCCTGCACCACGAGCCGGCTGCGCCGCACCTGCTCCGGGTAGAGGCCCTGGTAGTCGTGCTGCTCGGCCCAGGACCGCCAGCCGGCGACGGTGTCGGCGATGGTCTGGTCGGCGTCCGGCACCTCGGGCAGGGGCGAGTCGTAGGTCGGGGCGTACCCGAGGGAGAAGTTGCGCGTCTCACCGGCGCGGACGGTGAACGACGCGGTGGCCTCGCCGTCGCCGCTGCTCAACCGCACGTCGCTGCGCAGCGTGAGCCGGGCGGCCCCGGCGATGGCCTCCAGCATGTCGTCCCGCTCGACCAGGTACGCGATGGCGCGCCCGTACTCGAAGCGGGGTCGGTAGAGCACCCGCATCGGCACCGCGCCGGACAGCCCTCGAAGGCTGCGGACCAGGACCTGCGGCGAGTGCGCTCCGATCTCGTGACCGCGCGCGCCGGGCTCGAAGGCGAGCGCGTCGGTGAGCGCGACCTCCCCCTGCGCGGTGCGGAACACGGTGCGCAGCACAAGCGTGTCGTCGAGGTAGCGGCGCTGCACGGTGAAGTCGACGGCCGGCTGGATCGCCCAGTGCCCGGCACCGTCGTCGAGCAGTCGACCGAACACCGACGGGGCGTCGAACCGGCCCGGGCACCACCAGTTGATCGAGCCCGAGGAGTCCACGAGCGCCGCGCTGCGGCCGTCGGCGAGGAACCCGTAGTCGCTGATCTGTCCGCTCTCCACCCGACTGGCTACCCGAGCGGTCCGCGCGCATTCCCCTGACCCAACGGCAGTCGGCCGGGCGGTGGGCGTTACCGCTCGGCATCGGCGGGAACCCGGGACGCTGACCGAGGGAGGATGCTCATGACGTCAGCTTCGGGTCCGGCCGCCAACTGGCGGCCCGGCACACAGGGTGGCGACCTGCTTCCAACCGGACCGGCCGGTCGCCTGGCGCCACCGGCAGGTGACGGGAACGGTCCGCAGACCGGCCCGCCGACCGTCACGATCGGCTCGTATCCGGACTATCCGTCCGCGCAGCGGGTGGTGGACCATCTCGCCGACAACCGCTTCCCGGTGGAGCACAGTGCCATCATCGGCACCAACCTCACCCTTGTGGAGACGGTGCTGGGGCGGATGACCACCGGACGGGCGGCTCTGCTCGGCGCCGGAACCGGCGCCTGGTTCGGGCTGTTCATCGGCCTGTTGTTCGGCATCTTCACGGTCGGCAACTGGCTGGCGGTGATCCTGGTCGGCCTGGTCATCGGTGCGATCTGGGGCGCCGTGTTCGGCGCTGTCGCGCACGCGATGACTGGTGGGCGGCGGGACTTCACCTCCGCCAGTTCGCTGCGTGCCGGCCAGTACGCGGTGACCGTCGACGCGCAGCTCGCGGACCAGGCCCGGCAGCTGCTGGGTCGGATGGGGATGGGCAACCGCCCCGCCAACGCCTGAGTGGTCACGGTCCGACCGGCCGTCCCGGCCCCACGCCGGGGCGGCCGTCAGCCGTGGTACGCCAGTTCGCCGGCCCGCAGTGGCACGTCGACGCGGTTCTCCGGCGGCGCGAGCGGGCAGGCCCAACGGTCGTCGTACGCGCAGCTCGGGTTGTAGAGGTAGTTGGCGTCGAGGCGGACCCGGTCACCGGGCAGCAGCTCGACGCCCCGGCCGAAGGTGCCCTTCACGGTGTCGGTGAGGTAGCGCCCACCGCCGTAGGTCTCGGGGCCGCACGTGGCGTCGCGCAGCGGCACGAACAGTCCACCCCCGTACGCCTCGATCCACCAGAGGGTCAGCGGCCCCCACGGCGTCTCGGCCACCGCGATCCGGCGGTACGCGACGACGCCGTCCGGCCCGCCGGTGTCGACCCGAAGCTCTCCGCTTGCCGGCCGCAGCGGCGCCTCGACCACGGCATCGGGGTTGGGCGGGTAGTAGCGCACTCCGGAGAACCCCTGACGCTCCGCGGCCGGGATCGGGCTCTGCGGGTGGGTGGCGAAGAGGTCGTCGCGGCCGGCACGGAAGCCGGCCAGGTCGACGTCGGAGAGGTAGAGCCGGGCCACCCGCTCGCGCCAGTCGGCCAGTTCCAGATCGTCCACGCCCCGAGCCTATGCCGGCCAGTTGCTCAGGACGGCGTCCAGGGCGTCCAGGGTGCGCGCCCAGGACTCGTCGGTGCTGCGCGGGGTGTGCCGGAATCCCCCGGTCTTCTCCAGGCTCACGAATCCGTGGAAGGTGCTGTGCATCATCCGTACCGCGTCGGTCTGGTCCGGCTCGGCCAGGCGGTATCCGCGCAGGATGGCCCGGGTCATCTCCGCGTGCCGGACGCCGGCGCTGGCGGCCGCCGTCTCGGGGTCGAGGTCGATCTGCATGGCGGCGTACCGGCCCGGGTGTTCCATCGCGTAGGCGCGGTACGCGTTGGCGAAGGCCACCAGGGCGTCCTTGCCGGCGCGGCCGGCAAGCGCCGAGGCCACCCGGTCGGCCAGTTCGGAGAGCGCCAGCAGGGCCACCCGCACCCGCAGGTCGTGGGCGTTACGGATGTGGAAGTACAGGCTCGCGTCCTTGACGCCGAACTGGCGGGCGAGCGCGGCGACAGTGACGTTCTCCATGCCGATCTCGTCGGCCAGCTCCGCCGCGGCCAGGGTCAGCCGCTCGGCGGTCACCCCCGCACGTGCCATCCGCCACACTCCTCTAGTTTTTTGCCTAGGGCGACTAGGCTGGACCCTATGTTAGTCCCCACCGAGTCTGCCATCCGCGCCTCCTTCGTCAACACGACCCAGGGCGAGGCGAAGCGACTGGCCGTACCGAACGATCTCGAGTTCCGCCCCTGGGACGACCTCGACTTCCTCGGCTGGCGGGACCCGTCCGCGCCACAGCGGGCCTACCTCGTCACCGAGGCCGACAACGGACTGGTCGGCGTGGCGTTGCGCGTCGCGCCCCAGCAGACCGGGCGGGTCCGGCGCAGCATGTGCTCGCTCTGCCTGACCACGCACACAGGTGACGGCGTCTCGCTGATGACCGCCCGCAAGGCCGGACCCGACGGGCGGCAGGGCAACTCCGTGGGCGCGTACATCTGCTCCGACCTGGCCTGCTCGCTCTACCTGCGGGGCAAGAAGCACGCCGGGCCCCGCGTCTACGAGACCCTGACCGTGCCGGAGAAGATCGAGCGGACGAGGAGCCACCTCAGCGCGTTCCTGCGCAGGATCACCGAGTGACGGTTCGCTGATCAGCGGTCGGTGGCCAGGCGGGCGTGCAGGTGCTCGTCGTAGCGGCGCCCGTCGCCGTACTGGTACGACTCGCGCAGTGTGCCCTCGGCGGCGTAGCCGGCCCGGTCGGCGACCCGGCAGGACGCCGGGTTGGCCACCGCGTGACACAGCTCCACGCGGTGCAGCCGCAGGTCGGTGAACGCCCACTCGGTGAGCCGGACGACGGCGCGGGCCGCCACCCCGCGTCCGCGCGCCGACGGCATCGTCCAGTACCCGATCGACGCGTCGCCGTGGTGGATGTGGTGCAGGGACACCGAGCCCAGCAGGTCACCGCCGTCCGCCGCGGTGACCGCCAGGGAGGCGTGGTCACCGGCGGACCAGTCGGCCCGGCGACGCACCCAGAGCAGCGCGTACTCGTCGTCGACCGGGCCCGCGGACTGCGGGTTCCACTGGGCGATGGCCGGGTCGCGCAGGGCGCCACGGACGGCGGGGGCGTCCGCGTCGCGCCAGGGGCGCAGCAGCAGGTCGGCGGCGGCGAGTTCCACGTGTTCCACGAGGGCGGAGTCTGGCACATGGCCGGACCGGGCCGCCGCCCGATTTCCGTCCACGTCCTTCAAACCTGCACGACTTCCTCCCGCCGAGCGTGCCCTGTGACCCAGACGACGGTCAGGGGCGGTACTTAAATTTTGAAAGAGTGCTACCGTCGGGGGCGTGACAGAGAGCCTGGACAGCACCCGAGAGGCGGCCTGGCGCGCCTACATCGAGGCCAGCCAGCGTCTCTACACCCAGCTGGAAGAGGACCTACGTGTCGACAGCGGCCTGAGCTTCGCCGACTACCACGTGCTCGTCGTGCTCTCCGAGGCGCCGGGCCAACGGCTGCGCATGGGCGAGCTGGCCAGCCGACTGATCTTCTCGCCGAGCCGACTGACGTACCAGATCACCTCCATGCAGCGTCGCGGCCTCGTCAGCAAGGAGCCCTGCCCGGACGACCGACGCGGCAGCGAGGCGGTCCTCACCGCCGCCGGGCTGCTCACCCTGTCCGAGGCCGCACCCCACCATCTGGCGTCGGTGCGTACCCACCTGATGGACGACCTCGACGACGACGAGGTCGCCTGCCTCACCCGGGTCTTCGGCCGGCTCGGCGACCGCCTGCGGGCGGCCTGCCCCGCGCCGACCACCCACGCCACCAGTTAGGAGCCCCGCGATGCCCGCCATCACCGTCGACGACGTTCTCGTCCTGCCCCGCCTCCCGCGCCTCGACGAGACCACCAGATTCCGCCCGGTCCGCACGGTCACCACGGCCCCCAGCGGGTTCGAGGGCGAGGGCTTCCCCGTCCGCCGGGCCTTCGCCGGGGTCTCGACCACCGACCTGGACCCGTTCATCCACCTCGACCAGATGGGTGAGGTGGACTACGCGCCGGGCGAGCCGAAGGGCACCCCGTGGCATCCCCACCGCGGCTTCGAGACCGTGACGTACATCATCGACGGCGTCTTCGACCACCAGGACTCGCAGGGCGGCGGCGGCACCATCACCGACGGGGACACCCAGTGGATGACGGCCGGCAGCGGCCTGCTCCACATCGAGGCCCCGCCGGAGCACCTGGTGATGAGCGGCGGCCTGTTCCACGGCACCCAGCTCTGGGTCAACCTGCCCCGCTCGGCCAAGATGAACCCGCCCCGCTACCAGGACATCCGGGGTCGGGAGTCGGCGCTGCTCACCACCGGGGACGGCGGCGCGCTGATCCGGGTCATCGCCGGTGAGATCGCCGGGCACCGCGGTCCGGGGTCGACCTTCACGCCGATCACCATCACCCACGTCACCGTCCAGCCGGGCGCGCAGGTCGACCTGCCCTGGCAGCCGGAGTTCAACGCCCTGGTCTACGTGCTCGGCGGCCGTGGCACCGTCGGCACGGACCGTCGGCCGGTGCGGACCGGTCAGCTCGCGGTGCACGGCGCGGGCGACGCGCTGCGGTTCAGCGCGGACACCGCGCAGGACAGCAACACCCCGGCGCTGGACCTCTACATCATGGGCGGCCAGCCGATCCGGGAGCCCGTGGCGCAGTACGGCCCGTTCGTGATGAACACCCGGGACGAGCTGCTCCAGGCGTTCGAGGACTTCAAGGCCGGCCGGCTCGGCGTGATCCCGACCGGGCGGCTGCCGCACACCGGCGGGCAGGGCGCCCGGCCCTGACCCTCGCGACCGGCTGAGACCGGCGCCGGCGCCCCTGTGTCACCGGGGCGCCGGCGCCGCCTCACGAGACCGCGAATATCCCAGCGACACCGAGAATCACCATCACCAACACCGCTACCAGCGCACCCCGTTCGCTCTCCACCGCCGGCTCGCGGTACTCGGTCACGGGATTCGTCGTCTCGCGGGGCATAGTGCGGCCTCCTCGTTGGTGTCACATCGTCGTCGATGGCGTTGGCCAGGTCACCGGTGCGCCCGGCCGGGGTGCGAACCCGCGCCGCGGGTCCTACCGTGAGGACGTTGTCGACCTCCGGGGGGCTGGACGGTGCCGTTGCAGGACTGGTTCCTCACCGCGCGGGAACGGGCCAACCCGGTCTCTGGGTTACCCGTCTGGACCAGCGGAAACCTCGCCGAGCCGTTGATTCACGGCGCGGCGTACTTCGACCGGCTGGTCGACGAGGTGCAGGCGCTTACCGCCGGTGACCACCTGTTCTTCACGGACTGGCGGGGCGACCCGGACCAGCGGCTGCGACCGGACGGCCCTACCGTCGCCCAGCTCTTCGCCCAGGCCGCGCAGCGCGGCGTGGTGGTCAAGGGGCTGATCTGGCGCTCCCACCTCGACGTGCTCGCCTACAGCGAGGCGGAGAACCGCAACCTCAGCGAGGCCGTCTCCGCGGCCGGCGGCGAGGTGCTGCTCGACCAGCGGGTCCGCCGCGGCGGCTCACACCACCAGAAGCTCGTGGTGCTGCGGCACCCGAACGCCCCGGAGCGGGACATCGCGTTCGCCGGCGGGATCGACCTGTGCCACAGCCGCCGCGACGACGCCGCCCACCACGGCGACCCACAGCCGGTGCAGATGTCGCCCCGGTACGGTCCCCACCCGCCCTGGCACGACGTGCAGCTCGCGGTACGCGGCCCGGTGGTCGGCGCCCTGGACACCGTGTTCCGGGAACGCTGGACCGACCCGATGCCACTGGACTCGGAGAACCCGATGGCGTACCTGCGGGACCGGCTGCGCGGCGCCGACCTCACGCCCGACCCGCTGCCCGAGCAGCCCGCCGACCCGCCCGCCTGCGGACCGCACCACATCCAGGTGCTGCGGACCTATCCCGCCGTCCGGCCCCGCTACTCGTTCGCGCCGGACGGGGAACGGACCGTCGCCCGGGGCTACACCAAGGCGGTCCACCGGGCACGCCAGCTCATCTACCTGGAGGACCAGTACCTCTGGTCGACAGAGGTCGCGGACCTTTTCGCGCGGGCGCTCCGGGACAACCCCGAGCTGCACCTGGTCGCCGTCGTACCCCGGCACCCGGACGTGGACGGCCGGCTGGCGCTGCCGCCGAACATGGTCGGCCGGGAGCAGGCGCTGTCGCTGTGCGAGCGGGCCGCACCGGACCGGGTGCACGTGTTCGACGTGGAGAACCACGCCGGCGAGCCGGTCTACGTGCACGCCAAGGTCTGCGTGATCGACGACGTCTGGGCCAGCGTCGGCAGCGACAACTTCAACCGCCGGTCCTGGACGCACGACAGTGAGCTGTCCTGCGCCGTGCTCGACGACACCCGCGACGAGCGGGAGCCCACCGACCCGGCCGGGCGGGGCGACGGGGCGCGGGTCTTCGCCCGGGACCTGCGACTGCGGCTCTGGCGCGAGCACCTGGACCGCGACCCGGACGGCCGGGACGACGCCGACCTGCTCGACCCCGCCGACGCCGTCGCGGCGATCACGGCCGCCGCCGACGCCCTGCAACAGTGGTACGACGACGGCCAGGTGGGTGAACGCCCACCCGGGCGGCTGCGCCCGCACCGACCCGAGCGGCTGCCGTGGTACACCCGCGCCTGGGCGCTGCCGGCGTACCGGTTGGTCTACGACCCGGACGGCAGGCCGCTGCGGGCCAGACTGGCGGGCACCTGGTGAACCGTCCGGACCGGCTCCGGCATGCCGGTCGAGCCGGGATGCACGGTAAGCCCCCCGGGGTACGCGAACGAGGAGCGCGGGGAGAAGTAGCCGAAGCCGATGGTCAGCGGGTTGTCCGGTCGTAGCGCGTACAGCGGGTGCCCGGGCTGGAGAAACTCCACCGATTCGATCTCGAACGGCGCGACCGGCTCGGCCACGAACGGGTAGACCGAGCTGAGGAGCTGACCGTCGCGCCTGGTGAAGTAGCGGTGGTGCCCGCTGCTGATCACATGCCCGGTCTCCCCCACCCGGCAGCGGGCCCGGACCAGCGGCACACCGTCGATCTCGGTCTCGGAGCACAGATCCTCGCCGTCGACCTCGATGTGGGTGCGACCGGCGAACGTCGGGGCGCCACGGGCGGCGGCGTACTCCCGCACGAGTCGGCTGGAGGCCACGTAGTGGGTCCACCAGCCGCCCGGGTTGAGCCCTCCGGGCGCGTCCACGCCGGCCAGCGACACACCGAGGTACGTGAGCGAGTACGCGCCGAAGCCGGAGGTCTGCGTCTCGTCGTCGACGACGTACTGGTTGAGGAACACCTGACGGTCGGCGCGGGGGCGCAGCCCCGCCGGTACCAGGGCGGCCACCGCGTCCGGATCCGCCGGCAGCCAGCTGAAGTAGAGCGTGCGACTGTTCACGACGAGCTGGGGAGCGGCTGGATCGAGCATGGTGCCTCCGAACCGGGTGTGTACAGCGACGCTACGGCCGGTCCCACCGGCGGGACAAGGACGGATAGGCGACACACCTGGCCCGTTGTCGGATTTCCTGTTGACCGTCCGGTGGTCGGGGTTGACCGATCGGCTCGACGCCTGTCGGGCGACCGGGTGGCCGGAAACAGGTAAGAGACCTCACACTCCCCCGGACTTCCGCCCGACTTGGGTGTTTCGTGATTGAAAATCACATAAGTACATCAGCCTTTCGGCTGGATTTCGGCGAGACGATCAGGCTAAGGTGAGTCCCGAACGGCCCATACGAAGCTAAACCAAAAAGCGTCACGTCTTTTGTCCGCGGACGAGGTGCAGGGAGGACCACCCATGACCGCGCCAACGATCACCGAGCAGCCGAGCACCGCTGTCCGGAGCACCACCAAGCTGGACCCGCGCGCGCTCACCGACAGCGCCGCCGACCTGCTCAACGCCATGGCGGCACTGCCGGCCAACCACCCGTCCCGCGCCGCGCTGCGCGACCGGGCGATCGAGGCCTGGCTGCCCCTGGCGAACCACCTCGCCCACCGCTACAGCGGGCGGGGCGAGCCGACCGACGACCTGGCCCAGACCGCCGCCGTCGGCCTCATCAAGGCCATCGACAAGTTCGACCCGACGCGCGGCGTCGACTTCGCCGGGTACGCCATCCCCACCATCATCGGTGAGCTCAAGCGGCACTTCCGCGACCGCACCTGGGACATCCGGGTGCCCCGCCGCCTCCAGGAGCTGCGGCTGGCCATCTCGGACGCCAACAGCTCGCTGCTGCAGACCCTCGGCCGCTCGCCGACGGTCGCCGACATCGCCGCCCACCTCAAGCTCAGCGAGGAAGAGGTCCTGGAGGGCCTGGAGGGCGCCCGCGCGTACAACGCGGTGTCGCTGTCCACCCCGACCGGCGACGGCGACCGGGCCACCGAGCTGGGCGACATGCTCGGCGGTGAGGACAACGAGTTCGAGCTGGCCGAGCTGCGAGTGGCCCTCGGCCCCGCGCTCGCCACCCTCGACGAGCGCGAGCAGAAGATCCTCACGCTGCGGTTCTACGGCAACCTGACCCAGTCGCAGATCGCCGATCAGATCGGCGTCTCGCAGATGCACGTCTCCCGGCTGCTGGCCCGGGCGCTGACCAAGCTGCGCGGCCAGCTCGACGGCACGTACTAGAACGCCTGACGAAGCGGGGCCGGGTCCAGCTGGACCCGGCCCCGCTTCGCGTCACACACGGAAGGTGTCACGCCGACGTGACACCTTCGGTCAGCTACCGATCGGTTCGCGCCACATCGGCCAGAACGGCGTGCCGTCGGGCACCCGGAACGGCTCACCGGCCCGGTAGCCGTGCTTCGCGTACAGGTCCCGGCTACGCGGACTGCTCGCCTCCAGGTACGCCGGCATCGCGTTGGCGTCCAGCCACGCGTGGTGGTGCTCCAGCAGCGCGGTGCCCAGCCCGCGCCCCTGCCGATCCGGCCGCGTCGCCAGGAACGCCAGGTGGTGGTGGTCCGGGTGCGGGTGGTTCGCCGCGAACAGGTCGTCGAGGTGGCGGAACCGGTCGGTCCACTCGCCGCACGCGGCGGCGAGCCGGGCGTCGTAGTCCTCCGGTGGGGGAAGCTCTTCCCCCACCGACGGGAACCACACAGCGACCGAGGTGCGCTCGGCCGTGGCGTACACCATGCCGTGGCGCATCGCGTGCCCCACCAGGATCTCGAAGTTCCCGGCCAGGACCGCCTCACGCTTGCTCGCGTCGGGCACCAGCCAGGACGTCACCTCCAGGGCGGTGAACGCCTCGGCGATCAGACCGGCCACCAGCGCGGTGTCCGGCGGCCCGAGCCGGTCGATGCGTACGCTCACCGCGTCACCTCCACGCTGGCCGGCGCGTCCGCCGTCACGGCGGCTGCGGCGCTCGCCGCGCCGAGCCCGATCCGGGCGTACGTGTCGGGGCGGCTGGCGCGCAGCACCAGCCCCCAGATCACGCCAAGCGCGGCCGCCACCGGGTACACGGCAGGCAGCGCCCAGCGCAGGGTGGAGTCCGGCTCGACGCCGAGCAGGTTCGCGAAGTTCGACACGGCCAACCAGATGATCACGAGGAGGGCGATCGTCGCCAGGGCGGGGGCGATGGCCCGCCGCCAGATGTTCTCGCCGGCGCCGCCGGAGCGGGCGAAGTAGGCGATCACCGCCACCGAGGTGGTGGCGATCAGCAGCAGCACGCCGAAGCCGCCCGTGGTGCCGCCCCAGAAGAAGAGCTGGACCACCGGGTCCCAGCCGTTCGCCGCGTACAGCAGGATGACCAGCAGGCCGAGGGCGCTCTGCGCCAGGGAGGCGGCCCGGGGCGCGCCGGAGCGCGGCGAGGTCTGCCCGAACACCGCCGGCAGCACCCGTTCGCGGCCCAGGGCGAACGTGTAGCGCGCCGTCGTGTTGTGGAAGGAGATCATCGCGGCCAGCACCGAGGTCAGGAAGAGCACCTGGCCGATGGTGACAGCGGTGTCACCGAGCTGCGCGGCAGCCAGGTTGAAGATCAGGCCCACGCTCTGCTCGCCGGCCTCGGCGACGATCCGGTCCGGTCCGACGGCGACGGTCATCGTCCAGGACGACAGCGCGTACAGCCCGGCGATGATCGCCACCGACAGGTAGGTGGCCAGCGGCACGGTCCGCTTCGGGTCCTTGCTCTCCTCGCTGAAGACCACAGCGGACTCGAAGCCCACGAACCCGAGGATCGCCAGCACCAGCACGGCGCCCACCCCCGGCACGAAGAGGTTGTCCGGCGACAGGGCGGCGAAGCTGACCTGACCGTCGGCCGGGTTGCCGAGCTGACCGAGGTCGAAGACGAGGATCACCACGATCTCGGCGACCAGCAGCGCGGCCAGCACGAGGCCGTTGATGTCGACCCGGAGCAGACCGAGCAGGCCGACAAGCGCCCACGCCACCAGGGCGACGATCGACCAGTGCGGGTGGCCGCCGAAGATCCGGTCCAGCACCGGCTCGGCGGCGACGCCGATGGTGCCGTACAGCCCGACCTGCAACGCGTTGTACGCCAGGAGCGCCACCCAGGCGGCACCCACACCTGCCGGTCGGCCGAGGCCACGGGAGATGTAGGCGTAGAAGGCGCCGGCGTTCTCCACCCGGCGGGACATCGCCACGTAGCCGACCGAGAACAGGCCGAGCACGGCGGCGACCACGAGGAAGGCCAGCGGGATACCTGTCACACCGATGACGCCGTAGCCGGTGGTGACCACACCGGCGACCACGGTCAGCGGCGCGGCCGCCGAGAGCACGAAGAAGATGACCGAGGGGACGCCGAGGCGACCCCGGGCGAGGGCTTCGGAGACGTTGCTGGGTCGGTCGACTGTCGATGTCGGGGGCATACGACTACTCCGGTTGTCGAGGGGAGGGACAGGGGGTTACCGGGTGGGTCAGGGGAAGCCGCGCAGCACCGCGGCGCCGACGGCGGCCTCGGTGTGCCCGACGAGTTCCTTCAGGGGCGCCGGCAGCGCGGGGATGAGAACGTTCAACCGGTGGTGGGCGCGGGGACCGGCGCTCCACAGCACCTCGCGGGTCAGCCCGGCCGCCACGACCAGCCCGAGCAGCAGCGCGTCCGGCACGCTCGGCGGATCCGGTCGGTCCAGCAGCGCCCGCAACCGGGTGGCCGGCCAGGCCACCGCGTTGAGGTCGATCGGCAGGTAGCTGACCGACGTCCGCAGCAGTCGGCGGCTCTCCTGGCGGCGGAGCACCCCGGCGCGGGCCAGCCGCTCCCCCACCGAGGTCGTGGCGCTCTGCGACAGGAAGCTGAGCCAGGTGTTCACCGCCTGGTGGTGGGCCTCGCCGATCAGCTGGTCGAGGACCGTGTGTGCCAGCGCGTCGGACGGGGGACGCCTGTCGACGACGCTCACCTGTCCGCCGGAGACAGTGATGTGGCCGTACAGGATCAGCTCACCGAGAAGGCCTGCGGCCAACCCGAGGCCGGTCGCCGCCGGGTGCAGTTTGGCCTTGCCACGACTGTCGTTGTGGGCGATCAGGAAGAACTCGTCGGCGATGAGCAAACGGTCCTCCCGCAAGGATGTATGTCCACAGTGATCGCAACCGGGAAAGGATGCACCCAGAGCTACTGCAATGCAACTCCCAGATTTGAAAGTTGCACTCCGTACAGGCGCGACCTGGGGTTCTCGTCATGTCAGACTCGGACGGTGACCGCCACCCCCGCCATCCGACCAACCGCCAGCCCGACAGTGCGCCGTCGACGCATCGCCCGGGAGCTCCGCCAGCTACGGGAACGCGCGGGGATGACCCTCGATGTGGCGGCCCGTCAGCTCGACATGTCCAAGAGCAACCTCTCCCGCATCGAGACCGCGCAGATCGGCATCAAGCCACGCGACGTACGCGCGGCCCTGGCCCTCTACCAGGTGACCGGAGCGGACGCCGAGGCGTTGATCGAGATCGCCCGCGGCGCCCAGCAGCGCGGCTGGTGGCAGAACTACAGCGACGTGCTGCCCGAGTGGTTCGAGTTCTACGTGGGACTGGAGGCCGAGGCGGCGGCGCTGCGCACGTACGAGGCAGAGTCGGTGCCCGGGCTCCTGCAGACCGAGGCGTACGCGCGGGAGATCTACCGGCGCACCGCGGGCGAGGACGGCCTGGAACGCAAGGTCGCCGCACGGCTGCGCCGGCAGGAGGTGCTGCGCCGCGACGACCCCGTCCACCTGTCGGTAGTGCTCAACGAGGCGGTCCTGCTGCGCCCGGTCGGCGGCGCCGCCGTGATGGCCGAACAGGTGGCCCACATGAGTCGAATCGCTCAACTACCCAACGTAACAATTCAGGTACTTCCGTTCGCTGCCGGCGGGCACCCGGCGATGAGCACCCCGTACGTGATCCTCAACTTCGCCGACACCGCCGACGCCTCAGTGGTTTACCTGGATAACCTCACGATGGGACTGGCTCTGGAGGATGCCGATCAAGTGCTCGGGTATAGCCTTCTGCACGAGAAGCTGTGCCGGATGGCACTCGATCCGACGGCGTCGTTGACCCGTCTGGAGCAGGCTTCTCGTAACTTTGCGTGACCGCGTCTGCGGCACGCCGACGCAGACGAGAGGCACCGCGGATGACGGCGTACGACCGGACCGGGGCGGACTGGCGCACCAGCACGCGCAGCAGTGGCAACGGCAACTGCGTGGAGGTCGCGACAGTCGACGGTCAGGTCGCCGTCCGGGACAGCAAGGACCGCTCCGGTCCGGTCCTCGCGTTCGCGGCACCGGCCTGGCGGAGCTTCGTGCGCGGCGTGGGCGGCGTCCACCGCCGGTGAGTCCGGCGGGCCGGTGCGAGACTGGGCCGTGCTCTCCGACGTAACAGTTGACCTGCCGGTCCGTCCGGTGCTGCCGGCGCTGGTCGCGGCACTCGACGCGGCCGGCGCCGGAGTGCTCGTCGCGCCGCCGGGCACGGGCAAGACCACACTCGCGCCGCTGGCCGTGGCCGACCGGGTCACCGGTCGGGTGGTGATCGCGCAACCTCGGCGGGTGGCGGCCCGCGCCGCCGCCCGGCGGATGGCCGAGCTGCTCGGAGAGCGGGTCGGCGAACGCGTCGGCTACGCGGTCCGCGGCGAGCGCCGCGTCGGTCCGTCCACCCGGGTGGAGGTGGTCACGACCGGCCTGCTGGTCCGCCGCCTGCACCAGGACCCGGAGCTGCCCGGTACGGGCGCCGTGCTGCTCGACGAGTGCCACGAGCGGCACCTCGACGCCGACCTGGCGCTGGCGTTCACTGTGGAGGCCCGGGCCACCCTCCGGCCGGACCTGTGGCTGCTGGCCATGTCCGCCACCCCGGACACCTACCGGTTCGCCGCGCTGCTCGGCGGTGACGCCCCCGCCCCGGTGGTACGGGCCGAGTCGGCGCTGCACCCGGTGCGGCGGATCTGGGCGCCACCGCCACGGCCGGTCGCGCCGCCCCGAGCGGGACCTGTCGACCGGGCCCTGCTCGACCACGTGGCGGCCACCGTCCGGCGGGCGCTCCGCGAGCACGACGGTGACGTGCTGGTCTTCCTGCCCGGCGCCGGCGAGATCGCGGCGGTCAGCGGCCGGCTCGCCGACCTGCGGGACGCCGTCGCGCTCCTGCCCCTGCACGGCCGTCAACGCGGCGCTGAGCAGGACGCCGCCCTGCGCCCGGCCGACCGGCGGCGCGTCGTGCTGTCCACCGCCCTGGCCGAGACCAGCCTGACCGTCCCGGGCGTGCGGGTCGTGGTGGACGCCGGGCTGTCCCGGGTGCCCCGCGTCGACCTGGCCCGGGGGCTGGGCGCGCTGGTCACCGTGCCGGTCTCCCGGGCCGCCGCCACACAGCGCGCCGGCCGGGCCGGCCGGGAGGCCCCCGGGTCCGTCTACCGGTGCTGGTCCGCGGCGACCCACGAACGGCTGCCCGCCCGCGCCGAGCCGGAGATCGCCACCGCCGACCTGACCGGCTTCGCGCTGGAGTTGGCCGCCTGGGGCCAGCCGGACGGCGTCGGGTTGGCGCTGCCCGACGCGCCACCGGCGGCGGCGATGACCGTGGCCCGGGACACGCTCGTCACCCTGGGCGCGGTCGACGCGGACGGCCGGATCACCGCGCGCGGCCGGGCGATCGCCGCGGCGGGCGCGCACCCACGGCTGGCGCGGGCGCTGCTCGACGGCGCGGGCCGGGTCGGCGCGGACCGTGCCGCCGAGGTGGTGGCCCTGCTCGCCGAGGAGAGCGCCGCCGGCCCCGGCGACGACCTGGTCGCCAGCTGGCGCCGCCTGCGTGCCGGCGCCGACGCGGGAGCGACTGCCCGCTGGCGCACCGAGGTACGACGGCTGCGCGCCGCGCTGCCCGTCGACTCCCCGACTGAGGGCCGGGGCCGGGCCGGTGCTCGTGGCCCGGAGACCGGCGGACGGACCGGGCTCACCGACGATCTCGCCGCGGGGCTGCTGGTCGGCCTGGCGTACCCGGAACGGCTGGCGCGGGCGCGGCGACCGGGCGGCTCGGCGTACCTCATGACCGGCGGAACCGCCGCGGAGCTGGCGGCGGGGTCGGCACTTGTCGGCTCCGACTGGCTGGCGGTCGCCGTCGCGGACCGCACCCCCGGCGCGCCGTCGGCACGGATCCGCCGGGCCACACCTGTGGACGAGGCGACCGCCCGGGACGCGGCCGGCCCGCTGCTGTCCACCCGGCGGGAGGTGGGCTGGTCCGACGGGGACGTGGTGGCCCGGGAGGTGACCCGGCTGGGCGCGATCGAGCTGCTCCAGCGCCGGATCGACCGCCCGGAACGCGCAGAGGTGACCGGGGCGCTGCTGACCGGGCTGCGCCAGGAGGGGGTGGGGCTGCTGTCCTGGACGCCTGCGGCCCGTTCCCTGCGCGAGCGGCTGGCGTTCAGCAGGCACCATCTCGGCGACGAGTGGCCGGACGTCGGCGACGAGGCACTGCTCGACGCCGCCCCCACCTGGCTCGGTCCGGAACTGGCCGCCGCACGGCGGCGCGCGGACCTGGCCCGGGTGGACGTGGCCTCGGCGCTGCGCCGGCTGCTGCCCTGGCGGCAGGCGGCCCGGCTGGACGAGCTGGCCCCCGAGCGGATCGAGGTGCCCAGCGGCTCACGGATCCGGGTCGACTACACCGACCCGGCGGCGCCGGTGCTGGCGGTGAAACTCCAGGAGACGTTCGGCTGGCCGGCGGCTCCGCGCATCGCCGACGGCCGGGTGCCGGTGCTGCTGCACCTGCTCTCCCCCGCCGGACGACAGGTCGCGGTCACCGCCGACCTGGCCTCCTTCTGGCGCACCGGGTACCCGCAGGTGCGCTCGGAGCTGCGCGGACGCTACCCCCGGCATCCGTGGCCGGAGGACCCGGGCACGGCGACGCCCACCCGCCGGGTCACGCCGCGCCGACGCTGAGGGCGCGGCGTCACTCCTGCACCACGTCGGCCACCACCACCGTGACGTTGTCCGGTGCGCCGGCGTGCAGCGCCAGGTCGATGAGCTTGCCCACGCAGGCGGCCCGGTCCGGGTAGTCGGCGAGCACCTCGGCGAGCGTGTCCGGGCGGACCACGTTGGAGAGGCCGTCACTGCACAGCAGCCACCGGTCACCGGCGCGGGGCACCATCGTGGCGTACGACGGGGAGACCTCCTCCCCCTGCAACGCCTGGGTGACGACAGCACGGCGCGGATGACTGCTGGCCTGGTCGGCGGTGATCACGCCCTGGTCCACCAGCAGCTGGACGAACGTGTCGTCCCGGGTGACCTGCTTGAGCACGCCCTCGCGGAACAGGTACGCCCGCGAGTCGCCGACGTGGGCGAGGGCCAGGCAGCTGCCGGTACGGGCGAAGAGCAGGGCGGTGAGTGTGGTGCCCATGCCCTGACGCTCGGGATCCTCGGCGACCGCCTGCCGGATCCGCGCGGTGGCCAGGGCTATGCCGCCCTGGAGTGCGGCGACCAGGGCGTCCTCGGGTGTCTCCACGTCGAGCGGGGCGACCGCGTCGATGGTGAGGGCGCTGGCGAGGTCACCGGCGGCCATCCCGCCCATGCCGTCGGCGACGGCGACGAGCCAGGTCCCGGCGTGCAGGGCGTCCTGGTTTCCGCTGCGGATCAGCCCACGGTCGCTCGTTCCCACGGAACGCAGCTTCAGGGTCATGGGAGGCAGCCTGCCAGGCGAAGGGCGCGGTTGTCTCTAGGAGATCACGACGACGGCGCGTGGCGCGGTCAATCTCACGTCTCGGGGTCGGCGCGTCACCGCGAGGCTGCCCTTGTGGCACGGCAAAACCCATCCAGTCAGATCAATTGACACGGCGGATCCCCACTGGAAACATCGAGCCGATACCTGGGAGCGCTCCCAGGTCGTACCGCCGCCACCGTCCCACCCCCGGTCCCGGAAGGACTCCCCGTGACGACACCCCGACGCCGCCTCCTGCTGGCCGCGGCGACCGCCCTCGCCCTCACCGGCGCGGGCGCCGGCGCGGCCCACGCCGACCCCCCACCGGACGCCCCCGAACAGATCGACAACGGCGACTTCAGCGCCGGCGTCAGCCCCTGGTTCTCCTTCGGCACCGGCGCGCTCGCGGTCACCGACGGGCGGCTCTGCACCACTGTCGCAGGCGGGCTGGCCAACCCGTGGGACGCCGGCATCGGCCAGGACGGCGTACCGCTGATCGCCGGCGCCGAGTACACCCTCGGCTTCGCCGTCTCCGCCACCCCCGGCGCGGCGGTCAAGGCCGTGCTCCAACTCGGCAGCGCCCCGTACACCACGTACGCCGCCGTGGACGCCACCGCCACCGGCACCGCCCAGCGCGTCGAGCAGACCTTCACCGTCCCGGACGACAACCCGAACGCCCAACTGATCTTCCAGGTCGGCGGCTCCCCCGAGACGCAGACCATCTGCCTGGACGACGTCTCGCTGCGCGGCGGCGAGCCGCCCGAGCCGTACGTGCCGGACACCGGGCCGCGGGTCCGCGTCAACCAGGTCGGCTACCTGCCCGGCGGGCCGAAGAACGCAACAGTGGTCACCGACGCCACCGAGCCGCTGCCCTGGCAGCTGCGATCGGGCGCCGGCACCGTCGTGGCCAGCGGCACCACCACCGCCCGCGGTGTCGACGCCGCCTCCGGGCAGAACGTGCACTCGGTCGACTTCTCCGGCTACCGCACCCCCGGCACCGGGCTGACGCTCACCGTGGACGGGGAGACCAGCAGGCCGTTCGACATCTCCGGCACGCTCTACGACCAGCTGCGCTCGGACTCGTTGCAGTTCTTCTACGCCCAACGCAGCGGCATCGCCATCGACGGGGACCTGATCGGCGACGAGTACGCCCGCCCCGCCGGTCACCTCGGCGTCGCCCCCAACAAGGGCGACACAAACGTGCCCTGCCAGCCGGGTGTCTGCGACTACTCGCTCGACGTGCGCGGCGGCTGGTACGACGCCGGCGACCACGGCAAGTACGTGGTCAACGGCGGCATCGCCACCTACCAGCTGTTGAACACCTTCGAGCGGACCAAGACGGCCGCCACCGCGGCCGGCGGCGCGCGGCTCGCCGACGGCACGCTGCGGGTGCCCGAGCGCGGCAACGCCGTGCCGGACATCCTCGACGAGGCCCGCTGGGAGCTGGAGTTCCTGCTGCGCATGCAGGTGCCGGCCGGCAAGCCGCTCGCCGGGATGGTCCACCACAAGATCCACGACCAGAACTGGACAGGCCTTCCGCTCGCCCCGCAGGACGACCCGCAGCCGCGCGAGCTGCACCCGCCGTCGACAGCGGCCACCCTCAACCTGGCCGCCACCGCCGCCCAGTGCGCGCGGCTCTTCGCGCCGTACGACGCGGCGTTCGCGACCCGTTGCGGCACCGCCGCGAAGACGGCCTACGCCGCGGCCAAGGCCCACCCCGCCGTGTACGCCAGCCCGACCGACGGCACCGGCGGCGGCGCGTACGACGACACGAACGTCACCGACGAGTTCTACTGGGCGGCGGCCGAGCTGTACCTCACCACCGGGGCGCCTACCTACCTGGCCGACCTGACCGCCTCGCCGCACCACACAGGCGACGTGTTCGACGCCCGCGGCTTCGGCTGGCAGAGCGTCGCCGCGCTGGGCCGCCTCGACCTGGCCACCGTGCCGAACGGGCTGCCCGCCGCCGAGCTGACCCGGATCCGCTCCTCGGTCACCACAGCCGCCGACGCGTACCTCGCCGAGCTGCGCCGCCAGGCGTACGGGCTGCCGATGCCCGGTGACGCCAACAGCTACTTCTGGGGCGGCAACAGCAACATCATCAACAACGCGGTGGTGCTGGCCACCGCGTTCGACCTGACCCGCAATCCGGTCTACCGGGACGGGGCGGTGCAGGCGATGGACTACATCTTCGGCCGTAACGCCCTGAACATCTCCTACGTCACCGGCTGGGGCGAGCACGCGGCGCAGAACCAGCACAGCCGCATCTTCGGCCACCAGCTCGACCCGAGCATGCCCCGCCCGCCGGACGGTTCCCTCGCCGGTGGCGCGAACGCGGCCCTGCAGGACCCGTTCGTGGCGCAGTTGCTGACCGGCTGCGCGCCCCAGTTCTGCTACGTCGACGACATCAACTCGTACTCGACGAACGAGGTGGCGATCAACTGGAACTCGGCGCTGGCGTGGATCGCCTCGTTCCTTGCCGACCAGGGTGACGCCGGCGCGGTGCCGGCCACCACCTGCTCGGTGGACTACACCAACTACGGCGCCTGGCAGGGAGGCACCGGGTTCACCGCGCAGGTGACCGTGCGCAACACCGGCACCACGGCCGTCAACGGCTGGAGCGTGCGCTTCGCGTTCACCGGCGACCAGCGGGTCCGCGAGGCGTGGCTGGCGAAGGTCACCCAGTCCGGCGCGACGGTGACCGCGCGCAACGAGTCGCACAACGCCAAGATCGCGCCCGGTGGCACCGTGACGTTCGGCTTCAACGCGACGACGGCCGGCGGCGCCAACCCCGACCCGGGCCTGGTCACGGTCAACGGCGGGGCCTGCTCGCTGACCTGACGTGTTCCTGGTGGCCGCCCCTCCCGGGCGGCCACCACCCTCGCGTGATCACGCGGCCGGCGGGCTGACCGCCGGCCGCGTTGTGCTTCGCGACCAGAGTAGGGAGTACGTCCAGGGAGTCGATCCGGAACAGGCCGCCCGTTCGGGCACGGCCGGGATGTCGAGGATGCGCCCCCTACGGCCCATCGTGTGATCGAGGCAGGCGGCGGCGCGCCGCTCCCCAGGAGGGTTCGGGGCGAGCGGGGGGATGCCCTCCGACTGGTGCTGCGGAGCTGATGACGCAAACGATTCACCGGGCACGCAGCAAAACCGATGGATCGGACGTGCCGAGTGAGCCATGGTGACGCCATGGATGACGGCGAACCGGCCGGGGCGGAGCGTCGGGTGTGGGCGGCAATGCCGGTGGGAACGCGGACCGCGCTGACCGGACTGTCCAGCGCAGACCTGAGCAGTCTGCTGTTGGGCGTGGCCCGCGACCGGGCAGCGACCGCGCGTCCATCCGAGGTAATACGACGGTGGCGCCAGGACCGCTTCGTCCGCCCGGCCCGCACCGACCCGCGCGTGCTCGCACGGGTGGAGGCCCGGATGTGGGAACTGCTGCCCGCCGACGTCGCCGGAGTGGAGCTGTCGCCGCTCGTACCGGTCGGCACCTGCTCGGCGGTCGCACCGGTCAGCCAGAACAGGATCGTCACCACGATGCGCGCCAGCGAGGTGCTGAGCGATCCCACAAACGCCCTCGCCATCGAGGCGACCGTACGTCGCCGCCGACAGAGCGAAGTGCATGTGGCCGCTGCCCATCGGGTGCTGCGGGCGCAGGATTTCGGCGGCGACGCGTCGGCACACTTCCGGCTCTTCGCCCTGGTGTCCAGCGCCCGCGACACCGGTTCGGGCGCCATCCAGGCCCGGCTGCTCGTCCGACACCTCACCTACTGGCGGACCGTCCTCGCCGAGCTGGCGCCGGCCGTCGCACCTCGGCTGCACGTCACCACCTTCGACGATCGGACCGTCCGGGAGCGGCTGGCCGACACCGTCCGACCGGCACTCGAGGGGGATGCGGTGCCGCTCGTGGACGAACCGGAGCGGTCTCGCGGTCGCGGCTACTACACGGGGTGCGCCCTACGGATCACCGTCCTGGGCGGCAGCCTGGAGATCGGCGACGGCGGCCTCACCGACTGGACCGCCCGGCTGAGCGGTGACGCGAAGGAACGGTGCCTCGTCTCCTGCCTCGCCACCGAACGTCTCGTCGACTCCATCAGCCGTTGAGCCGGGCCCGGCTCCATCAACCCTCGAGTCGGGCCCGGCGACGACCACCTTTGCCCACCGTCCGAGCGGCCACTTCATCGCCACCGCCGCACGCCACCGAGCTTGGCCTGCCGATCCGAAACTGTCGCACACCTGTTCTATTGTCGTTCCATGTTGGAGGAGTTGACGCAGGCGGAGACAGCGGTCGCCGACTGTTGCGACGCGCCGGCGTGGGCTCTTCCGGAGCACGACCTCGTCGCGGCACTCGACGCCGCGCACCGACTTGAGCAACGCCTGGCCGCGGTCAAGCTGAGCCTCGTGCGCGAGCTGGACGGCCGTGGCACGGCGATGACGCAGGGAGCGTCATCGACTGCCGTGTGGTTACGTGACCGGTTGCGACTCGGCGTCTCCGCCGCTCGCCGGCTGGTCGATCTCGCCGGCGTGTTGGACACCGGAGCACCGGACGTGCGAGCTGCTCTGGCCAGCGGGCATATCAGCGTGGAGCAGGCCCGGGTCATCGGCGACACGGTCAGCACGGTGCACACGGCCGCCGGCCCCGAGGCGGCCGGGAAGGCGGTAGGCGTCCTGGTCGAGTGGGCCGGGCAGTTCGAGCCGACCTTGCTGCGCAAGCTGGGCACCCGCATCCTCGATCACGTCGCCCCGGAGGTCGCCGAAGCCGCCGCCCGGGCGGCGCTCGAGGCCGAGGCCCGCCGAGCCAGCCAGGATCGCCATGTCACCCTGTCCGAGCTGCCGGACGGTCGGCTGCGGCTGTCCGGCAGCATGGACGCCGAGGCGGCCGGGCTGCTGCGCGCCGCGATCGACCCGCTGACCGCACCGTCCGGTTCAAACGATCCGCGCTCTCCAGGGCAACGCCGGCACGACGCGCTCGCCGACCTCTGCCGGCTCGCCCTGCGCACCGGCGAGTTGCCCGAGCACGGCGGCGACCCCGCCCAGCTCGTCGTCACCACCAGCTTCGAGACGTTGGCCCGGCAGCTCGACGCCGGAACGCTCGACACCGACCTGCGGCTCACCCCGGAGACGGTGCGGCGGCTCGCCTGCGACGCGGCGATCCTGCCCGCCGTCCTCGGCGGTGCCGGTCAGACGCTCGACGTGGGCCGGCAGCGCCGGCTCGTCACCGGCCCCCTGCGACGCGCCCTGGTCCTGCGCGACCGCGGCTGCGCCTTTCCCGGCTGCGACCGACCGCCCCGCTGGTGCGACGCCCACCACATCCGCCACTGGGCCGACGGCGGCAGCACGAGCCTGACCAACGCCGTGCTGCTCTGCGCCCACCATCACCGACACGTGCACCGTGGCCAGTGGACCGTCCGGCTCGGTGGTGACGGTCGACCCGAATTCGTCCCGCCGGCCTGGCTCGATCCCGACCGGCTCCCCCGCCGCAACGAGTACCACCGACGAACGTGACCTACCCGCCGATCCGACCCGGCAGACAAGCTGACGCCGCCGAACGAGCCCGCGCCGCCAAACGAGCCCGGCCCGCCAAACGAGCCCGCCCCGCCAAACGAGCCCGCCCCGCCGGACAGGCGCAGCGGGCGAGCAGGTCGAGAGCCGGCAAGCGACCCGGAAGCGGGCTGTGACGGGCACGCACTGCGTGGGGCATCGATGGGCAGGCGGCGGCTCTAGGGTCGGTGAATGGGCACCACGGCGGAGGTTGGTGGCCGGTGGCGGTCGCTGTCGCCGCTGCCGCCGCCCGGTCGGCTGCGCACCCTGTCGCTGGCCACCCTCGCCAACACGGTAGGCACCGGGCTGTGGGTGACGGGTGCGGCGCTCTTCCTCACCCGCGCCGTGGGGCTGACCCCGACCGAGGTGGGGCTCGGGCTCACTCTCGCCGGCCTGGTCGGGCTCACTGCCAGCGTGCCGCTCGGCGGGCTCGCCGACCGGCGTGACCCCCGGAACCTCCGTGCCGTCCTGCAACTGGCGCAGGCGGTTGTCGCCGCCGCGTACCTGCTGGTCGGCTCTTTCCCGGTCTTTCTGCTGGTGGCCACACTGGACGCGCTGTTGGTCTCCGGCAACCTCGCCGTCCGCGCCGCGCTGGTCGCGGCGGTGGGCGGCCCGGAGGGCCGGGTGCACGCCTTCGCCACCCTGCGCGCGGTGGCCAACCTGGGCGTGGCGCTCGGTGCGGGGCTGGCAGCGTTCGCGCTGGTGGCGGACACCGGGTGGGCGTACCGGCTGCTGGTGCTCGGCAACGTCGCCACCTATCTCGCCTCGGCGGCGCTGATCATGCGGCTCCCGGCGTACCCGCCGGCCCGGCTACCGCTGCGCCAGAGAGCCGACCGGGCGTTGCGCGACGGGCCGTTCCTCGCGGTCGCCGGAGCCTCGGCGCTGCTCTCCGTGCACCACGTGGCGTTGACGCTGGTGCTGCCGCTGTGGGTGGTGGCGCACACCGATGCGCCTCCGGTGACGGTCTCCGCCCTCCTGCTGGTCAACACGCTGCTCACCGTGCTGCTCGCCGTACGACTCAGCGGGAGCGCCCGGCAGGCGGTGCCGGCGGCGACGACGATGCGCCGGGCGGGGTTCGTGCTCGCGGCCGGGATGCTGCTCTGGGCGACAACCGCCGTCGTGCCCACCGTGGCGGCGGTCGGCCTGCTGCTGGCGGCGACGGTGATCTACACCATGGGCGACCTGTGGCACGCCGGTGCCGGGGCGGCGCTGGCCTACGACCTCGCCGCCCCGGACGCCCTCGGCGCCTACCAGGGGGTCGACGGACTGCTCGCCGGGCTGGTCCGCGCGGCCGGCCCGGCCCTGCTGACCTGGTTGATCATCGACGGCGGCCCGGTCGGCTGGCTGGCGCTGGCGGGGTTGCTCGCGCTCACCGGCCTCGCCGTGCCGCCGCTCACCCGACGCGCCCTGGCCAAGCGCACTGAACGCGCTGAACACGCTGACCGCGCCGACCGCACCGACCGCGCCGACCGGTCACCGCACCCGGGCTGATCGTCAGCCGATCTCCTCGTCGACGAAGCACCAGCGCCAGGCCTCGCCCGGCTGCGCCGAGCGGATCACCGGGTGGCCGGTGGACGCGTAGTGCTTGCTGGCGTGCTGATTGGGCGACGAGTCACAGCAGCCGACCTGCCCGCAGGTCAGGCAGGTGCGCAGGTGCACCCAGTACGTGTCGCCGATGGCGACGCAGTCCGCGCACTCGTCGGGGGTACGCGGCTCGGCGGCGCCGGCCTCGGCTAGGTGCTGACAGCTCACTTCTCGACCTCCCGCAGCAACGACTCTTCCAGGTCCAGGTCACGATAGGCCTGCACCAGCACCTCCTCAGGGATCCGACCGGAGTCCCGGGCAGCCCGGAACACCTCCCGCTCGGCGTCGATCATCTCTTGCCGCAACCGACCGTACGCCTGCGACGGGGTTTCCCGTTCGGCCCCTCCGAGCCGCTCCCAGGCCATGTTGGTGCGGTCCTCCGATGCCCGGCGCAGCCGGTCCACCACCGCCTCCGGGGCGCTGTCGGCCAGTTCGTCGAGGCGCTCGCGGGCTGCGCGGCTGGCCTGCTGCTGCACACCGGCGGCGGACAGCGCGTCCTGCACGGGGTCGTCCTGCGGCAGTTTCAACCGGCGGGCGACGAGCGGCAGCGTGGCGCCCTGACCGACGAGGGTGAAAACGATCACCGCAAAGGCCAACCAGATGAGCAGAGCCCTCGGGTACGGCTCACCGTCGGCAAGGGTCAGCGGCAGCGCGAGGGCGGCGGCCAGGGTCACCACACCGCGCATGCCGGCCCAGCCGATGATGATCGGGACCTTGGGCGACGGCCGGGCGTCCCGGCGGCGGACCCGGGGGACCAACCGGGCCAGGTAGGTGGCCGGGAAGAGCCAGACGAATCGGGTCAGGAAGACGGTGGCGAGCACCGCGAGGGTGATCAGGGTGAGCGAGCCGATCGGCTCGTCGAGATCGCGTAGCACGTCCCGCAGTTGGAGCCCGACCAGCAGGAAGACCAGGCCCTCCAGCAGGAACCGGACCAGCCGCCAGAACGCGCCGATCTGCAACCGGGAGGCCGCCGACAGCAGTTGGGGCAGTTTGTGCCCGAGCACCAGGCCGGTGACGACCACCGCGACCACACCTGAGGCGTGCAGGTGTTCGGCGGTGAACACCACAGCGAACGGGATGATCAGTGACAGCGCGTTGTCCAGTAGCGGGTCGGTGATCCGCCGGTGCAGGAAACCGAAGGCCAGCGCGCCGAGCGCCCCGATCAGGATGCCGCCGCCGGTGGCCCGCAGCACCTCGACGGCGACCTCGGTGGTGCCGACCGCCGAGCCGATGGTGGCCATCGTCGCGACCCGCAGCAGCACCAGCGCGGTGGCGTCGTTGACCAGGCTCTCGCCCTCCAGGATGGTGACCACCCGGCGGGGCAGGCCGACCCGGCGGGCGACCGCCGTGGCGGCCACCGCGTCGGGTGGGGCGACCACCGCGCCGAGGGCCAGGCAGATCGCGAACGGCAGCTGCGGCAGCAACAGGTGCAGCACGAACCCGACCACGAACGCGGTGAACAGGACCAGGCCCACCGCGAGCAGCAGGATGGGCCGGATGTTGGTCTTGAACGCCGGCACCGACGTCTCCAGCGCGGCGACGTAGAGCAGCGGCGGCAGGATGCCGACGAGCACCAGCTCGGGGTCAAGTTCGACCTGCGGGAAGCCCGGCACGTACGACAGCGCCAGGCCGAGGACGACGAGCACGATCGGCGCGAGAAGGCCGAACCGGCGGGCCAGCGCGGCGCCCACTGTGGCGATCGCCAGGAAAACGACGACCGGAAACAGGCTTTCCATGGGGTACGAGCCTAGGGGTACGCCCAGCAGCGTCCGATCAGCTGGCCGAGCGCAGCTTCGGCAGCACCTCGGCGCCGAACGCGTCGATGAAACCGCGCTGCTCCTGCCCGACGTGGTGCAGGGCGATCTGGTCGAAGCCGAGTTCCACGTACTCCTCGAGCCAGCCGACATGCCGGCCCAGGTCGGAGGAGATGTTGACCACGTCGGCGACCCGCTGGGCGGGCACGTCGGCGGAGACCACGTCGAAGTGCTCGACGGTCTCCAGGTCCCAGCAGACCGGCGGGGCGAAGACGTTGCTGCGCCACTGGTCGTACGCGAGGGCCTCGGCCTGCTCCTGCTCCGGCGCCCAGGAGACGTGCACCTGGAGGTGCAGGGGCCCACGGCCACCGGCGTCCCGGTACGCGTCGATCATCTCGCGCAGGTGGGCCACCGGTGCGTTGACGGTGATCAGGCCGTCCGCCCACTCGGCGCACCAGCGGGCGGTGGCAACGCTGACTGCGGCGCCGACAAGCGCGGGTGGCTCTTCGGGGCGGGTCCACAGCCGGGCCCGGTCCACCCGGACCAGGCCGTCGTGGCTGACCTCCTCGCCGGCGAGGAGGGCACGGATCACGTCGACGCACTCGCGCAGGCGGGCGGCGCGGACGTCCTTGCGCGGCCACGCGTCGCCGGTGATGTGCTCGTTGCTGGCCTCACCGGTGCCCAACGCCGCCCAGAACCGACCCGGGTACATGGCGCCGAGGGTGCCGATGGCCTGCGCGATGATCGCCGGGTGGTACCGCTGGCCCGGTGCGTTGACCACGCCGAACGGCATGCCGGTGGCCTGCAACGCGGAGCCCAGCCAGGACCAGGCGAAGCCGGACTCGCCCTGTCGCGCGCTCCACGGGGAGAAGTGGTCCGAGCACATGGCGGCGTCGAAGCCGGCCCGCTCGGCGTGCATCACCGCCTCCAGCAGGGCGCGCGGACCAATCTGTTCATGCGAGGCGTGGAACCCGAACTGCGTCATGGGCGCACTTCCTACCCATGATGCGGGCGCCTGACGCATGCGTTATTCGGCGTGCGCCCCCGCGCCGGCCGAGGCGGCGCCCTCACCCACCCAGACCGTCTTGGTGTTGCAGAACTCCCGCATGCCCAGTTCGGACAGCTCCCGCCCGTAGCCGGAGTTCTTCACACCGCCGAACGGCAGCTCCGGGTACGAGGTGGTCATCCCGTTGATGAAGACGTTCCCGGCGTCCAGGTCGGTGGCGAAGCGTTCCTGCTCGGCCGGGTCCCGCGTCCAGGCGTTCGAGCCGAGCCCGAAGTTGGTCCCGTTGGCGACAGCGATGGCCTCCTCGTACGACGACACCCGGAACAGCCCGGCGACCGGGCCGAAGACCTCCTCGGACCACATCCGCATCTGCGGGGTCAGGTCGGTGACCACTGTCGGCGGGTAGAACCAGCCGTCGCCGCCGGGCAGCTCACCGCCGCAGAGCACCGTCGCGCCGTTGTCGACCGCGTCCCGAACCTGGGCGTGCACCTCGTCGCGGCCCCGCTCGCTGGCCAGCGGCCCGACGTCGGTGTCCGGGTCCATCGGGTCGCCGACCCGGAGCGCGGCCATGTTCGCGGCGAACTTCTCGGCGAACGCGTCGAAGACGTCGGTGTGCACGATGAAGCGCTTCGCGGCGATGCAGGACTGCCCGTTGTTCTGGCAGCGGGCGGTGGTGGCCACCTCGGCGGCCCGGTCCACGTCGGCCGAGGGCATCACCACGAACGGGTCGCTGCCGCCGAGTTCCAGGACCGTCTTCTTCAGCTCCCGGCCGGCGATCTGGGCGATGGACCGGCCGGCGGGTTCGCTGCCGGTGAGCGTCGCGGCGCGTACCCGGGGGTCGCTGAGGATGCGGTCGACGGCGTCCGAGCCGACCAACACGGTGGTGAACGCCCCCTCGGGGAACCCGGCCCGCCGGAACACGTCCTCCAGCAGAAGCGCGGTCTGCGGCACGTTCGAGGCGTGCTTGAGCAGGCCCGTGTTGCCGGCCATCAGCGCCGGCGCGGCGAAGCGCATCACCTGCCAGAGCGGGAAGTTCCACGGCATGACCGCGAGCACCACGCCGATCGGCTGGTAGCGGATGAACGCCCGGGTCGCCTTGACCGCGTCGGCGTCGGCCGGCTGGTCGGCGAGGAACGCCGGCGCCCTGTCGGCGTAGAAGCGGGCGGCCGTGGCGCACTTGGTCACCTCGGCCTGCGCCGACGCGTACGTCTTGCCCATCTCCGTGGTCATGATCCGGGCGATCTCGTCGCGTTCGGCGTCGAGCAGGTCGGCCGCCGCCCTCATCCACCCGGCGCGCTGCTCGACGGTGGTCGCCCGGAGCTGCTGGTACGCGAGGTGGGTCCGCTCGATGGCGGCGTCGAGTTGTTCGGTGGACATCGCCTCATAGGTCTTGAGCACCTGACCGGTGGCGGGGTTGGTGGTGGCGATGTGGGGCATCTCGTCCTCCTGTCACTCGAACAACGAGTGTCGTACGCCCGGCTCCTCGCGGCGGCGGGCGGCGCGGCGGCGCTGGATCACGACCAGGTCGACAACGGCGACCACGGCGAGGATCGCGCAGACCACGCCGAGCCAGGCGATGCCGGCCCAGAACGCCAGCACCGCGAAGATCACCATGATCACCAGGCCGAAGGTGGCGAGGGCGAGGCGGAGGTTCAGCGCGCTGTTCGCGTGGCCGACCGTGCCGCGGGCACGCCGGGGCTGCGATCTCGTCATACCCCCCGATCTACCCCCGATCGGGGGAGTTAACCGGTACGGCGCCCGGGCCGTACCGGGCGGCCTTATAGCAGTCGAGCGACGCCGGCGGCGGCAGTCTGCCGCATACCCGACAGCACCTTCCCGACAAACCACGTCCTGCGCATAGAGTTACCGGGCTGTCGCTCTGCGCTGCGGAAACGGGAGACGTCATGCCTCGACGCTGGGTCGCCGCCCTGGCCTGCCTCGCGGCGCTTGTCGCGTTGGCCTGCGAGGGAGGCGGTTCGGCCGCGCCCCGCCCCACCAGGAGCGCCGGGCAACCAGGCGGCCCGGGCGGCATCGCCGCCCTCGGCGACTCGATCAGCACCGGCTTCGCCTCCTGCCTGGTGCTCACCTCCTGCGAGCGCAACTCCTGGTCGACGGGGGACGGCCTGCGGGTGCGCAGCCACTACCGGCGACTGCTCGACCAGGACCCGTCGATCCGCGGCCGGGCCTACAACCACGCCCGTCCCGGCGCCCGCGCGGACGCCCTGGAAGGGCAGGCGAAGGCCGCGGTACGCGACCGCGCCGACTACGTCACGGTGCTGATCGGCGCCAACGACGTCTGCCGGGGCGGGGTGGACGCCATGACACCGGTGGCCGATTTCCGCGCCGACGTCGACCGTGGCCTGCGGGCACTGCGGACCGGCCGACCCAAGGCCCGGGTGCTGGTGGTGAGCATCCCCGACCTGTACCGGCTCTGGGAGGTCGGGCACGGCGACTCGCGGGCGACGCGCGCCTGGCGGCGTGGAGTGTGCCCGGCCCTGCTGGCCAACGCGACGTCGACAGCGCCCGCCGACCGGACCCGTCGGGCCGCCGTGCGGGACCGGATCGACGCGTACAACGCCGAGTTGGTGGCGGCGTGCCGGGCGTACGGCTCGCGCTGCCGGCACGACGGCGGTGCCGTGCACCGGGTGCGCTTCACCCTGGACATGTTGAATCCGCTGGACTGGTTCCACCCCAACGTCAACGGGCAGGGCCGACTCGCCGAGGTGACCTGGCGCTCCTCCGGCCTCGCCGACTGAGCGCCGGCGGGCCGGTCAGGGACGGCGGGGTGGCGGCAGGGCCGCGCCGCGCGGACGGTAGAGCCCCCGGGAGCGCTCGGCGAGTTCCTTGGTGGCCGACGAGTTGGCCCAGGTGCCCAGCACGATCGCGGCGCCGGGGATGACCTTGGCGACCATCCTCTTGGCCGCCCGCACGCCTGCCATCCGGGCGAGCCGGACGCTGAGTTGCAGCATGACCCGGCCGAGTGGGCGGTGCCCGCCCAGCCCGAAGAGCGCGTCGGCACGCTCGCGGCCGGCGGCGACGCCGAGCGCCAGGCGGGCACTCTCGGCGACCTTGTGCACCCGCTGGAGCACCAGCAGGTCGGTGGCCCGGTCGGTGTGCAGCGGGTCGACGTCGTACGCGGCGGCGATGTGCAGCACCATCCGCGCCTGCGTCCAGGCCAGCACACCCACGTCGAGGACGGCCCCGGGCAACCCGGCCGCGCCGGACACCGCACCGGAGAGGCGGGCCAGGTTGACGAACTTGCGGGCCGCCTGGTCGGCGAGCGCGTCGGCCGAGACGCCGGGCTGCTCGGCGCGGGCGCGACCGGCCCACTGCGCGGCCTCCGGGCCGAGCCGGCGTACCGCCTCCAGGGCGAGATGCTCCGGGGCGTACTGCGGATCGTCGCGCATCCGGTCCCAGAGGCGGGCCGGCGGGCCCTCCACAGCCTCCGTGGGCCCGTCCGGCGGGCCGACGGACGGCTGGGGGGTGGGCGCGGCGGGCTGGCCGCCGACGGGCGGAGTGTCGGTCACCGGGGCTCCCCAGGGGTGGGTACGGCGGGCAGGACGGCCGACGGGGCGGTCAGCGGCGACGGTTGGAGAACCGCGACGCCAACCCCTTGAGCTTCTGCTGGTTGGCGGGCTTGGCCATCTCGCGCCGACCGCGCTCGACCAGCTGCTGCCCCTTGGGTGATCTCAGAAAAGCGCTGATCCGCTGCATCAGTGACATAACGTCCTCCTGTCGATGATCCCTCAGTCATGTGTACCCCGAACCCGCAACGGATGTACCCGGGACTCGACAGACTCAACCACCCACCGTCCATAGTGGCCGGAAGGTTACCTCCCGCTCGGCACGATGGCGTCGACGACCCGCACGGCCCGCCACTCGTGCTTCTGGTAGTGCTCGGGGTACGCGGAGACCTGCACCGCCTGGGCGGCGTCGGTGAGCCGCATCCGCTGCCAGCCGGGCACCTGCTCCAGGGCGGAGAGGAACTGTCGGGTGGCGAACTCCGGGTCCATCAGCCGGCCCACCGGCCCCCAGCCGCTGCTGGAGCGCTGCTGGAACAGCCCGACCGAGTCGTGGTCCCAGCCGACGCCCTGGTGCGGGTAGTTCTGCGACTCGGGCAGCACGCCGCTCGCCACGTTGTACAGGTTGCTCTCCTGCATGGCGGTGGCCACCGCGATGACCAGGCCACGACGGGGGACGCCCATGTCACGCCCGGCGCGGACGATCGCCTCGGCGTTCTCCATCTGGTCCTCGTCCAGGCCGGCGACGGGCGCCGGGTCGGTCGGGCGCGCCGACGCCGCCTTGCGGGCCGGCGACGTGGTGTCCGGGTCGGCGGACGACGACGGGGTGGCCGCGGGGGTCGACGGGGTGGCGGAGCGCTCGAGTCCGCGCGAGGCGGTCTGCTGCTCGGCACGCTGCACCAACTCCGCGCCGCCGGCGAGGGAGTCGGTCCGGGCCGGGCCGGCACCGTCGTCACGGACCTGCGCGACCGCGGCCAAGCCGAGGCAGCACACCACGCCGGTGGCCAGGGCGACCTGCGCCCGGCGGCGTCCGGTCAGGTCCCGGGCGTACGCCCGGAGGCGACTCGCGGTGGTTGTCCGTTCGGTTGAGGTGCCGTCCTCCATATCGGCAGTGGGGCTGCTCGGGGCGTACGGGTCGTCGAGGGTGCCGTCGTCACGCATCAGCCGAGGCTAGGCAGGCGGACACGCCGATCACGCACGGTGATCACGTGGCGCTTGCCACAGATCCGGGGTGCGCTGGTGGACGACCGGGGTGCGTCGAACCGCCCGGGGAACGTACCTCGCGTACCGGATGAAGCAGGCGGGGCACGCAGGCCGGCACGCCCGGCGACAGGCCCGGACATCGGACCCCGGGGCTCGACATGATCGACAAACTCGGCCTTTGGGCCGAACCACCACTCCACCGTTCAGGCGACCAGGACCGCCCGATGGCGTAATCGGGTGATTGGTCCGGTCACGCGCGTCCCCCGGGCGACGGATCGCCCGAAGCAGGAATGCACCAGGATGGCGGGTACGTTGCCCGAACCGGGTGCTGTCCGTCGCGTCGGCATCCGAGTAGGCACATTCCAGGGAGGTCCGCACCGGTGCTCGACCCACACGAGCTCTACCAGCTCACCGACGACCTGCCCGACCTCGGGCAACCGGTCCTGATCCAGGCCCTCACCGGCTTCGTGGACGCCGGCAACGCCAGCCGGCTGGCCCGCGAGCAGCTCCTCACCTCGCTGGAGGGCCGGCCGATCGCCACCTTCGACGTGGACCAGCTCTTCGACTACCGCTCGCGCCGGCCGGTGATGACCTTCGTGGAGGACCACTGGGAGTCCGTCGACGCGCCCAAGCTGGAGCTGCACCTGTTGCACGACGACGACGAGACGCCCTTCCTGCTGCTCACCGGCCCCGAGCCGGATCTGCAGTGGGAACGGTTCGTGGCGGCCGTCGCCGGGCTCGCCGCCCGACTCGACGTCCGGCTCACAGTCGGGCTCAACTCGATCCCGATGGCGGTGCCGCACACCCGGCCCACAGGGGTGACCGCCCACGCCACCCGCCCCGAGCTGATCGCCGGGTACGAGCCCTGGCTGCAACGGGTCCAGGTGCCCGGCAGCGTCGGTCACCTGCTGGAGTTCCGCCTCGGCGAGCAGGGCCGCGACGCGCTCGGCTTCGCCGCCCACGTGCCGCACTACGTGGCGCAGACCGAGTACCCGGCCGCCGCCGAGGTGCTGCTCACGTCCGTGTCCCGCAGCACCGGGCTGCTGCTGCCCGGCGAGGGGCTCCGCTCGGCCGCCGAGGTGGTCCGGGTGGAGATCGACAGGCAGGTGGCCCAGACCGAGGACGCCGCCGCACTGGTCCAGGCGCTGGAGGAGCAGTACGACACGTTCGCCCGGGGCCGGGGCGAGAAGAACCTGCTCGCCGCGGACGCCGGACCGCTGCCCACCGCCGACGAACTCGGCGCGGAGCTGGAACGCTTCCTGGCCGAACAGACCCGTCCCGGCGACACCCCGGGCAGCTGACCCGGCGCCGGGGCGGCGGATGCGGCAGGCTGGAGTCATGCGCCTGGCGACCTGGAACGTGAACTCGGTGAAGGCCCGACTGCCCCGGCTGCTGGAGTGGCTGGCCGGCACCGGGCCGGATGTGGTCTGCCTCCAGGAGACCAAGTGCCCGGACGGCGCCTTCCCGGTGGCCGAGGTGGGCGAGCTGGGCTACACGGTCGCCAGCCACAGCGATGGCCGCTGGAACGGGGTGGCCATCCTGTCCCGGGTCGGGTTGGACGACGTCCGGGTCGGGTTCGCCGGTGAGCCCGGCTTTCCCGAGCCGGAGGCCCGCGCGATCTCCGCCACCTGCGGCGGAGTGCGGGTCTGGTCGGTGTACGTGCCCAACGGGCGCACACCCGACGACCCGCACTACGCGTACAAGCTGGCCTGGTTCGCGGCGCTGCGGGACGCGTTGGAGGCGGAACTGGCCGCCGGGCTGCCGGTGACCGTCTGCGGCGACTTCAACGTCGCGCCCACCGACGCCGACGTGTGGGACCCTGCGGTCTTCACCCACTCCACGCACGTCACCCCGGCCGAGCGGGCGGCCCTCGCGGCGCTGCGCGACCTGGGCCTCGCCGACGTGGTGCCCACCCCGATGAAGGGGCCGCACCCGTTCACCTACTGGGACTACCGCGCCGGCATGTTCCACCAGAACAAGGGCATGCGGATCGACCTCGTGTACGCCTCCGCGCCGTTCGCCCGGGCGGTCCGCTCGGCGTACGTGGACCGCGAGGCCCGCAAGGGCAAGGGCCCCTCCGACCACGCCCCGATCGTGGTCGATGCGGACCTGGTGCCCGCGGTCGAGGCGTTCTGAGCTGGCTAGGGTGGACAGATGGCAGTCGTGAAGATCAACGCAATCGACGTTCCGCCGGGCGCCGGCGCCGAGTTGGAGAAGCGGTTCGCCGCCCGGGCCGGCGCGGTGGAGAACTCCCCCGGCTTCCTCGGCTTCGAGCTGCTCCGGCCGGTGGCCGGCGAGACCCGCTACTTCGTCTACACGAAGTGGGAGAGCGAGGAGGCGTACCAGGCGTGGGCCGCCGGTCCCGCGCGCGCCGCGCACGCCACCGCGCCCGGCGACAAGCCCCGCCCGCCGGTCGCCAGCGGCGCCAGCCTCCTGGAGTTCGAGGTGGCCCTGCACGTCCCCCAGCCGTAGGCGGTGTCGCCACCGGCGTCCCCACCACAATCGGTCCAGTCCGGTCTTTTTGGCTGATAGCGTCGCAGTGGGCCCGGCGGTAGCCGGTCGTCAGTCGGCTGCGGGGGAATTCCGGCCATGTTCGACGGATTCGACGAGTTCGACATCGCCGCGTCGTCCGGCGGCACGATCCACGGACGACGCGGCGGAGACGGGCCGCCCGTCCTGCTCCTGCACGGCATCCCCGAGACGCATCTCATGTGGCATCGGGTGGCGCCGCGGCTCGCCGAGCACTTCACGGTCGTCGCCACCGACCTGCGGGGCTGGGGTGACAGCAGCGCACCGCCGAGCACCGCCGACCACGAGCCGTACGGGATGCGGGCCATCGCCCGCGACCAGGTCGAGGTGATGCGGAGCCTCGGTCATGACCGGTTCCACGTCGTCGGCCACGATCGCGGGGCCCGCTGCGCCTACCGCCTCGCGCTTGACGAGCCGGACGCCGTCTCCCGGCTGGCCGTCATGGACGTCGTCCCGGTCGGTGACGTCTACAACCGCGCCGCCCGGGCGTTCAGCCTCTCCTACTGGGTCTGGTCCTTCCTGGCGGCGCCGGCCCCGGTGCCGGAGCGGTTCATCGACGCGGCGCCGGCCGTGCTCGTCGACTTCATGCTCGACACCTGGCCCGAGGTGACCGACGTCTTCCCGTCCGAGGTGCGGGCGGCGTACGTCAGGCAGTTCACCGACCCGGACACGGTCCACGCGATCTGCGAGGAGTTCCGCGCCGCCGCGACACTCGACTACCAGCAGGACGAGGCGGACCGGGGGAACCGTAAGATCGCCTGCCCGCTGCTGTTCCTCTGGAGTCAACGCGGTCAGGTCGCGAAGCTCTACGACGACCCGCTGGCGATCTGGCGGGAGTGGGCCGACGACGTACGCGGCGAGCCGGTCCCGGTCGGCCACTTCATTCCGGAAGAGGCACCCGACGAGACCACCCGCCACCTCATGGACTTCCTGAGCTGACAACCGGGCGGCCCCATCGCCCCGGCCCGCCTCAGGGCTTGCGGGAGGACTGAAGGCTGGCGAAGGCGATCACGTTGTCGGCGTAGCCCGTCCGGCCGCCGATGAACTGGCCGCCACAGGTGATCAGGCGCAGACCGGGTGGCCCGTCGTGGCCGTAGATCCGTTCGGCGGGCAACCGGTCCTTCGGGAAGTGCTCGACGGTGTCGACCCTGAAGACCACCGTCGACCGGTCCGCCCGGGCCACCTCGATCAGGTCGCCGGGCTTCAGTTTGCCCAGGTCGTAGAAGACCGACGGGCCGCTCTTGGTGTCCACGTGTCCGACGATCACCGCCGGGCCCGGCTCGCCGGGCGTGGGCCCGCGGTCGTACCAGCCGGTCTCGTTGTGCCGCTCCAGCGGCGGTACGGCGATCGAGCCGTCCCGGGCCTGCCCGACCGGCGCCACGGGCGCGGCCACCTTGATCGCCGGGACGGTGAGGCGCACCGGGCGGCTGGCCGACAGCCCGACGGACTCGCTGCGGGCCGGCCGGTCACCCCCGGCCGGGGCCAGGTCGAACGGCCCGACCGAGCGGCCCAGCCCCGCCCCGGTGGCGAAGACGCCGACCAGCACCAGCACCACGGCCAGCGGCACCGACCAGGGGCTCCGGCCGGGCGGACGGCTGCGCCGGGGTGCGACGGCGGTCGGCGGACGCGCGGCAACCGCCGGGCGAGCGGTCCCGGCTGCACGTGCGGCCCCCGCCGGACGTGCTGCCCCTGACGGGCGGTCCGGATCCGGCGGGCCGTCGGACTCCGGCCAGCCGTCGTCCACGGGCAGTCGTACCCCGTTCGGGGGCGGCGCGGGGCGGCCCGCAGCCGGCGGACGCGCGTCAGCGGGCGGCGACGACGCGGGGCGACCGGTGGGCGACGGGCGTGGGCCAGCGGGCGGCGACGCGGGACGTCCGGTGGGCGATGGGCGTGGGTCAGCGGGCGGCGACGCGGGACGACCGGCGGGCGATGGGCGTGGCCCGGCCGGCGGCGGCGTGGGACGGAAGATCTCCATGGCGGGCTCAGCGGTGCGCGGCGGCTCGGACGGTCCGTGGCCGGCGCAGCGCCACGATGGCGAGGATCAGCCCGGCGACGGTCAACGCCGCTCCGCCGGGCAGCAGCAGCTTGCCGGTCATGCCGTCGGCGCCGCCGCCGAAGCCGGTGGCCGGGCCGCGACTCGGGTACGCCGGCACCTTCTTGACCACCTGGAGCATTGTCGAGGCGGTCTCGCCGTCGCGGCACTCCAGCTTGACCCGGTAGTTGCCGGGGCGGGTGCGGTCCCGCACCATCGGCGCGGCGGTGAGCAGGCCGTTCTGCGGCTGCACGCCGATCGCGCCGAACGCGTCGGAGACGACTGTCGCGCCCACCGAGTTGTCCCGGCAGCTGGCCCGGATGCCGACCAGGTAGCCGGGCTGCACGGTGCTGGGACTCACCTCGACGAAGATGTCCACCGGCGGGTTGGGTTGCGGCTGGCCGCTCGGCGCTCCGGGCTGAGGCGCGGCCACCGCGGGCGCCGCAGCCACTGCGGCCACCGGCACCACCGCCGCCGGGGCGGGCGCGGCGGACGCGGGCGCGGCGGCCAGCAGGGGGCCGGCCAGGACGATCAGCACCGACAGGGTCACACCGCCGCGGGTCACTGTCACGATGCCCCCTCTCGACGCCGGGTGGGCGTGCCGGGCAGCGGACCGCCGGGCCTGCCGTACCAGTTGGATCCTCTCATTTCCGGTCGCACATCACATCCGATCCGCCGTCGGCGTCGCGTACGCTCGGGTCGCTGTGACCGCCACCGACAATGACCCCGCCGTCCCGCCCGCGAGCCGGACGATCCGCACGTTCCACCCCCGCCGGGGCCGGATGAGCGGCCGGCAGACCGACGCGCTGGACCGGCTGTGGCCCCGCTACGGCCTGGACGTGTCGGACGAGCCCGTCGACCTGGCCGAGTTGTTCGGTCGCCGAGCGCCGGTGGTGCTGGAGATCGGCTCGGGGATGGGCGACAGCACCGCCGTGATGGCCGCCGCTGACCCGGATCGAGATTATCTGGCGGTGGAGGTGCACACGCCGGGAATCGCGAACCTCCTCGACCTGGTGGACCGGGCTGGGACGGGCAACGTCCGGGTGGCCCAGGGGGACGCGTTGGAGCTGGTCAGCGGCCTGCCCGAGGGTGTCCTGGACGCCGTGCACATCTTCTTTCCCGACCCGTGGCCCAAGGCCCGCCACCACAAGCGGCGGATCATCCAGCCGGCGCACGTGGCGCTGCTGCGCTCCCGGCTGGCCCCCGGTGGCACGCTGCACTGCGCCACCGACTGGGCCGAGTACGCCGAGGCGATGCGGGAGACCCTCGACGCGGACCCGGAGCTGGTGGACGCGTACGGCGGCTTCGCGCCGCGTCCGGCGCACCGCCCGGTGACGAAGTTCGAGCGACGGGCCATCACGGCCGGACGACCGGTAGCCGATCTGCTCTACCGCCGGCGGTGACGCGCCGGCCCGGACGGAGGTCCGGCGGGGGCCGGGTTGGCGTACCGGGGCATGATCCAGGCACCATGGACGGGATATGACGCTCACCGCCGCGCTGCCGACAAGCGCCGACCCCGACACCCTCTTCGACGCGTTCGCCGGTTGGGCGAAGGAGCGCGGCCTCGACCTCTACCCCCATCAGGAGGAGGCGGTCATCGAGATCGTCTCCGGCGCCAACCTGATCATGAATACGCCCACCGGCTCGGGTAAGAGCCTGGTGGCTATCGCCGCGCACTTCGCCGCCCTCGCGGACAGCCGGACGACCTTCTACACGGCGCCGATCAAGGCGCTGGTGTCGGAGAAGTTCTTCGCCCTGTGCGAGGTCTTCGGCGCCGAGAACGTCGGCATGCTCACCGGCGACGCCAGCGTCAACGCCGACGCCCCGATCATCTGCTGCACGGCGGAGATCCTGGCGAACCTGGCGCTGCGCGAGGGCGCCAAGGCCGACGTCGGCCAGGTGATCATGGACGAGTTCCACTTCTACGCCGAACCCGACCGTGGCTGGGCGTGGCAGGTGCCGATCATCGAGCTGCCGCAGGCCCAGTTCGTCCTGATGTCCGCCACCCTGGGGGACACCACCCGGTTCGTCGACGACCTGACCCGGCGTACCGGGCGGCCGACGGCCGTCGTCCGCTCGGCCGAGCGGCCCGTCCCGCTGATCTTCTCGTACGCGATGACGCCACTGCACGAGACACTCGAGGAGCTGCTGGAGACCAAGCAGGCCCCGGTGTACGTGGTGCACTTCACCCAGGCCGCCGCGCTGGAACGTGCCCAGGCGCTGATGAGCGTCAACGTCTGCACCCGCGCCGAGAAGGACATGATCGCCCAGGCGATCG
The DNA here is from genome assembly GCF_040683695.1 of Micromonospora sp. NPDC093244. Classification (NCBI taxonomy): domain Bacteria; kingdom Bacillati; phylum Actinomycetota; class Actinomycetes; order Micromonosporales; family Micromonosporaceae; genus Micromonospora; species Micromonospora sp. NPDC093244. The sequence continues at coordinate 275,291 of NZ_JBFBEO010000003.1, forward strand.
GCGGTTTCCGGTTCACGTCCGGCTTCGGCAAGACGCTGTCCCGGCTGGTCCGGCACGGCATCGGCGTACACCACGCCGGCATGCTGCCCAAGTACCGCCGCCTCGTGGAGACCCTCGCCCAGGCCGGCCTGCTCAAGGTCATCTGCGGCACCGACACCCTCGGCGTCGGCATCAACGTGCCGATCCGCACCGTGCTGTTCACCGGCCTGTCCAAGTACGACGGCGTCCGTACCCGGCTGCTCAAGAACCGCGAGTTCCACCAGATCGCCGGTCGGGCCGGCCGGGCCGGCTACGACACCATCGGCCGGGTCGTGGTGCAGGCCCCCGAGCACGTCATCGACAACGAGAAGGCCCTCGCGAAGGCCGGCGACGACCCGAAGAAGCGGCGCAAGGTGGTCCGCAAGAAGCCGCCGGAGGGCTCCATCGGGTGGGGCCAGCCCACCTTCGACCGCCTCGTGGACGCCGAGCCGGAGCCGTTGACCTCCAGTTTCCAGGTCAGCCACTCGATGCTGCTCAACGTCATCGGCCGTCCCGGGGACGCGTTCACCGCGATGCGGCACCTGCTCACCGACAACCACGAAGAGCCGGCCGCCAAGCGCCGGCACATCCGCCGGGCGATCGCCATCTACCGGGCGCTGCGCGCCGGCGGGGTCGTCGAGGAGCTGCCCGAGCCGGACGAGACAGGCCGACGAATCCGGCTCACCGTCGACCTCCAGCTCGACTTCGCCCTCAACCAGCCACTCTCGCCCCTGGCCCTGGCCACCATCGAGCTGCTCGACGCCGAGTCCCCGTCGTACGCCCTCGACGTGCTCAGCGTGATCGAGTCGATCCTCGACGACCCCCGGCAGATCCTCTCCGCGCAGCAGTTCAAGGCGCGCGGCGAGGCGGTGGCCGCCATGAAGGCCGAGGGCATCGAGTACGAGGCCCGCCTCGAACTGCTCGACGACGTGACCCACCCCAAGCCCCTCGCCGAACTGCTGGAGGCCGCGTACGAGATGTACCGGCAGGGGCACCCCTGGGTCGCCGACCACCAGCTCTCCCCCAAGGCCGTCGTCCGCGACATGTACGAGCGGGCCATGACCTTCACCGAGTACGTGCAGTTCTACGGGCTGACCCGCTCCGAGGGCCTGGTCCTGCGCTACCTGGCCGACGCGTACAAGACGCTGCGCCAGACCGTGCCCGAGGACGCCAAGACCGAGGAGCTGATCGACCTCATCGAGTGGCTGGGCGAGCTGGTCCGCCAGGTCGACTCCAGCCTCATCGACGAGTGGGAGCGGCTGCGCAACCCGTCGGACGTGGCCGAGGTGGCCCAGGCGCACGCCGCCCTCACCGACCGGCCACCGGCGGTGACGCGCAACGCGCGGGCGTTCCGCGTGCTGGTGCGCAACGCCCTGTTCCGCCGGGTCGAGCTGGCCGCGCTGCGCCGCTGGGACCTGCTCGCCGAATTGGACGCCGCCGACGGCTGGGACTACGACGCGTGGGCCGACGCCCTCGCGCCGTACTTCGAGGCGTACGACTCGATAGGCGTCGGGCCGGACGCCCGCGGGCCGGCGCTGCTGATGATCGAGCAGGGCCGGGAGCGGTGGACCGTCCGGCAGATCTTCGACGACCCGGACGGCGACCACGACTGGGGCATCAGCGCGGAGATCGACCTCGTCGCCTCGGACGAGGTCGGAGCGGCGGTCGTCCGGATCACCGACGTCGGCCAGCTCTGAGGTGCCGTCCCCGGCGGATGTCAGACGGTGAACCAGAGCCGACGGCGACGAGCCACGACCACCAGGGCGACGCCCACGACCAGCAACAGGACCGCGCCGCCGGTGGGGTGTACGAGCCGATCGTCTCGCCCGCGACGCTCACCCCGACGGTTCGTATCCAGAGCTGCCGTGCCGCGAACTCGCCGCGCCGCGGCGCGGAACTGAACAGCCACTCCGCCTTCCAGGCGCTCACCGAATCGTGATGATCACGATGCCGACTGGAACACTAAAGTAAGGGCATGACACATGGCCGGCCCCTTACCTTGTGGGCGGGACGCACGGCCGCGCTGCTGGGTATCGTGCTCGTCGCGCTGACCCTGCGCCAGACGGTTGCGGTGATGTCACCGATCCTCGACGACATCCGGGCAGACATCCCGATATCGAGCATCGGCGCCGGTCTGCTCGGCACGTTGCCACCGATCCTGCTGGCGGTATCGGGGTTCGTCGCGCCACGCGTCGCCCGCGGCGTCGGCCTCAACGGCGGCATCGTGCTGGCGCTGCTGCTCATGACCGTCGGCCATCTCGTGCGCGCGGCCGCCCCGGGCTACGCGGTGCTGCTCGTCGGCAGTGTCGTCGCGCTCGCCGGCACGGGCATCGGCAATGTGCTGCTGCCGCCGATCGTGCGGCACTACTTCCCCGATCGGGTAGCGCTGCTGACCGCCGTCTACGTCTGCATCCTGGGCGTGAGCACGGCACTGCCCGCCGCGGTCGCCGCCCCGGTCGCCGAACAGGTCGGGTGGCGGTTCTCGCTCGGCATCTGGGCGGTGAGCTCGGGGGTCGCGCTCGTTCCGTGGCTGGTCGCCATCGCGCGGGAGCGCCGCAGCCGACTCTCGGATGCCGACGCCATCGAGTCCTCGCCCACCACCCTCGTCACGCGACTGTGGCGGTCCCGCACGGCCCTGTCGATCACCGTCTTGTTCTCGACCAGCACGATCCTTACCTACGCGTGTTTCGCGTGGCTGCCCGAGATCCTCGGCGACATCGCCGGCTCGACGCCGACCGAAGCCGGTGCGCTGCTCGCCGTCACCGGCATCATCAGTGCGCCCATCGCGCTCGTTGCGCCCCTGCTCGTCACGCGGCTGCAGGGTGTCGGCCGGCTGATCGCCGCCGGTATCGCCAGCTTCGCGCTCGGCTACCTCGGCCTGCTGCTCGCGCCCGCGACACTCACCCTGCTCTGGGTGCTGCTCATCGGCTCGGGTTCGATCCTGTTCCCGGTCAACCTCGTGCTCATCAACGTACGCACCCGAACCCAGGGCGGCACCGTCGCGCTGAGCGGCTTTGCCCAGGGGGTCGCGTACGCGCTCGGCGCACTCGGTCCGCTGCTCGTCGGGCTGCTGCACGACGCGAGTGGCGGGTGGACCCTTTCGCTGCTGTTTCTGCTCGCCGTCGCCCTCGTGACGGCCATCCCGGCGTTCACGCTGGCCAAGCCCACGTTCGTCGAGGACGAGCTGTCCCACCCGTAATCCAGCCGAGGATCATGATCACGTTTCGATGAGCGACCCCTTCGGGTTCGAGGCCGATCTTGAAGTTGGTCCGAACCTGCCTCTATCGCGGGCAGCATCTCCGCTGGCCATCTGTCGGCGAACGGGACACGGTCCCGCCCCCAACTTCCCTGGGCAATGTCAGAGCCGTCGATTAGAATGTATGTACTAATAAAGATCCTGACCTGGGAGGACGCCCGTGACCGCGCCCACCTCCACGCCCCTCACCCCCTACGCCACACTGCTCGGTTTCACCCGCTACGTCGACCGCACCGGCCCCACCAAGGCGACCTTCGTGGGCGGGCTGCGCAAGCAACGCGCCAGCCGGTCCGGCTTCAACCCGCACGGCCAGTTCGTCAAGGCGCTCAAGGCCGACATCGCCTTCCATACCGGCGGCACCCACCTGGCCGGCGTGGTCGACGTGGTCAAGCCCCGCTGGCGCCCGCTCTACCAGGCGCTGGTGCCCGGCGCCACGGCCTGGCTGCACTCCCTCGGCGATCCGGCCGCCCTCGACCTGGCCCACACCCGCGACGCCCTGGCCATGCTCGGCGACCTGCCAGTCAAGATCAACCCCCAGTTCGGGGTACGCCACGCCGACGGCCGCGCCGAGGCCGTCCGCCTGCACTTCGACGAGATCCCGCCGAGCGAGGAGTCGGTGCTCGCCACCCTGCACCTGATGGCCCGACACATGGACGCGGTGCTGCCGCACGCCGAGCCGGTCCTGGTCGACGTCCGGCGGGGCCAGGCCCACCGGATGCCCGCCGACGCCAAACCCGAGCAGATCGAACGCTGGCTCGCCGGCGAAGCCGCCGCCTTCCGCGCCATCTGGTCCACCGCCGCCTGACCCGCCCCTACCCACTCGGGCCAAGATCCGCGCAGTTTTTGGGATCCTGCTGCTTCGCGTTTCGCTGAGGCAGCAAGAACACCGAAGTTGCGCGGATCTTGCCCTTCCGCGGCAGGGCGAGGGTTATCCACAGGGGCTGATCGCGGGCACGCCCGCCGGTCAAGGTGTCGTCATGCCTGTTTCCCCACGACGGCCGGCGAGACTGCAGGGACGCGTCTTCCGCGGCTCCCGAGTGGTCGCCCAGGGCCTGCTCACCCGGGCGGAGCTGCGCAGCGCCGCGTGGCGCCCGCTGTTCCGAGATGTCTACGCCGACGCCCAGATGACCGTCACCCACCGCGCTCGCTGTGCCGCCGCGGCACAGTGGGTACTGCCGCCCAGGGCGGTGATAGCGGGTCGCAGCGCGGCGGCGCTCTACGGGGCGGGTGCGGTGGCGGACCACGAGCCTCTCGACGTGCTCGTGCCCTCCCCTCAACGCTTCGGACCGGTGTCGGGGCTCGTCGTGCACGCCGGCACGATCGCCGCCACCGACGTCGCGCTACGTCAGGGCATCCCGGTAACCGGGCCGACACGTACCTGCTGGGATCTGGCCCAGTGGTTGCAGACCGAGGAGGCGGTCGCCCTCGTGGATCGCCTCGCCCACCACCATCTGGTGTCGCTCCCTCGACTCCGTTCGGACGCCCTCGCGCGAGTTCGGCACACGGGGTTGGAAACGCATGATGCGGGTGGCTGACCTGGCCGACGCGGGCGCGGAATCGCGCCGGAGTCCCGGCTTCGGGTGGGGATCGTGCTCGCCGGGCTGCCGGTACCCGTGACACAGTTCGTTGTCGAGCGCGACGGAAGATTCGTGGCCCGTCTCGACCTGGCCTGGCCGCAGCTCAAGGTCGCGGTCGAGTACGACGGGTTGTGGCACCACGATCCCGAGCAGCTCCACCGCGACCGTCGCCGCCTCAACCGCCTGCTCGGTGAGGACTGGATCGTCCTGCACGTCACCTCGAGGCGGTTCCGCGAGGACTTCGAGGGCTTCCTGAACGAGCTTCGCCGAGCTCTGCGCTCCCGCTCCCGCTGACGTACCCCGACACACCAAGATCCGCGCAACTTCCGGGATCCTGCTGCCTCACAAGCCGGTGAGGCAGCACTTTCCCGGAAGTTGCGCGGATCTTGACAGGCGCGACGCGGTGAGGTGCGCAGGCGCGACGCGGTGAGGTGCGCAGGCGCGCGGGTGACAGGCGCGCGGCGCGGGCGGGTCAGGCGGCGGGGAGGTACTTGGCCAGATCGTCGAGGATCTTGTTGGCGGCGCCGACGCCGATGCCGGTCATCCAGATCTCGTCGGAGACGGGGTACGCCTTGCCGGCCTTGACCGCGCCGAGGCCCTTCCACAGGGTGCCGCCGGCGACCTTGGTCTGCTCGGCCGCGGCCTTGTCGCCGTACGCGGTGACGAAGATGACGTCGCCGTCGACCTCGTTGATCCGCTCGGGGCTGACCAGGTCGAAGCGCTTGTCCTCCTTGTTGGCCAGCAGCTGCCGCTCGGGGCGGCCGAGGCCGGTGTCGCCGATGACGATGCCGGAGAAGGAGTCGGGGCCGTACACCCGGATGTTGCCGGGGATGAACCGCACGATCGACACCTTGCGGGCGGCGGGGTCGCCGAGGGTGGCGCCGAAGTCCTTGGCCCGCTTCTCGTACGCGGCGAGGAGGTCCTTGGCCTGCTGCTCGTGGCCGAGCGCCTTGCCGTCGAGGAGGAAGTTCTCCTTCCAGGTGATGCCCACCTTGTCGGTGAACACGGTCGGCGCGATGGCGGCCAGCTCGTCGTAGAACTTCTCCTGGCGGAACTTGCTGCCGAGGATGAGGTCCGGCTTGAGGGCGTTGATGGCCTCCAGGTCGGGTTCGGTGAGGACCCCGACCTCCTTGATGCCGGAGAGCTTGTCCGCGCCGAAGTACGTCGGCCAGCTCTTCGCCTCGCCGGCGGTCGCGGCGCCGACGGGTGTGACGCCCAACGAGAGCGCGGTGTCGATCTTGTCGGTGTCGAGCACGACGACGCGCTTGGGTTCGGCCGGGACCTTCGTGGTGCCCATGGCGTGGGTGATCTCCCGGGTCTCCCCGGTGGTGGTGCCGGCGACCGGGTCGCTCTCACCGCAGGCGGTGAGTCCGACGCCGAGGGCGGCGGCCGCGGCGAGAGCGGCGACGAGACGACGCATCAGAGTCCTTTCGAGGGGTACGAGTCGGCGAGCGGGTCGGCCGCGTCGCCGCTTGGAGGTCGGGCGCCCGGCACGGACGCGTCCGACAGATCGGTGCCACAGGCGCCGGCGGTCGCGGCAGGGGCGCCCGACACGCCGGCAGGCACGGCAGGGGCGCCGGACACGCCGGCAGGCGCGGCGGTGGCGGAGTGGCCTCCGGTGTGGGCGGGCACCACAAGGGGCGCGCCGGTCACCGGGCAGGGCACGACGACGCAGGCGAGCCCGAAGACGTCGTGGACCAGGTCGGCGGTGAGGATCTCCCGCGGCGGCCCGGCGGCGACGACCGCGCCGGCGCGCATCGCGACCAGGTGGTCGGCGTAGCGGGCTGCCTGGTTGAGGTCGTGCAGGACGGCGACGACTGTGCGGCCCCGCTCGACGCGCAGCCGGTGCAGCAGGTCGAGGACCTCCACCTGGTGGGCGAGGTCGAGGAAGGTGGTGGGTTCGTCAAGCAGCAGGGCGTCGGTGTCCTGGGCGAGCGTCATGGCGATCCACACGCGCTGCCGCTGACCGCCGGAGAGGCTGTCCACCGGCCGGTCGGCGAGGTCGGCCACGTCGGCCAGGGTCATCGCCTGCTCCACCGCGACGCCGTCCTCCGACGACCACTGCCGCCACCAGCGCTGGTAGGGCTGCCGGCCGCGCCCGACCAGGTCGGCCACTGTGACGCCCTCGGGGACCAGCGGGCTCTGCGGCAGCACCCCGAGCCGGCGGGCCACCTCGCGGGTCGGCAGGTCGCGGATCGCGGTGCCGTCCAGCAGCACGGTGCCGCGGCGGGGGGTGAGCAGCCGGGCCATGGTGCGCAGCAGGGTGGATTTGCCGCACGCGTTCGGGCCGACGATCACTGTGAACGCGTCGGCGGGCAGGTCGAGGTCGAGGCCGTCGAGCACGGTCCGCTCGTCGTAGCCGGCGACCAGGTCGCGGGTGGACAGCATCACACGACTCCTTGGGGCGTCACGACGAGCGCCGCCGTCCGCGCAGCAGCAGGAAGATCAGGTACGGGCCACCGATCGCGGCGGTCAACACGCCGGCGGGCAGTTGGGTGGGTGCGAACAGCCGCCGGCCGGCGAGGTCGGCGAGCACCAGCAGCAGCGCGCCGAGCAGCGCGGCGCAGACCAGCGGTGGCCGTTCGGCGCGTACCAGGCGGCGGGCCACCTGAGGGGCGACGAGCGCGACGAAGTCGACGGCGCCGACCTGCGCGGTGACCATCGCGGCGACGAGCACGCCGGTGCCGGCGAGGCCGATGCGCCGGGCCACCGGGCGCAGGCCGACGCCCCTGGTGGTGTCGTCGTCCAGGGCGGTGCTGTTCAGTGCCCAGCCGGCCCAGGCCAGCACCGGCAGCAGCACCAGCAGGGTGCCGGCGATCCAGGCGGCCTCGGTCCAGCCCTTGCCGGCCAGGGTGCCGATCAGCCAGATCTGCGCGCGGAGCCCGTCGATGGGGTCGGCGGTGAGCATGACCACCTCGGTGAGCGCCCGGAAACCGAACGCGACAGCCACGCCGGCGAGCACGAACCGCTGCGCGGCCAGCCCGTGCCGGGCTCCGAGGGCGAACAGCAGCACCGCCGCGACCAGCCCGCCGACAAGAGCGGTGGGCGCGACCAGGACGGCGGCCATGCCACTGGTCAGGGCCACTGTCGCGGCGAGCCCGGCGCCCTGGGTGATGCCGATGACGTCCGGGCTGGCGAGGGGGTTGCGGGCCACGCTCTGGATCAGGGTGCCGGCCACGCCGAAGGCCGCGCCGGCCACCGCGGCCAGCAGGATCCGCGGCAGCCGAAGATCAAAGACAACGAGGTCGTACGGGGTGCCGGCGCCGGAGAGGGCGCGCAGCACGTCGGCCGGCGCGACGTACGGGGTGCCCAGGGAGAGGCTGAGCAGCATCGCCAGCAGGAGCAGGACGGTGAGCACGGCGGCCACCAGCACGGCGCGGCGGCGGATCAGCAGGCTGACCGGGCCGATGCGCAGCAGGGACCGCCCCGGCGGGTGGGCGCCGGGTGCGCCTGTCGAAGGGCCCGCTGGACGGTGGATCGTGGTCACGCGGTCACCACCCGGGCGCGGCGGACCAGCACGGCGAGCAGCGGCGCGCCGATCAGGGCGGTGACGATGCCGGCCGGGATCTCGCCGGGCGGGGCGACCAGCCGGCCGACGACGTCGGCGCCGAGCAGCAGCGCCGGTCCGAGCAGGGCGGAGACGGCGAGGGTCCAGCGGTGGTCGGCGCCGACCAGGGCGCGCGCCAGGTGCGGCACGGCCAACCCGACGAACGCGACGGGCCCGGCCGCCGCCACCGCGGCACCTGTCAGCAGCACCGCGGCGAGTCCACCGCCGAGGCGGATCAGGCCGATGCGGTGGCCGAGGCCACGGGCCACGTCGTCGCCGAGGGCCAGCGCGTCCAGGCCCCGTGCCACCAGGGCGGCCAGCAGCAGCCCGACGAGGACGAACGGCAGCACCTGCGCGGTGACCGACAGGTCCCGGCCGGCCAGCCCGCCGACCACCCAGAACCGGTACTCCTCGAAGGTGCGGGCGTCGATGCTCAGCAGCGCGTACACCCCGGAGGCCAGGCTGGCGTCGAGGGCCGCGCCGACAAGCGCGAGGGTGACCGGGCTGGCGCCCTCGCGGGCCCGGGTGGCGATGGCGAAGACCAGCAGGCCGGCGATCAGCGCCCCGGCGATGCCGAACCAGACGTAGCCGGCGAGCGTGCCGATGCCGAAGACGGAGATGGCGAGCACCACGCCGAACGACGCGCCGGCGCTGATGCCGAGGATGCGGGGCTCGGCAAGGGGGTTGCGGGTGAGCGCCTGGAACAGCACACCTGCCACGGCGAGGGCGAGCCCGACGGCGAGACCGAGGGCGGTACGCGGCATGCGCAGTTCGCGGACGATAGTGCTCGCGTCGCTGCCGTCCGGTGCGACGAGGGCGTGCCAGACCGCTTCGACGCCGAGTTGCCTGCTGCCCAGCGCGAAACTGGCGAGAACGGCGAGCAGCAGGACCAGCGCGGCACCGGCGGTGACGATGACCCGACGGCCGGTGCGGGTGCTGGCCCGACTCCGGGTCGGCCGGCTGGCGAGGGCGGTCACGGAACTCCTGCACGTTCGACCTTAGGTTCGCCTAACCTTAGCCGAGCTGCGGAAAGTGGCCTAACCGGCGTCGGTCGATGCCGTCGTGGACCCCTCGGGTACGCCCGCCGAACCGCCGTCCCCGGCCGCCGCGCCACCGCGCGGCAGCACGTTGAGTGGCCGCATCATCTCGTTGTCCTCGTGCTCCAGCAGGTGGCAGTGCCAGGCGTAGCGGCCCGGCAGGTCGAAGCGCGCCTTGATCCGGGTCACCTCCCACGGGTACGCGAGGACGGTGTCCATCCGCCCCCGGTCCCCCGGGCCCGGCAGCGACCTGCCCGAACGCCCGCGTCCGAGGAACTCGAACTGGACCTGGTGCAGGTGGACCGGGTGCACGTGCCTGGTGAAGTTGCGGATCTCCCATACCTCGGTGGCGCCGACGCTGGGCTGCTCGGTCGCCGGGTCGCTCCAGCGCAGCGGCAGGCCCCGACCCCGTTCGTCGAGGACGCCGAGCAGCATGGCCATGGCACCCGACCCGCCCGACATCCGCTCGTTGAGCGACAGCCGTCGTACCCGCTCGGCCGGCCCGAGCCGACGGTGTGCCGGCAGCCGCAGCTGCTCGGGCGGCACGCTGGTGTCCACGCCCGCCGCCTCGGTGACCACGAAGCGCAGCACCTGCCCGGTGGTCCGCGGATCGGCGGGCGGGAAGTCCACCCCGGGCCGACCGCCGCGGTACGCCCAGTCGGGTCCCTCGTTGACCAGGTAGAACTCGGTGCCCGCCGGGACGTCGGTGAAGTCGACGACGGCGTCGACCCGCTGCGCGGGGCCGAGGGTCACGCGCTCGTGCGGTACCGGCTCGGGCAGGTAGCCACCGTCGCCGCCGATCTGCCAGATCGGCAGCACCGCGCGGGCCGGCCGCGCGGTGGCGTTGGCGACCACGCTGAGCATCAGGAACCGGCTGTTGCAGCCGTTGAGCAGCCGGAACCGGTAGCGCCGGGGTCGCACGGTCAGCGTGGGCCAGGTGCGGCCGTTGACCACGATCGTGGAACCGGAGAACTCCGACCTCCAGCGCGTGTCATCGCCGTGCGACGCGCGCCCGCCCGGGTAGCGGAGGCTGCCGTCGGCGCCGAAGCTGCGGTCCTGGATCAGCAGCGGAATGTCGTGGTGCCGGGCATCCGGCGGGTCGTCGAGGGCCGGGGCCGGGCCGGGTAGGACGCCGTCCGGCAGGTCGTCGCCGTCGAGCAGGTAGAAGCCGGCCGGGCCGGCGTAGATGTTCTCCCGGGTGAGCCCGAGGGTGTGGTCGTGGTACCAGAGGGTGCAGGGCCGCTGGTCGTTGGCGTACTCGAAGGTGGCCGAGCCCGGCGCCCAGCGCAGGCCGGAGGTCTCGGCGAAGCGGGACCGGAACTCGCGGTACGCGCTGCCGGCCACCGCGAAGCCGGGCGGCAGGTCACGGGTCACGGGCAGGTACCACGCCTCGGCGTGTCCGTCGCTCTCCTGGGTGCTGTGCGCGCCGTGCAGGTGCACCACCTGCGGCACCGGCCCCCGGTATCCCCGGGGGTCGCCGTCCCGGCGGCCGTGCCGGTCCCGGCCCGCGATTCCACCCGCCGGGTTGGCCCAGTGCAGGGTCGGGTCCACCGGCAGCAGGTGGGGCAGGTGGTCACCCCTGTCGTCGACGAGCTGGTTGACCCAGGTCACGCGTACCGGGCGGTCCACCCGCGCCATGATGGTGGGCGACGGGTAGCCGAAGCTGCCGGGGTGGGCGGTGGAGCCGTAACCCCACACCGTCGTGCGCGGCCAGGACGGGGGCAGGATCTGCTGGCGGAACTGGCGTACCGCGATGACGTACGTGTCCCGCTCCGGGCCGGTCGCCACCTGCGGCATGGCCGGTGGGATCCGCAGCGGCGTGACGTACTTCGGGATGTCTCCGGCGTCCAGCGGGGCCGCCGCCGCGAGCGCGGTCCAACCCGCCGGAACCAGCGCCGTGGCACCGCCGGCGGCCCCTGCCGCGAGCAGCCGTCGCCTGCTGACCATTTCCGCACCTCCCGATCGCGCGCACGTCCCATAAGAGAATGAGTTTCGCGGACGACCCCAGGACGGACAGATGGCGCATGACACCCGTAAGAGGGATGTTCACGTCATAGGGTGTGCACATGCGATTCGACAGGCACACGGTCGTCCTTCTGGTCCGACCGTCGGACCCGCCGGAGCTGCCGCAGGACGCGATCGACAGGTTGCAGGAGACCCACCTGGCCCATCAGGCCGGGCTCGTGGAGCAGGGTCTGGTGCTGGCGGCCGGGCCGTTCCTGCACACCGACGACGACCGGCTGCGCGGTTTCGTCGTGCTCTCCATCGCACCGGACGACGCCCGCGCGCTGTTCGCCAACGACCCGGCCGTCAGCGCCGGGCTGTTGACCGCGCAGGTGACGAGCTGGCTGGTCCCCGAGGGCAATGTGCGGTTCGAGGGCGTACCGATGCCCCGGTCGATGCTGGAGGCGGCTGCCGGCGACTGATCCGCCGGTCTCAGCCCTCGGCGGGCCGGGGCGTCGGCAGCGGGCCGTCGCCGGCGCCCACGCCGCCGAGGGCCACCTCCGGCGGCAGGTGGCCGATCGGCGTCACCCGGGGCGCGTCCACCGGCCCGACGATCACCCGTAGGCCGGGGAAGCTGTCCCGCAGCACCTGCCGGCACGGACCGCACGGCACCACGATCTCGCGGCCACGATCCCCCACCACGACCATCGTCTCCAGCTCGGTGACGCCCTGGGTCGCGGCGGCGCCCACTGCCACCATCTCGGCGCACGCCCCGCCACTGTCGTGGTGGACGTTCACCCCACTGAAGACCCGACCGTCGGCGGTGCGTGCGGCGGCGGCACGGGTGTGTCGGGGGCTGCGGCAGCGCAGCTTGGCGACGGCCGTGGCCGCCTGCACCAGCGCCCGGTCGGTGTCGCGCATCGTCACTCTCGGCCCCGGTTGCTCGTCGTGGTCCGATCCTGGTCGGGTCGGCTGCGGTCGCGGTACGCCCGCATCTTGGCCCGGCTTCCGCAGATGCTCATCGTGCACCAGCGGCTGCGCCCGGCCGGACTGTGGTCGTAGTAGACCCAGCGGCACCCGTGCGCGGCGCACGCCTTCAGTCGTGGCCAGGTGCCGTCGGCCTCGGCGAGGAGGACGGTACAACCCACCCGCGCGGTGAGCGCGGCGGCCCTGGTCAGTCCGGGACCCGGTGCCGGGTGGGCCCGCCCGGCGCTGTCGATCTCGACGGTCAGCGGGGCGTCCCGGAACAGGTCGGCAAGTGCGGTGAGGGTGTCCGGCGGCACGTCCACCCCGGTGTGGGCCTGACAGGCGTCGCGCACCGACTCGCGCAGGCGACGCACCGCCGCCAGGTCCTCCGCGCCGGCGGCCGAGGCCGGTACGCCGTGCGCGGCGCAGAACGCGACAAGGTCGGCGACGGTGACCAGCGCGTCGCGTCCCGCCTCGATGTCGAGGGTGTTGACGAGGTCCTGCACGAGGACGAGCGGACCCGGGGCGGGTTGACGGTCGCCGGGCTGTCGCATGCGCCGACATTACCGCTGTGGCAGCATCACCGGTAACTGTTACCAGAAGGAGGCAGCTATATGGTTACTCCGACCCGTGGGGTGCTCCGCCGCAACCGTGACTTCCGCCGGTTCTGGGCCGGCCACACGGCGTCGGTGGTCGGCTCCCAGGTGACCGCCGTGGCGTTGCCCCTGCTGGCCTCGCTGACGCTGGGCGCGGGCGCGGCAGGCGTGGCGGTCATCGCCACCGCGTCGTACCTGCCGAACCTGCTGCTCCCCCTGCTGATCGGTCACTGGTTGCAGCGGCGTCGACGGCGACCGGTGATGATCGGAGCGGACCTCGTGCGGGCCGGCACGTTGGCCGTGGTGCCTGTCGCGTACCTCCTGGGCTTCCTCTCGGTGCCACTGCTGGTGGTGGTCGCCCTGGTCGTCGGCGCGGCAAGCGTGGTGTTCGAGATCGGCAGCTTCGCGTACGTGCCATCCCTGGTGGACGACACCGACCTCGCCGACGCGAACCGGGCCACGCAGGGCTCCACCACCGCCGCCCAGGTGGCCGGGCCGGGACTCGCCGGCGGCCTCACCCAGCTCGCCGGGCCACCACTGGCCGTCGCCCTGGACGCGGTGAGCTACCTGGCCAGCGCGCTGGGTGTGGCCGGCGCGCGACGCGTCGAGCCGGCTCCGCCGCGCGAGGACGCCGGCGGCATCCTCGACGGGCTCCGGGTCATCGCCGTCAACCCGTGGCTGCGGGCGCTGACCACGCACGCCACCATCTACAACGCGGCGTCGCAGATCGTCACCGTCAACCTGGTCGTTCTCATGGTCACCGATCGAGGCCTGAGCCCCGGCCTGTTCGGATTGGCGCTGAGCGCCGCCGGGGCCGGCGCGCTTGTCGGCACGCTCGCGTCGACCCGGCTGGCCGAGCGGCTCGGCTACGGTCGGGCCTTCGCCGCCGCGCTGCTGCTGTCCACCGGCACACCGCTGCTCATCGCGGCGCTGCCCGGCTCCGGTGGCGCGCTCGCCGCCGGACTGGCCGGGGTGCAGTTCACCGCGGGCATCGGGCTCGGTGTGGCGAACGTCCTCTCGGTGACCCTGCGCCAGGTCGTCATCCCCCGGGGCAACCTGGCCCGCAGCGGGGGTGGCTACCGCGTGTTGATCTACGGGGCGCTTCCGCTGGGCAGCGCCCTCGGTGGCGTGCTGGGACACGGGGCGGGCAGCCGGGTCGGGGTCGCGGTCGGCACCGCCGGGCTCGCCGTCTCGGCCGTACCCATGCTGACCCGGCGGATCCGCGGCCTGCGCACTCCGCAGCAGGCGCGCACGGACCCGGCGGGCGCCGCGCCGACGGAGACCGCACCGGCGGGCGGCCCCCCGACCGCCGTCCGGCGGTAACCCGCAGGCGGTACGACGCCGGGCTGCCTATCCTTGGGCACGACATGCAGAATCCAGCCGCCTCCGCCGCGACCGATCCGGTACGCGAGCTGCACCGCCGCCTCTCTCCCCTGATGTTCCGTGACCAGCGCCGGCTCCAACGGCGGCTGGACGGTGCTCGCAAGCTGCGCGACCCGCAGCGGCGGGAGACGGCACTCGCCGAGATCAGCGCCGACGTGACCCGTGCCGAGCAGCGGATCGCCGCCCGGCGCGCGGCCGTACCCGTCATCACGTACCCGGCGGGGTTGCCGGTCAGTGAGCGCAAGGACGACATCGCCGCCGCCATCCGCGATCACCAGGTGGTGATCGTGGCCGGCGAGACCGGTTCCGGTAAGACCACCCAGCTGCCCAAGATCTGTCTGGAGCTGGGGCGCGGCATCAACGGCCTGATCGGGCACACCCAGCCCCGCCGGCTGGCCGCCCGGACGGTGGCCGACCGGATCGCCGACGAGCTGGGCACCGAGCTGGGCGACGTGGTCGGCTACAAGGTGCGCTTCACCGACCAGGTGAGCGAGCGCAGCCTGGTGAAGCTGATGACCGACGGCATCCTGCTGGCCGAGTTGCAGACCGACCGGATGCTGCGCCAGTACGACACGTTGATCATCGATGAGGCGCACGAGCGCAGCCTCAACATCGACTTCATCCTCGGGTACCTGCGGGAGCTGCTGCCCCGCCGGCCCGACCTCAAGGTGATCATCACCTCGGCGACCATCGAGACCGACCGCTTCGCCAGGCACTTCGCGGGCCCGGCCACCGCCGAGGAGCCGCAGGGCGTGCCTGCGCCGGTGGTCGAGGTGTCCGGACGGACCTACCCGGTCGAGGTGCGCTACCGGCCCCTGGTCGAGGTCGCCGACGGCGAGGAGGACGGCGACGGGGACGATGAGAACGTCCGCGACCAGATCCAGGCGATCGGGGACGCCGTCGAGGAGCTGGCCGCCGAGGGCCCGGGCGACATCCTGGTCTTCCTCAGCGGCGAGCGGGAGATCCGGGACACCGCCGACGCGCTGGGCAAGCTGGTGCAGAAGAAACGCTCACTGCTCGGCACCGAGATCCTCCCGCTGTACGCCCGGCTGTCCAGCGCCGAGCAGCACCGGGTCTTCGCCGCCCACTCGTCGCGCCGGGTGGTGCTCGCCACGAACGTCGCGGAGACCTCGCTGACCGTGCCCGGCATCAAGTACGTGGTGGACCCGGGCGCCGCTCGGATCTCCCGCTACTCCAGCCGCCTCAAGGTGCAGCGGCTGCCCATCGAGCCGGTCTCCCAGGCGTCGGCCAACCAGCGCAAGGGCCGCTGCGGCCGTACGTCGGACGGCATCTGCATCCGCCTCTACGACGAGCAGGACTTCGCCTCGCGCCCCGAGTTCACCGACCCGGAGATCCTGCGCACCAACCTGGCGTCGGTCATCCTCCAGATGACGGCTATCGGGCTGGGCGACCTGGCCGCGTTCCCGTTCATCGACCCGCCGGACCGGCGCAACATCACCGACGGCGTCAACCTGCTGCACGAGCTGGGCGCACTCGACCCGACCGAGGCCGACCCGGCGAAGCGGCTCACCGCGCTGGGCCGGCGGCTGGCGCAGCTTCCGGTGGACCCACGACTGGCCCGGATGGTGGTCGAGGGCGAGCGCAACGGCTGCGCCACCGAGGTGCTGGTGATCGCCGCCGCGCTCTCCATTCAGGACCCGCGCGAGCGGCCGGCGGAGAAGCAGGCCCAGGCAGACCAGGCGCACGCCCGGTTCGCCGACAAGGAGTCCGACTTCGTCGCGTACCTCAACCTGTGGCGGTACCTGCGCGAGCAGCAGCGGGAGCTGTCCTCGAGCGCGTTCCGCCGAATGTGCAAGGCGGAGTACCTGAACTACCTGCGGATCCGCGAGTGGCAGGACATCGTCAGCCAGCTGCGCCAGGTGCTGCGTACCCCGCAGGAGAGCGACAGGCGGGGTGGGCGGCCGGCGCGCGACACCGCGGACGGCGCGGAGGCCGGCCGGGGTGCGGGCCGCCGCGGCGGCGCGGACCTGCCCGAGGAGATCGACACCCCGAAGGTGCACCAGTCGCTGCTGCCCGGCCTGCTGTCGCACATCGGCCTCAGGGACGCCCAGAAGCACGAGTACCTGGGTGCCCGGGGGGCGAAGTTCGCGCTGTTCCCCGGCTCGGCGCTGTTCAAGAAGCCGCCGCGCTGGGTGATGGCAGCCGAACTGGTGGAGACGTCCCGGCTGTGGGGCCGCATCGCCGGCCGGGTCGAACCGGAGTGGGTCGAACCGCTCGCGCAGCACCTGGTCAAGCGCAGCTACAGCGAGCCGCACTGGGAGAAGAAGCAGGCCGCGGTGATGGCCTACGAGAAGGTCACCCTGTACGGCGTCCCGCTGGTCAGCTCCCGAAAGGTCAACTTCGGGCGGATCGACCCGGCGTTGAGCCGCGAGCTGTTCATCAGGCACGCCCTCGTCGAGGGCGACTGGCAGACCCACCACCAGTTCTGGGCCGACAACAAGCGGCTGCTCGCCGACATCGAGGAGTTGGAGAGCCGGGCCCGACGCCGGGACATCCTGGTCGACGACGAGACCATCTTCGGCTTCTACGACCAGCGGATCCCCGCCGACGTGGTCTCCGGCCGGCACTTCGACTCGTGGTGGAAGAGGACCCGCCGGGAGCAGCCGGACCTGCTCACGTTCACCCGCGACCTGCTCATCAACGACGGCCGGGCCGGGGTGGACGAGGACGACTACCCCGACGAGTGGCAGGCCGACGGCGTAAGCCTGCCGCTGACCTACCGGTTCGAGCCGGGCACACCCACCGACGGCGTCACAGTGGACATCCCGCTGCCGCTGCTCAACCAGGTGCCGGCGGAGAGCTTCGACTGGCAGGTGCCGGGGCTGCGCGAGGAGACAGTGATCGCGCTGATCCGGTCGCTGCCCAAACCGGTCCGCCGCAACTTCGTGCCCGTGCCCGACTTCGCCCGGGCCGCCCTGGCGGCGATCACCCCGGGCAGGGAGCCGCTGCTGGACGCGCTCACCCGCGAGCTGCGGCGGATGACAGGCGTCACCGTGCCCCGGGACGCCTGGGAGCCGGCCAAGCTCCCCGCCCACCTCCGGGTCACCTTCCGGGTGCTGGGCGACGACGAGAAGCCCGTCGCCGAGGGCAAGGACCTGCCGGCCCTGCAACGCCAGCTCCGCCAGGAGGTACGCCAGGTGGTGGCGGCCGCCGCGCCGGAGGTCGCCCGGACGGGCCTGCGGGAGTGGAGCCTCGGCACCCTGCCGCGCACCATCGAACAGGTCCGCGCCGGCTACGCGGTGACCGCGTACCCGGCACTTGTCGACGAGGGCGCGACTGTCGGGGTGAAGGTGTTCGACTCCCCCGCCGAGGCCGAGGCCGCGCACTGGGCGGGCACCCGACGGCTGCTGCGGCTCACCGTGCCGTCCCCGGCGCGGTTCCTGCAGGGCCGGCTGAGCAACGAGGCGAAGCTGGCGCTGAGCCGCAACCCGCACGGCGGCGTGCAGGAGCTGATCGAGGACGCGGCGGGCGCGGCCATCGACAGGCTCATCGACGCGGCCGGTGGGCCGGCGTGGGACGCCGACGGGTTCGCGGCGCTACGCGAGAAGGTACGCGCCGACCTCGTCGACACGGTGGTCGAGGTGATGGACCGGGTCCGCAAGGTGCTCGCCGCCGCGTACGCGGTGGAGCAGCGCCTGGGCGCCACCCGCAACCTCGCCGTGGTGGCCGCGTTGGCCGACATCCGCAGCCAGCTCGCCGGGCTCGTGCACGCCGGGTTCGTCACCGAGACCGGGTACGCCCGCCTGCCCGACCTGCTGCGCTACCTGACCGCCATCGAACGCCGGCTCGACCGCCTCGGCGGCAACCCGCAGCGGGACCGCCAGCAGCAGGACCGGATCGCGGTGGTGCAGAAGGAGTACGCCGACCTGCTCGCCGCGTTGCCGCCGGCGCGTCGACAGGAGACAGCCGTCCGGCAAATCCGCTGGATGATCGAGGAGTTGCGGGTGAACGTCTTCGCGCAGGCGCTGGGCACCCCGTACCCCGTCTCGGAGCAGCGGATCTACCGGGCGATGGACGAGGCCGAGGGCCGCTGACCCGGCCCGGCGGATCGGCCGGGCCGGGTCGCGGACCGGTCAGTGCGCCGGGACGGACAACGCCCGGCTGGCCGGGACGCCCCGCACGGAGCTGGTCAGCGCCGCGTTGCGCGGCTCGGCGGCGGTGGGCGCCCACCAGGCGCGGTTCTCCCGGTACCAGTGGAAGACCTCGGACAGGCCGTCCTCGAACCGGATCTGCGGCTCGAAGCCGAGCTCCTCGGAGATCTTGCGGTAGTCCAGCGAGTAGCGCTGGTCCTGGACCTTGCGGTCCGGCACGTGCCGGACCCGTTCCCAGCCGGCGCCGGCCAGCCGCAGGATCCGCTCGGCGAGGGCGCGGTTGGTCAGCTCGACGTCGCCCCCGATGTTGTAGACCTCGCCGGCCCGGCCCTTGGCCAGGACCAGCGCGATGGCCCGGCAGTGGTCGTCCACGTGCAGCCACTCGCGCACCGCACCGCCGTCGCCGTGCAGGGTGATGTCCTGCCCGGCGAGCAGGCTGGTGACGAATCGGGGGATGACCTTCTCTACGTTCTGGTACGGCCCGTAGTTGTTGGCGCAGCGGGTGATGGAGACGTCCACGTCGTACGTGCGCCAGTAGGAGCGCACCACGTGGTCGCTCGCCGCCTTCGAGGCCGCGTACGGGGAGTTCGGTTCCAGGACGCAGCTCTCGTTCCAGGAGCCCTCGCTGATCGAGCCGTACACCTCGTCGGTGGAGACGTGCACGACGCGGCCGACCCCACTGCGCGCGCAGGCGGCCAGCAGGTGGTGTGAGCCCATCACGTTGGTCTCGAAGAACGGCGCCGGGTCGTCGATGGACCTGTCGACGTGCGACTCGGCGGCGAAGTGCACCACCGCGTCGTGCCCGGGCACCACGTCGGTGAGCAGCTGGCGGTCGCAGATGTCGCCACGGATGAACGTCAGACGGGGGTGCGCGGCCGGCAGGTTGTCCCGATCACTGGCGTAGGTCAGCTTGTCGATAACCGTCACGTCGCAGTGCTCGAAGCCGACATAGCGCCCGGCGAGCAGGCTGCGCGCGAAATGCGAACCGATGAAGCCAGCGGCGCCGGTCACCAGGATCCTCATGTGTGGCCTCCCTGCCGGCGAGAAACGTCCACCGGTGAGCTCTGCTGAGACGAATGGGGCTTTTGCCCCGTGCAAGAACCCACCTTAGGTGACGGTCATCAACACTGACAGTGATACAACGCCCTTAAGGACGAATTAACCAAGCGGCCCGCCGTCGGGCCCGATCAGCGGGGATCCACGCCCGGGGGCAGGTCGTCGCGCTCGATCGCCGACTGCACGTAGTCCAGCAGGATCCGTCGTAGCTCCCGGCCGGCGTGGGTCGGCACGACGTCGCGCCGACGGGCCACCGCGATGGTCCGCCGCACCCCCGGCGGGGCCAGGGGGGTGATCCGGACCCCGGGTCGCCGGGCCAGCACGATGCCGGGTACCAGCGCGATGCCGAGGCCTGCCTCGACGAAGCTGAGCACGGCGTCCATCTCACCGCCGTCCACCGCGAAGGTCGGCTCGAAGCCCGCCTCGCGGCACGCCTGGATGGTGGCGTCGCGCAGGTCGTAGCCCTCGCGGAACATCACCATCGGCTGGTCGCGCAGGTCCGTGATGTGCAGCTCCCCGGTCGCCGAGGCGGTGGGCACCTCCCCCACCGACGCCACCACGAGGCTCTCGCGCAGGATCGGGTCGACGCGCAGGCCCGGGTCGGCGCCCTGCGCCGGCATGATGATCAGGGCCAGGTCGAGGTCTCCGCGCAGCAGGTCGCGCACCAGGTCCTGGGAACCACCCTCCTCGACCCGCAGGTCCACCGTCGGATGTGCGTCGCGGAAGCGGCGCAGGACCGGCGGGGCGAGCGAGGTGGCCAGGCTCGGCGTGGCGCCGAGGCGGACCCGGCCCCGCCGGAGGCCGACCAGCTCCTGCACCTCCCGGGTGGCGGTCTCCACGTCGGCCAGGATCCGGGTGGCCAACGGCAGCAGCACCTCGCCGGCCGCCGTGAGGGTGATGTTGCCCCTTACCCGCTCGAACAGGGGCGCCCCGAGGTCGGTCTCCAGAGCGTGAATTTGCTTACTGAGAGAAGGCTGAGTGATGCCCACGAGGTCGGCGGCTTGGGTGAAATGTCGTACTTCGGCCACCGCGACGAAGTACCTGAGCTGATGGAGCTGCATCTACATAGCTTATGGCTATCAACGCTGCGAGTTCGATGCATTGGACGACTGATCAAAGTCCTCCTAGCGTCGGTCACGTGGTAATGACGAAAACTCGGTCGCCCATCCGCTCGAACGTCGGTCTCAAGGCCGTCATGGCGGTGACGGGCATTGTGCTGGTGCTGTTCCTGATCGCCCACATGCTCGGGAACCTGAAGGTGTTCACGGGGGAGACCTCGTTCGACCACTACGCGCACTGGCTGCGCGACATCGGCAAGCCACTGCTGCCCGGCGTCTGGTTCCTGTGGATCCTGCGTACCGTGCTCGTGGTGGCGGTCGTCGGCCACATCTGGGCCGCGACAGTGCTCGCCCTGCGGGCCCGCGCCGCCCGCCCGGTCAAGTACGCCCACCGCAAGAAGGTCCGGGGCAGCTACGCCGCGCGCACCATGCGTTGGGGTGGCGTGATCATCCTGCTGTTCGTGATCTACCACCTCCTGGACCTGACCACAGGCACGCTCAACCCGGTCGGCGACCCCAGCAACCCGTACGGCAACGTCGTCGCCGACTTCGCGCCGGAACGCTGGTACGTCACGCTCTTCTACACCCTGGCGATCGTCACGCTCGGCTTCCACCTGCGCCACGGCGCGTTCAGCGCGTTCCGCAGCCTCGGCCAGCAGACGCCACGCGGCGAGCGGCGGGCGCGCAACGCCGCGCTCGTCTTCGCCGTGGCCCTCTGCGCCGGATACCTGGTGGTCCCGTTCGCCGTTCTCACCGGATTGGTGTCCTGACATGGAACTCTTCACCGAGGGCGACCCGATCGCCGACACGAAGGCTCCCACCGGCCCGATCGAGAAGCGCTGGGAGACCCGACGCTTCGAGGCCAAGCTCGTCAACCCCGCCAACCGCCGCAAGATGACTGTCATCGTGGTGGGCACCGGCCTGGCCGGCGGCTCCGCCGCGGCCACCCTGGCCGAGCAGGGCTACCACGTGAAGTCCTACTGCTACCAGGACAGCCCGCGCCGCGCGCACTCCATCGCGGCGCAGGGCGGCATCAACGCCGCCAAGAACTACCGCAACGACGGCGACTCGGTGCACCGCCTGTTCTACGACACCGTCAAGGGCGGCGACTTCCGGTCCCGCGAGTCGAACGTGCACCGCCTGGCCGAGGTGTCGGTGAACATCATCGACCAGTGCGTCGCGCAGGGCGTGCCGTTCGCCCGCGAGTACGGCGGCCTGCTGGACACCCGCTCGTTCGGCGGCGCCCAGGTGCAGCGCACCTTCTACGCCCGGGGCCAGACGGGCCAGCAGCTGCTGCTCGGCGCGTACCAGGCCCTGGAGCGGCAGATCGGCCTCGGCAACGTGGAGATGAACGCGCGGCACGAGATGCTGGAACTGGTCATCGTCGACGGCAAGGCCCGCGGCATCGTCGTGCGGGACCTGGTCACCGGCGAGATCAGCACCGAGATGGCCGACGCCGTCGTGCTCGCCTCCGGCGGCTACGGCAACGTCTTCTACCTCTCCACGAACGCCAAGGGCTGCAACGTCACCGCCACCTGGCGGGCGCACCGCAAGGGCGCGTACTTCGCCAACCCCTGCTACACGCAGATCCACCCGACCTGCATCCCGGTCTCCGGCGACCACCAGTCGAAGCTGACCCTGATGAGCGAGTCGCTGCGCAACGACGGCCGGGTCTGGGTGCCGAAGAACAAGGGCGACGACCGCAACCCCCGGGACATCCCGGAGGACGAGCGGGACTACTACCTGGAGCGGATCTACCCGTCCTTCGGCAACCTGGTCCCCCGAGACATCGCCTCCCGCGCCGCGAAGAACGTCTGCGACGAGGGCCGGGGCGTCGGGCCGACCAAGCTCGGCGTCTACCTCGACTTCGCCGACGCGATCGACCGCCTCGGCCGCAAGGCCATCGAGGCCAAGTACGGCAACCTCTTCGAGATGTACGAGCGGATCACCGGCGAGGACCCGTACGAGGTGCCGATGCGGATCTACCCCGCCGTGCACTACACGATGGGCGGCCTCTGGGTCGACTACGACCTCCAGTCGAGCATCCCCGGCCTGTTCGTGATCGGCGAGGCGAACTTCTCCGACCACGGCGCGAACCGGCTCGGCGCCTCGGCGCTGATGCAGGGCCTCGCCGACGGGTACTTCGTGCTGCCCACCACCATCGCCAACTACCTGGCGTCGGGCCCCCTCGAGAAGGTCGACGCCAGCCACCCGGCGGCCGTCGAGGCGCGTACCGACGTCGAGGACCGGATCCAGCGGCTGCTGGCGGTCGACGGCGACCGGACCGTGGACTCGTTCCACCGGGAGCTGGGGCAGATCATGTGGGAGCACTGCGGCATGGAGCGCAGTGAGGCCGGCCTGCGTAAGGCGATCGGCGAGATCCGCGACCTGCGCGAGCAGTTCTGGCAGCGGGTCAAGGTGTCCGGCACCGGCGAGGAGCTCAACCAGTCGCTGGAGAAGGCCGGCCGGGTGGCCGACTTCTTCGAGCTGGCCGAGCTGATGTGCATCGACGCCCTGCACCGCGAGGAGTCCTGCGGCGGCCACTTCCGGGCCGAGCACCAGACGCCCGACGGTGAGGCGCAGCGTGACGACGACCGGTTCGCGTACGTGGCGGCCTGGGAGTTCACCGCCACCGGCGAGCCGTCGGTGCTGCACAAGGAAGACCTCAAGTTCGAATACGTCCACCCCACGCAGCGGAGCTACAAGTGAACCTGACCCTGCGCATCTGGCGCCAGAAGGGCCCTGAGGACAAGGGTCGGATGGTGACCTACCCGGTCGACGACGTGTCCCCGGACATGTCGTTCCTGGAGATGCTCGACGTGCTCAACGAGCGGCTCATCCTCGACGGCGAGGACCCGGTCGCGTTCGACCACGACTGCCGCGAGGGCATCTGCGGCATGTGCGGCCTGATGATCAACGGGGACGCGCACGGGCCGCAGCGCGGCACCACCGCGTGCCAGCTGCACATGCGGCAGTTCAAGGACGGCGACACGATCGACATCGAGCCGTGGCGGGCCAGCGCCTTCCCGGTCATCAAGGACCTGGTGGTCAACCGGGGCGCCTTCGACAAGATCATCGCCGCGGGTGGCTACGTCACCGCGCCGACCGGCAGCGCGCCCGAGGCGCACTCCACCCCGGTGGCCAAGGCCAACGCCGACGCCGCCTTCGAGTCTGCGGCCTGCATCGGCTGCGGCGCCTGCGTCGCGGCCTGCCCGAACGGCTCCGGCATGCTCTTCACCGCCGCCAAGCTCACCCAGCTCTCGCTGCTGCCGCAGGGCCAACCGGAGCGCTACACCCGGGTGATCGGCATGGTCGACGCGCACGACGAGGCCGGCTTCGGCGGCTGCACCAACGCCGGCGAGTGCACTGTGGTCTGCCCCAAGGGCATCCCGCTGAACACCATCGGCCGGCTCAACCGCGACTACCTCGCGGCCACCACCAAGGGCGCCGGCAACACCCCCGGTTCCTGATTCCCGCGCGCCTCGACCGCCGCACCCCACGCTCGGGGTGCGGCGGTCTCGCGTCTGGTCCCGATGCTTCGGCGGGCGCGGTTTCGCGTCTGGTCCCGATGCTCCGGCGGGCGCGGTTTCGCGTCTGGTCCCGATGCTCCGGCGGGCGCGGTTTCGCGTCTGGTTGCCGTGCGGGGCTGGGGCGACCGTCCCCGGCTCCGGGCGGTCAGGCTTGATCCCTCCGCCGGGGACGGTCGGCCCAGCCCTGACCTGGTCATCGTTCGTCCGTCTGTCGCGGTCCCGCCCGTCGTGGCCCTGACCCGTCACGGCCCCGCCCGTCACAGTCCCGCCCGTCACGGCCCTGACCCGTCACGGCCCACCCGTCACGGCCCTGACCTGTCACGGTCCCGCCCGTTGCGGTCCTGCTGAGGTACGCCGGTAGCTGCCTACCGCCAATACGTCGGCCAATCCCGATTTCGTCCGGGTCCGGCCGGGCTGGACCACATGATCGACTCCAGGTCACCGATGTTGCGGTATCCGGTCGTTCGGATACCGCCAGGTCGCCGAGATGGAGTTGATCACGGCCACCACCCTCTGCGACGCACCGGGCGAAAGGGTGATAAGGCGTGGAACCTGCCGCCGAGCTGTCGGTGGGCGGGCCGCGCCGGCCTGATCCACTCGGGTTCCATCAGGTCGGGCTGTCCCCATGGCTCGGATACCGCAGCTTCAATGAAGACGAGTCGATCAGGGCCCGCCATCGTCCGGCCGATGCCTCCGTCGACAAGCAACGCGTCGGCAGCGCACGATCAAGAGCGCACCGGCAAGAAGTGCACGGGCGCGAGCGCAGGGGTGGAGCGCGTGGGGGCGTACGGGCAGGGCCACCCCACGGGCTGGGGGCGACCGTTTCCGGCGTAGGGATCAAGCCTGACCGCCCGGAGCCGGGGACGGTCGCCCCCAGCCCCAACCCCCGATTACGCGGCCGGTTCAAGTCTCCTCACCCGGGTAGCAGTCAGGCAACCGACGGAGGAGACCGGACATGAAGGCACTGACCTGGCAGGGCAAGCGGGACGTACGGGTCGAGGAGGTGCCGGACCCCCGGATCGAGGAACCGACAGACGCGATCGTGAAGATCACCTCGACGGCGATCTGCGGCTCGGACCTGCACCTGTACGAGGTCCTGGGGCCGTACCTGAAGCCCGGAGACATCCTGGGCCACGAGCCGATGGGCATCGTCGAGGAGGTCGGGTCGGGAGTGACCCGGCTCAAGCCCGGCGACCGGGTGGTGATTCCGTTCAACATCTCCTGCGGCAGCTGCTGGATGTGCGAGCGCCAGCTCTACGCCCAGTGCGAGACAACCCAGGTCACCGGCGAGGGTAAGGGCGCGGCGCTGTTCGGGTACACCTCGCTCTACGGCTCGGTGCCCGGCGGCCAGGCCGAGTACCTGCGCGTCCCGCACGCCCAGTTCGGACCGATCAAGATCCCGCAGACCGGGGCCGACGAGCGCTACCTCTACCTCTCGGACATCCTGCCGACCGCCTGGCAGGCCGTGAAGTACGCGGACACCCCGCCCGGCGGCACCCTTGCCGTGTTCGGGCTCGGCCCGGTGGGGCAGTTCTGCGCCCGCATCGGCCGGCACCTCGGCGCCGGCCGGGTCATCGGGCTGGACCTGGTGCCCGAGCGGCTGGAGCTGGCCCGCCGGCACGGCATCGAGGTGCTCGACGTCAGCGAGCTGACCGACGTGCCGGGCACGCTCATCGACCTGGTGGACGGGCGCGGCCCGGACGCGGTGATCGACGCCGTCGGCATGGAGGCGCACGGCTCTCCGGCGGGCAAGCTGGCCCAGACCGCCGCCGGGCTGCTGCCGAACAAGCTGGCCCAGACGATGACCGACAAGGCCGGCGTGGACCGGCTGTCCGTCCTGCACGCCGCGCTCAAGGGAGTCCGGCGCGGGGGCACCGTGTCGCTCTCCGGTGTCTACGGCGGTGAGGCCGACCCGATGCCGATGATGGAGATGTTCGACAGGGGCATCCAGCTGCGGATGGGTCAGTGCCACGTCCGCCGGTGGACCGACGAGATCCTGCCGCTGCTCTCCGGCGACGACGACCCGCTCGGCGTCGAGGACCTGCGCACCCACCGGCTGCCGCTGAGCGAGGCGCCCCGGGCGTACGAGATGTTCCAGAAGAAGGAGGACGGCTGCATCAAGGTGGTCCTGAACCCGTGAGTCGGGTGGTGGTGGTCGCCGGTGCGACGAGTGGGGTCGGGCGGGCGACGGCCCGGGCGTTCGCCGAGCGCGGCGACCGCCTGGTCCTCGCCGCCCGCGCCCCACAGACCCTCGCCGAGGTACGCGCGGAGTGCGCCGACGCCGACGTGTTGACCGTGCCCACCGACGTCACCGAGCCGGGCGCGTTGGAGGCGCTCGCCGACGCGGCGATCGGGCGGTTCGGTCGCATCGACGCGTGGGTGCACACCGCCGCAGTGATGGCGTACGGCCGCTTCGACGAGCTGCCCGAGCGGATCTTCGAGCAGGTGGTGCGCACCGACCTGCTGGCCGCGGCCGGTGCGGCGCGGGTGGCGCTGCGGCACTTCCGGGCCACCGGCGCCGGAACGCTGATCCTCACCGGTTCGGTGCTCGGGCACATCACCGCCCCGTACATGAGCGCGTACGTGGCCAGCAAGTGGGGTCTGCAGGGGCTGGCCCGGACGGTGCAGCAGGAGTTGCGCGACACCCCGCGGATCCGGCTCTGCCTGGTCAACCCGGGAAGTGTGGACACCCCGGTGTACCAGCAGGCGGCCAACTACCTGGGCCGGATCGGCAGGCCCCCGCCGCCGGTCGCCGGCCCGCAGCGGGTGGCCCGGGCCATCGTCGACTGCGTGGACCGGCCG
This sequence comes from Micromonospora sp. NPDC093244, assembly GCF_040683695.1. Lineage (NCBI taxonomy): Bacteria > Bacillati > Actinomycetota > Actinomycetes > Micromonosporales > Micromonosporaceae > Micromonospora > Micromonospora sp. NPDC093244. Next base: position 302,173 of record NZ_JBFBEO010000003.1, read on the forward strand.
CGCCGGGAGGTGTCGGTGGGGCGGCTGAACGTGGTGATGCGCGCCGGCTTCACACTGGTCCCGGGTGTCTACGACGTCCTGGTCGGACCGCTGATGAGGCTGGCCGGCCTGAGCGGACGGGCGATCGCCGCGCACGACGGCTCGGTCTTCACCCCGAACCCGGCGGGCGAAGCCGTACGCGGCGGTCACGTTCCCGACCTGCGGCAACTCGCGAGGCAGCTGTCCGGGCCGGCGTGGACCGTCGGCACCGCACTGCGCCGCCGGCTCGGCTGAGCTGTCCCGGGGGCATCATGTATCGATCAACTCGCCTAGGGTGGTGGGCCGGCAGGCGCTCCGGCGCCCCACGACGGGAGAGAAGATTGACTATCCGGCTGAACCGCAGGACAGCACTCGGACTCGGGACGGTGGCCACCGCCGGCACGGCGCTCGGCGCCGCCACACCTGCGAGCGCCGCCGATACCGAGGCCGCGCCGACCACCCCCGCCCGGGCCGCCCGTCGGGTCGCCACAGTCTTCGCCCGGCACAGCACCGAGGCCGGTGGCAACTGGCAGGCGTACGTCAGCGTTGCCGACCCGGCCGGCGCGCCGGTCGTCGCGGTGGCCGCCGACGCGGACCGGCGGATCGAGGCGTACAGCGTCAACAAGATCGCGGTCGCCACGGCGGTGCTGGACAAGGTCGACAGAGGGCTGCTCACGCTGGACCAGCGGGTCGACGTCACCGCCGCGATCGTCGTGCCGGGTGGTGACGGCATCTTCAGCCTGGACGGCGCGTACCCGAGCAGCGTGACCCTCGGGCACGTGCTGGCCAACCTGCTGACCGTCTCCGACGACACGGCGGTGCGGCTGTGCGGGCTGGTCGCCCCGGCCGCCGAGATCAACACGATCCTGGTCGGCAAGGGTTTCCCGAACACCCAGGTCGAGCCGGTGGCCAACCCCAACCGGTTCTTCCTCGGCACCAGCACTCCCCGAGAGACGCACGACCTGCTGCGGGCCCTGGTCGGCGGCACGCTGCTCTCCCCCACCTCGACGGCGTACCTGCTCGGGCTGCTGCGCTCCCCGGTGGCGTTCACCGACGGCATCAGGCGCACCATGTCCTCCGACGAGCGGGCCCGCATCGCCACCAAGGCCGGCTGGTTCGCCGACGCCCGCCACGAGGCCGGTGTGATCTTCGACCGATCCGGCGCGGCGGTGCTCACGTACGCGCTCTTCGCCGACGGGCAGGCCGACCCGGACAACTTCGGCGCCACCCACCCGGCGGTGCAGGCCCGGGCCGCCATGGGTCCGAAGTTCCTGACGGCGGTGGACCGGATCGCCGGCACCGGCGCCGCGTACCGGACCGCCACCCGGCGCCCCAGCAACGGCGGCTGAGCCCGGCCCCGGGTCGGTCGCCGCCGCCGGCGGCCGACCCGCACGGGAGGCCGTCCCGGCACGCCGGCCCGGGGTGACTACCGTGTAGGGCGGACACCTCGGAGGGACGGCGATGGCATCAACACGGAGCACTGACGTCGAACGGTCGCTCGGGCGACGGATGCGGGGCGCGGCCGGACTCGCCGCGCTGGCCGGCCTGGCCTGGGTGGCCCGGGACGTACCGGCGGCGCTCGGCGGCCGGCTCGCCGGCGCCCGCGCCGAACGGGCGGCCCGCTCGCCGCAGTTCCGCGACGGCACCTTCCACAACCGGGCCGGCACCCGCACGATGGTCGCCGACCCCGGTCGCAACCTGGTCCGCGAGCTGATCTTCGGTAAGCAGAAGCGGCGTCCCACCGCGCCCGTGCCACTGCTTCGCCCGAGCGAGTCGCCCGCCGCCGACACCGCCGACGAGCTGAACATCGTCTGGTACGGCCACGCCTCGGCGCTCATCGAGATCGAGGGCCGGCGGGTCCTGCTCGACCCGGTGTGGAGCGACAGGTGCTCGCCGTCCGCCCTGGTCGGCCCCCGCCGGCTGCACGAGCCACCGGTACGCCTGGACGAGCTGCCCCCGCTGGACGCCATCCTGATCTCCCACGACCACTACGACCACCTGGACATGGCCACCGTGCGGGCGCTGCTTGCCGGTCAGTCCGCGCCGTTCCTGGTGCCGCTCGGCGTGGGCGCGCACCTGGACCGGTGGGGCGTGCCCGCCGACCGGATCATCGAGCTGGACTGGTCCGAGTCGCACCAGGTCGCCGGCCTGGAGATCACCGCCACCGCCGCCCAGCACTTCTCCGGCCGAGGGCTGCGCCGCGACGGCACGCTGTGGAGTTCGTGGGTGGTGGCCGGGGCACGCCGCAGGGTCTTCTACACCGGCGACTCCGGCTACTTCGACGGGTACGCGGCGATCGGCGCCGAGCACGGGCCGTTCGACGTGACGCTCATGCAGATCGGCGCGTACGACAGGGCCTGGCCGACCATCCACATGTTCCCCGAGGAGGCGGTGAACGCCCACCTCGACCTGCGCGGCGGGCTGTTCATCCCGGTGCACTGGGCGACGTTCAACCTGGCCCTGCACGACTGGTCCGAGCCGGTGAACAGGCTGTGGGCCGAGGCGAAGGCCCGCGACGTGCGGCTGGCGGTGCCGCGCCCCGGCGAGCGAGTGGTGGTCGACGAGCCGCCCGCCGTCGACGGCTGGTGGCAGTCGATCGCCTAGTGAAAGGAAGGGTCCCTTATTAACGCCTCGCGTTAATAAGGGACCCTTCCTTTCACTTCAGAGCACGAACGCGTCGGTCCAGAGCGCGCCGGAGCGGCCGGAGAGCGCGTCCAGCATGGCGACGGCCTGACCGTCGGTGAGCTGCGCGACGAAGTCCACGATGGCCCGACCCCGGGCCCGCCCGATCCGGTCCGGCGTACGCGGGTGCAGCTCCGCCTCGGCCAGCTCCACCAGGTCGTGCAGCCGGCGGGGCAGCCGGGACTCCTCCTCCGGGTCGAGCAGCCACTCCCACAGCGCCTCCACCAGGGTGCCCAGCAGCCGGGCCTGACCCCGCTGGTGCAGGGCCAGGTCGGGGCGCGCCAGCACGAACCGGTGGTGGACGAACTTGAGCACCTGCACCTCGTGCCACTGCGCGCAGCCGAGCAGCACGTACCCGGAGCGCACCGACGGCTGGTCGGTCACGGTGATCGCCTCGACGAAGCGGGTGGACCAGCGGGCGGAGAACCGGGCCACGTACTGCTCGGCCTCGATCGAACCGTCGAACGGCATCGCCAGCAGCCCGTCGACCAGTTCCTCGCGGACGTGCTCGACGGCTGCGGCGAACGCGTCGTCGTCGGCGATCCAGGCGTCCTTGCGATGCAGCTGCCGGCGGAGCCGCTCGATCGCCGCGCCGGGTCGCCGGGCCGCGATGGCCAGCGCCCCGTCGGTGATCGCCCGGAGCTGCCCGCTCTCGCGCTGCCAGGCCATCAGCTCCGCCGACACCGACCCCTGCTGGAGCACACCGACGCGGTAGAAGTCCTCCACGTCGTGGATGGCGTACGCGATGTCGTCGGCGGTGTCCATCACCGACGCCTCGACTGTCTGCTGCCAGTCCGGGATGCGGCCGGCGAACGGCTCCCGCGCCTGCCGCAGGTCGTCCAGTTCGGTCCGGTACGCGCCGAACTTCAGCGAGCCGCTCTCCGGGTCGTCCGGCGGCGGGGTCGCGCCCCGGGGCGGTGGGTCCAGCAGGCGCGGGTGCGGGTCGGGGTAGTCCAGCCGCGTCCACGGGTACTTCAGCATCGCCGCGCGGACCGCGGCGGTCAGGTCCAGCCCGGTGGTGGCCGCGCCCCGGATCTCGGTGCTGGTGACGATCCGGTACGACTGGGCGTTGCCCTCGAAGCCGTCGGGGAGGCCGAGGCGTTGGCGGGCCAGCCGGTCCAGCACCCGCTCCCCCAGATGCCCGAACGGCGGGTGGCCGAGGTCGTGGGCGAGCGCGGCGGCCTCCACCACGTCCGGGTCGCAGCCGCCGAGCTTGTCCAGCAGGTCACGCCACCGCTCGTCGGCCGTGAGCCGTTCCGCGATCGACCGGGCCACCTGGGCGACCTTCAGGCTGTGGGTGAGCCGGTTGTGCACCAGCAGGCCGGAGCCGACCGGGCTGATGACCTGGGTGACGCCGCCGAGGCGGGCGAAGAACGGCGAGCCGACGATCCGGTCCCGGTCGGCGCGGAACGGGTTCGCCGCGAGGTCGCCGAGGGCCCGGGCGCTGCCGCCGAAGAGCCGCCGGGCGCGCGGCTCCGCAGGTGTTTCCATGATCGCCACGCTAGCGCAGGCCCGACCCCGGCCGCCGACGGTCACCCGGCCGGGCGCGGCGACAGCGGTCGGGACCGACCGGCACAATGCAGGGCGGTACCCGCTCTGTGAAGGCGGATCGAGTCGAAGGCGGATCGAGATCGTGACCCAGTCTGTTCATCAGCGGATCGCCGACGAGCTTGGCGTGGCCGAGCGTCAGGTGCGGGCGGCAGTGGAGCTGCTCGACGGCGGCGCCACCGTGCCGTTCATCGCCCGCTACCGCAAGGAGGCCACCGGCCTGCTCGACGACACCCAGCTGCGCACGCTTGAGGAGCGGCTGCGCTACCTGCGGGAGCTGGACGAGCGGCGGGCAGCGGTCCTGGAGTCGATCCGCGGTCAGGGCAAGCTCGACGAGGCCCTGGAAGCGCAGATCATGGCGGCGGACTCGAAGTCCCGGCTGGAGGACATCTACCTGCCGTACAAGCCGAAGCGGCGGACCCGGGCGCAGATCGCCCGCGAGGCCGGGCTGGCGCCGCTGGCCGAGTCGCTGCTTGCCGATCCGACGCAGGACCCGAGAGCCACGGCCGCCGGGTTCGTCGACGCGGAGAAGGGCGTCGCCGACGCCGCCGCCGCGCTGGAGGGCGCCCGCGCGATCCTCATCGAGACCTTCGCCGAGGACGCCGACCTGATCGGCACGCTGCGCGAGCAGATGTGGTCGCGGGGCCGGCTGGTGTCCCGGGTACGCGAGGGTCAGGAGACGGCCGGCGCCAAGTTCGCCGACTACTTCGACTTCTCCGAGCCGTACCCGAAGCTGCCCTCGCACCGGATCCTGGCGATGTTCCGGGGCGAGAAGGAGGGCGTGCTCGACCTGACCATGGAACCGGAGGAGGCCGGCGAGGCGGATGCCGCGCCGACCGGTCCGAGCCGGTACGAGGCGGCGATCGCCGGCCGGTTCGGGGTGTCCGACGCGGGTCGCCCGGCCGACAGGTGGCTGGCCGACACGGTCCGCTGGGCCTGGCGTACGCGGATCCTCATCCACCTCGGCGCGGACCTGCGGCTGCGGCTGTGGCAGGCGGCCGAGGAGGAGGCGGTCCGGGTCTTCGCCACCAACCTGCGTGACCTGCTGCTCGCCGCACCGGCCGGCAGCCGGCCCACGATGGGTCTGGACCCGGGTCTGCGGACGGGCGTGAAGGTGGCGGTGGTGGACGCCACAGGCAAGGTGCTCGCCACCGACACGATCTACCCGCACGAGCCGCGCCGGCAGTGGGACGCCTCGGTGGAGACCCTCGCCCGGCTGGCCGGCGCGCACGGTGTGGAGCTGATCGCGATCGGCAACGGCACCGCCTCGCGGGAGACCGACAAGCTGGCCGCTGACCTGATCAAGCGGCATCCGCAGCTCAACCTGACCAAGGTGATGGTCTCCGAGGCCGGTGCGTCGGTCTACTCCGCCTCCGCGTACGCCTCGCAGGAGCTGCCCGGAATGGACGTGTCGCTGCGCGGCGCGGTCTCCATCGCCCGACGGCTCCAGGACCCTCTCGCCGAACTGGTCAAGATCGACCCGCGGTCGATCGGGGTCGGGCAGTACCAGCACGACCTGTCCGAGGTGAAGTTGTCCCGGTCGCTGGACGCGGTCGTGGAGGACTGCGTGAACGCGGTGGGGGTGGACGTCAACACCGCCTCCGCGCCGCTGCTGACCCGGGTCTCCGGGATCGGCGCCGGCCTGGCGGAGAACATCGTGCTGCACCGGGACGCCAACGGGCCGTTCCGCTCGCGTACGGACCTGAAGAAGGTGGCCCGGCTCGGGCCTAAGGCGTTCGAACAGTGCGCCGGCTTCCTGCGCATCCCCGATGGTGACGACCCGCTGGACTCGTCGAGCGTGCACCCCGAGGCGTACCCGGTGGTGCGTCGCATCCTCGCCAGCACCGGTCAGGACCTGCGCTCGGTGATCGGCAGGAGCGCGATCCTGCGTGGGCTGCGGGCGACCGACTTCGTCGACGACCGGTTCGGCCTGCCCACCGTCACGGACATCCTCGCCGAGCTGGAGAAGCCGGGCCGCGACCCGCGACCGGAGTTCCGCACCGCCACCTTCGTCGAGGGGGTGGAGAAGATCGGTGACCTGACGCCCGGGATGGTGTTGGAGGGCGTGGTCACCAACGTGGCGGCGTTCGGGGCGTTCGTGGACGTCGGTGTGCACCAGGACGGCCTCGTGCACGTGTCGGCGATGTCCCGGACCTTCGTGAAGGACCCCCGCGAGGTGGTGAAGTCCGGCGACGTGGTGAAGGTCCGGGTGCTCGACGTGGACGTACCCCGCAAGCGGATCTCGCTGACCCTGCGCCTGGAGGACGAGCCCGCCGCCACCGGTGGTGGTGGTGGTGCGCGGACCGGGCAGGAGGGGCGCGGCCCCGCGCAGCGCGGCCCGCAGGGCGGTCGCGGCGGACAGCCCGGCCGTAGCGGACAGCCCGGGCGCGGCGGACAGAGTGGACGCGACGGGCAGGGCGGACGCGACGGGCAGGGCGGCGGACGCGGTGGGCAGGGCGGCGGACGCGGTGGGCAGGGCGGACGCGACGGGCAGGGCGGCGGACGCGGTGGGCACGGCGGGCAGCAGCGGCAGGGCGCGCCGGCGCCGGCCAACGACGCGATGGCGGAGGCGCTGCGCCGCGCCGGACTGGCCTGAGCGCACCCACCAGGCAGTGGCCGGCAGGCGCCGTGGCCGGCGGTGGCCGGCGGGAAACCTGCTCGCGCGGCGGTGGGGGTCGGGGTGATGATCTCGCGGTGAGGATGCACCCCGACCAGGTGGACGTGACCGTGGAGGTGGTCGCCGCCTTGGTGGCCGAGCAGTTTCCGCACTGGCGGGGTCTGCCGGTGCGCCCGCTCTCCTCGGCCGGCACGGTGAACGCCCTGTTCCGGATCGGCCCGGACGTCGTACTGCGCTTTCCACTGCGGCCCTCCACCGGCGGGGAGCTGCGCGACGAGCTGCTGCGCGAGCAGGAGCACGCCCGGCTGTTCGCCGCGCACCTGCCGGTGGCGGTGCCCGAACCCCTCGGCCTCGGTGAGCCGGGCGAGGGGTACGCCGGGTGGTGGACGGCGTACCGGTTCATCCCCGGTGAGACGGCCGGGCCCGACCGGATCGGCGACCCTGACGTGTTCGCCCGCGACCTGGCCGGCGTGGTGGTCGCCCTGCGCGGCATCGACACCGGCGGGCGGTCCTGGTCGGGGTCCGGTCGGGGTGGGTCGCTTGCCGACCAGGATGCCGATGTGCGGGCCGCCCTCGCCGTCAGCGGCGCGCTCACCGACACCGCCGCCCTCGCCGAGGTGTGGGCCCGGTGCCGCGACGCGCGCCGGGAGGACCCCGTCGACATGTGGATCCACGCCGACCTGATGCCTGGCAACCTGCTGGTCCGCGACGGTCGGCTGGCCGCGGTCATCGACCTGGGCGCGGTAGGTGTGGGCGATCCGGCGGTGGACCTGATGCCCGCGTGGAACCTGTTCGACGCGGGGGCGCGCGAGACGTACCGGCGGGCGTTGGGCGTGGACGACGCGACGTGGGAGCGGGGGCGCGGCTGGGCGCTGGGGCAGGCGATCAACGCGCTGCCGTACTACGTCGAGACCAACCCGGTGATGGCCGACATCGCCCGGCACACCCTGGGGGCCGTCCTCGGCTGAGCCCGGGTCGCGTACCGTCGGCTCGTGGTGGAGGGCGACGACCCGCAGTGGCGGGAGCGGCAGCGACAGGCGGTCCGGGCGCACGCCGACGCGGACGCCCGGCGGCGGGCGGCCGAGCAGGCGCAGGCGGCGGAGCTGGTGGCCTGGTTCGTGGCCGAGGCGACCCGGCGGGGGTTGCCCACCACGCGGCTTGTCGCGCGGGGCTACGACGGGCGCGGGCGCTACCGCACCCGGTTGACCGGCTGGTACGTCGACCGGGCCGGCACCCGGGCGGTGGACGTGGACGGCCGGTTCCACCTGCTGACCGTGCCGGGTGGCCTGCGGGCCCGACTGTTCGGCGTCGACCCGCAGCCCAGCCCGGCGCCGCTCGTCGTCGGGGCGGGTGGCCGCGACGGCGAGTCGATGCCGTTGCGGACCCTGCTCACCCGGCTGCTTGACGACGCGCCAGGCGATTCCGGCGGGCCACGTCCCACCACCAGGCCTGCTGGACCAGGAGCGTGAGCAGCCCGGCCAGGACGATCGCGCACACGTTGATCACCAGTTGGAGTGCCGAACCGCCCGCCTCGTCCCACACGCCGTAGGCGGCGGCCACCGCCACGTTCGCCGCGGCCGGCACCGTGGTCACCGAGATCAACACCCCGACCAGGCTTCCCGACTTCTTCGACGTCAGCGACAGCATGCCGGCCACGCCGGCGAGCAGGCCCACCACCCAGGACAGCGCGTCGGGCCGCCAGATGAAACTGGTGAGCGGACGGTCGGCGCGCAGCATCTCCTCGCTGACCAGACCGGCAGCGGTCAGCGCCCAGGTGCTCAGCACGGTCGCCACCATGGCCGCCAGGAAGCCCACGGTGAGCGCCTGCACCGACCGGCCGATCACGTCGAGCCGGCGACGCAGCAGCGCCACGCAGAGCGCGGCGAGCGGGCCGAACTCCGGGCCGACGACCATCGCCCCGACGATGAGGATCGGCTGGTCCAGCAGCACGCCGATACCGGCGATCATGGTGGCCACCACGATCAGCACCAGGTAGGTGCCGGACAGCTCGGTCTGCTCGCCGGTCTTCGCCGCGATCTCGTCCCAGACCACCGCGTCGGCGCCACTGCCGGGCGCCTTCTCCGCGGCCCGGTCCGCCGACGCGGAGATGGTCAGCTCGACGTCGTCGGCGGAGATACCGCCGCTCGCCTCCACCCCGAGCTGCTGGAGGCCCCGCAGGACGCCGTCGGCGCTCTCCCGGACCACGTCGCAGAGGATCAGGTCGCCCCGCGGTTGCCGGGCCACGCCGGGCAGCACGGCCAGGTGGGTCACCCCCGCCTCGGCGGCCAGCAGGTCGACGACCTCGGCGGATCGGTCCGCAGGGGCGATCACCCTCAGGTGCAGCACTCGTTCTCCCTGTTGTACGCGGCACGCGGGCACGGCCGGCAGCACTCTAGCGGGCCGGACCGGACGACCGGTTCGGACGTCGGGGCCAGTCGGCCCGATTCGCCGCAGAATCGGCGAAACCACCTATGCACCGTCATAGGCCCTGCTACAACCATTGTGGTCTTTTGTCACGTCCGATCGGAGGCGCCGTCCGTGGACCTGATCCACCACCGTCCGCCCGTGGCGCCGCGCAGCGGCGGCCCGGCGGTGACCGACCCGGTCTACCTCTCCCCACCGGACGTCGGTGAGCTGGAGGAGTCCTACCTGCTGCGCGCCGTGCGCACGGGACGATTCGACCCCGACGGGCCCGAGCTGGGCGCGTTCGAGCGGGAGGTCGCCGCGCGGGTCGGCGTCGGGTACGCGCTGGGGCTCTCCTCCGGCACCGCCGCCCTGCACCTGGCGCTGCTCGCAGTGGGGGCCGGACCGGACAGCGTCGTGGTGGTGCCAACGCTCACCTTCGCCGCCACCGCGAACGCGGTCACCTACACAGGCGCCGAACCGGTCTTCGTGGACTGTGACGCGGCCACCGGCAACGTCGACGTCGACCTGCTCTCCGACCTGCTGGGCCGCCTCGCCGACGCCGGTCGACGGGTCGCCGCCGTCCTTGTCGTCGACATCAACGGCCGCTGCGCCGACTACGACAGGCTGCTGCCGCTCTGCGCGGCCACCGGCGTCCCGGTGGTGGAGGACGCCGCACAGGCCCTCGGCTCCACCTACCGTGGACGGTGTGCCGGCACGCTCGGCCGGGTCGGGATCTACTCGTTCAGCCACAACAAGATCATGACCACCTCGGCTGGCGGGATGCTCGTCTCCGACGACGCCGCGCTCGTGGCCCGGGCCCGGCACCTCGCCACCCAGGCCCGCGAACCGGTGCCGCACTACGAGCACCGCGACATCGGCTACAACTACCGGCTCAGCACCCTGCTGGCGGCCCTCGGCCGGGCGCAGCTCAGCAGACTGGACCCGATGATCGCCAGACGGCGGGCGCTACGGGACCGGTACGCGCGACTCTTCGCCGCCGTACCGGGCACCCGCATCCTCGGCGCCGGCGACCCCGGCGCGAACTGCTGGCTGACCTCCGTGGTGGTCGAGCCGGAGCGGTCCGGCTGGCACGCCGGGGACCTCGCCGCGCACCTGGCCCGGCTCGGGGTGGAGAGCCGGCCGATGTGGAAACCGATGCACCGCCAACCGGTGTACGCCGACCGGCAGGTCGCCCTCACCGGCGCCGCCGACCAGCTCTTCGCCACAAGTCTCTCGCTGCCCAGCGGTTCCGCCCTCACCGACGAGCAGGTCGACCGCGTGGTCGGCGGGATCGCCGAGTTCCTCGGGGGGCACCGGTGAGCCGGCCGTACGACGCGGTGAAGCGGGTGCTGGACGTGCTGGTCGCCGCCGTCGGTCTGCTGCTGGCCACGCCGGTGCTCGCCGCCGTGGCGTTGGCTGTCCTGATCACGATGGGTCGGCCGGTGCTGTTCCGGCAGGCCCGGCCCGGGCGGCACGGGCGGCTGTTCGAGCTTGTCAAGTTCCGCTCGATGACGGTCGGGGGCGAGGACGCCGCGCCGGCGAACGACGGCGCGCGACTGACCCCGTTCGGTCGCTGGCTGCGCACCACCAGCCTGGACGAGCTGCCGCAACTGTGGAACGTGCTGCGCGGCGAGATGAGCCTGGTGGGGCCGCGCCCGCTGCTGCCGGCGTACCTGGACCGGTACACGCCCGAGCAGTTCCGCCGCCACGACGTCCGCCCCGGCATCACGGGCCTCCAGCAGGTGTACGGGCGTAACGCGCTGAGCTGGGAGGAGCGTTTCGCTCTCGACGTGCGCTACGTCGGGCAGCGCTCACTCCGGCTGGACCTGCGCATCCTGCTGCGCACGGTCCGGACCGTGCTGCGGCGGGAGGGGATCACCGCGGCCGGTGCGGCCACCGCGCACGAATACCTCGGTCCGGCCGAGCTGGCCGGCGCCGGCGCGGCGGAGGCCCACCGGTGAGCGTGGACCTCGTCATCGTCGGCTGCGGCGGGCACGGCAGGGAGGTGCTCGGCATCGTCCGGGCCGTCAACGCCGCAGCCGCTGGCGCGCCACCGTGGCGGGTACGGGGGTTCGTCGACGATCGGCCCAGCGAGGTCAACCTGAAGCGGGTGCAGCGGCTGGAGGTGCCCTACCTGGGCGGGACCGCCCGCCTCGCCGAGCAGCCCGCCGGCACGTACCTGGCGTTGGGCATCGGGGACCCGGCGGCCCGCCGGGCGGTGGACGGACGGCTGGCCGGGTACGGGCTGCCGGCCGCGGTGCTTGTGCACCCGGACGCCACAGTCGGGCCGGACGCCGTCTACGGCGAGGGTCTCATCGCGTTCCCCGGCGCCCGGGTCACCACGAACGTCACGCTCGGCCGGCACGTGCACCTCAACCAGAACAGCGCGGTGGCGCACGACTGCGAGCTGGGCGACCACGTCTCGGTCAACCCGCTGGGGGCGGTCTCGGGCGACTGCCGGCTGGGCGACGGGGTGCTGATCGGCGCCGGGGCGGTCGTGTTGCAGAAGCTGCGGGTGGGCGCCGGCGCGACGGTCGGCGCGGGAGCCTGCGTGGTCCGGGACGTACCGGCCGGCACGGTGGTCAAGGGAGTCCCGGCCCGGTGAGCGCCTCCGGCGGCCCCGGCGTGGGTCACCCGCTCGGGGTCCGCCGACTGCGCATCGCGGTGCTGGTCAAGACGAACGCCGGCGGGATGTGGCTGCTGCCGCAGGTCGAGGAGCTGCGCCACCGGGGGCACGAGGTGACGGTGGTGCTGCCCCGGGGGGCCGGCCGGCTCACCGACGAGCTGGAGCGGCGGGGCTTCGAGGTGCTCGACTCCCCGTACGACTTCACGCTGGGCAGGCACGCGCCGGTCGGGCTGCTGCGGCTGCGGGCACTGCTGCGGCGGCTGCGCCCCGACGTGGTGCAGTACCACCTGATCGCCTCGGCGTACGCGGTGCGGCTGGCCACCTTGGGAATGCCGGTGCGCCGGGTGCACATGGTGGCCGGTCCGGCGTACCTGGAGTCCCGGCTCGTCCGGTCGGTGGAGCGGTTGATGTGGCGGCTGGACGACCTGGTGGTCTGCGGGTGCCGGTACGCCTCCGCCCGGTACGGTGAGCTGGGCTGCCCGCCGCAGCGGCGGCCGGTGGCGGTGTACGGGGTGGACACCGACGCGTTCAGCCCGGAGGCCACAGGCCCGGACCAGCGGGCGAAGCTGCGCGCCGAGCTGGGCATCGACCAGAGCGCGTTCCTGGCGGTGATGGTCTCCTACGTCTACCCGCCCAAGCGCCTGGCGCACTCGGGTCGCGGGGTGAAGGGGCACGACGTCCTGCTGGCCGCGTGGCGGACGTTCCGCCGCCGGCACCCGGACGCGCACCTGCTGCTTGTCGGCGGCGGCTGGACGGCGGCCGGGGAGAGCTACCGGCGGCACCTGGGCGAATCCTTCGGCGTGGCCGACGACCCCGGGGTGACCTGGGTGGAGTCGGTGCCGGACGTGCGTCCCTGCTACGCGGCCGCCGACGTGAGCGTCGCGCCGTCGCTCTGCGACAGTCCGATGGCGGCGGTCGAGGCCGGTTCGATGGGCGTGCCGAGCATCGTCAGCGCGGCCGGCGGGCTACCCGAGGCGGTCACCGGACGTTGCGGCTGGGTGGTGCCACCGGCTGACCCGACAGCCCTGGTGGACGCTCTCGACACCGCGTACCGGGGCTGGGTCGCCGGAACGCTGACGCTGCGCGGCAGGCTGGCCCGCCAGCACGTGCTGGCGTCCTTCGACGACCTGCGGGCGGCGGCCGAGGTGGCGGACCTCGTGGAGGACGTGGCGGCCCGCAGGCGGTGACCACGACGGTGGGCGGTCGGTGGCCGGTCCCGCCGGGCCACCGACCGCCCGTCGCGCGTCAGTGCCGGATGCCTGCCCAGTCGTGGTGGCGACGCACCGTGGAGAGGATGAAGTCGACCACCCGTCGCGAGGTGTCCGGCACCTGGTAGTCGGCCGGGCAGGGCACCCCCTGCGCGGCGACCTGCGCCACCGTCACCTCGACGGCCTCGACCACGCCCTGCGGGTCGAGGCCGGTCATGATGATCCCGCCGGCGTCGAGCGCCTCGGGGCGTTCGATCGACTCGCGCAGGGTCACCGCCGGGAAGCCGAGGATGGCGGCCTCCTCGCTGATCGTGCCGCTGTCCGACAGCGTGCAGTACGCCCTGGTCTGCAGGTGCACGTAGTCGAGCAGCCCGAACGGCTCGTGGAAGGCGATGCCGTCCAGCGCGGTGGCGTCCGGCGCCAACGCCTCCAACCGCTTGCGGGTACGCGGGTGGGTGGAGACGAGCACCGGCAGGCCCCACCTGTCGCGGACCGCGACCAGGCAGTCCAGCAGCCGCTGGAGCCGGTCGGGCCGGTCGACGTTCTCCTCCCGGTGCGCGCTGACCAGGAAGTAGCCGCCCTTGTCGAGTTCCAGCTGGCGCAGGATTGTGGAGCTGGCGATCGGCGCCCGGTAGTGCTCCAGTACCTCGCGCATCGGCGAGCCGGTGTGCAGGATCCGGCGCGGGTGCAGGCCCTCGGCGAGCAGGTTGCGTCGGGCGTGTTCGGTGTAGACCAGGTTGAAGTCGGCCACGTGGTCGACCAGGCGCCGGTTCGTCTCCTCCGGCACGTTCAGGTCGAAGCAGCGGTTGCCGGCCTCCATGTGGTAGACCGGCACCCGCATCCGGCGGGCCATCAGCGCGGCGATGCAGCTGTTGGTGTCGCCGAGCACGAGCAGCGCGTCCGGCCGCACCTCGGCGATCGCCGCCTCCATGCCGACGAGGACCCCGCCGAGCACCCGGCCCAGCGACGAGGTGTCGACACGCAGGAACCGGTCGGGTTGCCGCAGGCGCAGCTCGGTGAAGAACACGTCGGAGAGGGTGGCGTCCCAGTTCTGTCCGGTGTGCACCAGCACGTGGTCGACTGTGTCGTCGAGCCGGCTGAGCACCCGGGACAGTCGGATGATCTCGGGACGGGTGCCGACGACTGTCATCACCCGGGTCATGTGGTCTCCCTCCGCATGTCACTCACCGGACGCCGGCCGGCACCCGGTGCTCGTCCCCGACCGGTTCGGGCCACGTGTCGGGCCGTTCCGGGTCGAACAGCTCGTTGGTCCAGAAGAGGGTGAGCAGCTCGTCCCGGCCGGTGTTGGTGATGTTGTGCGCCCACATGGTCGGCATGTCGATCACCACAGGTTCGTCGCCGCTGACCGGGAACCGGACGACATCGGTGTCGCCGATCCGGCGCAGGCTGATCTCGGCGGTGCCGCGCAGCACCACGAACCGTTCCACCTTGGCCAGGTGGAAGTGCTCGCCGCGGGTGATGCCGGGCCGGGTGCTGGAGCAGAACGTCTGCCCCGCTCCCCCGTGCGTCTTCACCGTCTCGACGAGCGCTCCCCGGGCGTCGGCCCGGGTGGGCAGGGCCAGCGGGTAGTGCGCCGGGAAGCAGTGCGACCGGTAGGTGTTGAACAGCCGTACGGCGTGCCTGTCGCCAAGCGGCGGGATCTCGCCGGTGCGGTAGATGTCCGCGTACGAGGCGAGCTGGTCGGCGAGGTCACGGACCCCGGTCCGCAGCGCCGGCATCGCCGGGTCCCAGGAGCCGCCCGCCGCCACACCGGCCAGCCGGGCCGCGGCGTCGGTGACGTGCACCAGGTCCATCTCCCGGTCGGCGTGCACCTCCGGCTGGCCGCCCTCGGCGAGCACCCGGCAGAAGGTGGCGACCGCCGAGTTGTACCAGGGCCGGCCGTGCTCGCCGTACAGGTTGGGAAGCAGCAGGTCGTCGAGCGGCACGCCGGTGTCGGCGAGGATGCTGGCGGCGGTGGCCTTGGCGTCGCCGTACGGGGTGCCGTTGCCGGCCTGCACCGAGTTGGCGAAGACCACACCGATGGGCGGGTCCGGGCAGGCGCGCAGGCCGTCGGCGAGCTGGGCGGCGAGCTGGACGTTGCCGGCGGCCACGTCGGCGGGTTCACCCCGGTTGACCCCGGCCAGGTGCAGCACCCGGTCCACGCCGGCGATCTTGTGGGCGACCACTGCCGGGTCGGCGAGGTCCGCGCGGGTCAGCACTGTCGGCTCGGGCCAGCCGAGCGCCCGCAGCAGGACCCGCACGTGCCAGCCGAGGAAGCCGCCCGGGCCGGTGACGGCGAGGCTCAGCACGCCAGCACCGGGTCGCGCAGCGCCAGCTCCGCCCGGACCTCCGGCAGCGTCCTGAGCAGCTCCACCACCTCGGGTACGCCGAGCCGGGTGGCGTTCGCCGAGTTGAAGTCCTCCTGCGGCACCTCGCCCAGCTCGCCCTCGGAGACGTAGAGCGCGTAGTTGAGATCGCGGGCGTCCAGCGGCACCCGGAAGAAGTCGCCGAAGTCGTCGGCCTGGGCCAGCTCCTCCCGACTGGCGAGGGTCTCGTGCCACTTCTCGCTGTGCCGTACGCCGATCACGTCCAACTTGAACGGCACGTCGAAGAGCTGGCAGACGGCCTCGGCGAGGTCGCTGATGGTGCAGGCGGCGGCCTTGCGGATGAACACGTCGCCGGGGCGGGCGTGGTGGAAGGCGTGCTCGACCAGGTCGACCGAGTCGGCGAGCGACATGAGGAAGCGGGTCATGCCGGGGTCGGTGACGGTGGGCGCGCGACCGGCCTTGATCTGCTCGATGAACAGCGGGATCACCGAGCCGCGCGAGTACATGACGTTGCCGTACCTGACGCAGGAGACGGTGGTGGCGCTGTTCGGGTTGTTCCTGGCGTACGCCTGGGCGACCTTCTCCATCAGCGCCTTGCTCATGCCCATCGCGTTCACCGGGTAGACGGCCTTGTCGGTGCTGAGCACCACCACGGAGCTGACCCCGTTGTGCGCGGCGGCCTCGACGACGTTGCCGCTGCCGAGGATGTTGGTGCGCACCGCTTCGAGGGGGAAGAACTCGCAGGACGGCACCTGCTTGAGCGCCGCCGCGTGGAAGACGAAGTCGACGCCCCGGGTGGCGCGCAGCACGGTGTCGACGTCGCGGACGTCGCCGATGTGGTACCGCACCCGTTCGTCGCCGAGGGACCGTCGCATGGCTTCCTGCTTGGCCTCGTCCCGGCTGAGGATCCGCACCTCGGCGACGTCCCGGTCGAGCAGCCGTCGGGCCATCGTCTGTCCAAAGGATCCGGTCCCGCCGGTGATCAGCACCCGACGGCCCGCGGTCATCACGCTCATTGGTTCTCCCGTTCGTCACCCGACGGGCGGTTGTCACCCGCCAGCCCGGACGCAGCGCTTCGCGCTGCCGCGCGGGCGCCGATCTCCGGTGGCCAGGCGAAAGCCCCACCGGTTGCGGCACCCGGGTCAACGAAGGCCGACAAGACGGGATACGCGTTTAACCCAAACACCCCAAACAAGCCTCCACCGGCGCAAACTCGCACCGAAAAGGTGCCTGTTTGTCAGGGGAATTCGCCACTTTACCGTTCTTCACCTGATAGAAACGGTTCCGTGCCGCTCCCTCCCCCGCCAGGCCGCGCGCCGACCGCGTACCCCGGGCTCATCCGGTGACGGCGGCGCCGCCGCGCACCGGACCGGCCCGGCACCCCCCGCAGCTCGTCGGCCGGGCGAACCCGACGCCCGTCGGCCAGCGGCCGGCCACCGCCACGCGCCCCCTCCCGCACCAACCCAGCGGCAGCCTTCCCGCCGTCCTGGTCCTCTGCGTGATCGCCTTCATGGCCGCGCGCCCGCCCTGGTGGTCGTTCAACTACGCCGCACCGCTGGCCGTGCTGGCGATCGGACTCACCGGACGGCTGCCCCGGCTGCGCGGCGTCGACACGCTCGCGCTGCTCCTCGCGGGCTGGGCCGCCGCCAGCGTCCTCTGGAGCAGCCGCACCGACCTCACGGTGCCCGCCGCCTACCGGTATATCTCGGTATGCCTGCTCCTGGTGGCCTGCCGGCACGTCGTCCGTGCCCGACGCGACCTGCTGCTGGTCGGCTGGGCGTACCTCGCCGGCTGCGCCGTCGTCGCCGTCGAGGTGGTCACCGGCGCCCGGTCGCAGGGGGACGTGCTGCTCTTCGCGCACCGCTACGGCGTCGACGGCAGGGAGGTGAACCTCACCGCGTACACCCTTGCCGTCGGTGTGGTGCTGGCCCTGGCGCTCGCCGTGGCCGGCGCCCACCGGCGGTCGCTGTGGCTGGCGCCGCTGGCGCTGGTGGTCCTGCTCGGGTACGCGGTGCTGCTCACCGGCTCGCGGGGCGCGGCCATCGGCGTGCTGCTCGGGTTGCTCGCCGCGCTGGCGGCGCACCTGCTGCCCCGGCTGACCGGGCTCACCGTCGCCGGGGTCGCCGCCGCCGCGGTGCTCGTGGTGCCGTTCGGGATGACCCCGCAGAACGAGATGCTCTGGCTCGACGGGCTGTACGGCAGGCCCACCGGCGACATCTCCGGGCGGCTCTCCATCTGGCCGTACGCCCTGTCGACCTGGTGGGAGTCGCCGCTGACCGGCTCCGGCGCGGGGGTGTTCATCTCCACCAACCCGTTCGAGATCGGGCCGCACAACCTGCTGCTCACCGTCGGCAACGACCTGGGGCTTGTCGGGGTGCTGCTCTACTTCGGCACGATGGCCGCGGCTCTTGTCACCGCCGCCCGCACCGGCCGGAGGGCGTTGCTGCTGACCTGCGCGTTCACCGCGGCCATGCTGCCGATCTGGCTGACCGGCCAGTGGGAGACCGCGCTGGGTTTCTGGCTGGCCCTCGGCCTGCTCACTGTCGTTCCCGGGATCTGGGGTCCGGCGCGGGCGCGGGGCGTCGCGCCCCGGCACGCCCGCTCCCTCCTGCGCCGGGCGACACTCGTGCCGATGGCCGGCGCCGGAAGGTTCCCGCGCCGCTGACCGTGGCGGCACCGCTCAGCCGGCGTCCACGCCCTCGAGCGTCGTCCCCGACCCGGACCGGGGCGCCGGCGGCCGGGCCACCCGGCGGCGCGCCGCCTCCCGAAGCACCTCGGCGAAGCGGGCGGCCACCCGGTCCGTACGGTGGTGCCGCACCGCGTACGCCAGCCCCCGCCGGCCCAGCCGGTCGCGCAGCCCGGCATCGGCGCAGAGCGCGCCGACCGCCTCGGCCAGGGCCGCCTCGTCGTCGACACCGACGACAGTGCCCGCGTCGGCCTCCGACAGGTGCGCCATCGAGGCCAGCTCGGCGGGACCGAACCCGAGCACCGGCCGGCCCGCCGCGAGGTACTGCGGGATCTTCGTGGACAGCGAGTAGCGGGTGTACCGGCGGTGCTCCTCGGCGAACGCCTCGACGTGCACCAGCACGTCGGCCCGTCGCAGCACCCCGGGGACCTCGCCGGGCGCCAACGACCGACCCATCCGGACCGCCGGCAGACCGGCGAAGACGTCCCCGTACGGGCCGAGGTCCCGCGCCGGGGCGTGCACGGTCAGTCGCGCGGGCGTGCCCCGCTCCGCCAGTCGCTGCACCACCTCGCCGATCCGGCGCAGCGAACGCCACCGGTCCAGGTGCAGCCCGCCCACGTAGACGAGCTCGACCGGGCCGCCCGCCGGACGCGTCGGCGGTGGCTGGTCGGGGTCGGCGAAGTCGGACGGGGCCACACAGTTGCCGAACGCGGCGAACGGCAGCCCGTACCGGCGCTCGAACTCGCGGGCCATCGCCTCGCTGATCCCCATCCCGTACGACGAGTGCCGCAGCACCTCCCTGACCCCGGCCAGGACGGCGAGCCGGGGTACGCCGAGCACCTGCCCGTTGGCGTACAGGGTGCTGGGCCAGTCGTCCATGAAGTGCGGCACCAGCGGGGCGTCGCACTCCTGCGCGGCGGTCACCGCCAGGCGCATCATCCGGATGCTGCCGAGCGTCGCGTAGACCACGTCCGGTCGCTGCTCGCGCAGCCAGCCCCGAACGTCGACGGGAACGCGGACCGGGCTGAGGTCGACGAAGGCCCGCAACTGCTGGCGCAGTCGGGCGCGCACCGGGCCGGGCAGCGGATCGACCGCCTCGGCGGTTCCCACGCCGACCGGGTCGGCACGGCGGGTGCGCTGGCGGAGGCGGAACAGGTGGTACTCCACCGGCGCGTTGCGCGGCGCGAACCGGGCGAACGTGCCGCGCACCTCCGCACCCGGGCTGGCGTCCTCGGTGTACAGCTGGGCGAGGCGGTCCGGCGGCCAGCCGGCGAACAGGTTCGACAGGGTGATGCCGGTGCCCGTGGAGCGGTCGAAGACGGCGGCGCTCACCACCAGGACGCGGGGAAACTCCTCAACGGACGGCATGGGCGACGACTCCCTCGGTCTCGGTGGCCGGGCGGTGATGCCGGCGCAACGTCCGGTGATATCCGTACAGCGCGGCAGGCACGACTGTCAGCGCGTAGCCGAGCGCCCCGACCCAGGGCACGGCGGCGACGCCGAGGCGGTCCGCCGCGTACCACTTGCCGAGCGCCGACAGCAGCAGGAAGGCCGCCCAGCCGACGAGTTGCGGGACGATGACGCCGTCGGCGTTCTGCACCATGAACCGCGGTGACAGGGCCGCCTGGAGCACCCACCAGACACCCAGCCCGGCGAGCAGCACGCGGTCGTCGCCCATCGGCACCGGCAGCCAGGCGGCGAAGAGCCGGTCGCCGAACGCCACGAGCGCGGCGGCGGGCAGGCCGGCGGCGAGCACCGACAGCACTGTCATCCGTCGGGTCGTCCGCCGTACCCAGTCCAGGTGCCCCTCGGCCAGGGCCTCGCCGTTGGCCGGCCAGAGCGGCACGTTGACCAGGACGACGAGCTGGCCGAGCTGGGACAGCAGCTTCGCCGGCACCACGTACCCGGCCACCGCGGACAGGCCGAGCGCGTGCGCGATGATCAGCGTGTCGGCGTTCGTGGCGAACGAGATGACAACGGTGAGCACGAAGAACAAGCCACTGAGCCGGGCCAGCTCCACTGCCGCGCGGGCGTCGACAGCTCTCGGCGTGGGTCGAATCCGCGGCTCCTGCCGACCGAAGAACCAGAGCATGTTGAGCAGGTTGACCAGCAGCGGCGTGGCCACCGACACCGCGACGACCAGGAGCGGCGACAGGTCGGCCCAGACCACACCGAGGACGGCGGCGAGCGCCGCGAGGCTGCCGGCGGCCTGCCAGACGTTGCTCCGCCCGACCTGCTGGTAGGCGTACTGGACGCGGGCGATCAAAGACAGCGGCACGTTCAGCGCGAACGCGGTGAGGCAGATCAGCGAGATCATCCGGGTCTGCTCGGTGGTGACCTGCCCGGTCACGTTGAACAGCGCCGACCACGGCACCGCGCCGGCGGCCAGCCAGAGCGCCCCGGTGAGCGCGAACGCCAGCACCGTGAGAGTCAGGTACGCGCTGGAGACGTAGCGGCGGGCCCGCGCGGTGTCACCGTTCGCGTAGCAGGGGGCCAGCTTCGTCATCAGTCCGCTGCCCAGCCCCAGGTCGGCGAAGGCCGCCATGCCGGCCAGCGAGGCGACAGCCATCCACAGGCCGTACAGGTCGTTGCCGAAGTAGGGAAGCGTCACCGGGACCAGCACAATCGGAACGATCAGCCCGGCCGCCCGGCTGAGCAGCGCCGTGGTGACACCCGACACCAGCCGGCGGCTGCGGCTCGTGCCGGCCGGGCCGGCCCGCCGGGTCCGTTCGGCGACCCCGGACGACATCGGCGCGGCCTACTGGCCGCTGAGCACGTGACCGGACATCCAGGACACGGTCCGCTCCAGACCGGTGCGCAGCGGTACCGGTCGCACCGTGGGGAACAGTTCCCGCAGCCGGCCGCAGTCGGCCTGCGAGTCCCGTACGTCGCCGGGGCGCGGCGGCTCGTGCACCACGGGCAACGGCCGGCCCATGATGTCCTCCAGTTCGGCGATCAGGTCGAGCAGGGAGATCCGTGCGCCGAAGGCCAGGTTCACCACGTCGGTGGTGGACACCCGGCGGACGATGGCGTCGACGAGCACCGAGGTCACGGTGCCGACGAACGTGAAGTCGCGGGTCTGCCGGCCGTCACCGTGCACCCGCAGCGGCTCGCCGGCGAGGGCCGCCGTGACGAACCGGGGCAGCACTGCGGCGTACGCGTGGTGCGCCGCCTGCCGTGGGCCGAAGACGTTGAAGAAGCGGAACGGCAGCACACCCATGTCGTAGCACGACGCGTAGGCGACCGCGTACGCCTCGGCGGCCAGCTTGGAGACCGCGTACGGGGAGACCGGGATCGGGCGGAGTCCCTCCTGCCGGGGCAGCACCGGGTTGGCGCCGTACACCGACGAGGACGACGAGAGGATCACCTGCGGTACGCCGTGCCGGCGGGCGGCCTCCAGCACCATGAGCGTGCCTGTGGCGTTGGCGTGGTGGCTCGGCAGCGGCCTGTCGATGGAGCGCGGCACCGAGCCGAGGGCGCCCAGGTGCACCACGCTTGCCGCGCCGGCGACCGCCTCGTCGAGCAGGTCGGGGTCGAGCACGGTGCCCTGGTACAGCCGGACCGGTTGGCCGTGCAGGTTGTCCAGCAGGCCGGTGGAGAGGTCGTCGACGACCACGATCTCGGTCACCTGTGGGGTCTCGTCGAGCGCCCGCACGAGGTTCGCGCCGATGAATCCGGCTCCCCCGGTCACCACTACCTTCACGAGGTCTCCCCTTCGGCCGGTCGACGGCGGCCCAGCACCCGCTGCCAGTGGGACAACGAGCGCTCCGGACCCAGGTCACGCGGTACGGGACCGGCGTGGCGCGTGTCCTCCGATCCGTTCCGTCAGTTGTCAGCGCTGATGGGCGAGTGGGGACGGGGGCGTCGGAGATGCGAATCGGACTGATCAGTCAGTGGTACCCGCCGGAGAACACGTTCGTGCCGGGTCAGCTGGCCACCGAGCTGACCCGGCGCGGGCACGAGGTGCGGGTGCTGACCACGTTCCCGAGCCTGCCGCTGGGTCGGACCTACCCGGGGTGGCGACAGCGGTGGAACCACAGCGGCACCGAGGACGGGGTGGCCGTACGGCGGGTGCCGGCGTACCCGAGCCACGACCGTTCCGGCCTGCGCCGGGCGGTGAGCTACCTGTCGTTCGCGGCGACCAGCGCCGTGGCCGCCCCGCGACACCTGCGCGGGGTCGACGCGCTCTACGTCTACCACCCGCCGCCCACCTCGTACGCCGCCGCCGGGCTGCTGCGCCTGTTGCGCGGCGTGCCGGCGGTGCTGCACGTGCAGGACCTGTGGCCGGAGTCGGTGACCCAGTCGGGGATGGCGCCGGCGGGGCTGGCGGGCAGGGCTTTGGACGCGGTCCTCACCGGGGCGATGCGGCGGATCTACCACTCCTGCGCCGGCATCGCGGTGATCGCTCCCGCGATGGCGGAGCAGGTGGTGGAGCGCGGCGTGGACCCGGGCTCGGTGCGTACCGTGTTCAACTGGACCGACGAGGCGCTGTTCCGGCCGGTGCCGTGCACCGACGCGGCCCGTACGACGATCGGCCATCGGGGACGGACGACTGTGATGTTCGCCGGCAACCTGGGGTTGTTGCAGGGCGTCGACGTGGCGATCAGGGCGGCGGCGGCCGCACCGGACGCGGTGGACCTGGTCTTCGTCGGCACCGGGTTGGGCGCCGAGCAGGCCCGCAAACTCGCCGACGACCTGGGCGCGACGAACGTCCGGTTCCTCGGCCGGCGCCCGGCGGCGGAGATGGCCGAGTTGTACGCCGCCGCCGACTACCAGCTGGTCATGCTGCGGGACCTGCCGTGGCTGCGCGGCACGGTGCCGTCGAAGTTGCAGGCCGCGCTCGCCTGCGGGGTGCCGGTGCTGATGTCGGCGGACGGCGACGCCGCCCGGCTGGTCGAGGCCGGTGGGGCCGGGCTGGTCTGCCCGCCGGACGACTGGCGGGCGCTTGCCGACCAGTTCGTCGCGGCGGCACGGGTGCCGGCCGAGCAGCGGCTCGCGATGGGCCGCCGAGGTCGTCAGCTCTACCTGGACCGGATGTCGATGCGCGTCGGGGTCGACCAGATCGAGGATCTGTTGAGCAAGGCGGCGGCCCGGGGGCGCGGCTGACATACGGCGGCAATTGCCCGATTTATTGGTTAAAGCACAGGTACCTCCCTCGATCTCCGCCTAGGCTCGTCTGCGGCACGGTCCGGCGTCCGCCCGGCCGGGAGCACCGCTCGGCAGGAGGAGAGCCCGTGGCTCAGGGGTACGGCGCAGCGCGGTCCATCGTGGAGCGTCCGCAGCGGCGCCCCGACGACGCCACACCTGCCCGGTCGCCGATCGGTCTGCCCCGGACGGCCGCGCCGGCACCGGCGGCCAGCGGCGGCAGCCGGTGGAACCTGGCGGGGTTCAGCGTGCTGCCGATCTGCCTCGCCGCCGTCCTGGGCACGGTCAGTCCGAACCTGGCCTACCAGGGCGGGCTCTGGCTCGCCGCCGCCGCGCTGCTGACCAGCGGTCGCATCCCCCGCACCGGACCGGCGGACTACCTGGCGATCCTGATCTGCTGCTGGGCCAGCGCCACGCTGATGTGGAGCCGCGACGTCGAGAGCAGCCAGATCGCCGTACGGGCCTGGTGGACAGTCGCCCTGCTGCTGATCGCCGCACGGCACGTGCTGTCCAGCAGGCGTCGCCTGCTGCTGGTCGCCGGTTCCTACCTCGCCGGCGCGGGATGGACGGCGGCCGAGCTGATCCGGGCCAGCCGCCTCGACCAGACCGCGCTGCGCGTCTCGCTGGAGGGCGTGGGCGTCAACTACACCGCGTACTGCCTGGTCACCGCCGTCCTGGTCACCGTCCTGCTGCTGGTGGCACGGGTCGGCACCCGCCCGGTCCGCGCCGCGCTCTGGCTGCTGCTGCCGCTGTTCGGGTACGCGACGATGCTCACCGGAACGCGGGCCAGCCAGATGGCGCTTGTCGCCGTCGCGGCGTACCTGCTCGTGGACCGGCTGGCCGGGCGGACCTGGGCCGTCGCCGTCGGCGCCTCGGCAGTCCTGCTGACCCTCGTGCCGTTCGGGCACCTGACCCGCTACCAGCCACAGTGGCTCGCGGACGTGTTCGACAGGCCCCTCGACGACCTCTCCGGACGGCTCGCCATCTGGCCGGTCGCCGAGGCGTCGTTCTGGGACTCGCCGCTTGTCGGCATCGGTGTCGGCGCGTTTCCCAGTACCAACCCGTACTACGGGGTGGGCGCCCACTCGCTGGTGCTCACCCTCGGCAACGACCTCGGCCTGATCGGGATCGTGATGTTCGCGGCGGTGATCGGCTTCCTCATCCGGGACGCGGCACCCGGGCTGAGCCGCCGGCACGGGATGCTGGTGGGCGCGCTGATCGTCGGCTGGACGCCGATCTGGCTCAGCGGGCACTGGGAGATCTCGCCTGTGGCGTGGCTCGTGCTGGCCCTGTGGTCCCGGCTGCCGGTGGCGCTGCTCGACCGGCCCGTCGAGACGAAGCCGGTGGTGCCGGGCACCCGCCCGGCACGGCCACCGATGGGCCTGGTGCGCTGAACGGGCCGCGCCGGCCCGGCACGCCGCGCGGGCCCGCGCTGACCTGGTAGCCGCGGGTCAGCCGACCCGGCCCGGGGCGGGCGCCGGCACGTCGGCCGGAGTGTCCCGCTCGCCGGTGAGCCCGCACAGGTCGGCGAGGAAGTCGTGCATCCGGCGCCCCTGGGCCGCCGGGTTGCGGGTTTCCCGCACGAACCGGGCGCCGCCGGCGCCGCGCTCACGGGCCGCGCCGGGCGGCAGACTCACCACCCGACCCAGGGCCGCGCGCAGCCCCTCGACGGTGTCCGGCTCAGCGAACGACAGCCAGGGGGTGTAGTCCGCCGGGATGCCCGGCAGCCTGGTGCTCACCACAGGCACGCCGGTGGCCAGGTACTCGATGATCTTCGACGGAAACGACCAGCGGACGAAGTCCTGATCCACCGGCCGGGGGTTCACCAGCACCCTCGCCCGGGACAGCCGGGGCAGCAGCTCGGCCCGGGGCAGCAGCCGCGGCGGCGCGATCCGCCGGTCCACGGCGGCCTGGTCACGCAGCCAGCCCTCCAGTTCACCACGCCCGTACACGCACAGCCGCAGGTCGTCCCCGGGCAGCCCGCGGAACGCCTCGACGAGCCGGTCGACGCCGTAGGCGCGGCTCAGGCCGCCGGCGTAGACGACGTCCCGGGTCGCCACCGGCGGTGCCTCGGCGACGCTCGCCGGCCCGGTGGCGCAGATGCCCTCCATCACCAGCCGGGGACGGCCGGGCGCGAAGTCGTCGGCGAGCGCGGGCGTCAGCGCGATCACCCCGGAGCAGCGGGCCAGCGCGGCCCGGACCAGCGCCACGTCGAGCCCGCGCAGCAGCCGGACCACCCGTCCGTCGGTGGGCAGCGCGACACCCGGCGGGTCGGTGAGCACCGGCACCACCCGGACGCCGCGCCGCCGGGCCCGCAGCACGCCGAACCACAGGAAGGGCGAGTGCACCCCGTGGACGAGGAGCACATCGGTCGCCTGCTTTCGCAGCTCACGGCTTCCGGTGCGCCAGGCCGCCACGAACCGGGTGAGGTGCTTGAGGCCGAGCAGGTTGACGAACGCCAGCAGGTGACCGTCCACGCCGTCCTGCCGGAACCGTCCGGGGCGGAAGCGGACCTGACGGTTGCCCGGCCAGGTGGACACCGGGGCGGCCGACAGCAGGTGCACCTGACAGTCGGCGGCCCGCAAACTGTGGACCAGTCCCCAGGCGAAGGTGTGCGTCTGGGTGGGCATGATGGTGTCCCGGGCGATGATCTCGGCGAGCAGGTCGTCCGGCACGGTGAAGCCCAGCAGGGTGACCCGTGGGCTGCGACGGTGCGCCATGCTCACTCCCCGATGATCCGCTGGTAGACCCGGTCGAGTGAGCCGAGCATGACGTCGAGGCTGTAGCCCTCGGCCACCACCTTGCGACCCAGTTCACCCACGTGCAGCCGCTCGGCGGAGTCGTCGAGCAGCGGCGACAGCGCTCCGGCCAGGGCGTCGGGATCACCCGCCGGCACCAGCCGGCCGCCACCGGAGCGCAGCACCTCGACGTTGCCGCCGACCGCCGAGGCGACGACGGGCAGCCCGTGCGCCATGGCCTCCAGCAGCGCGTTGGAGAGGTTCTCGTGCAGGGTCGGGAAGACGAAGAGGTCCGCCGCGCCGAGCAGGTCCGGCACGTCCAGTCGGTTGCCGAGCAGCCGCACCTCGACGTCTCCGGTGTCGGCGAGGGCCGCGGTGATTCCCTCCCGGTCCGGGCCGTCGCCGGCGACGAGCAGCACCCGGCGGGCGGCGGACCGGCGGACCGTGGACGGCGGCAGTCGGCGCAGCGCGTCGGCGAGGACGCCGTAGCCCTTCTCCCAGGTCAGCCGGGACACCGCGATCATGGCCACGTCGTCGGGGCGCAGGCCCAGCGCGGCGCGGACCCGCTCCCGGTGCGCGCGGGGGTGTGCCGGCAGCGGCACCCCGTTGGGGATCACCCCGACGAACGTCGCGCCCGGGTCGCGGAGGAAGTCGCGGCGGGCCGCGTAGTCGCAGACGGTGCCGACGTGGCTGGCCATCCGCAGGGTGGCGGGTTCGGCCCCGTGCACGAGCAGCCGGCGACGCCAGGGCCGGCCGGGCTGCCGCAGGTCGCGGACGGTGCCGTGCACGGTGACCAGGATCCGGCGGCAGCCGGCGAGGCGCGCGGCGAGCACCCCGTGGAAGCCCTCGTTCTGCAGGCCCCGGACGTGCACGAGGTCGGGGCGGATGCGTCGCAGCAGGCGTACCCACTGGCGCAGCAGTGGCACGTTCAGGCTGCCGTTGCCCGCGTGCTGGTGCATCCGGACGAACTCGTAGCGCTCGGCCAGCGGCGAGTCGAGCACGCGCTGCACGGCGGTCAGCGGGCCGTTGGCCCCCGGCGTGCCGGCCGAGTGCTGCACCACCACCGGGCGGCGTCGGCTGTCGCGCACGGTGTGACGTTGCATGGCCCCTCGTTCCGCACGAGGCTCGACGACGAGCCGGTCCGGGTGCGCCGGCCGCACCCCGGGTGGTAACTGCGGCAGCCGCGACGAGGTGACGCCGCCGCGCCGGGCCCGATCGCTCACGGCCCCACGACAGTCGCGGCGGTGGTGGCCCTCTCCGGCCGCGACGACCCGCCGGCCAGCACCCGGCGGTAGCCGACCACGGCGGCCGGCAGCACCGTGAGCCCGTAGGTCGCGGCCGAGGCGAGCGCCACCCCGGGCAGGCCCACCCGGGCGGCCAACACGATCTTCAGGGGTACGGCCAGCAGCAGGCAGCCCGTCCAGCCGACGAACTGGGGTCGGAGCAGACCGACGCTGTTCTGCACCATGAACAGTGGAGCCGCGACGGCCAGCAGCACCGACCAGACGGCGAGCCCGGCGAAGAGCGTGGGCGACACCGGCGGGAGGTCGGCCGCGCGGACCCAGAGCCGCAGCACGTCGTTGCCGATCAGCACGAGCGCGAGTCCGGGTAGGACGACGACGCCTGCGGACAGGCAGACCATCCGGAGGGTGACGCGCCGTACCCAGGTGAGATCACCGCGGGCCAGCGCCTCGCCGTTGGCCGGCCAGAGCGGCAGGTTCACCAGGGTGATGAAGAGTGTCAGCAGGGCGAACATCCGCAGCACCACCGCGTAGGTCGCCGCGGCGGGAAGCCCGAGCACCCGACCGATCAGGAAGCCGTCGAGGTTGAGCACCACCGACGAGAGCACCGAGAGCAGGAAGAACCGGGCACCCAACCGGAGCAGCCCACGGGCCACCGCCGCCCGCACGTGCCGCGGCCGGGGTCGCAGATCCCGGTCCTGCCAGGCGAAGTAGCAGACGGAGTTGGCCAGGTTGACCACCGGCACCGCGAGCACCGCGGCGGCGATGACCGCCACGTCACCGGCGCCGCCGGCGACAGCGGCGTAGACAAGCGCGACCGAGACGAGGCTGCCGCCGGCCTGCCAGAGGTTGCTCTGGGCCACCTGCTGGTGGGCGTACTGGACCCGCTGGATGAGGGCGAGCGGGATGTTGACCAGGAAGGCGCCGAAGCAGAGCAGCACCACCGCCCGGGCGTCGCCGGCCACCGCCGGGGCCGTGGCGTTCAGCAGCGCCGGCCAGGGCACCCACCACAGGGTCGCCACCAGCACCACCATCAGCAGGACGGACAGCGCGCCCAGCAGCGCGTACGCGCTGGAGACCTCCCGGGCCGCCGCCCGCCGTTCGCCGGTGCCGCGCAACCTCGCCAGCCGGGTCAGCAGCCCGTTGCCGAGCCCGAAGTCGGCGAAGAGCGCCATGCCGGTGAGCGAGGTGACGGCCATCCAGAGGCCGTACCGCTCCGCACCGAGGCTGCGAAAGGCCAGCGGGGTGATCAGCAGTGGCGCGGCCAGGCCGACCATCTTGCCGGCCAGCGAGGACACGATGCCGCCGGCGAGCACACGGCTGCGGGTCTTCCCGGTGTCGGGCGAAACCGGAGGGCTCGCGGGTGTCGGCCGCTCGGCCACGACCAGACCGGGTCGCCCGACGACGGGCGCCTCTCCGGTGATCGGTCGTCGCATGCCGTGCCGCCTCCACGCCCCGTCGACAGGTCACCAGGTACAACGACCACCGATCGTTGCAGTTGCTGTGCGTAGTCACACCATCACTGACAGCACTCCGACACCGGTTCCCTCTCCGACACGGCGGCGCGAGCGGGCTCTGGCCGACCCGGGCTGCCTAGACTTATCGGCCATAACGGTTGAACAACCCGAATCCTCCGAGGGGGCAGTCCGTGGGCGAGCCCACCACGACGACGGACCTGATCCCGGCCGCGACTGCCACCGCGACGCCACAGGTGCTGGCGGTGGCCGCGTACCGGTTCCCGCACGGGGACGCGATGTCCAACCGCCTGCTGCAACTGGCCCGCTCGGCCACTCCGCCGGGCGGTACGACACTTGTGGTCAACGACTGGCCGCAGGACGGGTCGCGTCCACCGGAATCCCCGGACCTGCCCCCCGGCGTCCGCCTGATCACACTGCCCCGCCGTCGCGTCGTCGGCGGGATGGCGGGCCGCTGGCTGCACAGGTACACCCGCCCGCTGCGGGTGCTGGCCGCCCTGCGCGGCGCGGGTGTCCGCCCGGCGGCGCTGGCCGGCGTGCACCTGCCGCTCAGCGTGTGGAACCTGGTCACCTGGGCGGTGCTGCGCACGGCCGTACGCTGCCCGATCACCGTGGACGTGCTCGAACGGCACGACCGGGCGCAGTTCCCCCGGGGCTGGCTGACGCCGTACTTCGTCCGGCACCGCTGGGCGTTCTTCCTGGCCGGCCGGCTCGCCGACCGGGTCATCGCCATCTCCGAGACATTGGAGCGGCACTTCGTCGGCCAGGGCCGACCCACGCTCGTGGTACCGCCCCAGGTGGACTGCGCCGACTACGCCGACCCCGCGCCGACCCCGCTCGACGGCGGGCTCCGGCTGCTCTACGCGGGATCGGCAGGCGCCAAGGATCAACTGGCCGTGGTGCTGGAGGGCATCCGCGCACTCGCGCCCGAGGACCGGTCCCGGGTACGCCTGGTGATCGCCGGGATCAGCCGGGAGCGGGCCGGCAGCCTCTCCGACCTGGGCGGCGCCGACCCCGCAGACCTCGACGACCGGGTGACATTCCTCGGTCGGGTGCCCCGCGACCGGGTGCTCGCCGAGCTGCGCCTGGCGCACTTCTCGGTGCTGGTCCGGCCGCCGGCCGGGTACGCGCAGGCGGGCTTCCCGTCCAAGGTGCCGGAGAGCCTGGCCGCCGGCTGTCCCGTGCTGCTCAACCACACAAGCGACCTGGGGCGGTACATCGTGGACGGCCGGGAGGGGATCGTCCTCGACGGCGCCGGGGCGGACGACGTGCGGCGCGGGCTGGAGCGGGCGTTGCTGCTCGACGACCAGGGCTGGTGGGCGATGAGCCGGGCGGCCCGCGAGCGGGCGTACTGCTTCGACTACCGCGCCTGGACGGCGCTCGTCAGCGACTTCGTCACAGGCGTCGGCAGCTCGGCCAGACCGGCCAGCTCGGCGGAGGTCAGCCGCCGCTGAGGCGGGTAGAGGTGCCGCTCGTGGTCCCGGATCGTCTCCACCGGCCAGCGCAGTCGGATCACCCGGGCCGGGTTGCCGGCCGCCACGGCGTACGGCGGCACCGACCGGGTGACGACCGCACCCGCGCCGATCACCGCACCCCGGCCGATGGTCACGCCGTGCAGGATCACCGCCCGGGTGCCGACCCAGACGTCGTCACCGATGGTCACGCCACGGTCGTGGCTCTCGTCGCCGGGCTTCTTGCCGACCGCGATCATCGGTACGCCCACCTGGTCGATTCGGTGGTTGCCGCCCCTGATGGTCACCTCGGGGCCGAACATGACGTTGTCGCCGATCCGGATCCGCGCCCGGGCCGCCACCAGGATCGGCCGGTATCCGAGGTCCACATTGTGGCCGACCTCGATCGTCTCGCAGGTGTAGACGCCGTCCGGGTCGAAGGTGAAGTTGTCGCCCCGGGCGGCGAACCGGTTGGCGAGGGCGAGGCCCCTGACGGCCCGGCGGGCGCGGGTGACGGTGTCCGCGAGTCGGTGCAGCGCCAGGACCACCGCCCCGAGGACGGCACCCGGCCGACCCGCCGCCACCCGCATCAGAACCCCGCCCGACCGGCGCCGACCTGCTCGGGCACCCCGTAGATCTGACGGATCACCGCGGCCTTCTCGGCGGCCGGCAGGTGCCCGCACCCCAGCGACCGGGCGCGCATCCGGTCGAGGTAGTCGTCGACGCTGCGGATCACCCGGGCCGGCACGCCTGCCGCGACACTGTTGGCCGGGATGTCGCGGGCCACCACCGAGCCCGCGCCGATGATGCACCGGTCGCCGATCGTCACGCCGGGCAGGATCGTCGTCCGTACGCCGAGGTAGACGTCGTCCCCGACGGTGATCGGGGCGGTCCACTCCAGATCGGGCACCTCCCTGCGCAGGATCAGCGTGCCGCCGTCGTGGGTGATGAACTGGACCCCCGCGGTGACGTAGACGTTGTCACCGAGGGAGACGAGCCACGGCTCGGAGCCGAACATCGCCCGGTCGATGCCGTAGAAGCGGACCCGGCCGCGCAGGTCGACGCCGAGGGACCGGGCGAAACCCTCCGGGTCCCGGGCGGCGGCCCGCCGGTCCCGCAGGGCGTTCGCCACGCCGCGCACCATGCTCAGCACCACTATCTCCGTCTCCCTGCCGTTCGGTGATCACGCGGTCCGAAGTGTAAATTCAGCGAACTGCGCGGATTACCACAATCACCCAAATTATGGGTAAATCCCCCACGGCGAGATGAGCGCCGCTCGGGTCCACGCTCACCGCGGGCGCTCCACCCGGGAGGGAAGCCGGTGACCCGACCCGTGTCCGGCAGGGGATCTCGCTGTTGATTGGGGCGACGCGCTTGTCCGACTGTGGCGAATTGACGTGTCGGAACTCGCGTCACTGATACAACATTTACATGCCTTTTGTCCCCGTATCTCCTGATGTTCGGACGCGCCGGCACCGGACGACCCCGTGAACGGCACGGTGTACCTGTCGCCACCCGACGTCGGGCCGCTCGAGGAGTCGTACCTGATCGCCGCCCTGCGCTCGGGGTGGGCCGCGCCGATCGGTCCCGACCTGGAGGCGTTCGAGCAGGCGATCGCCGGACGGGTCGGCACCGCCGGCGCCGTGGCAGTCAACTCGGGGACGGCAGCCCTGCACCTGGCCCTGCTGGGCGTCGGGGTCGGGCCGGGCGACGTGGTCATCGTGCCGACCCTGACCTTCGTCGCCACGGCGAACGCGGTCCGGTACGTCGGCGCGCGTGCGGTGTTCGTCGACTGCGACCCGCGGACCGGAAACGTGGACGTCGACCTCGTCGACGACCTGATCCGGGGGCTGCGGTCGCGGGGTGAGCGCGTCGGCGCGATCGTCCCCGTCGACATGTTCGGCAGCTGCGCCGACTACAGCGCGCTGAGCCCGATCTGCGCCGAGGCCGGCGTGCCGCTTGTGGAGGACGCCGCCGAGGCGCTCGGCGCCAGCCACGCGGGGCAGCCCGCCGGATCGTTCGGGCAGGTAGGCGTGCTCTCCTTCAACGGCAACAAGATCATGACAACGTCCGGCGGCGGGATGCTGGTGTCCGACGACACCGCGCTTCTCGCGCGGGCTCGACACCTCGCCACGCAGGCCCGGGAACCGGCACGGCACTACGAGCACCGCGAGACCGGCTACAACTACCGGCTCAGCAACCTCCTCGCGGCCCTGGGCCGGGCCCAGCTGATCCGGCTGGACGGGATGATCGCCCGACGCCGGCACCTGCGGGACAGCTACGCGAAACTCTTCGCCCCGGCCCCCGGCGTACGGCTGCTCAACGCGGAGGACACCGAGTCCAACTGCTGGCTCACGGTCCTCACCGTCGAGCCGGACCGGTGCGGTTGGCGGGCCGACGACCTGGCGGCCCACCTGGCCGAGCGGGACATCGAGACCCGGCCGGTGTGGAAGCCGATGCACATGCAGCCAGTGCACCTCGGTGCGGAGTGCCTGCTCACCGGAGCGGCGGAACGGCTCTTCGCCGACGGCGTCACCCTGCCCAGCGGGAGCGCCCTGACCGAGCCGCAGACCGCCCGGGTGTTCGCCGCCATCGAGGAGTTCCTCGCCCTCCGCGCGGGCGGCTAGCCGGTCCGGTCCGGCCCGGTGGCGCGTCCGAAGTGGTACGGGATGTGGGCCGATCAGGTGGCGATGGGAGGCGTTCCGGCCTGGCCGGTTCCCCCGAGCCAGGCAATAAGTCACGCATTACCTGAAACACGGTTACGGCACCCCACTGTGCCTGTAACAAGGACAAAGGGCGCAGTACGGGCCCTTCTGCCGTGTACGGCGGAAGCAGTCGGGACACGGGGCAGGAGGCAGGAGAGCCAGACATGCCGCAGGACACCGAGCACACGGACCACGCGCAGCGCCGGAACCGGCGGGCCAGGGCACGCCGGCGCACCATCGCCTTTCTCGCCACCGACACCACCGCCTGGATCAGCGGTTTCGTCGCCGCCGCCTCGACGCGGTTCGAGTTCCACCTCCCGCCGGGCCAGCTGGGTCGGACCGCGGCGATAGGCGTCCTCGCCGCCGTCGTGCACGTGGCGGTGGCGGCGGTACGCCGGCTCTACTCCGGACGTCACCCCCTGGGCAGCCTCCAGGAGGTTCAGGGAGTCGCCGGCACCGCGATCACCACGGCCGCGATCATGCTGCTCGGCCTCCTGCCCAGCAGCCACCGGCCGGTGCCGGCGAGCACCCCGATGGTCGGCGGCGCCCTGGCCCTGCTCCTGATGCTCGGTGCCCGGTTCGCGTACCGGCACCGGCGGGACCTGTCCCTGCGACCCGACGTCCGGTCCTCGACGCCGGTGCTGCTGTTCGGGATCGGCGACGCCGGGCAGGAGCTGCTGCGCGCGCTGCTCGGCGACCCGCGCGGCAGGTACCTGCCGGTGGGCGCCCTCGACGACGACCCGGACAAGCGCGACCTGCGCATCCGGGGCGTCCGGGTGCTCGGCGGGCGGCACGACGTCGGCCGGGCCGTACGACGCACCGGCGCGAAGGCTGTCATCTTCTCGGTGGCCAACGCCGACGCCGCGCTGATCCGTCAGATCCGCGAGGCCACGCTGGCGGCGGGCGCGGTGTTCAAGGTCCTGCCCCCGGTACGGGACCTGGTCGACCACCGGATCACCGTCACCGACGTCCGCGACGTGCAGATCGGTGACCTGCTCGGGCGGCGCCAGGTCGTCGGCGACCTGCCACTGAGTACGAACAGCCTGGCCGGACGGCGGGTCCTGGTCACCGGCGCGGGCGGGTCGATCGGCTCCGAACTCTGCCGGCAGGTGATGAAGGCCGACCCGGGCGAGCTGATGATGCTCGACCGCGACGAGTCGGCCCTGCACAGCCTCCAGATGTCACTCGCCGGACGGGCCCTGCTGGACGGTCCCGAGCTGATCCTCGCCGACCTGCGGGACGACGAGGGCATCCGGCGGATCATCCGCGAACGACGACCCGAGGTCATCCTGCACGCGGCGGCGCTCAAGCACCTGACGCTGCTGCAGCGGCACCCGGGCGAGGCCGTCCAGACGAACGTGTGGGGCACCCTGTCGGTGCTCGACGCCTGCCAGGACGTGGCCAGGTTCGTCAACATCTCCACCGACAAGGCGGCCAACCCGATAAGCGTGCTCGGATACTCCAAGCGGATCACCGAGCGGCTGACCGCGCACGCCGCGTCCCGCTTTCCCGGGACGTTCCTGAGCGTCCGGTTCGGCAACGTGCTGAGCAGTCGCGGTTCCGTGGTGACCGCCTTCCAGCGGCAGATCGAGGACGGCAAGCCACTGACCGTCACCCACCCCGAGGTCACCCGCTACCTGATGACCGTGCAGGAGGCCGTGCACCTGGTGCTCCAGGCCGCCGAGATCGGCCGCGACGGGGAGGCGTTGGTGCTGGACATGGGCGAGCCGGTACGCATCGCCGACCTGGCCCGGCAGATGGCCGAGCAGGCGTCGAGCAGCGTGCCGATCGTCTACACCGGCCTGCGTCCGGGAGAGAAGCTGCACGAGGACCTGCTCGGCACCGGCGAGATCGACGACCGGCCGTTCCATCCCCTGGTGTCCCACGTGGCCGTGCCACCGCTGGACCCGGCGGAGGTGAGCGGGCTCGACCCGTACGAGGACACGGCGAAGGTCATCCATCACCTCGCCCTGCTCAGCGCCCAGCCGAGCGACCCGACGGTCCACGGTCCGCTGGGCGTACCCCTGCGGTCGCGCTGACCGACCGCGACCGGGCACCGCCGGTGCGTCCGCATCCAAATCCCCTCACCGACAGTTATGCCGGGAGGACCCAGAGCGAGGTCGCGCCGCGGCACTCGCACCGCCCCGAGATCGATAGGACGGACATTTTGCGGGCCCCCGACGGCAGGTTCGAGCGGCAGGAACGGCCGGACACCGCGGGTCCGGGGCTGGCCGTCCAGACGGTCGAGCCGCCTCCGCCGACGATCCCCGTCGCCCCGCGGCCGGGTCGCGGACGCCGGCTGCTGTCCTGGATCGCCACCGCGGCGCTGAGCCGGGCGGTAAGCGCGGTCGTACCCCTGTTCCTGCTGCCGGTGACGCTGTCGTACCTCGGCACCGACCTGTACGGACTCTGGGCCGCTGTCCTCGCGGTCACCGGGATGGTCGCCTTCGCCGACCTGGGCGTCGGCCTCGGGCTGATGACCAGGCTCGCGCCGTGCCGGGTGGACGGCGACTCGGACACCGCCCGGCGGTACGTCTCCAGCGCCTACGCGGCGGTCTGCGGCATCACGCTGCCGGTGTGTGGCCTGCTCTGGCTGATTGGCGGCCTCGTACCGTGGCCGCTGCTGTTCAACGCGACAGGAGCGGCCGCGCGGGACGCCCACCTCGTCGCCCTGATCTGCCTGACCGCCTTCCTGCTGAACATCCCGCTGTCGCTTGTCGCCCGGGTGCAGTACGCGTATCAGCAGGTGGCCGTCAGCAACGTCTGGCAGGCGGGTGCGAGCGCCCTCTCGCTCCCGCTCGCGCTCGGCGCGGTGTACGCGGACCTTCCCCCGATAGCGGTCATCGCCAGCATCGCCATCTCCCCGTTGCTGGTCAACGTCGCCAACACGGTGTGGACCTTCGGCTGGCGCCTGCCACAACTGGCACCCCGCCCGAGGTTCGTCGACCGTCGCGGGGTCCGCGACCTGTTCGCGCTCGGCGGCCTGTTCTTCCTGGTGACGCTGGTGATGGTGCTCGCCGACAACGCCGACCCGCTGATCATCGCGCACATCCTGGGCCTGGCCAGTGTGACCGCGTACGCGGTGCCGGCCAAGCTCTTCACCCAGCTCGGCGCGCTCGTCACGCTTGTGAACCAGCCGCTGTGGCCGATGCACGGCGAGGCCCTGGCGCGCCGGGACCTCGACTGGGTACGCCGGACCGTCCGTCGCATGACAGTCGTCTCCACGCTCATCGCGCTGCTGCCGTCGACATTCCTGGTGGTGTACGGCGAGCAGTTCTTCGCCGCGTGGCTCCCGATCCCGATCGGAAGCCGTTCCCTGCTGGTCGGCCTGGCCTGCTGGTGGCTCGTGCTGGCCGCGATCTCCCCGCGGTTCATGGTGCAGAACGCGGCAGGGGTCGTACGCCCCCAGCTCTGCGGTTACCTGCTCTACCTACCGCTGTCCATCGTCGGCAAGGTGTTCGGCGTGCACTGGCTGGGACTCTCGGCCGCGCCGTTC
This sequence comes from Micromonospora sp. NPDC093244, assembly GCF_040683695.1. Classification (NCBI taxonomy): domain Bacteria; kingdom Bacillati; phylum Actinomycetota; class Actinomycetes; order Micromonosporales; family Micromonosporaceae; genus Micromonospora; species Micromonospora sp. NPDC093244. Next base: position 338,542 of record NZ_JBFBEO010000003.1, read on the forward strand.
ATCGCCGTCGTCGTCTACAGCCTGACGGTCGTCCCGGCTGCCATCTACGGCTACCGGCGGGCGCTCACCGTGCGGGCCACCTGAGAGAGGCGGATCACCGATGTTGTCGCAGGACGAACACCCCCGGGTGCTGGTGGTGAGCCACACGCCCTTCAGCCGGGTCAGCGGCACCGCCATGACCCTGTCGAACCTCTTCTCCGGCTGGCCGAAGGACCGCCTCGGGCAGGTGCACACCGGCAACATCACGCCGTCGACCGAGGTGTGCGAGAAGTTCTTCCACTTCCCGCCCCGGGACCACTACCTGCCGATCCAGTACTACTCCATGCGGATGCTGGGCTGGAACGGTCGTACACCACTGCAACAGAGCCGGCCCATCGCGGCCGTACACGCCGCGGCGGAGAGCCGCCCCGCCATGGCCAGGGCGTACGCGCAGCTGCGCGCGACCGCCGACCTCAGTCCCATCCGGGTGCCCGGGACGCTCACCGCCTGGATGCGTGACTTCCGCCCGGACGTCGTCTACTCCATGCTGGGCAGCGTCCGGTTGACGAGGATCACCGCTCTGGCGGCGCGTACCTGCGGCGTTCCCGTGGTGCCGCACTTCACCGACGACTGGCCGGCGACGCTGTACGGCAACGGCGAACTCCTCGGGCGGGCCAACCGGTCCACGCAGGAGGCCATCGCGCGGCTCATCCGGCTGGCTCCGCTCGGCATGGTCATCAGCCGGCCGATGGCGCACGAGTACACCAGGCGGTACGGCATCCCGTTCAGCCCCTTCCTGAACTGCGTCGACGAGACCTACTTCGCCGCCCCCCGCGAGGAGAGCCACCAGCGAGCGACGACGGAGCTGGTGTACGTCGGCGCGCTGCACCTCAACCGGTGGGAGTCGCTGCGCGACATCGGCGCCGTACTGGACCGGCTGGCCGGGGACGGCCTCCCGGCCCGGCTGACCGTCCACGCCCCGGAGAAGGACCTCGCCCGGTACGGCCGGCACTTCGCCCACCTGGAGCGGGTGCGGCTCGGGCCGTCGCTGGCCAGTGACGAGGTGCCGGAGGCGCTGCGGTCCGCGGATGTCCTCGTCCACATCGAGTCGTTCGACGAGGAGATCAGGCGCTACACCCGCTACTCGGTGTCGACGAAGATCCCCCAGTACCTCGCCTCGGGCCGTCCGATCCTCGGCTACGGCCCCGCCGAGGTGGCGTCGATGGACCACATCCGCGCGGCGGACGCCGGCGTGATCGTCGGTACGAACGACCCGGCGGCGCTTGTCGCCGACCTCACGAGGCTCTGCCGTGACGCCGCGCTGCGCCAGCGGCTCGCCCGCAACGGGGTCGACTTCGCGCGGCAGGAGCACGCCAGGGACAGCGTCGCCGCGCGGTTCGCCGCCACGCTCCGCGCGGCGACGGACGTCGAATCCGTCAGGCAACTGACCGCAGAGGCACGTTGAGGTGCGAATGAGACGGTCGGGTTGGGTCGCCTGTGTGGGCCCGTTCCTCTTCCCTTGGGGTGAGGCGGGATCGCGACGCGTCCACGGACTTGTGGCGTCTCTGGCCGCCGCCGGCTACGACGTGGTGGTCGCCGGCGGAGGGGCGGAGCCGCGCGGCGTCACCCCGCTGCCGGGTGTCGACGGGCCGGGTTCGGTGGCGTACGTCGGCCTCGCGGAGAAACCACCGCCGGGCGCCGGGCCGCTCGCCAGTTCGATCCAGACCCTGGTGCGTTGGGGCCAACGGACGGTCCGCTGGCTCGACGCCCAACCGACCAGGCCGTCGCACGTCCTGGTGCACGGCGGTCAGGCCCAGTACATGTACCACCTCCAGCGCTGGTGCCGTCGTCACGACGTGCCGTTGATCGTCGACGTCGTCGACTGGTTCAACGGGCGCTACGTACGCGGCGGGTACCTCGGGCCACTGCACGCCAGCATGAAGCTCGCACTGCACCACTACTACCCGCGCTGCGACGGCCTCGTCGTGATCAGTTCGTACCTGGAGGACCACTACCGCCGAAGCGGCAGGCCGCTCCTGCGGGTGCCGCCCACGCTCGACGTCAAGGGCCTGACGCTCGACGCCCGGCAGAGGGCGGCGGGCTCGTCCGGTCTCACGCTCGCCTACGCCGGCAATCCGCACGGGAACAAGAAGGACCTCCTGGGCACCGTCATCGAGGCGGTCAGCCGGGTCCAGCGCGACGGCGCGCGCGTCGAGTTGCGCATCTACGGGCCGACGCCGGACGAGGCACGCGGCCTGTTCGGCGGCCGGGCGCTGCCCGACGGTGTGCGGTGCCTGGGTCGCCTACCGCAGGCCGAGGTGGCCGCCGCCCTCCAGGAGGCGGATTTCACGGTCCTGATCCGTCGGCCGGAACGGGCCACCGACGCCGGCTTCTCGACGAAGTTCTGCGAGAGCCTGGCCAGCGGCACACCGGTGATCGCCAACCTCACGAGCGACATGGGCAGGTATCTGCGCCCGCACCGTGAGGGGCTGATCTGCCGGGACCATTCGCTCGCCGAGGTCACCGAGGCGATCCGTACGGCTGCCGGTCTGAGCGACGCGCAGCGCAACCTGATGCGCCAGGCCGCGCGTAGCCAGGCACTCGAGTCGTTCGACTACCGGGCCTACGCGGAGCCGATCGGGGCGTTCTTCCGGAACTGGGGCTGACGATCCTGGGCTGCCGCGAGCCGCCGGCGCCCGGCGTTGATTGACTGCATCGCCCAGAGCGCGAGCAGGGTGGCCATCCCGACTATGGATTCCGGCGCCATACCGAGCTGGTTGTTCGCCGGTACGTAGACGACGAGGATGCAGAGCTGGGCGAACAGCAACGTCGGGATCACCCGCCGGGAGGACACCGCCGCGCGCCAGGAGCCGGCGAAGAGCCAGCCGACCAGCCCCATGAGCAACGCCGCACCGGGGAACGTGAGGTCGGAGGCGAGCCAGGGATAAATCGTGGCCCAGTACATGCGTGCCGGCCACCCCTTCTCGTGCTCCGTCCGGTCCGGAAAGGGCGGGTGGTCGGTCAGGTCCACTCCGAACCTCTGCTCGGCGAAGATCGCCGCGGACGGTGAGCTGCCCAGGCCACGGGACCACTCGAAGGGCACCTGGAGGTTGTAGGAGAGCCCCAGGTAGCCGTGGGTCGGGTAGCCGATGACGTCCGCGACACCCTCGGCGATCGGCGTGCCGACGACGCGCTCCACAGTGGGGTTGACCTGGACGAGGGCGCCAGTGGTGCCGAACTCGGTCGCCCGCGTCGCATGACTGTGGACCATGTAGATGGCCAGGAGCGCGAACGCCGCGCCGACCACCACGAGCGTTCCGCGACGTCGCGAGCTGATGCGCCGTCGCCGCCGGACCGACGCCCGGGCGACAAGCATCCCCGCCGCCAGCATGACGGCGACGTCGCCGAGCCCCTTCGTGGTGCCGATGAAGAGGTAGAACGCCATGTGCAGCGCCGTCCCGGTCAGGCCGGCGAGCCGCAGCCAGGTGGGCAGGCTGCGCCAGTGGACCACCAGCAGGGGTACGAGGGCCACGCTGAGCACGCCGAGCGGGAACAGGAGGTTCATCCACGGGCTCGTGGTGCCGATGCCCTGCTGGTAGATCTCGAACTTGTTGAGATAGCCGGTGGCCGGTGCCCTGATGCTCGCCCACACGCTCTGCGGGCCGGTGGCGCCGAACTCGGCCAGTCGCGTCAGGCTCACCACGACGTAGTAGACCGAACTGGCCAGGACCAGCTGTCGCACCTGCCGGATGCGGTCGATGGAATGGGTCGTGACGGCCGCGGACGGCGCTCGGCGTGACATCTGCGCCACGTATCCACCGGCGAAGAGGGCCGTCGCCGCGACCACGAAGACGCAGAGCTGGCCCGGGTTCGTGACCTCGCGGGCCAGCCCGGTCAACCAGAACGCGCCGAACGTGCCGAGCATCCAGGCCAGGGCGAGCCACAGCGGAAGCCAGGTCACCCTCCGCGAGGTCGGTCTTGCGGCGGTGGCGTCCGTCCGTGGTGCGCGGCGGTCGGGCGGCGGCGAGACCGTGCGCCAGCGGTCGTCGACGTCATCGCGGTACGACCGGTGCCGCCCCCGGCTGATCCCGTCGACGGCTGTCACCACGGTCCACTCCCGACCGGGTGTCCCGGTGAGCGGGCAGCGTCGAGCCGCCGCGAGCCACGCTGTTGAGCGCTACGCGATTCCCCACACCAGAACTGGCCGGACACACCACGCGCAACGACCTCACGACAGGCGAGGCAACGCGGAAACGGTCAGTGTGGCCTCGAATCGGGAATTACTGAACACGCGGCCATAGTCCGTCCTAATTGCGTGAATCATCGCTAATGAGCTGATACCGTCGGCCGAACTGCTTCGAGCGCCCTGAGCTCGGCATTCGCGACCAGTTCCGCAGACCCGATCGCCTTCGTCGCCGCGCCCAAGGAAACCTGATGGTGAAGAACCCTCTCCGCGCGATCGCCGCGGACCTGCGCGCACTTGGCGGATCCGCGCCGCTGCGCGCCGCGTACGAGACCTCCAAGCGCACCGGATTCCACGCCGTCCTGTTCCGTGCCCAGGCACACCGACACCACCCCGCGGCGCCGGTACCGCTGACAAACGCGCTGCCGAGCAGCGACGAGGCCCGGCAGCGCTGCCTGGACGACGCCCGACGTGTCCTGCACGACGGCCTGCGGGTCTTCGGCGCCCGGGTGGCCACCGGCGTGTCGGCACCGTGGTGCACCGACCCCCTGACCGGGCAGCGGTGGCCGGCCGACGACCCGTGGTGGCGCATCGACATCCGATCCGACGCGCGACTGTCCGACGTGAAGCACATCTGGGAGGCGGCACGCCACCGTGACCTGGTCGTCCTGGCGCGCGCGGCCCGTCTCGACCCGGACGGCCCCTGGCAGGACGGCCTCGACGACCTGCTGCGGTCCTGGTGCGACCAGTCGCCGCCGGAGCGGGGCGTGAACTGGTACTCGAGCCTCGAACTCGCCCTGCGCGCCATCGCCTGGAACCAGATCCTGACGCTGGCCGGCGAACGGCTTCCGCGCGAGGTGACGACCGCCATGGACCGGCTGCTGCTGGCCAGCGCCCGGCACCTGATGGTCGAGCTGCCCTACACGGTGAGCAGCATGCGCAACAACCACATGCTCGGCGACGCGCTCGGGCTGATCCTGCTCTCCCGGATGTACCCCACCGCCCGACGCGCACGGTGGTGGGCGGGCACCGGGGAGAGGATGTTCGCCGCCCAGCAGCGCCGGCACTTCGGGCCCGACGGTCGCATGATCGAGGATTCGGTGTCGTACCACCGCTTCGTCCTCGAAATGCTCACCGTGCGGACGCTGCTCGGCGGCGCGCCGGCGAGCGTCCTTCGTGACCTGCGCGCGGCAAGCCTGCACCTGGCCCGGCTCGGCGTGTTCGACGGGGACGTCCCGCAGTACGGCGACTGGGACGAGGGCCGGGTGCTCGCCTCCTCCGGCGATCCGCTGGACGTGGCCGGCTCGACCGCGCTCGGGCTCGCGCTGTGCGGCGAGCGACTGCCGGCACGGTGGTACGCCGACTTCGACGAACTGGCGTGGTACGCGCCGGCACCCGGGCGGGGCGCCACCGGGGACGGGTTCGCGGCGACCACCCGGGGACGGTCGACGACCTCCGGCGGCATCGCGGTGGTCGACCGGGGGCCGTGGCGGGTGTGGTTCAAGGTGGACGGCGGGCCGTCCCACGGGCACGCCGACCTCACCTCGGTCTGGATCAGGCACGGCGGGCACTGGCTGGTCGCCGACCCGGGTACGGGCACCTACAACGGGCCATTGGAGGTGCGCAACGGGTTGCGCACCTCGGCCGCCCACCCGGTACGACGGCCGGACGGGCGGGACCAGCTCGTCCCCCATCGCGCGTTCCGCTGGCGGCACACCGCGCGTGGGCACCTCGGGCCGCCGCTCGACCTGCCGGACCGCACCGTCCTGTTCGGTTGGCACGACGCGTACGAGCGCGGCGAGCGCCCCATCCGTGTCGGCCGCGCCGTCGTCGTTGCCGACCAGTACGTGGCGATCGTCGAGTTCGTCGACCCGCCGGCGTCCGTCGGGACCTGGTCGCTCACCGTCCCGCTGCACCCCGAGGTGGCGGTGGAGAACGACACACTTGTCGCCTGTGGCACCAAACTCCACCTCTTCGGGCTGGACGGCCACGAGACGGTGCGGGGACGGTCGACGCCGTTCGCGGGCTGGCACAGCCGGACGTACGGGCGCTGGGAGCCGGCGACGTGGATCACCGCCGAGAGCCGGGCCGACACCACCGTGTGGGGGTTCGGCACGGTGGCCGGGCCACCGCCCGCACCTGACGCCCTCGACGGTTACGCCTTCGAGGTGACCTGGAGCGGGAGCGGCGCCTCCCTCGCCGTCACGCACCTCGCGTCCGGGACGGTCCGACACGTGGGAGCGCCGCGATGACACACCGCCGAGTCCTCGTCCTCAACCACTTCGCCGTCCCCCCGGGCCAACCCGGCGGCACCCGGCACGTCGAGCTGTTCAGCCGGCTCCCCGGCTGGACGTACGTGATCCTCGCCGGCCGGCGCAACATGATCACCGGTGCGCCGCAACTGCCGGAGCCGGGGTTCTATCCGGTGGCCGTGACGCCGTACCGGGGCAACGGCCTGGGTCGGGTGGTGAACTGGGTGAGCTACGCGGTGACGGCCACGGTGGCCGGCCTGCGGCAGCCCCGCCCCGACGTGGTGTACGCGTCCTCGCCGCACCTGCTGGCCGGCCTCTCCGGCTGCGTGGTGGCGACGCTGCGACGTACCCCGTTCGTCCTCGAGGTGCGGGACCTGTGGCCGCGCGTGCTCGTCGAGATGGGCACGTTGTCGGAGACGTCGCTGGCGAACCGCGCGCTGGAGCGCCTGGAGCGGTTCCTGTACCGGCGCGCCGACCGGGTGGTGATCATGGCTCCGGGGGTCCGGGAGGCGATCGAGGGCACGGGAGTGGCACCGGACCGCATCGCGTTCATCCCCAACGCCGCCGACCCCGAGGACTTCACCCCCAGCGCGGACCGCGACGAGCTGCGCCGCCGGTACGGCTTCACCCGCCGCACCGCCGTGTACGCGGGGGCGCACGGCCCGGCCAACGGGCTCGACCTGCTGCTGGCCGCCGCCGAGGCGGTGCCCGAGATCGACGTCGTGCTGGTGGGCTCGGGCGTGGAGAAGGCGCGCCTGCAAACGAGGGCGCGCGGCATCCGTACCGTGCGGTTCCTGGACCCGGTGCCCAAGACCGAGATCCCCGACCTGCTGCACGCGGCGGACGTCGGGCTGCACGTGCTCGCCGACGTCGAGCTGTTCCGGGCCGGGGTGAGCCCCAACAAGGTGTTCGACTACATGGCGGCCGGCCTGCCGATCGTCACCAACAGCCCGGGAATCGTCGGTGACCTCGTCATGGGCGCCGACTCCGGGTTTGTGACCCCGCCGGGTCACCTCGCCCACGGCCTCGCCCAGATGGTGCAGGCGAGCCCCGACGAGTTGACGAAGATGGGCGCGGCCGGCCGTCGCTGGATCCGGGAACACCAGTCCCGCTCGGCGATGGCGCTCGCGCTCGCGCGACTGCTCGCCCCGCTCGTCGACGGCGGGGACGAGGCGGCACGCTGATCCGCTCGGCCGTCAGAGGGTGAAGCCGGTGCTCACGCTGCTGTCCGCGTCGAGCTGCGTGGGCAGATGCGACGGCTGCTCCTCGACGCCCGTCAGGGCGGCGACGGCGGACAGCGCCGCGCGGGTCGTACCCAGCGACGCGTCGAGTTCGCCGTCGTCGGACGCGTCGCCGGCGATCACCGCCCGCGTGTGGGCGAGCAGTTCCCGGTGTCCCTTCCCACCGGACACCCGCTTCACCTCGCGTCCGTCGATCTCCAGGCGCTGGAAGTCGTCGATCAGTATCGTGCGCCCCCGGCCGAGGATCTCCAGACGCTCCTTGGGCGTACGCCGGTGCCCACCAGTGGAGTAGGTGATCGTCGCGGTGGACCCGTTCGGGTAGCCGAGCAGGACGCTCACGTCCTCTTCCAACCCCGGCTCACCACGACCACTGCCGTACGCGGACACGACGCGGGGCTGCTCGCCCACCAGCCACGAGGCGAGGTCCAGGAAGTGGCACACCTCGCCACGGACGCGACCGCCCTGACGCCGGTCGTGGTACCAGTGCGAGTCGGGCAGCTGCCCGGCGTTGATCCGGTACGCGACGGTCACCGGCCCGGAGGCGGCGGCCAGTGCCGTCCTGGCCGCGAGCACCATCGGCGCGTGCCGGCGGTTGAAGCCGACGAACAGGTGCCCGGGGTTGCGCTGGTACGCGGCCGTGACCTCGTCGAGTTCGTCCTGTGTCAACGCGAGCGGCTTCTCCACGAAGACGTGCTTGCCGGCGTCGAGCGACTGCACCACCAGGCGGGCGTGCGAGTCGTGGCGGCTCAGGATGAACACGACGTCGACGTCGTCGCGGACCAGCAGATCCTCGACGGTGGGCGCCACCACGCCGATGCCGTTGCGCTCGGCGGCGTGGCGGGCCGACAGACCCTTGGCGGACGTGATGGCGGCGAGGTCGTCCGCCCAGCCCGCGGCCTTGAGGGCGGGCAGGAACGTCGCCCTGGCGTAGTTTCCGGCCCCGATGAGGCCCGCCCGGGGCGACGCGGAGGTGCGGCGCGGCCGGATCGTGATGGTGTGCCGGGACGGCTGCGCGGGAGCCGAGTAGTCGAGCTGCACCGCGAGCGAACGCGGATCCGACGCCAGCACCTCGTACGCCGACGTCGCCCGCTCCACGTCGAAGACGTGGGTGACCAGGTCGTCGACCGCGACCCGTCCGCTTGCCACCAGATCGAGGTACGCCTCGATGTTGCGTCGCGCCGTCCAGCGCACGTGGCCGATCGGGTAGTCGATGCCCCACTCCTCGTACGCCCGGTCGTAGCGGCCGGGGCCGTAGCTGCGGGCGAACCGCAGATCCAGCTCGCGCTCGTAGAACCGCCGACGGTCGAGGTCCAGGCCGACGTCGCCGACCACGACCAGCCGGGCACGGTCGCGCGCGATCTCGGCGCTGCGCGCGACAGGCTCCGACGAGGCTGTCGCCGCAGTGATCAGGACCGCGTCGACGCCCCGACCACGGGTCAGTTCCCGGATCTGTTCGGTGGTCGCCGCACCTGCCTCGACGAGACCGACCGCGCCGCCGCCTCCGGCCAGATCGGCGCTCCACTGACGCAGGTCGATGCCTATGACGGTGAGGCCCGAGGCGAGCGCCAGGCGTACGGTCAGCTGCCCGACCAGGCCGAGGCCGACCACGGCGACCGAGCCGCCGAGCCCCACCTCGGCCTGCCGCAGGCCCTGCAACGCGATCGCCGCCACCGCGCCGAACGCGGCCGCCTGGTCCGACACCGCATCGGGTACGGGTACCGCGAGCAGACCCGGTACCGCCTGATACTCGGCGTGCCCGGCGGACGCGGTGGCCACCCGCATACCGGGGCGGATCCCGTCGGTCGCGGCGCCGGCGGTGACCACGACACCGGCGGCGCTGTATCCGAGTGGCATGTCCTCGTCGAGCCGGCTGCGTACCGCCGCGAGGGTCGAGCGCACCCCGCCGGTGCGTGCCCGGTTGACGACCTGGCGGACGAGGTCCGGCCGCGCCCGCGCCTTGCGCAGCAGACTCGCCGACGCCAGCTCACGCACGGCCCGCTCGGTCCCCGCCGAGAGCAGGGACCTGCGGGTGGCGACGAGCACCTCGGTCGGGCCGGGCTCCGGCTGTGGGACCTCGACGACCTTCAGCTCGCCGGCGGACACGGACTGGACGATCTGCTTCACGTGGGGCCCGCCTGCCATCAGGGAGTAGGAACATCGCTCGCGGCAGGGCACCCTCGGGCAGCGCAAACCGCAACGCATCCGTCATTCGACATTGTATAGAGAGCGCAGGCATCAAACTGGATAACTTGTACTATTGCCGCGTCGCTCCTGATTCGCGTCGGCCACGAGGAGACACATGCCAGCCGGGATCGTTCTGCACGTCACGGGGGCTCGTCCCAACTTCCCCAAGGCGGCGCCCGTGGTCCGCGCGCTCGAGAGGCACGGCGTCCCGCAACGCCTCGTCCACACCGGACAGCACTACGACGAGCGGATGTCCGAGGTCTTCTTCCGCCAACTGCGCCTGCCCGAGCCGGACATCAACCTCGGCGTCGGGTCGGGCAGTCACGCCAGCCAGACCGCCCGCGTGATGACCGGCCTGGAGGAGCTGATGGTCGCCGAACGGCCCGCGCTCACAGTCGTGTACGGCGACGTCAACTCGGCACTCGCGGCGGCCCTCGTGGCATCCAAGTTGGACATCCCTGTCGCGCATGTGGAGGCGGGCCTGCGCAGCTTCGACAGGTCCATGCCCGAGGAGATCAACCGCGTCGTCGTCGACCACGTGGCAGACCTGCTGTTCGCCACCAGCCCCGACGCCGTGACCCACCTGCGCGACGAGGGCATCGCGGCGGAGAAGATCCACCTGGTCGGCAATCCGATGATCGACACGCTGCTGGCGAACCTCGACCGCTTCGACGTCGCCGGCATCCGCGCCGCGCTGTCGCTCCCCGCGCGCTACGTCGTGGCGACACTGCACCGGCCCGGCAACGTCGACGACCCGGCGGACGTCGTCGATCTGGTGAAGGCGATGCACGCCGTGGCCGACCACCTGCCCGTCATCCTGCCGCTGCACCCGCGCGGGCGGCGGCAGCTCGAGAACGCGGGCCTACTCTCGCACCGCGCGCTGCGCGTGGTCGAACCGCTGGGCTACCTCGAGTTCGTGAGCCTGGTACGCGGCGCGGTGGTCGTCGTCACCGACTCCGGTGGCGTGCAGGAGGAGACGACGATGCTCGGCGTGCCGTGTCTGACCCTGCGACCCAACACCGAGCGCCCGATCACCATCACGCACGGCACCAACCGGCTCGTCACCCGCTCGACGCTCGCCGACGCCGTGGCGAACACCCTGACGGCGGGACGGCAGACCCTGCGTCCCACACCGCCGATGTGGGACGGCGCGGCCGGCAGACGCATCGCGGAGATCATCTCCAGGATGCTCGGCTAGCCCACCCCTGCGCACGCACCTTCGACGTACGCCGGACGGGTCCGACGCCGATGTGGTGAGCTGTACGGGTGTCGGGGCTGGGACTTGTGCTGCACCCCACCCGGGATGTCACCGAGGTGGTCGGGATCATCGAACGGTGGGCGACGCGCCACCGCAAGACGCTCATGGTGCGTGCCGAGGACAAGCATCGGGTACCGGCCAGCGTCGAACCCGTACCGGGAGGCGAGGTGGCCGCCCGCGCCGACGCGTTGATCAGCATCGGTGGTGACGGCACGATGCTGGGCGCGCTGCGCTCCGCGATCCACGACCCGAAGCCGGTGCTCGGCGTCCACCTGGGTCGGCTCGGTTTCCTCGTGGAGGTCGAACCACCGGAGCTGCCCGACGCGCTGAGCCGGTTGCTGTCCAAGGACTTCACAGTCGAGTCGCACGCCTGCCTGGCCTGCGACGTGTGCGGTGACGACGTCGTGGCGTTCAACGACATCGCCCTGGTCCGCAAGCCCGGTTCCGGCTTCGTCTCCGCCACCCTCGCGGTGGACGGCCAGCAGTACGGCTACTACCGCGCCGACGCCGTCGTGGTGAGCACGCCGATCGGCTCCACCGCGTACAGCTACGCCGCAGGCGGCCCGCTGATCTCCCCGGCGGCGGACGCGGTGGTGGTCACCCCGTCGGCGCCGATGGCCGGCATCTCCCGGTCGGTGGTGCTCTCCCCGGACGAGAAGATCCGCCTGGAGTTGGAGCCCCACTCGTCGTCGGTCGTGGTGGAGGTGGACGGGCTGGTGCTTCGCGACGCGGCGACCGAGGGGGCTGTGGACATCGGTTACCGCCGCAACGCCGGCCTGGTGGTCCGCTTGGACCCGCTGCGCTACCAGGAACGCAACCAGCTGAAGATGGGCCTGCTGGACCTGCCGTTCCTGCCGGAGCAGCTCCGTGAGCTGCTCCCGCAGGAACTCCGCAAACCGCAGGAGGACGTCCCCCCGCCCTGCTGACCCACCCCGGCTCCCGGAAGGCGGGCCCCCGGGGTGGGGGTCAGGACTGGGCCAGGGCCTTGTCCACCAGGCTCTTGGCCTCCTGCTGGATCTGCTTGAGGTGGTCGGGGCCCTGGAAGGACTCGGCGTAGATCTTGTAGACGTCCTCCGTGCCGGAGGGCCGTGCGGCGAACCAGCCGGACTCGGTGCTGACCTTCAGACCACCGATCGGGGCCCCGTTGCCGGGCGCGGTGGTCAGCGTCGCGGTGATCGGCTCGCCGGCCAGCTCGGTGGCGTCGACCTGCTCCGGGGAGAGCTTGCCGAGCACTGCCTTCTGCTCCCGGCTGGCCGGCGCGTCGATCCGGGCGTACGAGGGCGCGCCGAACCGTTCGGCCAGCTCCGCCCAGTGCTCGCTCGGGCTGCGCCCGGTGGTGGCCAGGATCTCGGAGGCGAGCAGGCAGAGCAGGATGCCGTCCTTGTCGGTGGTCCAGGTCGAGCCGTCGCGGCGCAGGAAGGACGCCCCGGCGCTCTCCTCACCGCCGAAGCCGACGGCGCCGTCGAGCAGACCGGGCACGAACCACTTGAAGCCGACCGGCACCTCCAGCAGCGGCCGACCCAGGTCGGCGGCCACCCGGTCGATCATCGAGGACGACACAAGGGTCTTGCCCACCGCGGCGGCCGGCCCCCACTCGGCGCGGGTACGGAACAGGTGCCCGATCGCCACCGCCAGGAAGTGGTTGGGGTTCATCAGGCCGGCGTCCGGCGTGACGATGCCGTGCCGGTCCGCGTCGGCGTCGTTGCCCGTGGAGATCTGGTAGTCGGCCCGGGCGGCGATAAGCGACGCCATCGCGTTCGGCGACGAGCAGTCCATCCGGATCTTGCCGTCGCCGTCAAGCGTCATGAACCGCCAGGTCGGGTCGACGGTCGGGTTGACCACCGTCAGGTCCAGGCGGTGCCGTTCGGCGATCTCCCCCCAGTACGCCACGCTCGCCCCGCCCAGCGGGTCCGCGCCGATCCGGATGCCGGCGTCGCGGATGGCGTCGATGTCGATAGCCGACGGCAGGTCGTCGACGTAGTGGGCGAGGAAGTCGTACTCCCCTGTGGTGTCGGCGGCCCGGGCCCGCGCGTAGGTGATCCGGCGGACCTCCTTGAGCCCGGCGGCCAGGATGGCGTTGGCCCGGTCCTGGATCCACCGGGTCACGTCGGTGTCGGCCGGCCCGCCGTTTGTCGGGTTGTACTTGAAGCCGCCGTCGTCCGGCGGGTTGTGCGACGGGGTGATGACGATGCCGTCGGCGAGCCCGCTGGTGCGCCCCCGGTTGTGGGTGAGGATCGCGTGCGACAGCGCCGGAGTCGGGGTGTAGCCGTCGCGGCTGTCGACGAGCACGGTGACCCCGTTGGCGGCGAGGACCTCCAGGGCGTCCACGGCGGCCGGCGCGGAGAGCGCGTGGGTGTCCCGGGCGAGGAACAACGGGCCGTCGAGGCCATGCTCTCGGCGGTAGTCGCAGAGCGCCTGGGTGACCGCCAGGATGTGGTCGGAGTTGAACGCGTTGCGCAGGCTGGAACCCCGGTGGCCGGAGGTGCCGAAGGAGACCTGCTGCGCCGGGTCCGCTGGGTCCGGGTGCTCGGCGTAGTAGGCGGTCACCAGGCGCGGCACGTCGACCAGGTCGGCGGGCTCGGCGGGCTGGCCGGCACGGGGGTGGGTCACTGCGGGATCCTCCTCGAAGAGTGCGGGTCGGTCACGGCTCGACCCGCTGGCCCTTGCCGATGACCACGATGCCGTTGTCGGAGACGGTGTAGCGCTGCCTGTCCTTCTCCAGGTCGACGCCGATCTCGGCGCCCTCCGGGACGAACACGTTCTTGTCCAGGATGGCGCGGCGGACCACCGCGTGTCGGCCGATCTCCACACCCTCCATGAGCACCGAGCCCTCGACGTGCGCCCAGGAGTGCACCCGCACCTTCGGTGACACGATCGAGTTCTCCACGAGCGAGCCCGAGATCACCACCCCGGGGGAGACCATCGAGCCGACCGCGCGGCCGACCCGCTCACCCCACTGGTGGACGAACTTCGCCGGCGGCCACGGTGGCTGCTCCGTGTAGATCGGCCAGTCGAAGTTGTAGAGGTTGAACACGGGGTGCACGTTGATCAGATCCATGTGCGCGTCGTAGAACGAGTCGAGCGTCCCCACGTCGCGCCAGTAGCCGCGGTCGCGGTCGGTGCTGCCCGGCACCTCGTTGTCGCGGAAGTCGTAGACGTTCGCCTCGCCGCGCTCCACGAGCATCGGGATGATGCTGCCGCCCATGTCGTGCTTGCTGGCCTTGTCCTCCGCGTCGCGTTCGACCGCCTCGCACAGCGCGCGGGTGGTGAAGACGTAGTTGCCCATCGAGGCGTAGATCTCGTCCGGCGCGTCGGGCAGGCCCACCGCGTCGGTGGGCTTCTCGCGGAACGCCCGGATCTTCCGGCCGTCCTCGCCGACCTCGATGACACCGAACTGATCGGCCATCGACAGCGGCTGGCGGATGCCGGCGACGGTCACCGCCGCGCCGGAGGCGATGTGGTCCTCCACCATCTGCCGGGGGTCCATCCGGTAGATGTGGTCGGCGCCGAAGACGATCACGTAGTCGGGCTGCTCGTCGTTGATCAGGTTGAAGCTCTGGTAGATGGCGTCGGCCGAGCCGGCGAACCACCACGGGCCGCGACGCTGCTGCGCGGGCACCGGGGTGACGTAGTTGCCGAGCAGCGTCGACATCCGCCAGGTCTTGGTGATGTGCCGGTCGAGGGAGTGGGACTTGTACTGGGTCAGCACGACGATCTTGAGATAGCCGGCGTTGGCCAGGTTGGAGAGGACGAAGTCGACCATGCGGTACATCCCGCCGAACGGGACGGCCGGCTTGGCCCGGTCCGTGGTGAGTGGCATCAGGCGCTTGCCCTCCCCACCCGCCAGGACGATCGCGAGCACCTTGGCAGCCATGCCCCGACGCTATCCACCCGCGTCGGACTTCACCACTCGTACGGGGAGTCTTCTGCACTAGGGTGCGAGGTCATGACGGAACCCACCCCGCTGCGCGTCGACCTGCTCACCCGCGAATACCCGCCGGAGGTCTACGGCGGCGCGGGCGTGCACGTCGAGTACCTGGCCCGGGAGTTGCGCCGCCACACCGACGTACGGGTGCACTGCTTCGGTGGGCCGCGCACCGAGCCGGGTGTCACCGCGTACCCCGAACCGCAGGGCCTGACCGGCGCGAACGCCGCGCTGCGCACGATGGGCGTCGATCTGGAGATGGCCGCCGGGACGGCGGGTGCCGACGTGGTGCACAGCCACACCTGGTACGCCAACCTGGCCGGGCACACCGCGAAACTGCTGCACGGCGTGCCGCACGTGGTGACCGCGCACAGCCTGGAGCCGCTGCGTCCGTGGAAGGCCGAGCAGCTCGGCGGCGGTTACGCGCTCTCGTCCTGGATCGAGCGCACGGCGTACGAGTCGGCCGACGCGATCATCGCGGTCAGCGGGGGGATGCGTAACGACGTGCTCACCGCCTACCCGCAGATCGACCCGGACCGCGTCCGGGTGGTCTACAACGGCATCGACACCGTCCAGTACGCCCCGGACGCCAACACCGACGTGCTCGACCGGCTCGGCATCGACCCGGCCCGACCCAGCGTCGCCTACGTGGGAAGGATCACTCGGCAGAAAGGGCTGCCGTACCTGCTGCGCGCCGCCCGCGAGCTGCCCGCTGACACGCAGCTCGTGCTGCTCGCCGGCGCGCCGGACACGGCCGAGATCGCCGCCGAGGTCGAGGAGCTGGTGGCCGAGCTGCGGGCCAACCGGTCCGGCGTGGTCTGGGTGGCCGAGATGCTGCCCAAGCCCGAGGTGATCCAGGTGCTCACCCACGCCACCGTCTTCGTCTGCCCGTCCGTGTACGAGCCGATGGGCATCGTCAACCTGGAGGCGATGGCCTGCGAGACGGCGGTGGTGGCGACCGCCACCGGCGGCATCCCCGAGGTCGTCGCCGACGGCGAGACGGGCCTGCTGGTGCCGATCGAGCAGGCCACCGACGGCTCCGGCACCCCGCTGGAGCCGGCCCGGTTCGTGGCCGACCTGGCGGCGGCGATCAACACGCTGCTGGCCGACGCGGCGCGCACCGAACGGTTCGGCCTGGCCGGACGGCGGCGCGCGGTGGAGCACTTCTCCTGGGACGCCATCGCCCGGCAGACGCTCGACGTCTACCGCTCGCTGCTGCCGCAGGGGCGCTGACGGAGAAGGCCGCCGGACCGCGCCCGCGCCCGCGCTAGATCAGACTGCCGAGCCAGAGGCCGAGCGCGGCCGGCACAGAGGCTGCCGCGGGCTACCACCCGATCGGTCCGGCTCAGATCGCCGTTCCCGGCGGGGACTTGAGCAGTGACGTCGCCTCGGCGACATGACCACCACGCCCATCGCGTAGCGCGCTGGCGGCGATGCGGATCAGGTCGATGTTCACGCCTGCGGCACCACTCGGATCATGCACCTTCAGTTTCACGTCGAGGCTCACCGAGGTCTCACCCCAGCCCTGCGCCTCAAGGTTGAGGTGCGCCACCTTCTGCGACGCGAGATGCGGCAGGTAGCCGAGCGGAGCCACCTCGACGCGGTCAGCCGCCGACAGGGCATTGAGTTTGGACTGCTTCTTGGTGCTGGGGTTCTCGACCAGGTTACGGAAGTCTTCGGTGCCGCCAAGATTGACCTGGTAGGAGCTGACCAGAGTGAGGCCCCGTTCCCGCAGCAGCAGCAACAGCGCGTTGTGCAGCACCGAGGTGCCGAACTGGCTGGCCAGGTCATCGCCGATCAGCGGCAGACCGGCCGCCTCGAACCTGCCCATCCACTGCGGATCCCGGGCCACCGGATCGGAGGTGGTGTTGACGAAGGCCAGGCCCGCCTGGTGCGCGGCTTCGGCATACGCCCGCGCCGTCTCGGGCCGGCCACTCGGAGCCGAGTAGAGCAGCACCTCCGCCCCGGCCAGCGCCGCCGCCACCCGGTCCACCCCGCTCGCGTCGACAAGCCCTTTGGTGACGGGGACACCCTCCTCGGGCAGGTCGCAGTCGAGCCGGGGGAAATTGTTGGGCGGCAGGAAGATCGCCTCGGTCAGATCCCTGCCGATCTTCTCCGGGGAGGTGGCGAAGGCCGCGACGAACTCGATGTCGCCCACCGCGAGCCCGTCGACCATCGGCCTGCGGACACCCACCAGACTGCCGCTGTGGCGGTGCAGAGCGATCCCCTGCACCAGCGCGGAGGTGTTGTTGCCGACGCCGACGACAGCTACCTTCACCCGTTCGATCATGGCCGGAGGCTACGTCAGTCTCCGGCCTACGGTGGTGCCCTGATCCGGTGCGACCCGACCAGCGAGGTGCACGACCGGCGCCTGCGGTGCGAAAGCTGGTCGCCGTCGTGTGGCGTCCGCCGAAGCGCCCGCCGGCCTGGCCCAGCCCGTCGCAACCCTCGGCCTCGCCTGAGAAGCGCCGCAACGGTGGTGGGGTTTCCGGGCCTATCTGCGTCGGTGGTAGTGGTTGCGGCGGGGGACCTGTTCGGGATCGAGCCAGGCGGGTGGGATGAACTCGGGGTGGCCGTCGCGGCCGAGGCGGACGGCCCAGTCGCCGTGGTGGACGTGTCGGTGGTGGTGCCCGCAGAGCAGAACGGCGTTGGCGAGGCTTGTGTCGCCGCCGTCGGCCCAGTGCCGGATGTGGTGACCGTCGCACCAGCGGGGCGGGCGGTCACAGCCGGGGAACGCACATCCGCCGTCGCGCAACACCAGGGCGCGTCGCAGCGGACCGCTGATGAGGCGTCGTTGTCGACCGACGTCGAGTGCCTGCCCGGCGCCGCCGAGGACGGCGGGGAGGATGGCGGCGTCGCAGGCGAGCCGACGCACGGCCTCGGCGGTGAGCTGTAAGCCGGTGTCGAGGGCTCCCACGCCCAACTGCCGCGCCAACCCGTCGTAGGTGGTGGTGACGACGAGCTGGGCGGGGTCCCCGCCGGTTTCGGGCAGCTCACCGGTCCGAAGGGCGAGCCGGCAGATGTCGGCCAGGGCGTCGTGGCGGCGCTGAGCCGGGGTGCGGGTGTCGTCGGGGCCGGTGGGCGTGGTGAGCGGGTCGATGGCGGCGCGCAACGCGGCGGCGGCCTCGGTGTCGAGGATGCCGGCGAGGCGTAGCCGGCCGTCGGTCTGCTCGCTGATGGTGATGTGCCGGTCCCGGGCGGCCCGCGACTCCTGCGCCCGTAGCGCCGCCTCGTCGGCGGCGTCGGCGACGTCCGGGGCGACGTGGTCGAGGATTCGGGTGCCGAGCCTGCGCAGCAGGGCGGCGTCGAACTGCGCCGCCCAGTCGACGAGGAGACCGACTGCCTTGTCGGCGGCCTCCGCGCCAGCGGCGCTGTGCACGATCTCGACCGTGTCGGCGATGACCCGGACCTGTTCCACGGTGACCGACCCTCCGGCCAGCGCGTCGCGCACCCCGGCCGGGGCGGCGTCGAGCGTGGCGGCCAGCTCGACCAGGCGCCGGGCGGCGCCGACCCCGAGTCGCAGCCGGTCCCGCAGCCACACCGCCGTCGAGGACGCGCCCTGCGCGGTGGCGGTGCCCCGACCGTCCAGCTCGCGTACGAGGCTCAGCTTGACCGCTGCCAGGCGCTGCTCCAGCCGATGCGCCGCGTCCAGCGCCGCGACGATGTCGTGCTCATCGGCGGCCCAGCTGGCCGTGTCGAAGCATGCCGCCACCGCGGCCTCAGCCTGCTCCAACGCATCCAACACAACCAAAGATTAGGACAGGTGTACGACACTTTCGGCACCGAAAGTGTCGGCGGTGCGTTCGTCACAGCGGGCTGACTGACGGCTGGACGCCGCGAGCAGGGTCAGTTGGCCGGGGTCGTCAGCGTCAGGGTCGGAAAGTACGTGCGGTATCGCGCCCCGTCACGGGTCAGCAGGTTGTATCGGCACACGGCAGCATGCGCGCCGATATAGAAATCGGCGAGCGGCGACCGTTTCACGCCGCCCAGCCTGCGGTATCGCGTGTACGCCTTGCCGGCGAGGAAGCCCGCCAGGTAAGGCAGCTCCTCGCGAAGGAAGTCTCCCGCCGGCAACGCCTCGTCCAGCTCTTCGATGCGGTCGAAACGAACCGACACCTCGGCGTAGACGATGGGATTGATCACCAGGTTGCCCGTGTCGCGGGCTTCGGCGAGGGCGCTTCCGGACCAGTCCGCCCACTTGGGGTCATCGGTGAGGATGTCCAGCAGCACGTTGGTGTCGACAAGGGTCGTCGTCGCGTCCGGTGAGCGGGCAGGCAGGGCGCGGAGCCGGTCACTCGCCACGCAGCATCTCCATCAGTTCCTCGGTGGACATGTGCTCGGTCTCCTTGGCGCTCCCCCGCCCTCGCATGTGGCGCACGAGGCGCTGCCCCCGGGTGTCGGCACCGTGCACGCGGACGATGCGGAGGGCCCCGCCCTCCTCGATCACATCGACCTCGTCACCCTCGTGCAGGTTGTAGCGCGCCCGCAGAGCTGCCGGGATGGTCACCTGGCCCTTGCTGTTCAACCGCATGCTCTGGACCTCCGTCACGTAATACCAACGATACGTGACACGTCCGGTTGCGCGGCGGGTGTCGCGGCGACCGCAGGAGGGCGGACCGGGGTGCTTGGCCGCGCGCGAACGGATCTCGCGCAGTAGGTTGGCGGGGTGACTGGACGGTTCCCGATCGAAGACGTCTCCCCCGTCGTCTCCTGCGGGCGATACCCGGCCAAGGCGGTGGTCGACGAACCGGTTCCGGTGTCGGCGCGCGCCTACCGGGAGGGGCACGACGCGCTGGGCTGCAACGTGGTGTGGAGCGGCCCGGACGGCGACACCCGGCCGTTCACCCGGATGCGTCCCGGCGAGCCCGGCCAGGACCGTTGGCACGCCACCATCGCACCGGACGCGGTCGGCGAGTGGACCTTCGCCGTCGAGGCGTTCCAGGACCCGTACCTGACCTGGCAGAACGCGGTGACCAAGAAGATCGCCGCCGGGCAGGGGCCGGCCGAGCTGGCCAACGACCTGGCCGAGGGCACCCGTGTGCTCGCCGCCGCCCGGGATCTCGTTCCGGCGACCGACAGGCCCCGGGTCGCCGACGCCCTCACCGCGCTCGCGGACACCGACCTGACCCTGCCGCAGCGCGTCGGTCCGGCGCTGGCCCTTGCCGACCTGCTCTGGGAGCACCCGGTGCGGGAGCTGGTGACCGTCGGTGACACGTACTCGATCTGGGTTGACCGCAAGCGGGCGCTCTTCTCCGCCTGGTACGAGTTCTTCCCGCGCTCCGAAGGAGCGGCGGGCGGTCGGTCCGGCACCTTCGCGACCGCCACGCGGCGGCTGCCGGGTGTGGCCGCGATGGGCTTCGACGTGCTCTACCTGCCGCCGCTCCACCCGATCGGCCGGGTCAACCGCAAGGGCCGCAACAACGCGCTCACCGCCGGACCGGACGACGTGGGCTCGCCGTGGGCGATCGGCGCCGCCGAGGGCGGCCACGACACGATCCACCCCGACCTGGGTACGCCCGCGGACTTCCGGGCCTTCATCGAGGCGGCGGCGGCGCAGGGCCTGGAGGTGGCCATGGACCTGGCGTTGCAGTGCGCGCCGGACCACCCGTGGGTCACCGAGCACCCGGAGTGGTTCACCACGCGGGCCGACGGCAGCATCGCGTACGCGGAGAATCCTCCGAAGAAGTACCAGGACATCTACCCGGTCAACTTCGACAACGACCCCGAGGGCATCCGGGCCGAGGTGCTGCGGGTGGTGCTGCACTGGGTCGGCGAGGGCATCCGGATCTTCCGGGTGGACAACCCGCACACCAAGCCGTTCGACTTCTGGCACTGGCTGATCGCCGAGGTGAAGACCGTCGACCCGGACGTGCTGTTCCTGGCCGAGGCGTTCACCAGGCCCGCGATCATGCACGGGCTGGGCAAGATCGGCTTCACGCAGTCGTACACCTATTTCACCTGGCGCACGACGGCCGCGCAGATGCGGGAGTACTGCGAGGAACTGGTCGCGTCGGCGGATCACATGCGGCCGAACTTCTGGCCGAACACGCCTGACATCCTGCACGAGTCGTTGCAGCACGGCGGCCCACCGATGTTCAAGATCCGGGCGGTGCTCGCCGCGCTGCTCTCCCCCTCCTGGGGCCTGTACGCGGGCTACGAGCTGTTCGAGCACGTGGCCCGGCCGGGTGCCGAGGAGTACCTGGACAACGAGAAGTACGAGCTGCGGCCCCGCGACTGGGCCGCCGCCGAGGCGCAGGGCCGCTCGCTGGCGCCGTTCCTGACCACCCTCAACCGGGTACGCCGGGACAACCCGGCCCTGCACCAGCTGCGCAACCTGCGGTTCCACGAGATCGACAACCCGGCGTTGCTGTGCTGGTCCAAGCACGACCCGCAGACCGGCAACACGGTCATCGTGGTCTGCTCGTTCGACTCGCGCGAGGTGCAGTGGGGCAACACGACACTCGACATGCCGGCGCTGGGCTTCGACTGGCACGAACGCTTCACCGTGTACGACGAGCTGACCGGCACCAGCTACGACTGGGGTCAACGCAACGCGGTGCGGCTCGACCCGTACCTGCAACCCGCGCACGTGCTGACCGTGCGTCGGCCGGCCCCGCCGACCGAGCCGCAGCCGGCGGGCGCCGAGCCAGCGGACCTCACCGTCGCCGAGGTGCCGGACGACCTCTCCGGCGGCACCGCGCCGACATCTCCCGTTCCGACTCCGCCCCGCCGGTCGGGCCCGGTACCGACCCCGCCGCGCCGATCGGCGACCCGCCCGCCCGCCTCCGCACCGACCGACGCCGCCCCGAAGGACGACCGATGGACCAGCTGATCACCGGCGCGACGCACGACCCGCACGCGCTGCTCGGCGCGCACCCCGCCGACGGGTCCACGACGATCCGCACGATGCGCCGGGGCGCCGGCGACGTGGTGCTGCTCGTCGGCGACGAGCGGCACCCGATGAAGCGGGTGCACGACGTGGGCGTCTTCGAGACCCAGGTCGAGCGCACCGTGCTCGACTACCGGGTGGAGGTCGACGGCACCGCGCACGACGACCCGTACCGTTACCCGCCGACCCTCGGCGAGCTGGACCTGCACCTGATCGGCGAGGGCCGGCACGAGCGGCTGTGGGACGCCCTGGGCGCGCGGGTCTTCGACGAGGGCGTGGCGTTCAGCGTGTGGGCTCCCAACGCCGGCGGGGTCCGGGTGGTCGGGGACTTCACCGGCTGGGGGCCGGACGACGGCTGGCCGATGCGCTCGCTCGGCTCCAGCGGCGTGTGGGAGCTGTTCGTGCCCAACGCCCGGGTCGGTGCCCGGTACAAGTACCGGGTGCTCGGCGCCGACGGGCAGTGGCGGGACAAGGCCGACCCTCTGGCCGCGTACGCGGAGGTGCCGCCGGCCACCGCGTCGGTGGTGCACCACTCGACGTACCGGTGGAACGACGAGGACTGGCTGGCCCGGCGGGCCGGGCGGCAGCCGCACCAGGAACCGATGAGCGTCTACGAGGTGCACCTCGGTTCGTGGCGACCCGGGCTGAGCTACCGCGAGCTGGCCGACCAGCTCACCGCGTACGTCACCGAGCTGGGCTTCACGCACGTGGAGTTCCTGCCCGTGATGGAGCACCCGTTCGGCGGTTCCTGGGGCTACCAGGTGACCGGTTACTACGCGCCGACGTCCCGGTTCGGCGACCCGGACGACTTCCGCTACCTGGTGGACCGGCTGCACGCCGCAGGCATCGGGGTGATCCTCGACTGGGTGCCCGCGCACTTCCCCAAGGACGAGTGGGCTCTCGGACGCTTCGACGGCACCCCGCTCTACGAGCACCCCGACCCGCGCCGCGGCGAGCACCCCGACTGGGGCACGTACGTCTTCGACTTCGGCCGCAACGAGGTGCGCAACTTCCTGGTCGCCAACGCGCTCTACTGGTGCGACCAGTTCCACGTCGACGGGCTACGTGTCGACGCGGTCGCCTCGATGCTCTACCTGGACTACTCCCGCAACCAGGGCGAATGGGCTCCCAACCAGTACGGCGGCCGGGAGAACCTGGAGGCCATCGCGCTCATGCAGGAGGTGAACGCGACGGTCTACAAGCACCACGCCGGCGTGGTGATGATCGCCGAGGAGTCCACCGCCTGGCCGGGCGTCACCCGCCCCACCGCCGACGGCGGGCTGGGCTTCGGCTTCAAGTGGAACATGGGCTGGATGCACGACACCCTGCTCTACACCTCGAAGGACCCGATCTACCGCCAGCACCACCACCATCAGCTCACGTTCTCCCTGGCGTACGCCTGGAGCGAGAACTACGTGCTGCCGATCAGTCACGACGAGGTCGTGCACGGCAAGGGCTCCCTGGCCGGCAAGATGCCCGGCGACACCTGGCAGCGGCTCGCGAACGTCCGGGCGCTGCTCGCGTACATGTGGGCGCACCCCGGCAAGCAACTGCTCTTCATGGGCTCCGAGCTGGCCGACGACCGGGAGTGGAGCGAGGAACGCGGCCTCGACTGGTACCTGCTGCACGACCCGGCCCGCGCCGGCGTGCAACGGCTCGTCGCCGACCTGAACCGCGTCTACCGGGACACCCCGGCGCTCTGGGCACAGGACACCGAGCCCGCCGGGTTCCGCTGGATCGCCGGCGACGACGTCGCCAACAACACCGTGTCGTTCGTCCGGATCGCCCCCGACGGCTCGACCCTGGTGTGCGTGGCGAACTTCTCCGCCCAGCCGCTGCACGACTACCGGATCGGTCTGCCGGCCGGCGGGACGTGGGCCGAGGTGCTCAACACCGACGCCCACCACTACGGCGGCTCCGGGGTGGGCAACATGGGCGAGGTACGCGCCGAGGACGTCCCGTGGCACGGGATGGTCGCCTCCGCCGCCCTCCAGGTCCCCCCGCTCGGCGCGGTCTGGCTGCGCAGGGGATGACCGTGCGACCCGTCCGGGGGCGCCGAGGCGCACCCCGGACGGGGCCGGCTCAGAGCCTGGTGATCCGGACGGCGTCGGCGACGACGTACCCCTGCGTGCTGGTCCAGCGGCTGACCCCGACGACCTGGCGCGTCCCCGCGGCGAGGTCGTAGGTGCCCAGCACCCGCCACTGCCCGCCGCCGCTGCGCTGGTCGACGGAGGCGGTCACGGTCCCGTTCACCGTCGCCACCAGGTGCGGCGTGGCGCTGTTGTACCCGGGGTCCGCCGGGTACCAGACCTCGACCCGGTACGAGCCGGCGGCGGGCAGCGTCGCGCTGAACCAGGCCGGGTCGCTGACCGCCTGCGGCTCGGCGAACCGGTAGTTCGTGCCGTACCGCGTGGTGAGGTACGACGACGTGCCCCAGGTGGCGGCGGCGGTGAAGCCACCGGTGGTGGTGTTGTCCACGATCACGCTGAACGTGCCGCCGGTGCCGCTGACCACCCGCGTGTTGCTGGCCGGGCTCTCGTGGTGCAGCCGGTCCAGGGCGGTCACCAGGTACCGGTAGGTCGAGCCCGTCGCGGCGGTGGTGTCGGTGAACGTCCCGGTGCTGCCGGACGCGCGTACGGTGCCGAGCAGGTTGCGGGCGTCGGCCAGGTCGCAGGGGTCGACGGCGCCGTCGCCGGGCAGTCGGTACACGGCGTACGAGGCCGTGCTTCCGGTGCCGCCGCGCTGCCAGTTCACTGTCACACCGCCGGTGCCGCGTACCGCCGAGGTGAGATTCGGCGCGGCGGGCGCCGCGCCGCCGACGCCGGCCGGCGCCAGCGCGGGCCTGCGGTAGTGGTCGGTAGCCACCCGCGACACGGCACCGATGCGGTCGGCGCGGACGTCCTTGGCGCTGAAGTGGATGTCACCGAGGATCCGGGGGTAGGTGCGGTTGAGCGTGAGGTGGTCGGACAGCTCCGCCGGGTCCTGCCAGGCGGCATCCTGCCCGGACGCACCAGCGCGGTAGGTGGCCTGACCGACGAGCAGCTGCACGTTGGTGCCGGCAACGGTCTCCGACCACCAGCGGACCAGCTCCGCGTAGTCGGCCGCGGGGTGGCCGATCTGCCAGTAGATCTGCGGGGCGATGTAGTCGATCCAGCCCTGCTTCACCCAGCGTCGGGTGTCGGCGTAGATGGCGTCGTACGACTGGAGGCCTGTGGTGCGCGAGCCGAGCGGGTCGGTGCCGGCGTTGCGCCAGATGCCGAACGGGCTCACGCCGAGCTTCACCCACGGCTTCGCCGCACGGATCCTGGCGCTCATCTCCTGCACCAACAGGTTGACGTTGTTGCGCCGCCAGTCGGCGATGGTGGTGAAGCCGGCGCCGTACTGGGCGTATGTGGCCTGGTCGGGAAAGCCACCACCGCTACCGGGGTACGGGTAGAAGTAGTCGTCCCAGTGCACCGCGTCGATGTCGTAGCGGTTGACGGCGTCCATCATCGCGTTCTGCACGAAGGCCCGGACGGCGGGGATGCCCGGGTCGTAGTAGAGCTGGCCGTTGTAGGCGACGGCCCAGCCCGGGTTCGTGCGGGCCGGATGGCTGGCGGCCAGCCTGGTGAGGTCGGTGTGGGTGGCGACCCGGTACGGGTTGAACCAGGCGTGGAATTCCAGGTCGCGGGCGTGCGCCTCGGCCACCATGAAGGCCAGCGGGTCGTAGCCGGGGTTGCCGCCCTGGGTTCCGGTGAGCCACTGCGACCACGGCTCGTACGTCGACGGCCAGAACGCGTCGGCGGCGGGGCGGATCTGCACGACGACGGCGTTCATCCGACGCTGCTTGGCCAGGTCGAGCCACCCCCGGTACTCGGCCTGCTGGGCGGCGGCGGTGAGCCCGGTGCGGCTGGGCCAGTCGATGTTTGCCACGCTGGCGATCCACATGCCCCGGAACTGTCGTTTCGGGGTGGCCGGGTCGGTCACGCAGGCCGCCTGGGCGGCCACCGGCACGGTGTCCGGCGGCGAGGAGGCGGGGGCTGTTGCGCCGAGCATCAGCGCCGCTACCAGCGCCAGTCCCGGAAAATATCGATAACAGTCTCTGGGCATGAAGGGATTTTCAACGTTGCCCGACTGTTGTGCAAGTAACCTTCAGAACCGGCGGCGGCGGACGCTCAGACCAGGTCGGCGTCGCGCAGCAGCTGCCACAGGCCGGCGCCGTCCGGCGCGGACAGCCACTTCTGCCCCACCGGCCCCGACGACGCCCGCCCGGCCGGGGCGGGCAGGCTACCGGCCAGCACCGACTGCGTCGGGGAGAGCCGGCGGATGGCCACACCCGCGACGTTCTCCGGGTGGGCGGCGGCGAACTCCCGGTAGATCTCCTGGTCGTGCTGGCCGTCGTCGCCGACCAGCAGCCACCGCACGTGGGGGAACTCCCTGGCCAGCCGGGCCAGGGTGACCCGCTTGTGCTCCCGGCCGCTGCGGAACCAGCGGTCGGCCGTCGGCCCCCAGTCGGTGAGCAGCAGCGGCCCGGCCGGGTAGAGGTGCCGGGACAGGAACCGGGTGAGCGTCGGCGCGACGTTCCACGCGCCTGTGGAGAGGTAGAAGACGGGCGAGCCGGGGTGCGCGGTGACCAGCCGCTCGTACAGCACGGCCATGCCGGGCACGGCGTTGCGGGCGTGCTCGTCGAGCACGAACGTGTTCCAGGCGGCGAGCAGCGGCCGGGGCAGCGCGGTCACCATCACCGTGTCGTCGATGTCGGAGAGGATGCCGAATGTGACGTTGGGGTCGAGGATGCGTACCGGCGCGTCGACCGGATCGGCGTCCGGGACACTGAGCCGGACCGTGCCCCACCCGGGCGGCAGGTCGGCCTCGACGAGCGTGTCGACGAAGCCGCTGCGGTCGGCCTGCGCCTCGTGCCGCACGCCACCGGCCTCGATGGTCACCGTGACGTGCTTCGCCGGCAGGGTGGTGAAGCTGCGCCAGCCACGCACCTTGTCCAGGCGGCCCCGCTGGCGGGTGTCCGGACGGCCCAGCAGCACCCGGCACATCACCCGCACCCAACCCGGCGAGCCGTAGCCGGTGTACGCGATGATGTTGACCCGCCAGCCGGTGCGGCGCAGGCGACGCTCCACGAGCTGGTGAACGGCGTCCTCGATCCGCGCTGCCCGGTGCAGGTTGGGAACGGCCAGCTGGCCGGCGGGAGTGGGTGGCACGCGCCAACCCTGCCACACGATCACACCCACGGCCACGTGAGCGGACCCCGACTGCGCGGAAGCTCCCCGGCCCGCCCGCCGGCCGTGAAACACTCCGGTCGGGACGACGACGGGGGCGTTGGTCGTGTCGCATCCAGAACAGCACGGTGGGCGGTGGCGCCCACGACCCGACCGGCCGGCGCTCGTGGCGCTGCTGCTCGGGCTCGTCGGCGTCGTCTACCGGCTGGTCCTGACGCTGTACACGGTGCCGGTGTCGAACAGCGACGAGGCCACCTTCGGCCTCGCGGCGCTGCACATCGGGCAGGGCCGGGAACGGCCTGTCTTCCTGTACGGCCAGCACTACATGGGGATGCTGGAGTCGTACCTGGCGGCGCCCCTCGTGGCGCTTGCCGGGCCGAGCTGGCCGGTGCTGCGGCTGCCGATGCTCGCGCTGTACGCGGTGTTCCTGTATCTGATCCACAGGTTGACCCGCCGGATCTGCACGCCCTGGTTCGCCACGGTGGTCGTCGGTCTGCTCGCGCTCGGGGGCGAACGGGTGGTGCGCGACCAGCTCACAGTCGTCGGCGGACGGCCCGAGGTGAAGCCCGCGGTGCTGCTGATGCTGCTGATCACCGTGGGGCTGGCGGCCGGCACCGTGCGCCGCCGGCGGCTCGCCGTGGCGTTGTTCGGGCTGCTCGTCGGCCTGGCCGCCTGGTCGGACTGGCTGATCCTGCCGTACCTCGCGGTGGCCGGGCTGGCCCTGGTGTGGGCGCTGCGGCGGGAGCTTCTCGGCTGGTCCGGCCTGCTGCTGGTGGCCGGCGTCGTGGTCGGGATCGCGCCGATGATCCTCGACAACCTACGTGCCGGCCCCGGCGAGGACTCGCTGACGGTGTTCCGGGAGGTCAGCACCAAGGCGGGACCGCGACCGCCGTGGTCCGAGCGGATCTCCGGAGGCCTGCTGGAGGGGGTGCCGCTGGCGCACGGGCTCTGCCCGGTCGACGGCTGCGGGCGCTGGCAGCAGTGGTTCGGGGTGATCTACCCGCTGCTGCTGGTGGCCGGCGCGGCGCTCGCCGTGCTCGCGTACCGTCGGGCGGCCGCGACGCCGCGCGGGGAGCGGGTCGCGCCTGTCGTGCAGCTCGCGCTTGTCGCGGGCGCCGCGTTGACCCTGCTGTCGTACGTGCGCAGCCCGCTCGCCGCGACCAGCCCGCTGGACAACGCCCGCTACCTGTCGGTGCTGCAACTGTCGCTGCCGGCGGTGCTGTGGCCGCTGTGGGTGGTGGCGGTGACCTGCTGGCGGGGCACGGCGAGCGTGCTCGGGCGGCTCGCCGGCGTGCTGGCCACCGCCGTGCTGGTCGCGCTGACCGCTACCACGCTGGTGACCACCGTGCTGTTCGTGACGACCGGGACCGCCGCGTCGCGGACCGAGGAGCGCGCCGCCCGGGAGCTGGCCGCCGCGCTGCGCGCCGACGGACCGCACGAGGTGTACGGGGACTACTGGACCTGCAACCGGCTGATCTTCAACACCGACGAGGCGGTGATCTGCGGGGTGCTCGACGGCGACCTGTCCCCCGGGCAGAACCGCTACCTGGCGTACTGGCGGCAGGTCGGCCGCGCCGAACGACCCGGCTACGTGGTGGAGATCGACTCGCCGATGGACCGGCGGCTGCGCCGGCTGCTCGCCGACCGGGACGACGCCACACCGGTACGGGAGGTCGGCGGCTATCGCGTGTACCACCCCGACACACCGGTGCGGCCCTGGCGGTAACGGCGGGTCGTACGCTGGCCGGGCCGCCGCCGTCGCACCGTCGAGGAGTCCCATGCTCATCCTGCTGCCGCCCTCGGAGGGCAAGGCCGACGCCGGCACCGGACGACGGTTCAGCCCCGACCGGGTCTCGCTGCCGGAGTTGAACCCCGCCCGGGAACGGGTGCTCGACTCGCTGGTGACGCTCTGCGCCGGGCCGGACGAGGAGGCGGCTCGGGTCGCGCTCGGGCTCAGCGAGAGCCAGCGCGACGAGCTGCGCCGCAACGCCCGGCTGCGCGTGGCGGCCACCGCGCCCGCCGAGCGGCTCTACACCGGGGTGCTCTACGAGGCGCTGGGGCTGGCCTCGTTGCCGGCCCCGGCACAGCGGGCGGCCCGCCGGTCGATCCTGATCAGCTCGGGGCTGTGGGGGGCGGTACGCCTGGCCGACCGGATCCCGCCGTACCGCTGCCCGATCGGCGCACGCCTGCCCGGCGTGGGGGCGCTGTCCACGTACTGGCGCGGGGAGCTGGCGGCGGCACTGGACGGCGCGGCCGGTCGCGGCCCGGTGCTGGACCTGCGCTCCGGCGCGTACGCGGCCACCTGGACGCCGCGCGGGGAGCTGGCCGAGCGGACGGTGACCGTGCGGGTGCTGCACGAGCGGGAGGTCGACGGGGCGCCGGTCCGTTCGGTGGTGAGCCACTTCAACAAGGCCACCAAGGGTCGGCTGGTCCGCGACCTGCTGCTCGCCGGCGCCCGCCCGCGTACCGCCGCGCAGCTCGTCGGCACGCTTCGCGAGCTGAAGCACACGGTCGAGGAGCAGACCACCGCGCCCGGCCGGGTACGACAGGTGGATCTGGTCGTCACCGACCTCTGACGTCGGATACCCGCAAGATTTCCTCAAGGCTGGGCGCGAGGCATTCCGCAACGGCGTCGCAGGGGCCACGGTAGGGGAACCCAGACTCCGACAAGGGAGCCTTCGTTGACCTCGGAACCTGCCCTGCTCGACGCACTGCGCGCACCCGCGACGCCTCCCCCACTGGACTGGCTGACCCTCGGCGACGCGTTCGAGGCCGCCTGCCTGCTGCGGTGCACGCCGCCGCCGACAGCCGCCCGGCCGGGCACCCCGTACGCGCCAGGCGTGGAGTTCAACCGGGAGGACGCCGCGCAGCGGATGCGTCAGCTGCTCGGCCGGCTGGACATCCCGGTGACCCACGAGACCGCCGTCGGTGGTCTGCGGCGCCGC
Organism: Micromonospora sp. NPDC093244; assembly: GCF_040683695.1. Taxonomy (NCBI): domain Bacteria; kingdom Bacillati; phylum Actinomycetota; class Actinomycetes; order Micromonosporales; family Micromonosporaceae; genus Micromonospora; species Micromonospora sp. NPDC093244. Next base: position 368,611 of record NZ_JBFBEO010000003.1, read on the forward strand.
TACGAACTGCACAGGCTCTGGGTGCCGCGCGAGCACCACGGCGCGTACACCCGGTTGTTGGACGCCGGCTGGCGGCAGGGGCGTCGGGAACTGCTCGGCGGGCCGGCTCCCGGCGCGTCGCCGGCCCGGCGGCTGTGGGTGTCCCGTCTGGCGGCGGCGGCCTGGCGGTCGGCGCTGCTGGCCGGTGGACGGCACGTCCGCCGGCACATCCTCGGCGTCCGGATCACCGACCGGGAGCTGGCCGCGGTGCTGATCCGCGCCGCCGCCGTGCTCGACGTGCCGGCCCGGCTCCGCCCGGGTACCGGCTGTTTCCTGGTCAGCGTCGCCGACGGCCCCGACCGGGAGCGGATCCTGCGCAGCGCGACCCTGGAGCCGGCACGCCGTCAGGTCTGCTGAGTCGACGCCGTTGACGCGCCGGCCGCGCGGACGGGCTTGCGCCCGCGCTGCCGACGGCGCACAGTGCAGCGCGTGAGGCGTACCTCGTCCAGTCGGCCCGGCCACCGCCGCGCGGGCCCGGCGGCCCTGTTGACGCTGCTGCTGGCCGTGACCCTGACCGCCGCCGGCTGCCGGGACACCGCGAACGAGCCGCTGCGCATCCGGATCGCCACCGGGAGCCCCACAGCCGTCTACTACGCCTTCGGCCAGTCCCTGGCGACAATCCTCAACCGGGAGATGCCCGACGTGCGGGCAAGCGTGGTGGTCACCGCCGCCTCGGCGGAGAACGTCAGACTTGTCGGCTCCGGCGCCGCCGAGCTGGGCTTCACCCAGGCCGACGTGCTGCCCAGAGCCTCGGCGAAGGACTCGCCCGTCGACGCCATCGCCCGGGTGTACGACGACCAGCTGCACCTGGTCACCACGGGTGGCGGCGCGGTGCGCACCCTCGCCGACCTGCGGGGCCGGCGGGTCTCCGTGGGCGCGCCAGGATCGGGCACCGAGATCACCGCGACCCGGCTGCTGGAGGTGGCGCGGCTCGGCGGTGACGAGGTACGCCGCGAGCGGCTCGGCCTGGACGACTCGGTGGCCGCCCTGCGCTCCGGGCGGATCGACGCGTTCTTCTTCTCCGGCGGGCTGCCGGTGCGCGGCATCGAGGAGCTGGCCTGGCGCAGCGCCACCCGGATCGTCGACCTGAGCGCGCTTACCGAGCCGTTGCGCTCCCGCTACGGGCCGGTCTACGTCTCGCGGGACATACCCCGCTCGGTGTACGGCATGGACCCGGTGACCACTGTGGCCGACCCGAACTACCTGATCGTGCGGGCCAACCTGCCGGAGCGGGTGGTCCGGGAGGTGACCAGGCTGCTGATGGAGCGCCGGGCCGAGCTGGGCGCGGCCCATCCGGCGGCCGGACGGATGAGCCCCCGCTCGGCGATCGTCACCGCACCGCTGTCGCTGCACCCGGGCGCCGCCCAGTGGTACCGCGCGGCCAAACCCTGAGCACCCGCTACGGGACGGGGCACGCGTCGCCGGCGGGTTCGGTGTCCGCATCCGGCCGGTCGGCGTCTGCCGGGGGCCCCGGGAACCACAGACCGGCGATCAGCCCCCGCGGCTCCCCCGCGCGCATCGTGAGCCGCCCGTCGGACGCGTCCACGAGCACGGCGACGATGGTCAGGCCGAGCCCGGCGCCGTCGACGTTCTGCGCGTCCGGCGCCCGCCAGAACCGCTCGGTGGCCTGGCCGAGCTGACTCTCGGTCATGCCCGGGCCGGAGTCGCGCACCTCCAGGGCCACCCCGTGGTCACCGAGAGCCACGGTCACCGTCACCGTCCCGCCGGCACCGCTGAACTTCACCGCGTTGTCGATCAACGCGTCGAGGGCCTGGTCGACGGCTGTCGGCACGGTGCGGGCGTACGCCGGGGCGTCGCCCGGGGCCAGCCGCAACGTGACCGACCGGTGCCGCGCCAGCGGCGCCCACGCGGCCACCCGGGACGCCGCCACCGCCGCCGCGTCGACGGTGACCCGCTCGTTCTCCTCGCGTTCGGCACGGGCCAGGGTGAGCAACGCGTCGAGCACAAGCGCCAGCCGGTCGGTCTCCTCCAGCGCCAACCGGTGCTCGGAGCGGCCGTCCACGTCGGTGAGGCTGGGGCCCAGCTCCTCCACCCGCAGCCGAAGCGCCGTCAGCGGGTTGCGCAGCTGGTGACTGGCGTGCGCCACGAAGGCGCGCTGCCGGTCCATCACGTCGGAGACCACGTCGGCCATGTGGTTGAAGCTGGCCGCGAGCCGGCGCAGCTCGGGCGGGCCCAGGCGGTGCTGCACCCGCGCGCCCCGGTCGCCCTCGGCGATCTCGTGGGTGACCGCGTCCAGCTCGGTGACCGGCCGCAGCACCCACCCGGCCAGCCCGAACGCGGTGAGCACGCAGGCCAGCACGGCGAGCAGACCCGCCAGCGCGAGCAGCAACCACCAGGCGGCGACGGCCCGGCGGATCGGGCCGGCCGGGGTCACGATCACCACCGCGCCGAGGACCTCACCACCGTCGCTCACCGGCACGGCCACCACCACCGGGCCCGTCGTCCACGGCCACACCGACTGCGGAGCACTGGCCTGCTGCCCGGACAGCGCGACGTCCAGGGCCGTGGTGGTCGCGGTCGGCTGCCACCGAGGCGAGGCGACAAGGGTCCCCCGGTCCCGGTCGACGACTGCCGCGCCGATCGCGTACAACTCGTCGTAGCTGCGCAACTCCGACTCGATCGGGTCCGGGCCGCCGCCGCGCAACGTCGGCCCGGCCAGCGAGGCGAACCGGGTGGCGTCGGCCAGCCGGTCGGCGCGCACCCGTTCGGTCTCACTGGCGGCCAGGGTGGCGGCCAGCGGTGTCTCCAGGGCGATGAGGACGAGCACCATCAGCAGCAGGTAGCTGATCACCAGTCGGCGACGCACGGCGGCTCCTCAGACCTCGCGCAGCCGGTAGCCGACCCCGCGTACGGTCTCCACCAGGCGGGCGTCGCCCAGCTTGCCGCGCAGCGACCCCACGTGCACCTCGACTGTGTGCCGGTCGGCCCAGGTGGTGCCCCAGGCGTCGAGCAGGATGCGGTCCCGGGGCACCGCCACCCCGGGCTGGCGGGCCAGCGACAGCAGCACGTCGAACTCCTTGCGGGTCAACGTGACCAGCCGGCCGTCGACAGTCACCGTCCGGGCCGTCACGTCGATGCGCACCGACCCGGCCTCGATCAGGTGCCGCTCCGGCGCGGCGTTCGCGGCCCGGCGCAGCACCGCCTCGATCCGGGCCTGCAACTCCACCATCGAGAACGGTTTGACCACGTAGTCGTCGGCGCCGAGGCGCAGCCCGAGCACCCGGTCGCGCTCCTCACCCCGCGCGGTCACCGCGATGATGCCGAGCTGACTGCTGCGTCGGCGCAACGCCCGGCACAGGTCGGTGCCGTCCCCGTCGGGCAGCGTCAGGTCGAGCAGGACCAGGTCGCACGGGGCGGCCGAGAGCGCCGCGGCGACGGTGGCGGCGTGCTCGACCTCGTATCCGCGCCGGCCGAGAGCCGAGGAGAGCGCGGCGGCCACCCGGCGGTCGTCCTCCACCAGCAGGATCCGCACCCGTGCCCCCGTCCCTCGCAGCGCCGTCCTGCGAATGGTGGCAGAAGCGGGCGGCGAGCGGGAGGCCCGCCCACCGGGGGCGGACGCTCAGAGGCCGAAGACGTCGTCGGCGACGCTGTCCCGGACACCGTCGGTGAAGCCCCGAAAGCCCGGGTCGTCGTGGCGGGCCGGGACGCTCGTGACGTTCACGCCGCTGGCCTGGGTGACCGCGTCGACCAGGGGCGGAAAGTCGATCTCGGCGTCGTCGAAGGCGTCGTCGTCCGCCTCGGCCAGATTGATCACCTGCTGCACGTCGTCGGACGGGGTGTCCGGATCCGCGGCCCACTCGCCACCGGCCCGGTAGCACTCGTCGTACAGCGCCCGCTGGCTGTCGGTCCAGTCGTCGTCGTAGCTCTCCATCGCCATCCCCTCCGCGGCCGTTGCACCTGAGCATGCCGGGCCGCGCCCGGCGTCGGCGGCGGTACGGCCGAAACGCGTACCCGCCGACGTAGGCTGCGGAGGTGATCTACAAGCTGCTGCCGACTGTCGAGTGGGACGACGCCCGGGCGGCCGGGCACCTGGCCGGCTCGGCGGTGGACCGGCAGGACGGTTTCATCCACCTCTCCGCAGCCGAGCAGGTGGTGGAGACGGCCCGTCGGCACTTCGCCGGCACCACCGGGCTGACCCTGCTGAGCGTGCGCGAGGACCGGTTGGGTGACGCGCTGCGGTGGGAACCGTCGCGCGGCGGGCAGCTCTTTCCGCACCTGTACGGTCCCCTGCCGGTCACCGCCGTGGTGGACGCGCGGGTGCTGCCGGTGGACGTCCCGGTCGCCGACGCGGTGGCCGCGCTCCTGAGCTGACGCGACCGTGCCCGGTCCGACGGCGTCGGGCCGGGCGCGGGATCGTCGGGTCAGCGGCAGAGGCGGGCGATCTCCTCCTGGAACCGGTCCATCGGGTTCTCCTCGGCGGGGCCGAGCAGGTAGGTCTTCAACTCCCGGCGCGCCTCGGTCATCGGGTCGTCACCGGCCCGGGTCACCGACACGATCTTCTCCAGCTCACCGCAGTCCTTCGAGAGCAGGTACGCGGCCCGCGTGGTGGGGAACTCCCTGCGGAACTCGTCCTCCGGGAGGCCTGCCGGGTTGGCCACCACGTACGGACGCTGGCTCTGCACGAAGTCGGAGACCACACTGGACACGTCGCTGACCAGCAGGTCGGTCTGGTTGAAGCAGTCGAACAACGCAGGCGTGCGGCCCGTGATGACCAGGTGCGCGGTGCCGTCCAGAGAGGACGCGTTCGGGTTGCCGCCGGCGGCACGGATCGCGCCGACGATCCGCTCGTGCACGCTCCGGGCCGCCGTCGACCGCGACCCGGTGAGCGGGTGCGGCTTGTAGATCAGACGCACCCGGGGGTTCGTGGCCAGCAGCCCCTTGACGATCCGCTCACCCATCAGCACGAGCGAGGTGTGGTACGGGTCGTCGTCGAGCCAGCCCTCCCAGGTGGGCGCGTACAGCACCGTGAACGGCCGGTCCACCGACTCGGCGCCGAACGTGTGCACACCGGCGAGCTGCGGCCGGCCGATCTCGACGATGTCCGAGTCGAGCACACCCACACCGGCGCGGGCGTACCGCTCCCGGCCGGCCAGTCCGGCGACCCAGACCTCGTCGTACACCTTGCTGTACGGGTTGACGCTTGCCTGCTTGTCGCTGTCACCGTGCCCGACGAAGACGTGCTTCGTGGTGGGCTCGCGCAGCATGTGGATGTTCGCGCCGACGTTCGCGGCGTAGAGCGCCGCGCGGATGCTGCCGAGTTCCAGGTTCATGAAGTCCACCCCGGCCGGTACGCAGATCACCGGCAGCCGGGTGTCGGCCAGCTCCAGGAACGCGTCCCGACTGCGCATCAGCACCACCGCGCGCTGCTGGAGCGCCTCGGTGGGAGCGAGCCACATGTTCGCCTGGTAGACGTCCTTCGCCGGGCCGGCGAAGTAGAGCGCCACCTCGGGCCGGTAGGTGTCCAGCCACCGCTGCACGGCGGGCAGCAGCGGACCCGGACCCGAGCCCCGGCCGCGCAGCCAGGTCAGCGCGATGATCGCGCCCACCACGCCGGTCGCCGCCACGGCCACCGCCGCGGCGACGAAGAACGGGGTCACGTCGTGCTGCACCGCGGCGGCCACCGCCGCCGGCACCAGCAGCAGGTTGAGCAGGGGCATCCGCTCGCCGGCCACGGCCGCGGCCCAGGCCGGCGGCTGGGGGGCCGAGCGCAGCGGACCCAGTTCGATGTTGCGCACCATGGCGGAGAGCGGGTTACGACGCTCGATCATGGTGGTCAGGGCGCCGGCGAAGACCGACACGACCCACACGACTGCCGGCAGGGCGAGCAGCCAGGACAGCTCATGGCCGTTGAGGGACACCTCGGCGGCGACCAGCAGCACGGCGGCGAGATCCCGGGTCAACTGCCGGTACGAGAAGTGCAGGCCGACCTTCTCCAGCAGCAGCTGCGACGGTGGCGACCAGCGGGCCACGGCGAACTCGCCAACCACCGCGACCAGCCCGGCGACGGCGAACAGAGCGATCCAACCGAAGGTGCCGGCGACGAGCATGACCAGGTAGGACAGCACCAGCAGCGCGCTGCGGGCGGCGACGCCGAGGCGTCCCGATAACGTGCCGAACAAAGGTACAGCTCCCTACGAGAGTGGTGACCGTCTGGGCGCGTGGCCCTGGATGGCGACGCCGGATGGGGACGGCCTGCGTACGACGCGGGGGCCACGCGGCGATGCGGAGGTCGCAGCCTCGCGCGCCACCGACGGGTCGGCCCCGCCACCGCGCACGCCACGTCCCATGTCCGAACTCCTGAAGTGCAGTGTGCCACGCGCGGACCCGCCCGAAACCGCGCCTCGGGCCGTCCGCGCGTGACTGCGACCTTAACGCCGTGGAACACCGAGGGATCACCCGGGTATCGGACCGCAATCCGGGCACCTGACGGGTCCCGCCGCTGTGCGGCGGGTCACAACCGGGCGCCGACACGCCACGGCCCGGACGCGACGAGGCGTCCGGGCCGTGGTGTCGACGTATCCCGGCAGGTCAGCCGCCGGGGGTCGGGGACGCGGTGGTCCGGTAGCAGTTCATCGCGCCGGGTGGGTTGCGCGACGCGATCAGCTCCAGACCCAGGTACGGCGCGGCGTCGGCGACGATGGTGTTGGACTTCCAGACACAGACCGTGCTGACCCCCACCCGGCGCATCGCGCCGTCCGCCTCGTAGATCGAAACGGTCCGGTCGGCGTCGGCCAGTCTCGCCAGCAGCAGCCGGTCCCGGGAGAACTCCGTGTCGATCCCGTAGTCGGTGAGGTAGAGGTCGCGGGGAAGCACCACCCGGACCTCGGTGGTGACCTCCGGGAGTGACCGCATGACCGACGACGGCGCGAGCACCAGGCCCGGCGGGCGGTTGTCCAGCCTCTTGATCCAGAAGGAGGACGCCTTGCGGGCCACCGGCATCCGCCAGGTGGGCTCCGTCTGGACCACGTCGTCTTTCCACATGGGCTTGCCCTGGGTGTAGAAGATGCACACCAGCACGGCGGGGAGCGCGAAGGCCAGGACACGGTTGACCCGGGCCAGTTGGGGCAGCCGGGGCAGCCGGACGACGGCCAGCATGCCGACGAGCGCCGGCACCGGCAGGATCCACGGCACCCGCCAGAGCACCGCCCGCAGACCGCTGAGGTCACCGGCGACCTTGAGGATCCCGGGGATCAGCAGGACCGTCACCGCGAGCACGGCACCGGCGGCGAGCTGCCGGGGCGCGCCCGCGCGCAGCACCAGAGGCGACCACCACACGGCGAGCCCGGCGATGACGCCGAGGATGCCGAGCCACAGGGTGAGCTCGTAGATGGTCCGCAGCGGCAGCAGCGGCGCGTACGTGGCGACCGTCGTCTCGATCCCGCCGCGCAGGACCTGCACGAGCGCGCCGGACAGCACCGGGTAGAGCGACACTGCCGCGAAGCACAGGACGGCGTCGCGCACCCGCCTGGTGGCCAGCAGCGCGACACCCGCCGCGGCGCCGATCAGGGGAAGGAGCATCACGGCCGTGGTGGTGTAGCCGACGCTCGCCACGGAGAGCAGGGTGAGCAGGATCAGCGAACGCCGGGAACGGCGCTCCAGGTAGTCGGTGAAGTACACCCAGGCCAGTGGGATGAGCGCGTGCACGAAGACGCTCTTGCCCTGGGTCAGCCGGGGCAGGTGGTACGTGTTCAAGGAGTCGGCGAAGTACGCCACCAGCAGGATGTAGGCCGCCGCCACGCCGAACGCGACGAGCGGACGTCGCGGCGCCCACCGCTGCACGAGACGCCACAGCGCGAAGATGGCGAAGACGGCGAGCACCGGCAGCAGCAGGTACCACGTCGCGGACGCGGCGTGCACGTGCAGGACGCGCGCCATCGCCCCGATGAAGACCTCGAAGGACGGCAGGGGCGGATTCGCCGAGCCGGCCGGCAGGACGCCCTCGGTGAACAGGAAGTCCCGGAACGGGATCTCGTCCCGCTCGGCCACCCAGACGGACTTGCCGACGTAGAAGACGTCGTCGAGGGAGACCCGAGCGATGAGCGTGGCGAAGTAGGCGGCGGCCAGCGAGACGACGAGGACCACCCAGCCCTGCGCCGGGGTGGTGCCCCGGCTTGCCGCAGCGGTGCCCCTGTCGACCGCGGCGCCGCGGCGCGACACGGCCAGCCACGCCGAGATGACCGAGACCAGGCCGAGCCCGATCGCCAGCCACCAGGTCACCGTGCCCGTGCCGAGGGACGCGAACAGCGCCGCGCCGAGCGCGGAGCCGAGGGGCAGGGCGTACCGGCGCAGCAGCGCCGTCCGGTCGACGGGCGGCTCGGCGGGCGCGCTCGCCGGCTCGTCGTCGGCGGGCCGGACGACCTCGTCCCGCTGCCGGAGCTTCCAGGTCACGTACGCCACGACCGGCAGCAGGACCACCCAGCCGATGAAGACGACCGAGGGACGCAGGGCGAGACCGAGGTTGAGGTGGTAGAGCAGCGTCCAGAGGGCGAAGCCGACCACCGCCGCGTCGGTGAACAGGACGGGTGCGGCTGCCACACCGGCGTTGAGTCGACCGATCAGACTCCGGCCGCGCCCGGACCGGTTGGTGCCCGCCGCTGCGGGGCCCGCGATCGGGGCGGTCTCTCGGTCGGCTGGCGCTGGCGCCACAACAGCGTCTTCGACTTTCGTCACGGGTCGTCCTTGTCGTCCGGCGGCGAGTGTGGGGGCGGAAATTGGATGTGGTCTCGGTGACAGCCCGATGTCAATGGGGCAGCCTAGCGGAGGCGGGCGGGGAATCCGGGCCCACCGTTTGGAGGGTGTCGCGGGGCCGGTCAGCCGGCCATCGGAGCTGCTCGGGGGTGCGGCACGGCACCTGTCACGCCGAGCCCGGCGACCACCGACTCGACGAGCCGCTCCAGGTAACTGTCGGTGAGCGGGAGCCGGGCGATGGCGAGCCGCCAGTAGAGCGGGCCGACGATGAGGTCGATCGCGGCGTCCGGGTCGGTGTCGGCGGGCAGCTCTCCCCGCTGCACGGCCCGGCCGACCAGACGACCGCCGATGTCCTGCTGGCGGGCCTGGAGCACCTGACGCAGGGTCGCGTCGATGCTGGGGTTGCGGGCGGCCTCGGCCAGCAGGTCGGGAATGATCTGCGAGGCCAGCGGGTGGCGCAGCGCATGCGCCACGGCCTGGAACAGCAGCGTGAGGTCGCCGCGCAGGGTGCCGGTGTCAAGCGCCGGGAGCTTGCCGTGCGCCGCCGCCGCGACGATCTCCACGACCAGGTCGAGCTTGGAGCTCCACCGGCGGTAGATCGCCGTCTTGCTGACGCCGGCCCGGCGGGCGACCGCCTCGATGGAGAGCCGGCCGTAGCCGACCGCGGCGAGCTCCTGCATCAGCGCGCGCCGGATGGCCGTGGTGATCTCTCCACGGAGCACCGCCGCGCCGGCCGGAGCACGCCTCTTCTCGGACGTCACCAGGGACTCTTCTCGCAGGTCACGACGGCCAGCGTAGCGCAACGACGATACGGTTGCGTCCCGACGTGTTTCGGACTACTGTCCACGCAGCGACGAGGCGGCGCCCCGCGCACAACTCCCACTAGGATCCCATCGTCGCGAGCAACCCCGTCTGCACGAAAGATCGGAGCGCCATATCCATGGCCACCACCGCGCTGGTCGACCCCGACACGGGCCTGACCCAGGCGCAGCTGGCCGCTCGGCACGGGCTACGGGTCGCCGGTGAGCGACCGAGCCTCGTCGAGTACAGCCGCCGACTGTGGGCCTACCGGCATTTCATCGCCGCGTACGCCAACGCCAAGCTGGTCGCCTCGTACAGCAACGCCAAGCTGGGCCAGCTCTGGCAGGTGCTCACACCGCTGACCAACGCGGCGGTCTACTACCTGATCTTCGGGGTGGTGCTGGCTCAGAACAGCATTCCGAACTTCATCGCCTACCTGACCACCGGGCTGTTCATCTTCAACTTCACCCAGAGCGCGGTGCTGGCGGGCACCCAGTCGATCAGCAGCAACCTCGGGCTGATCCGGGCGTTGCACTTCCCCCGGGCCAGCCTGCCGCTGTCCACCACGATCACCCAGTTCCAGCAGTTGCTGGCGTCGATGGTGGTGCTGATCGGCATCGTGCTGGTCACCGGCGAGCCGATCACGCTGAAGTGGTTGCTGCTGGTGCCGGCCCTGCTGCTGCAGGCGGTGTTCAACGCCGGCGTGGTGCTGCTGGTTGCCCGGCTGGGCTCCAAGTCCAGCGACCTGAAGCAGGTCATGCCGTTCGTCATGCGCACCTGGATGTACGGCTCCGGTGTCCTGTACAGCGTCAGCCTCTTCGAACGGCTGCCCGCCTGGGCGACGACGCTCGTGCAGTACAACCCGCTGCTGGTCTACATCGAGCTGGCCCGCTACTCCCTGCTGGAGCAGGCGCCACTGCTCAACGAGTCGCTGACCCGGCTCTGGCTGGTCGCTGCGGGTTGGGCGCTGGTGGCCGGGCTCGGCGGTTTCATCTACTTCTGGCGCGGCGAACAGGAGTACGGCCGTGGTTGAGCACATCGGGGCCTCCACCGAGGCGACCGCGACACTGACCGCCACCCAGGAGCGCATCCCGACCGTGGTGGTCGACGACGCGCACATCATCTACCGGGTGCACCAGGGCGCCTCCGGTGGCACCACGCCGGTGGCCGCGCTGCGCCGGCTGGTCAAGCGCACCCACGCGCCGAACGTCCGGGAGGTGCACGCGGTCAAGGGCGTCTCGTTCACCGCGTACCGGGGCGAGGCGATCGGGCTGATCGGCAGCAACGGCTCCGGCAAGTCCACGATCCTGCGGGCCATCGCCGGCCTGCTGCCGGTCAACAGGGGCGCGATCCACACCCAGGGGCAGCCGTCGCTGCTCGGCGTGAACGCGGCACTGCTCAACGACCTGTCGGGCGAGCGCAACGTGGTGCTCGGCTGCCTGGCCATGGGGATGCACCCGGACGACGTGGCCAAGCAGGCCCAGGGGATCATCGACTTCTCCGGGATCAACGACCGGGGCGACTTCGCCAGCCTGCCGATGCGGACGTACTCGTCGGGCATGGCGGCCCGGCTGCGGTTCTCCATCGCCGCCGCGAAGAAGCACGACGTGCTGCTCATCGACGAGGCGCTCGCCACCGGCGACAAGGGCTTCCGCAAGCGCAGCGAGCAGCGGGTACGGGAACTGCGCGAGGGCGCCGGCACGGTGTTCCTGGTCAGCCACCAGCTCTCCTCGGTACGCGACACCTGTGAGCGGACGATCTGGCTGGAATCGGGCGTCATCCGGATGGACGGCCCCACCGACGAGGTCATCCGCGAATACGAGGCGTACGCGAACAGCAAGTAGAAGTGCCGGCGAACCTCCGGCATCGACACGACGCCATGGACCGCGTCGCCCGCGTTGGGGTGGCGCGGTCCGCGCGTTAAGGTTCATCCCGTCGCCGCTCGGGCGGAACCTTCCGTTAACGCATTCGACGAGAGTGAGGATCCGGCAATGACGCAGGACCAGACCACTGGCCCGGACGCCGCAACGGAGACCCCGGCACCGTGGCGGCCCTCGCGGACAGTGGCCGTGGTGCTGGCGGGCGGCACCGGGACCCGGCTGGGCCTCGGCATCCCGAAGCAGCTCCTGAAGATCGCCGGTAAGCCGATCATCGAGCACACCCTGGCGGTCTTCGAGGCGGCACCGGAGATCGACGAGATCATCGTGCTGATGGCCGCCGGCCACGTCGAGGACGCCCGGCAGATCGTCGAGAAGGCCGGCCTGCGCAAGGTCACCAAGGTGATCGAGGGTGGCGACACCCGCAACGCGACGACCCGGATCGCCCTGGACGCCGTCGGCCCGGCCGACTGCAACATCCTCTTCCACGACGCGGTACGCCCGCTGCTCAGCGGCCGGATCGTGCGCGAGTGCGTGAACGCGCTCTGGACCTACGACGCAGTGGACGTGGCCATCCCCTCCGCGGACACGATCATCCAGGTCGACGACAACGACTGCATCACCGACATCCCGATGCGTTCCCGCCTGCGCCGTGGCCAGACCCCGCAGGCGTTCCGCTCCCCCACCATCCGCGAGGCGTACCGGATCGCCGAGGGCGACCCGGACTTCGCCGCGACCGACGACTGCGGCGTGGTGCTGCACTACCTGCCCGGTACCCCGATCAAGGTGATCGACGGTTCCGACGAGAACATCAAGGTCACCCACCCGGTCGACGTGCACCTGGCGGACAAGCTCTTCCAGCTCGCCGCCGCGCAGGCGCCCCGGCTCACCGACCACCGCAGCTACGCCGAGGAGCTGACCGGCCGCACCATCGTGGTGTTCGGCGGCAGCTACGGCATCGGTCACGAGCTGGCCGAGTTGGCCCGCCGCTACGGCGCGCAGGTCTTCCCGTTCAGCCGCTCCACCACCGGCACCCACGTCGAGCGCGCCGAGGACGTCGAGGCCGCGCTGAAGACCGCGTTCGAGGCCACCGGCCGCATCGACCACGTGGTGGTCACCGCCGGGATCCTGGAGAAGGGCGCCCTCGCCGAGATGGACGAGGAGACGATGGACCGGGTGCTCCAGGTCAACTTCGTCGGCCCGGTGACCATCGCGCGGCAGTCCCTTCCGTACCTCCAGCAGACCAAGGGCCAGCTGCTGCTCTACACCTCCAGTTCGTACACCCGGGGGCGGGCCCGCTACGCGCTCTACTCGGCCACGAAGGCCGCCCTGGTCAACCTCACCCAGGCGCTCGCCGACGAGTGGGCCGACGTCGGCGTCCGGGTCAACTGCATCAACCCGGAGCGGACCGCCACCCCGATGCGCACCCGGGCGTTCGGCGAGGAGCCGGAGCACACCCTGCTCGCCGCCGAGGCCGTCGCCCAGTCGTCGCTTGACGTGCTGATCTCCGACCTGACCGGCCAGGTGATCGACGTACGCCGGGCGCCCGGTGACGGGCCGAGCGTGCCGGCGCAGTCCGGCCCGGACCGGGCCGAGGCACCGGCGGCGGCCTCCGCGAACTGACGGCGGCGAGGGCGGAAAGCGGAGCGACATGCGCGGTGACCTGGTCCGGAAGATGGCCGCCCGGTGCCTGAGCACCGGGCTGGCCGTGCTGGCCTTCGTCGTGCTGGCGCTCACCGGCGCCACCGACTGGGGGCTGGCGCTGGCCGTCGCCGCCTTGGCCGCGGCAGCCGTCGAGCAGCGGATCCGGCCCGGCGCCGACCTGGTCGCCGAGACGGCCCTCATCGCCGCCGCGGTGCTTGTCGGCTACTCCCGGCGGCTCGACGACGGGTTCGACCCGGCGCTGGTGGCCACCGCGCTGGTCCTGCTGGGGCTGGTGCTGCTGGTGGGGCCACTGCGGACGGCCGGGAACCTGGAGATCCGCGCGGCCAACCTGCCGGTCCGGTCCTGGACGCCGCTGGTCGCCGACCGGCTCGGCACCGCACTGCTCGGGCTGCTCGCCGTCGTGGCCCTCGCCGCCGCGCTGGTCCTGCCCGCCGTCGTGGCGCTCGTCGCCAGCCTGCTGGTGGGCGCGGGGGCCGGGGCTGTCGCCCTGGACCTGGCCCGGCGCCGGTTCCGGCCGGCCGCCGGGGGCGGGGCGGTGGCCCGCGCGCTGCGCCGGCACGAGCCGGAGTTCCTGCTCTACTTCTCCGCACCCCCCGGTTCGGAGTACCAGGTCACCATGTGGCTGCCCTACCTGGAACGGATCGGCCGCCCGTTCGTGGTGCTGGTGCGGGAGCCGGAGTTCCTCGCGCCGATCGCCGCCGCCACCGACGCGCCGGTGGTCTACTGCCCCACCCTGCGGGCGATGGACGAGGCGCTGGTGCCCAGCCTGCGGGCGGCGTTCTACGTCAACCACGGCGCCAAGAACAGCCACTGCATCAGGTTCACCCAGCTCACCCACGTGCAGTTGCACCACGGCGACAGCGACAAGGCGCCCAGCGCCAACCCGGTGTCCGGGATCTTCGACCGGATCTTCGTGGCCGGCCCGGCGGCGATCGAGCGGTACGCCCGCGCCGGCGTACGGATCCCGGCCGAGAAGTTCGTGGTGGTGGGCCGCCCGCAGGTCGAGTCGATCGAGGTACGCCCCGAGCCGGTACGCGGGCTCGCCCACCCGACGGTGCTCTACACCCCCACCTGGACGGGGCACCACGCCGACGCCGACTACTGCTCCCTGCCGGTGGCCGAGACGCTGCTGCGGCGGCTGCTGGAGCGCGGCGCGACAGTCATCCTGCGGGCGCACCCGTACACCGCGCAGAATCCGGCCTCGGCCCGGCAGCTCGGCCGGTTGACCGAGCTGCTGGTCGCCGACCGGGCCCGCACCGGACGGCAGCACGTCGTCGGCGCGGCGGCCCGCGAGCTGAGCCTGACCGAGTGCGTGAACCGCTCGGACGCGCTGATCTCCGACGTGTCCGGGGTGATCTCCGACTACCTCTACTCCGGTAAGCCGTACGCGGTGACCGACATGGGCGACGAGGGCGACGGGTTCGTGCGGCGCTTCCCGTTGGCCGCCGCCGGTTACGTGCTGCGGCGGGACATGTCGAACACCGACGAGGTGTTGACCGACCTGCTGGACACCGATCCCGCCGCCGAGGACCGGTGGGCCACCCGCCGCCACTACCTGGGCGACTTCCCGGCCGAGTCGTACGCCGAGGCGTTCCTGACCGCCGCCCGCCGGGAGCTGGCGCCGCAGCGGACGCTCACCGCCCCGGCGGCCGTGTAGCGCCTCAGCGGTACGCGTCGAGCAGGGCCAGCACCGCCGCCGGGTCCTCCACGTGTGCGTTGTGCCCGAGCCCGGGCAGCGTGACGACCGGGACGCCGTACTCCTTGAGCTGCGCGTCGGTGACCATCGGGTCGTGCTCGCCGCGGGCCAGCACCACAGGCACGTCGGTGGCGGCGATCAGGGCGGCCAGGTCGGGCTCGCCGACGGCGAACGCGCCGGGATCCATGGCGAGGCGCCACCGGCCGTCGACCTGCCGCAGCCCGGCGTCCACCACCGGATGGTCCGGTGGGAGCAGGCCGACCAGCCCGGAGACCCGCAGGTAGCGGCGTGCCGCCTCGGTGCGGTTGGCGAACCAGCTGACCGGGCGGGCGGCGAGCGCGGCGGCGCGGTCCAGCTCGGCGGGCGACCAGACCGCCTTGATGCCCAGCCCGACCACCGCGTCGACGGGCAGTCCGGCGTCGCGGGCGGCCAGCGCGAGACCGACGACGCCGCCGAGCGAATGCCCGAGCACGACGAGCCGGTCGTCGGCCGCGGGCGATCCGGTCGGCAAGACCAGTGAAGGAGTACGACGGCAGCGGCGCCGACCAGCCGTGACCGGCCAGGTCCGGGGCGAGCCACCGCGCGGCCCAGTGCTGCTCCAGCAGCGGCGCCCAGGGCAGCCACACGTCGCCGCTCGCCCCCATCCCGTGCAGCAGCAGCAGGATCGGTCCGCGACCGGCTTGACCACCCGATTCATCCGCCACGGCCGCAGTCTCCCACGGTTCGCGGCCCGGAACGAGAGTCGAACGCGGACCCGACCGGCGGTGATCCACTGTAGAGTGCGGCGCCTGGACGGGCATCGTCGTCGCGGGAGGGAGCCTCCGTGCTCAGAAGGCATCGATCAACACTGGTGGCGGCGGTGGCCGTCGTCGCCCTCGGCGCGGCACCGGGCGCGCCCGCGCTCGGCACACCGTCGGGCGCAGCGCCGCACGGCGCGGCTGTCGCGGCGGCCGACCGGGTCCTGCGGGTCTACAACAACAACATCGAGAACCTGGTGGTGAACAACGCCGACGGGAGCTGCACCCGGATCTCCGGACCGGACCACCTGACCTCGATCCTGGTCGACGACGCCGGACGCACAGGCACCAGCGGTGTGGTGGCGCCGGACCTGCTGATCGTGCAGCAGGTGCGCGGCACCGGCCAGGCCGAGGCGTACGCCGACCAGCTGTCGGCGAAGTTCGGCTACCCGGCTGGCACGTACGGGGCCATCGTGGCCTGGGCGGACCCGGAGCCGTGGGGCAGCACGCACAAGTGCAGTTCCCAGTCGCTGGGCGACCTGAAGAAGAAGCAGACCAACGCGATCATCTGGAACACCAGGACGCTCAGCCTCGCCGCCGGCGACATCTCCAAGTACTGGAGCGCGGGCTGGCTCAAGCCGGGCACGGCGTACGCCAACGGCGCCGGGTGCACGCTGTACAAGCCGCCGAACAGCGACCCGGACAGCACCGACTACTACAAGTGGAAGCGGACCAGCGCCATCGCGGCCCGGTTCACGATCAGGGCGACCGGCACCAGCGTGTTCGCGGCGACCATGCACCTGCCGCAGGAGAACCGGCAGAACGCGTGCGCCGGCGACGGCGACCGGGGCATCGCCAACAGCGGCATCCACCTGGGCGCGGACGCGACGAGCCTGTTGAACGCCTCCACGATCCGGATCGTGGGGATCGACGCGAACCGCACGGGCATCGCGGCCAGCACGCTGAGCGGCTACGGCATGACCGGCTACGGCTCGGCCGCCACCAGCGGGTCCAGCAAGATCGACTATCTGTTCGTGAAGGGCACCGTACGGCCGTCCAGCATCGGGCACACGGTCAGCGGGACGAAGTCGAACCACCTCGCGCTGTACGGCTTCATCGACTACTGAGCACGACACGAAGACGCCGCGGGCGCCGACCCCTCGTGGGGGACGGCGCCCGCGGCGGTCCATCCGCCTGGGTCAGGCGGAGTAGCCCCGGGTGGCGATCCAGTTGGCCAGGTCGATCGTGGTGATCCAGTACGACGCGTCGGCCGCGTTCGCCGAGTCGGCGATCCGCACGGTCCGGCCGTTGTCCCGGTAACCCACCACGGCGATGTAGTGCCCACCGCCGTAGGAGTGCCAGCCGCCGTTGGTGTCGACGGCGTCGCCGGCGACGTTGGCCACCACGCCACGGCCGTCGGTGATGGCCTTGACGACGTCGGCCTGGAGCTGGTCCATCTGGGCCGGGCTGGGCGAGCCCGCGAACATCCGGGTCCGGTACGGGGAACCCTTCACCTCGGCGTTGAGCACGCGGGTGGTGTCAAGTGCCGAGTTGGTGCCCATCTCGGTGGTGCCCAGTTCGGCGGCGAGTTCGTTCTGGGTGCGGTCGATGCCGCTGGCGCTGAGCGCGTTGCGGGTGGCCGCCGGACCGCAGTTGTAGTACGTGTTCTGCGCCTCGTAGTCGTAGTCGAGCACCTTCGTCGCGGGCGGCTTCGGCGGTGTCGGCTTACGGGTGAGGTCCGGGTTGCCGCTGGCCTTCGCGGCGGGTGACGCGGCGCTGGTGGCCGGGGCGGCGCTGCTCGGCGCGGCGCTGGCCGAGGGGGACGCGACGCGCGCCTGGCCACGGGAGGCGGCAAGGTCGCTGCGCATCTCGGCGACTGTGGTCGCGCTGTGCTGGCCGGCCGGGGCGTCGTCGGTGTCGGTGAGCAGGACACCGGAGGTGGCCGCGAGCGCGAGGGCCGCGGCGGAGGCGGCGACGATCTGGTACGGACGTTCGGTGGTGAGACGGCGGAGCTGACGCTTCAGGGTGTGCTTCACGGGGTCCTCCACGGTTCGGGGGGAGAGCGGCACACCGGGGCCGAGCCGGTATCCAGGCAGGCGCCAGCGCGCGAACCGTGGTCCGCGGATGGTGAACCGCTCGAGGGGAACGCCCGGCGCTGCCGGGCGGGAAGGGCGATGACCCGGGGGTCAGCTCACCAGACGGATGAGCGGGGGCACCGCCGCGCCGTGGAGGCGGGGGAACAAGCAAAGGGTGGAGAGGTGCTGCACGAGGATGGAACTCCTTCCGACACCGCCTACCGGGTTAGCTGACGGATTCGGGCGGGAAGATCGCCCTACCGCGGGCCGTGGCTCGCGGATTCACCCCGGACTTACTGGTGGGTCCCCGGTTCGTTGATCACGATTGAGCGGGTCGGCGCGGCGTCGCCTCTTGCGATCGGTAACCGCACCGGACGGGACGACACTACTGGCCGGTGCGTACGCCTGCCAAGCCGCGTCCACCTGCGTAAACATCATTCTGGGCGACAATTTCTGCGCGTATTGCCGATGACGTGACTCGATGGGACAACCGGTTACGGCGACGCCTGTGGTCGACAACCGGACAGGCCGTCGACAACGAC
This sequence comes from Micromonospora sp. NPDC093244, assembly GCF_040683695.1. Taxonomy (NCBI): domain Bacteria; kingdom Bacillati; phylum Actinomycetota; class Actinomycetes; order Micromonosporales; family Micromonosporaceae; genus Micromonospora; species Micromonospora sp. NPDC093244. The sequence continues at coordinate 386,752 of NZ_JBFBEO010000003.1, forward strand.
GTCGGATTCGTGCGAACAACGGGCCCGATCGCGTCGAGCGCCCGATTTTGCGGGCCCGTGACCGGGCTCACGTCACAGATCGGGCTCAACCGACGGGCCGGCTCAACTGACGCGCGCCGGGCGCCAGCGGGCCACCGCGGCCTGACGTACCGCACCGGTCGCCGCCCGGCGGGCCGGCGCCGGGCCGGGCCGCAGTCGGGCCGCGGCCGCGTACGCCTCCTCGGCGAGGGTGCGGGCCGATTCGGCGGCCAGTTCCGCGTCCCGCCAGGCCGACCGTTCCCGCTCGGCGGCGACCCGGTAGTCGGCGAGCCTCGCGTCCCTGATCGCCCGGGCGAGCAGCACCTCCTGCTCGACGGGGTGCCGGCGGGGATCCCAACCCCGCCGGTGCCCGAACACGTCACCGAGCTGCCCCATGGTCAGCTCCCCGCGCCAGTACGCCGCCATCGCGGCCCGGTGCAGGTACCGCTCCCGGGCGGCGTACTCGGCCGGGGTGTGCGGGGTACGCGGGGTGGGCAGCGCCCCGGCGCCGGCGAACCGACGGGCCACGGTGTCCGCCTCGTCGTACCCGGCCCAGGCCCGCTCGGCCTCCTCCTGAATGACCAGCCAGTCAGCCCGTCGCCGTCGGGCGGTCTGCGCGGCGCCGGCGGCGGCGACAGCCACCTCCTCGGCGTACCGGCGCCTGTCGGCGGCTGCGGCGGCTGCGGCCTCCCGGGCGGTGGGCGCGGTCGGGCCCGGCTCACCCGTCGGCCCGTCCCGCTCCGGGCGGGCGACGAGAACGGCGGGCACGCTCAACGCCAGCAGGAACAGCACCGACCAGATGGCGGCGGCCTGCGGTACCTCGGTCAGGAACTGGTAGAAGACAACGGTCTCCATGATCGACACCTCGGAACGACAGCGATGCGACGGTGAGCCGCACGGGCCGGGCGGGTCGTGGCGTGGCCACGGGCCGACGGGTGCGGGTGGTTGATCGACAGGCGCGGCGGCGGGACGCTCGTCCCGATGGCTCAGCGGGAGGGCGGGGCCCGGGGTGCCCGGCTGGCCGGGCCGCGGGCGTGGGGCCGCCACTCGGACCGGGCAGCGCTCGCCGCGGTGACACCCGTGGCGGCGGGCAGGATGCCGGCGGCCAGCCGGGCGGGCTGCGGGTCGACCGACCGGGTCGAGGTGTGCCGGTCGGCGACGTCGGCGGCGACGACCGAGGGCAGGTGCCCGATGGCGACCACGCCGATCAGACCGGACGGCGTTCTCGGGCCGGTGACGATGCCCGGCGTGACGGTGGCCTGCCGAGTGATCGGCCCGCTGGCGGTGAACGTCGACGCGGCGTCGGCGGACGTCGGGGAACCGGCGGAGGCGGGCGACGCGCCCGCGCCGAGCGCGAGGGCGGCGACGACGGCGAGGCTGGTCAGCACCCGTGTGGCCCAGCGCGCCACCCACCACAGGGGACAGGTGAGCGCGACCGGAAGCACGTCCTCACGCTACCGCCGTCGCCGGCCGGACGCACCGACGCCGGGCGTGTCGGGTCACGCCGCGCCGACCAGCGTGGACGATCAGCGCGAGTCGGCGTACGTCGATCGGTCCTCGGGCCGGGGCCCGGCGGCCGGCGCGTTCCCGGCCTGGTGGGTGGGTTCGTCAGCGCCTGTGGCTGGTGTGCGCGGACGCGGAACGGCCGACGGGTGGGCCCGGCGGCTCGGGGCGAGCCGGCGCATCATCGGTGTCTCCACGAAGCGGTGCAGCAGTGCGGCGAGGACGAGGTTGACCGACAGGAAGCCGAGCACCACAGCCGGGCCGCGCCACCCGCCGAACCCGGTCCCCCAGTCCCCCGTCCACCGCAGCACGCTCGTCATCACCAGCACGTGCACGAGGTAGAACGCGAACGAGACCTCACCGAGCCAGACCAGCGGGCGGGACCGCCACGGCGAGCGTCGGCCCCGCACGTCGGCGTCCGCCGCGGCGGTGATCACCAGCAGGTACGCCACGGCCAGCAGGGTGGTCCACAGCTCGGCGCGGATCCACTGTGCCGCTGCCACCCAGGTGGCCACGAAGATCGCGCTCGCGACGGTCAGGCCGGGACCGCGCCAGAGGCCCCGGCGCATCAGCTCGGCCGCCACCGCGCCCAACCAGAACTCCAGCGACCGGGCCGGCGGGAAGATCTGGGTGAACCACCAGCGGCTGTCCTCCGGCACCAGGTGCTGGGCCGGCCAGAGCGCGAGGATCAGCAGCGGCAGGGCGACGACAAGCGTCCACAGCAGCGCGGGACGGGCCCGGCGCAGCAGCGGCAGCACCAGCGGCAGGCACAGGTAGAAGAAGAACTCGCAGGACAGCGACCAGCTCACCGTGTTGATGCTGTAGAACCAGCCCGGCCTGGGGTCCCAGGCCTGCAACAGCAGGAGGTTCTCCAGCGCGACGGCGGGCAGGACGGGGTCGGCGAACCACCAGGCGACAAGCAGCGCCGCCGCCCACAGCACCAGGTGGTTCGGGTAGATCTTGGCGACCCGCCGGCGCCAGAACGTCCGCCGGGAGTCGCCCGGGCGGGCCGACCAGACCAGCACGAACCCACTGAGAACGAAGAAGAACTGCACCCCGGACAGGCCGAGGGTGAACAGCGCGTCGACAACCGCCTTGTAGTCCGGCTCGGCGATGATCCGCATGGTGCCGGCGTGGAAACCGAAGACCAGCAGCGCGGCGATCCAGCGCAGCCCGGTCAGCGAGGGCAGCCGGGTGACCGGGGCCGGCTGGGCCGCCGGGACGTCGGTGGTGCCCGTCATGCCGGTCGCCTGACGATCAGCAGGGTCACCAGCACGTACGTCTCCTCCTCGGCGCGGCGTCGGACGGCGCGACGGCGACGCCCGCGACGACCCGGCAGGGCCGCACCGGGGCACCCTACCGGGTCACTCCCGGGTGAACCGGACGAGCGTCGTTAACCTTCCGCTCGGCGGGAGTTCAGGGACTCCACCTTCCTCGGCCACGTCAGGTTCCGGGCCCGGCCACCCGGGTCGTCGAAGGTGGCGGCGTGGTCAATGAGCCGACGCACGCACCGCTGCTGAGCATCGTCGTGCCGGTGTACGGCGTGGAGGCGTACCTGTACCAGTGCCTCGAGTCGATCCGGGCGGACATTCCCGCGGGCGACGCGAACGCGGTCGAGCTGATCGCCGTCGACGACGCGTCGCCGGACGGCTGCGGCGCGATGCTGCGCGCGTACGCAGGCCGCGACGGCGTCCGGGTCGTGCACCTGAGCAGCAACGTGGGCCTGGGGCTGGCCCGCAACGCCGGTCTCGACGTGGCCACCGGCAGGTACGTCTGGTTCGTCGACAGCGACGACTGGCTGCCCCCGGGCACCATCGCGGCGGTGCTGGACCGGCTGCGCCAGCACCAGCCCGACGTGCTGATGCTGGACCACCTGCGGGTGCACGAGGACGGCCGACGTGAGGTGGACGCGAGCAGTCACCTGCTGCGCGGGGTGCCGGGTGTGGTCCGCCTGGCCGACCAGCCGCACCTGCTGCGGGTGCAGCACACCGCCTGGAACAAGGTGGTCCGCCGGGCCTTCCTCGACGAGTTGGGGCTGCGGTTCTTCCCCGGCTGGTACGAGGACATCCCGTTCAGCCATCCGCTGCTCATCGGCGCGGAGAAGATCTCCGTACTGGACCGGGTCTGCTACCTGTACCGGCAGGGCCGCCAGGGCGCGATCACCTCCACCCGCAGCGGCCGGCACTTCGAGGCGTTCGGCCAGTACGAGCGGCTGATGGACTGGGTCGCCCGCAACCACCCGGACGAGCGGTTCCGGGCCGAGCTGTTCGAGCTGATGATCAGCCATTATCTGGTGGTGGCCGGCAACGACGACCGCCTGCACCCGCACCTGCGGCGGGCGTTCTTCCACCGCGTCGCCGAGCACTACCGCCGTTACCTGCCCACCGGCGGCTACCCGGTGCCCGCCGGCGTGGCCGGGCTCAAGCACCGGCTGGTGGGGCGCGGTGACTGGCTGGCGTACTCGGCGCTGCGTCAGGCGCACCGGGTCGCGGGCCGGCTGCGCCGGCCGGGCCCGACGGCGAGCCCGGACGCCGGGACCGACGAGGACCCGAACCGAGGGGACACCACCACGACGCGGGCCGCGGAGCCCACCGGGACGCCCGAGCGGTCCGACGCGTTGGCCGGAATTCGCCTGCCGTGACCGTCGGCGTTCGCACCCCACGCCCGGCGCGGTTCCCGGCGCCGGAGTTTTCCAGGTCGTCCACCCCTCGGGGGGACGACGACAGCACCACCGCACCCCGGTGCGGACGTACCTGAGCAGAGGTCCCAATGACGGCGACAACCAAGATCGGACCGCACGTGGTCGGTGCCGGCGAGCGACCCTTCGTGGTCGCCGAGATGTCCGGCAACCACAACGGCGACCTGGGTCGCGCGCTGGCGATCGTCGACGCGGTGGCCGAGAGCGGGGCGCACGCGCTCAAGCTCCAGACGTACCGGCCGGACACGATCACGATCGACGTCGACACCCCCGCGTTCCGCATCTCCAGCGGGCACGAGCTGTGGGGCGGGGAGAACCTGTACCGCCTCTACGAGCGGGCGCACACCCCGTACGAGTGGCATGCGTCGATCTTCGAGCGGGCCCGCGAGCGCGGTCTGACCGTCTTCTCGTCGCCGTTCGACGCGACGGCCGTGGAACTGCTGGAGTCACTTGACGCACCGGCGTACAAGATCGCCTCGTCGGAGCTCGTCGACCTTCCGCTGATCCGGTTGGTCGCCGGCACCGGCAAACCGATGGTGATCTCCACCGGGATGGCGACGGTCGCCGAGATCGACGCCGCGGTGCGCACCGCCCGCGACGGCGGCGCGGCGGGCATCATCCTGCTGGCCTGCACGGCGTCCTACCCGGCGCCGCCCGCCGACAGCAACCTGCGCCGGCTGCCGGTGCTGGCCGGCGCCTTCGACGTGCCGGTCGGCCTCTCCGACCACACGCCAGGCATCGGGGTGGCTGTCGCCTCGGTGGCACTGGGCGCCTGCTTCATCGAGAAGCACGTGACGCTGGACCGCGCCGACGGCGGCGTGGACTCGGACTTCTCCCTGAATCCGGCCGAACTGTCGGCGCTGGTCGCCGAGTCGGGCCGGGCGTACGCCGCACTGGGCGGCACGGCGATCGGCCCGACCCCGGCCGAGCGGGAGGGGCTGCGGTTCCGCCGTTCGCTGTTCGTTGTCGCCGACGTGCGGGCCGGCGACCCCCTGACTGCGGACAACGTCCGCTCGATCCGCCCGGCCGGCGGGCTGGCCCCGGTGGAGATCGACCGGGTGCGGGGCCGCACCTTCACCACCGACGTCCCCCGAGGCACCCCCCTGAGCTGGGACCTGATCTGATCGGTCGCTCCACCGAGGCTGCCCGGCGGGTCGCCCCGCAGCGCCGGTGGAGCGAGGCTGAGAGCCTGTCGAGCTGCCCCGGATATGGGGCGGGCAGCCGTCGCGCGGCCGTGGACAGCCGTCGCGCGGCCGCGGACAGCCGTCGCGCAGCAGTGGACAGCCGTCGCGCAGCCGTGGACAGCCGTCGCGCAGCCCTGCGTACTCCCGAGACTCGCGGTCCAGGTGGACCAGCGGCCGAGGCGCCTGCCCAAGACGAGGGGCAGCTCAGGGATAACCACGGCGCCGACCAGCGGCGAGAGCGTCTGCCCCACATCTGGGGCAGCTCGACAGGCAACCAGGGCACCGACCGCCAGGGCGGCCGCGCGCCGGCCGCAGGTCCTGGTAGCTGAGTGGCAGCGCAGGCTCGCGGGCGACGCCGACAGTGACGACCAGGTCGGCCACGGTGAGGGTGCGCCAGACCGTTGCGCCGGCTGGCGTGCTCAGACCGTGGGTACGCCACCACACCGCCACCGGCACGTCGGTCAGCTTGCAGTGGCACTCGGTACGGGTCCACCGCGCCCAGAAGTCCGGCACGCCGAGGCGGCGAGCTAGCGCCGGCGGCACCGGGGCGTCCGCGCGTTCGGCGTCGATCGCCACCCGCCACCCGGGCGTCAGCGGGCCGTACCAGCCGACGCAGCGACCATCGTCGAGATGGCTACGAGTCGTCGCGTCGGCCAGGTCGGCGGGTACGCCGATGCGCAGATGCCGCTCGGCGACGGCCAGCTGGGCCAGGTCAGACGGAGGCGGCACCGTCCACCACGATGACCTGGCCGTTGATGTTGGTGTGCTCGCGCAGCAGCATCCGCACCACGGGTACGACCTCCAGCGGCTCGGTGAGGTGACCGCTCGGGGTGCGGCGCACGATCTGGTCGAGCTGGGTCGGGCCGAGCACCGCGGACATCTCCGAGGCGAAGAACCCGGGCGCCACCGCGTTGACGAGCATCCGGCCGCCCAGCTCCCGGGCGAGTGAGCGGGTTGCCGCGTCCATGCCGCCCTTGGTGGCCGAGTACGCGACCAGGCCCGGGAATCCACGCTGCGCGCAGATCGAGGTGATGTTGACGATCCGCCCGCGCAGGCCCTTGCCGAGCATCCGGCGGACCACCAGCCGAGTCAGTTGCAGCGGGGCGGTCAGGTTGGTCCCGATGATCCGGGCGATGTCGTCGGTGGCAGTGTGCACGTGCAGCGAGTCCTGCCCGACGGCCGCGTTGTTGATGATGCCGTCGATCGGGCCGAGGCGCTGCTCCACCTCGCGGACGAAGGCATGCGCGGCGCGCAGGTCGGTGACGTCCACCGAGCCGACGTGCACCCGGTCGGGGTGCTCGGCGGCGAGCTTCTCCAGTTCCGGGGTGACGGTACGGGCGAACGCGGCCACCCGTACGCCCGCGTCGAGCAGGTCGGTGACGATGGCCAGGCCCAGCCCCCGTGAGCCCCCGGAGACGAGGACGACGGAGCTGGGGGGAACGAGCTGGGTGTCGGCGGGGTCAGACATCGCTCTTCAGGGTCTCCTTGACGGGAATCTCGGTGAGCACCCGGATCCGGCGGGGCACCGCGTGCTGGGGCAGCCGGTCGGCGCACCAGCGCACCAGCGCGGCCTCGTCCGGCACGCCGCCGTCGGCGGAGGCCGGGTCGGCGGGGGTGAGGACCACCTCGGCGACCACCATCCGGCCGAGCACCGGGGCGCGGCGGCCGGTGACCCGGGCCCAGGCCACGCTCGGGTGCCCGGTCAGCACGCCGCGCACCACACCGGCGGAGACCTTGCTGCCACCGACGTTGATCTCGTCGGAGTCCAGCCGCCCGGTGATCAGCACCCGGCCGTCGACGACCTGCACCCGGTCACCGGTGCGTACCGGGCCGGCCAGCCCGGCCCCGTGGTACGGGGAGGTGACCACGAGCTCGTCGTCGCGTACGGAGAGGGTCGGCCGGCCGGGGGCCTGTCGGTCCAGCCAGTCGACGGGGAATCCGGCCCGCCCGTCGTGCACCACGATGGACGCGCCGACCTCGGACGACGCGTAGATCCAGGAGATCCGGGCGGTCGGGAAAACGGCCCGCAGCTGGTCGAGGATCGCCTGGTCCACAGGCTCACCGCCGAGGGTGATCTGGCGCAGCGGCACCCGGGCCAGCGCGGCGGCGTCCCGGTAGAGGGTGCGACGCCAGAACGTCGGCGTGCCGGACGCGGCGTCCACCCCGTGTGCGGCGGCGACCGCGGGCCAGTCGTCCAGCTCGTCCGGCTCGACCACCACCAGGTGCTGCCCGGGCTGGGTCAGCGACAGGGTGACCACCTGCCACCAGGCGTACGTGCCGGGGGCGTAGGGGCAGAGCCAGGTCCGCTCGGGCTGGTCGGCCCGCACAGTGGTCAGCGTGTCGAGGGTGTGCCCGACCCGCTTCGGGCGGCCGGTCGAGCCGGACGTCAGCAGCCACAGCCGGCCGGGGTCGGCGGCACGCGGTCGGGCCGGCGCGCTCGGATGGGTGCCGTCGTGGTCGAGGACGGTGACCGTGAAGCCGGCCTCCGACAGGTCGGCGCACATCTCCGCGTCCACCCGGCTCGTGGTGGTGAGCAGCAACTCGGTGCCGTGCACGGCGTGCTGCCGCGCGGCCGCGAGGGCGTGCGCGGCGGAGTGCGCGAGCACCGCGGCGGGGTCGGGCAGCGCCGGCGTCGGCAGCTCCCGCCAGGTCAGCGCGACGCCGCCGACGACCACCCGGTTGTCGGCGCCGGCCGGCTCGGGGTGCGTGGCCGCCACTGGGCCGGGTGCCGCGACGGTCACTGGTGCGCAAGCTCGACGAGGAAGTCCAGGACGTCGCCGACCGTGGCGATGCGGCGAAGGCCGGGGGCGTCGAAGTTGAGCTCCTCCCCCGTCTCGTCCTCCACCCGCAGGGCCAACTCGGAGAAGTCGAGGGACCGGAAGCCGATCTCCCGCAGCTGCGCCGTGTCGTCGGCGGGCAGCTCCTTGTCCTGGTTCTTCAACACCTGCGCCATGAGGTCGCGGATCTGCGCGCGACTCAATTCGTTCATGCGCCGGAGTCTACAACCCAACGAATGTGTATCCGCTTTCCCGGTGCGTCCGGGTAAGGTGCCCGAACCGGACGGGAACAGATTGAAAGAGAGAGGCACGTGCTGCGCGAAGCAACGGCGGACGACGTTCATCTGATGTTGTCCTGGCGTAATCAGAAAGCAAACCGGCAGGTCAGCAGGAACAGCCACGAGATCACCGCCGAGGAGCACGCCAGGTGGTGGTCGGCGGTCCGCGACGACCCGTCGCGGCGGGTGCTGGTGTACGTCCGCGACGACCGCCCCTGCGGCGTGGTCACCTTCTTCGACCTGCGGTGGGACGGCCCCCGGACGGGCGCCTGGGGCTTCTATCTGGACTCCGACGGGCTGGCCGGGCGCGACGAGACGCTGCCCGCCTGGCTGGGCATCATGCGGGAGGCGGTGGAGTACGCCTTCGACGGGTTGCACCTGGACCGGCTCGACGGGGAGGTGCTGGAGCACAACACAGTCGTACGGCAGATGAACAGGCGTTTTCGTTTTGTCGAAGGCACCGGCCGCCGGGAGGTGTCCGACGGTCGGGAAATCACCGTCATTCCCATTTCACTGAACCAGGCCGACCGCCGCCGACGCTGATTGTCGCGCATATTCGCACAATGGTCGGACACGATTAACCGCCGCTGCCCCCGTTGGACATCGGCTGTTCACGAAAGGCCGGGCTCACGCCCGTCGCCACGCCGCCCAGTGCTGGCGTTCGTTGCCGCCGAGCCGGACGAAGCCGTACCTGGCGCCGTCCCAGTCGTCGGGTTGGCCGGGCGCCCAGCGGGCGAACACCACCTGCGCGGCGGCCGGCGGCTGCTCGCGGAACCACCGCACGTCGGTCCAGGTCACCTGGTGACTGAGGTTGAACCGCAGGATGTAGTGCACGCCGGTGGACGCCCACACCCGCTCGCCGGGGCGCACCCCGACGTCGGCCACCCGTGGGGTGGGCGCGGTGCTCGCCACGGTCGGGAGCACCAGCCGCTCGTCGATCACCTGCATGGTGACGAGGTTGACCACCACGAGGGCGCCGAGGATCGGCAGCCGCAGGCGGGGCACCTGGACCACGGCGACCAGCAGCAGGCAGCCGGCGACACCGATCAGCGATCCGACGACCGGGCGCATCTCCCGCCAGCCGCCGGTCAACGCCACCAGGTCGGGCGCGCCGAAGCCGCCGTACCGCAGGGTGTGCCCCCGGCTGGCCACGTACGCGAGCCGGGCCGCGACGACCGCGCCGCCGGCGGCCAGCAGGCCCACCGCGACTGCCGCGCGGCGCAGCACCACCAGGCGCCCGGCGGTGAGCAGCACACCGAGGCCGACGAGCATCCAGAACGGCGCGAGCATCTGCACGTAGCGCGCGTAGATCGCGTCCAACGGTTTGCCGGTGATGCCGGCCAGGATGACCGACGCCCCGCCGGCCACCCCGACGCTCGTGACGAGCGCGACGCCCATCGTCCAGCGGGTCGCGTCGCCGCGCCGGGGCCGCCACAGTTCGTGGACGGCCGCGGCCCAGGCCACCCCGGCCATCCCGAAGGTGACCACGACGAGGTACCAGAGTTGGGTGGTGACCGCCGCGCCGACCCGGACCACACCCTGCGCGGAGGCGACCGCGTCGACCACGCTGCCGCCCGGGGTGCTGCCCAGCAGGTAGACCCGGTCCCCGAGCAGCCGGATGCCTGCCTCGTTGACAAGCGCCAGGGCCAGCACCGGCGCCAACGCCGCGAGCACCCCCGCGGGGGTGATCCGGCGGCGGACCAGCAGCAGCAGGACGAGGCCGGCGTGGATTCCGACGATCACCAGGCCGCGGGAGTGCAGCAGGTGGAACGCGCCGACGAACAGACCGACGGCGGCCGCGGCCAGCGGACCGGGCCGCCCGATCCACCGGTGCACGGCGAGCAGCCAGGCCACCACCAGCGGCGCCATCACCGCGTCGATCATGGCGACACCGGCGTAGAAGGCGGTCGCCGGCAGGGTCGCGGCCACCACCGCCGCGCCCAGGGCGTACGCGCGCCGCAACCCGAGCAACCGCCGACCCAGCAGGTACGCGAGCGGCAGCAGCGTCGCGTTCACCATCGCGTTTATCAGTTGGACCAGCCGGTAGCTGTCGGCGAAGTCCCGGTCGCCGAGGAACGCCGGCGAGATCAGCATCGGGTAGCCGACCCGGCGCAGCAGGTCGTTCTCGCTGCTGAACCCGCCCGGGCCGCCGGCCAGCGCGCGGGCGGTGTTGAGGTAGCTGTCTTCGTCGGTGTGCGCGATCGGCAGCACGACGTGCCGGGACAGCCACATCCGCCAGGCGACGCTGAGCACCCACCCGGCGAGCAGCAGCAGCGGCACGAGCCAGCGCAGCGCGGGGGCGGCGCCCGGCGTACCGGCCGCAGCCGCCGGCCGTTCCATCACGTCGCTGCCGGATGCCATCAACGCCTCCTGGGTTCGCCGGCCGGGCCGGTGGTGCGCGGGCCGGACGGCGCCACGGCCGGCCGGTGACGCACGTGGGGGTGACCCGCCCGCGCCGAGGTGGCGCGGCTGTCGGGTGAACGCGGAAACCGGCGGCACGAGGGCGCCCGGGTCGCTCGCGCGGCCACTGTAACGGCCGGATCCGGCCTGGTCAGCCCACTTCGCGCACCGACGGAAGTGTTCGCCTGCGCGGTGTCCGGCATTCACGGGAGCAGTGGACGCGGTTAACCCGCGAGCGCCGGGGCGTTAACCCGCAATGGCTAGCGTCTCACCCCGGTCGGCCGGCCGAAGGCCGCCCGTTCATCCACGAACACTGGAGCGCCACATTGAGTGAGTTGGATGGATCGTCCATTCTGATCACCGGGGGAACGGGTTCCTTCGGCAGGACGTTCCTGCGGCACATCCTCAACGAGGCCGACCCCGCCCGGGTGGTGGTGTTCTCCCGTGACGAGCTCAAGCAGTACGAGCTGCGCCAGCAACTCGGCGACGACCCGCGGCTGCGCTGGTTCATCGGCGACATCCGGGACCGGCACCGCCTCACCCGCGCCATGCACGGCGTGGACCACGTCGTGCACGCCGCCGCTCTGAAGCAGGTGGACACCGCGGAGTACAACCCGTCGGAGTTCATCGCCACAAACATCACCGGCTCGCAGCACGTGGTCGACGCCGCGATCGAGGCCGGCGTCCGGAAGGTCATCGCGCTCTCCACCGACAAGGCGTCCAGCCCGATCAACCTGTACGGCGCCACGAAGCTGGTCGGCGACAAGCTGTTCGTCTCGGCCAACCACTACGCGGCCCACCACCCCACCCGGTTCGCGGTGGTCCGCTACGGCAACGTGGTGGGCAGCCGTGGCTCGGTGGTCCCGCTGTTCCGCAGGCTGGCCGCCGAGGGCAAGATCCTGCCGATCACCGACAAGCGGATGACCCGCTTCTGGATCACTCTGGAGCAGGCCGTCCAGTTCGTCATGGACTCGTTCGACCAGATGCAGGGCGGCGAGCTGTTCGTGCCGCGCATCCCGAGCATGCGCATCCTCGACCTGGTCGAGGCCGTCGCGCCGGACGCCACCACCCACGAGATCGGCATCCGGCCCGGCGAGAAGCTGCACGAGGAGATGATCGCGCCGGACGACAGTCGCCGGACACTGCGCGCCAAGGACCGCTACATCGTCCAGCCGACGATCGCCGGCTGGGGCTACCAGCCGCCTGTCGACTGCGAGCCGGTGCCGGACGGCTTCGCGTACCAGTCGGACACCAACGACGAGTGGCTCGGCGTCGAGCAGCTACGCGACATGCTCGGCCTCACCGCATGACGGGGATGCTCCCGTACGGCAGGCAGTCGGTCACCGAGGACGACATCGCGGCCGTCGCCGACGTGCTGCGCGGCGACTGGCTCACCACCGGACCGCAGGTGGACGCCTTCGAGGCCGACCTGGCCCGGTGGACCGGCGGGGTGGGCGTCGCCGCCGTCTCCAACGGCACGGCCGCGCTGCACGTGGCGTACGCGGCCGCCGGGGTCGGTCCGGGCGACGAGGTCGTCGTACCGCCCATGACGTTCGTGGCGACCGCCAGCAGCGCTGTCGCCCTCGGCGCGACTATCGTGTTCGCCGACGTCGACGACGAGACGTTCTGCCTCGACCCGGCTGCCGCCGCCGCGGCGGTCACCTCCCGCACGAAGGTCGTCGCCGCTGTCGACTACGCCGGCCATCCGGCCGACTACGACGCCCTGCGCGGGTCACTGGCCGGCAGCGACGCGCTCCTGCTCGCCGACGCCGCACACTCGATAGGCGGCACGTACCACGGCCGGCCGGTCGGCTCGCTCGCCGACCTGACCACGTTCTCGTTCTTCCCCACGAAGAACCTCACCACCGCCGAGGGCGGCGCCGTCGCCGCCCTGGACCCGCGGATCCTGAAGCGGGCACGCCGTTTCCGCGGCGTCGGGGTCGTCCGCGAGCGCGACGAGCTGCGCCTCGCCGACGAGGGCGGCTGGCACCAGGAGGTGCACGAGTTCGGGTTGAACTACCGGCTGCCGGACGTGCTCTGCGCTCTGGGCCGCAGCCAGCTGCGCCGCCTCGCCGGGTTCAAGGCGCGTCGGGCCGCCCTGGTCGCCCGCTACGACGAGGCGCTGTCCGACCTGGACGGCGTGGTGAGGCCCACCCGCCGGTCGTGGGCCGACCCGGCTTGGCACCTGTACCCGATCCGGGTGCTCGACGGCCGCCGCCGCGAGGTGTACGACCGGATGCGCGCCGCAGGCATCGGCGTGCAGGTCAACTACCTTCCGGTGCACTGGCACCCGGCGTTCGCCGACCTGGGCTACCGGCGCGGATCCTGCCCGGTGGCCGAGTCGTTCTACTCCCAGCAGCTGTCGCTGCCGCTCTACCCGGGGCTCAGCGACGCCGACCAGGACCGCGTCGTCGACGCGCTGACCGCGATCCTGCGGGGCAGCGCGGTGCGATCCGCCGCCTGATGGGGACCTGATGCACCACGCGAACCACTTCTACGGCCACGCGCACGTGCTGGCCCGCTACGCCGGTCTCGGTGACCGGCACCCACCCCGGATCAACGGGTACGTGCAGCACGGCTGGAACATCGGCGACGGCCTGGCCCCGGGCCACCCGTACGCCGACCGAACGCCGAGCCTGCTCTGGTCGGAGCAGACCCGCCGGCGGGCCTGGTCGGTGGGCCGGCGCAACGTCGTCGTCATCGGCGCGCCGTTCGTCTACCTGCTGGCCATGCGTCCCGAGGAGCCGCCGGCCGAGGAGCGCGAGGGCACCATCTGGTACCCGTTCCACGGCTGGGAGGGCCAGCACGTCAAGGGCGACCACCGCAGACTGATCGCCCTGATCCGGGAGACCGAGCCCGGCCCGGTCACTGTCTGCCTGTACTGGCACGAGTACGGCATGCGCAACGTCCGCCGGCTCTACGAGCGCGCCGGCTTCCGGGTGATCTGCCACGGCTACCGGGGGCACTGGTGGAAGGACACCGACCCGGAGTTCCTCGACAAGCAGTTGACCGAGCTGCGCCGGCACCGCCGGGTGGCCTCCAACCGGCTGACCAGCGCGATCTTCTACGGCATCGCGGCGGGCTGCGAACCGGCGGTCTACGGCGACCCGATGATCCTGTCCAACGAGGATCCCACCTTCGGTGGGACGGCCCGGATCCGGCGACAGTGGCCGCAGCTGCACGGCACCTCGGTCGACCTGTCCACCGCGACGGGGATCGCCCGCGCCGAACTGGGCACCGACCACCGCTGCTCGCCTGCCGAACTGCGCGAACTGCTCGGTTGGGCGAACCTCCAGGAGGAAGAGGAAGACCGTGACGACTGAGACGGCACCCGCCGGCCGGATCACCCTGCCGGGCGGCGAGATGCTGGCCTGGTCCGACCTGCCGCGCGAACGGCTGGCCGACGGTGGGCCGCTCGCCGCGCTGGCCGCCCGGATCGTGCCGTCCGGCGCCCGGGTCCTGCTGGCCGGCCGGCACGATCCGGCGCTGCTGGACCGGCTCACCCACGCCGAGGTCACCTGCCTGTTGCGCAGCCACCCGGACGCGGTGGCGCTCGCCCCGCGCGCCGCCCACGTGGTGGTGGGCGGCCCGGCCGGGCTGCCCACCGACGAGACGTACGACGTGGTCATCGCCGCCGCCGGACTGGACCCGGTGGAGTCGGTGGAGGGCACCCGGCTCGGCTGGGACGGCGTGCTGGCGCGACTCGTCGACGCGCTGCGGCCGGGCGGCGCGCTGCTGCTGCGCCTGGACAACCCGCTCGGACTGCACCGGCTCGTCGACACCACCCCCTGGTACGCCGGCCGGGACGACTCCGACTGGGTGATCGGTGGGGTGCTGGACCAGGCCCACCCGGCGAACCGCGACCAGCTCCGCGAGCGGCTGCGCGGCGCGGGACTGCTGCCGGTCGCCTGCTGGGCCGCGTACCCCGACTCCGGTGCCCCCACCGCGCTGCTCGACGCCGACCAGCTCGACCGGGGCGCCGGCTCCGGCCTGTTCGACGCGGTGCTGCACGGCGCCTGCGCGGCGGGCTTCACCGGCGCGACGATCCTGCAGGACCCGGCCCGGCTGGCGGTGGACGCGCTGCACGCCGGACGCGCCGCCGACCTCGCGCCGAGCTGGCTGATGCTCGCCCGCCGGGCCGGGGCACCCGCGCCCGCACCCGACGGAGACCTGCCGGTAGCCCTCGCGCAGACCGGGCAGCCCGGGATCGGCGTGCTGGAGGTGCTCGACGGCCCGTCCGGCTGGCACTGGAGGCTCGCCCCGGGCACCGGCGCTGGCCTGCCGGTCGCGCAGCCGTTCGCCAGCCGCGTGGCCGCGTACCGGGACGCGGACGCGCCCAGCGGGCCGGTGCCGCCCGGCCGGCTGCTGCGTACCCTCCTGCTCGACGCGGCCCTGCGCCGCGACCTCGCGGCCCTGCGCGCGCTGCTGCGGGGGTACGCGGGCTGGCTCGCCGACCAGGCCGACCCCGACGGGTCCGTCGTCGGCGCGACCGCGCTGGCCGGCACCGACAACGTGGTCGTCGACGGCGGGCGGTACGCCGTCCTCGACGCGAGCTGGCGGGCCACCGACGCCCTGTCCACGGACGTCGTGCTGGCCCGCGGCCTGTGGCGTTTCGCGGTGGACCTGTTCACCGGCGGGTACGCGCACCCGTGGTCGTCCACCCTCGACGTGGCGGGCCTGACGGTGGTGCTCGGCGGGCTCGCCGGACGCGACCTGGACCGCGCGACAGTGACCCGGGCGGTGGACGCCGAGGCGGAGATCACGGCGGCCCTGCACCAGCTCGACCCCGACGGCCGGGTCACCCTCGCCACCCGGCTGCACGCCGTCGCGCCGACCGACCCGCCGGTCGGCCCGCACAGCTACCAGCAGATGCGTGAGGCGTGGCTGCGTCAGCGCGAGGAACTGAGCCGACTCGCGGCGCTGACCGCCTGGACCGAGGAGCTGCTGACCTCGCGCGAACGGGCGCTGCGCCGCGCCGAGACGACAATCGGTCTGCTCAGCGGCTCACTCAGCTACCGGGTGGGCCGGCTCGCCATCACACCGGCCCGGCTCGCCAAGCGCGGCGCCCGCGCCGCCAAGCGCCGCGCCCGCGCCGTACGCGGCCCCCGGCAGGAGGAGCAGCAGTGACCGGACCACGCGTCGTCGGGATCGTGCAGGCCCGGATGGGATCGTCGCGCCTGCCCGGCAAGGTGCTCCGCCCGCTCGCCGGACGATCCGTGCTGGGCCGGGTGGTGCGCGCCGCCAGCGACAGCGGCGTCCTCGCCGACCTGGTGGTCGCCACCAGCACCGACCCGGTCGACGACGCGGTCGTCGCCGAGTGCGTACGGCTGGACGTGCCGTACCACCGAGGGCCCGTCGACGACGTCCTGGACCGCTTCGTGGGCGCGCTCGCCGCGCACCCCGGCGACGCGGTCATGCGGTTCACCGCCGACTGCCCCCTGCTCGACCCGGAGATCATCGCGCTTGTCGCCGCCGTGTACCGGGCGGTCCCCGGACTCGACTACGCGAGCACGTCGATCGCCCGTACGCTGCCCCGGGGACTGGACGTGGAGATCATCCGGGCGGACGCGCTGCGTACCCTCGACCGGCTCGCCACCGGGCACCACCGGGTGCACGTGACCTCGTACGCGTACACCCACCCCGACCTGTTCCGGGTGCTCGGGGTGACGCTCGCCCCGGACCGTTCCGGGCTGCGGCTGACAGTCGACACCGAACAGGACTGGGCCCTGGTCAACGCCGTCGTCGACCACTTCGGCGACGTCAGCGTGCCGCTGGCCAAGCTCGCCGACTGGCTGGACGGGCAACCCCGCCTGCGGGCGCTCAACGCCGACGTCCGCCAGAAGCGCCTGGAGGAGTCCTGAACACGGTCCGGGTCGGTCTGCGCTGCGACGCCGGGCCGCGACGCGGTGTCGGGCACCTCGTACGCTGCCTGGCCCTCGCCGAGGAGTTCCAGGCGCGCGGCACACACGTCACGGTGTTCGGCACCGTCGAACGGCTCGACTGGGCCGTCGCCGAACTGGCCGCGCGGGGCATCGGACTGCACCCCGGCCCGGACACGCCGGACGGGCTGGTCGAGGCGGCCCGCCGGTACGACCTGGACGCGATGGTCCTCGACTCCTACGAGCTGGATCCGGCCGGCGCGGGCGCGCTGCGTGCCGCAGGCGTGTTCACAGTCGCCGTCATCGACGGCGACAGCCGGAGCCAGGTCGCCGACCTCTACCTCGACCAGAACTTCGGAGCACGGCACCCGGAGCTGCCCGGCCGGCTGCTCGCCGGCAGCGATTACGCAGTGCTGCGCGACTCGGTGATCGGCGCCCGACCACCAGTCCCCCCGCCCGCCACGGCGGTCAGCCGGCCCCGGGTGCTTGCCTTCTTCGGTGGAACGGACGCGGTCGGCGCGGCCCCGGTGCTCACCCGGGTGCTGGTGGCCACCGGCCATCCGATGAACCTGACCGTCGTCGTCGGCCGACCGGAGACCGAGGCGGAGGTGGAGGACATCACCCCCGGCCGTGGGCAGGTCATCCGACCGGTTCCGCCCACCACCTCGTTACCGACCCTGATCACCGAAGCCGACCTGGTGGTCAGCGCCGCCGGCACATCCACCTGGGAACTCTGCTGCCTCGGCGCACCCGCCGCCCTCGTCTGCGTGGTCGACAACCAACGCGAGTCGTACCACCGGGTGGTGCGACACGGCCTCGTCGCCGGCCTCGGTGAGCTGCCCGAGCTGACCACCGCCGGCGTCGCCGGACGGGCCGCCCGCGCGGCGGCGGCGCGGACCCTGCTCGGGCTGCTCAGCTCGCCCCAGCGGCGCGCGACGCTCGCCGCACGGGCCTGGTCGTCAGTCGACGGACAGGGCCGGGCCCGGGTCGTGGACGCGGTGCTCGACGCCGTGGGCGCAACCCACCGATCCATTGGCACGGGTGTACGAAACTGCTGCTAGGGTGGCCGTATGACGCAGGCCGCCTACCAGCCGTCGATGCTCGACCTGACCGACACCGGGCCGACCCTGGGGCCGCTGTCCGGCCAGATCCGCCGGCACCAGCTCACCCGCGGAGCCTGGGTCGACCACCTCCCCGGCTGGGTGCGCGGCTCCGACGCGGTCCTCGACACCCTGCTCACCGAGGTGCCCTGGCGGGCCGAACGCCGCACCATGTTCGACAACGAGGTCGACGTGCCCCGCCTGCTCTGCTGGTACGACGGCGATCGACAACTCCCCCACCCCGTGCTCACCGAGGCGCGGGCGGAGCTGACCCGGCACTACGCTCCCGAGCTGGGCGAACCGTTCGTCACCGCCGGCATGTGCCTCTACCGCTCCGGCCGGGACAGCGTGGCCTGGCACGGCGACACCATCGGCCGGTCGGCGCACACCGACACGGTCGTCGCCATCGTCTCCTTCGGGGCGCCCCGGCCCCTGCTGTTACGCCCACGCGGCGGCGGCGACAGCCTGCGTTTCCCGGTCGGCCACGGCGACCTGATCGTGATGGGCGGCTCCTGCCAACGCACCTGGGAACACGCCATCCCGAAGACCACCCGCCCGGTCGGCCCCCGGGTGAGCGTCCAGTTCCGCCCCGTCAACGTCGCCTGACCTGCCTTATCGACCAAGAGGTCCGCGTCACGACGGGCCGGAGCCGGTGACGCGAACCTCTTGATCAAGCCTGAGGGGTCAGTCGCGTTCGATGAGGTGGCCGACCACCGTCGGACCGAGCATCACCGCGAAGCCGGAACCGTCGCGGCGCGGGTCGGCCGCGGGAAGCTCCACCGGGTCACCGGTGCCTGTCGCGCCTACCGGGCGCGGCCCCACCCAGGCGACAGCCACGTCCGTCTCGCCCTTGAGGAAGCGGTGCGCGCGCACCCCGCCGGTCGCCCGGCCCTTCGCCGGGTACGACTTGAACGGCGTCACCTTCACCGTCGCGCCGGTCGAGGTCACCACCATCGGTTCGCCGTGACCCGGGTCGTCGGTGCGTACCGCCCCGAAGAACACCACGCGCGCCCCGGCCGGCAGGTTGATGCCGGCCATGCCACCACCCTTGAGCCCCTGCGGACGGACCAGCGCGGCCGGGAACCGCAGCAGCGACGCCTCCGACGACACGAACGTCAACGTCTCGGCGCCGTCGGTCAGCCAGGTCGCCCCGACCACCTCGTCACCGTCACGCAGACCGATCACCTCGAACTCGTCGGAGCGCACCGGCCACTCCGGCGCGCAGACCTTCACCACGCCGTGGCGGGTGCCCAGCGCCAAACCCGGGGAACCGTCCGCCGGCCCGCCGAGCGGGGCCAGACCCACAACTGTCTCCCCCGCCTCCAACGGCACCAGCTCGGCCGCGGACATGCCACCGCGCAGCGACACCGTGCCTGCCTGCTCGGGCAGCACCGGCAACGGCAGGACGTCGACCTTGAACGCCCGGCCGGCGCTTGTCAGCAGCAACACCCGACCACGGGCGGTGGAGTGCACTGTCGCGCGTACCGTGTCGTGCTTGACCCGGCCGTTGCGTCGGCGCCCCTCGGCGCTCTCCTCCGACTCGGCAGCGGTCCGGGCGACCAGCCCGGTCGCGGAGAGGATCACCTGGCACGGGTCGTCGGCCACCTCCAGCGGGCCGGCCGGCGCGGACGCGGCCAGCACCTCCTTCAGGTCGCCGTCGACGAGTGTCGTACGCCGTTCGGCGCCGAACTGCTTGACCACCGCCGCCAGCTCGTCGGAGACCACCTTGCGCAGCACCCGCTCGTCGTCGAGGATCGCGCTCAGCTCGGCGATCTCGGCACGCAGGCGCTCCTGCTCGGCCTCCAGCTCGATCCGGTCGAACTTCGTCAACCGGCGCAGCGGAGTGTCCAGGATGTAGGTGGCCTGGATGTCGGAGAGGCCGAAGCGGCTCATCAGCCCGTCCTTCGCGGCCTGCGCGTCGTCGCTGCCCCGGATCAGCCGGACCACCTCGTCGATGTCCAGCAGAGCGATGAGCAGGCCGTCGACCAGGTGCAGTCGTTCCTGGCGCTTGCGCCGGCGGTACGAGGTGCGCCGGGTGACCACCTCGTACCGGTGGGCCAGGAAGACCTCCAGCAGCGCCTTCAGCCCCAGCGTGCGCGGCTGCCCGTCCACCAGGACCAGGTTGTTGACGCCGAACGACTGCTCCAGCGGGGTCAACCGGTAGAGGTCGGCGAGCAGCGCCTGCGGGTTGACGCCGACCTTGCACTCGATGACGAGCCGGGTGCCGCTCTCCCGGTCGGTGAGGTCCTTGACGTCGGCGATGCCGGTCAACCGCTTGGTCTTGGTGACCTCGTTGGTGATCGCGGCGATGACCTTCTCCGCGCCGACCCCGTAGGGCAGCTCGACCACTGTGATCGCCTGCCGGCCCCGGCTGCCCTCGATCGGGCCGATCTCCACCTTGCCGCGCATCCGCACCACGCCGCGCCCGGTCTCGTACGCCCGGCGCACCTCGTCCAGGCCGAGCAGCACACCACCGGTGGGCAGGTCAGGGCCGGGAACGAACTCCATGAGCCGGTCCAGTGTGGCGTCCGGGTGGTTGATCAGCCAGCGGGCGGCGGAGACCACCTCGGCCAGGTTGTGCGGGATCATGTTGGTGGCCATCCCGACCGCGATCCCGGACGCGCCGTTGACGAGCAGATTGGGGAAGGCCGCCGGCAGCACTGTCGGCTGGGTCAGCGAGCCGTCGTAGTTGGGCTCGACGTCGACGGTGTCCTCGCCCAGCTCACCGACGAGCAGCATCGCCTCGCGGGACATCCGGGCCTCGGTGTAGCGGCTGGCAGCCGGGCCGTCGTCTGGAGATCCGAAGTTGCCATGCCCGTCGATGAGCGGCACGTTGAGGGAGAAGTCCTGCGCGAGGCGGACCATCGCGTCGTAGATCGCCGTGTCGCCGTGCGGATGGTACTTTCCCATTGTATCCCCGACAATTCGGGCAGACTTCACGTGCCCCCGGTCGGGCCGGTAGCCCTGCTCGTACATCGACCAGAGAATGCGCCTGTGCACGGGCTTGAGACCGTCGCGGGCGTCCGGCAGGGCGCGGGAGTGGATGACCGAGAACGCGTACTCCAGGTAGGAGTCGGAGACCTCGGTGACCAGCGGATTGTCGAAGACCCGCGCGCCGGCCTGGTCGAACGAGGAGAGGTCGACCTTGTTTTCCTTGCGGCGTGCCATGACTCAGCTCTCCACTCGAATGGAACATCGGCTCATGCGTCGATCGCCTCGCGGTCGACCCGGTCGGCGGAGTCGATCAGCCAGTTACGCCGGGGCTCGACCTTCTCGCCCATCAGGAGTTCGAGGATGCGTTCGGCGGCGTCCACGTCGTCGAGGGTGATCCGGCGCACCGCGCGGGTGGCCGGGTTCATCGTGGTGTCCCACAACTCGTCGGCGTCCATCTCACCGAGACCCTTGAACCGTGGAATGGGGGTGACGATCTGCTTGCCGGCCTTCTCCAGCTTGCGAACCGTCGTCTCCATCTCGGCCTGCGTGTACGTGTAGACCGTCTGCGGGTTGCGCCCCTTGGTGGTGACCTTGTGCAGGGGCGGCATCGCGGCGTAGAGCCGGCCGGCCTCGATCAGCGGGCGCATGTACCTGGCGAAGAGGGTGATCAGCAGAGTACGGATGTGCGCGCCGTCCACGTCGGCGTCGGCCATGATCAGCACGCGGCCGTAGCGCAGCGCGGAGAGGTCGAACGTCCGTCCGGAGCCGGCCCCGAGGACCTGGACGATCGCCGCGCACTCGGCATTGTCCAGAACCTGCTGGAGGTTGGCCTTCTGCACGTTGAGGATCTTGCCGCGGATCGGCAGCAACGCCTGGTACTCCGAGCTGCGGGCCATGCGGCTCGTGCCGAGGGCGCTGTCGCCCTCCACGATGAACAGCTCGCTGCGGTCGATGCCGGTGGCCCGGCAGTCGACAAGCTTCGGCGGCATCGACGCGCCCTCCAGGGCGGTCTTGCGCCGGGCGGCGTCCTTCTGCTGCTTCTGGGTGAGTCGCACCCGGGCCGCGTCGACGATCTTCTGCAGGACGGTGCGCGCCTCGGCCTTGGTGCGCCTGTCCTCCAGCCACGCCTTGACGTGCGTGTCCACCAGGCTCTGGATCACCTTGGTGATGCCTGTGGTGGACAGCTCGTCCTTGGTCTGCGAGGTGAACTGCGGCTCGGGGATCCGCACGTGCACCACGGCGGTCATGCCCTCCAGGACGTCGTCCAGGGTGGGCGGCTCCTCCTTGGCCTTGAGCAGGCCACGGGTGTTGCGGACCGCGTCGGCGAGGGTGCGCACCAGGGCACGCTCGAAGCCCTTGCGGTGGGTGCCGCCGTGCGCGTTGCGGATGGTGTTGGTGAAGCACTCGACGGTGCGCTCGTAGCCGGTGCCCCAGCGGAACGCCACCTCGACCTCGGCGCGGCGCTGCACATTGGACTGCATGACCCCGTTGGCGTCGGCGGCGTTCTCCCGGTACGTCCCCTCGCCGTTGACCAGCAGGATGCCGGAGACGGGCCGGTCGCCGGCCGGGGCGAGGAACTCCACCATGTCGCTGAGCCCGTTAGGGTAGTGGAACCGCTCCTCGGCGGGAGCCTCGCCGGTCAGGTCACGCAGCAGGTACGTCACGCCGGGGACCAGGAAGGCGGTGTTGCGCAGCTTCATGCGGACCGCGTCGACGTCGAGCGCCGCGCCGGTCTCGAAGTAGCGGGCGTCGTGCCACCAGCGGATCGAGGTGCCGGTGCGGTGGCCGCGCTTCATGGCGCCGATGACCTGGAGCCCGGGGCCGGGGGTGAAGGGCGCGTCCGGGCCGTCGCCGTCGAAGATCCCGGGGACGCCGTGCCGGAACGACATGGCGTGGACCTTGCCGGCGCGGCGGACCGTCACGTCGAACCGGCGGGACAGCGCGTTGACCGCGGAGGCGCCGACGCCGTGCAGGCCGCCGGAGGTCTTGTAGCCGGAGCCGCCGAACTTGCCGCCGGCGTGCAGGCGGGTCAGCACCAGCTCGACGCCGGAGATGCCGGACTTGGCGTGCACGTCGGTGGGGATGCCCCGGCCGTCGTCGTCGACCTGCACCGAGCCGTCGGCGTGCAGGATCACCTCGACGTGGCTGGCGTGACCGGCGACGCCCTCGTCGGTGGAGTTGTCGAGGATCTCGTTGACGAGGTGACCCACGCCACGGCTGTCGGTGGAGCCGATGTACATGCCGGGCCGCTTGCGGACGGCGTCCAGCCCCTCAAGGTGGGTGAGGTCATCGGCCCCGTACAGGGTGTCAGGCTCTGCGGTCAACTGGTCGTACTCCCCGGTCTCGGCGGTGTGCTGCCGGTCACCGGCGACATCAGCCGGCGTGGCGCGCCGCAGCGAGCCTAGCCGGAGGCTGGGACAACTCCCGTAGGCCCTACGCGACCCGCCGCGTGACACCGCCCGGACGTGAGCGAGGCAACAGCTACGGGTGATCACGGAACCACGCACCGACACCGCCGCCGCTAGGCTCTCTCACCCGGCCGGTGGTCGAAAGGTGGACACGGTGGACGAGACCGGGCTGGTCGGCACCGGGCTGGGTCTGCTGTCGGGCGAGATGAGCATGCTGCGGTGGGTGCAGTGGCTGTGCGTACTGCTGATCTGGGGTGTGGGTCTGAACGCCCTGGGCGCGGCCGCGCTGAGGCGTCGCGGGCGGTAGGCCCCGCGGACGTAGCGGTCGCCCGGACGGTCGGGCACACCCCGATCCGGTACGCCGCCAGGTCGTCCCGTTCGGACGCGGCGGCCCTACCGGGCCGACATGTCATTCATCGAAAGATTCTGTTACGGGCCATTGACGCCCGTCGCGCAGGAGTGATCTGATCGCGCTCTCAGAGAATCTTTCATCTTTCGATGGATGGGAGCTCCATGCCCAGATTCCGCCGTACCGCGCTCGCCGCGGCACTCACGATCGTCACGGCCGCACTGTCGACGGCCGTCGCGCTGCCCTCCCCCGCGACCGCCGCGCTGCCCACCGCCGCGGTGGCCCTCGGCGACAGCTTCATCAGCGGCGAGGGCGCCGGGGCGTACACCCCGGTGGTCGACGTCAACGGGGTGGCCCAGGGCTTCCCCGGCTGGACGGCGCCGAACAACAACGCGTTCTTCTGCCACCGGTCGGCCAACGCGTCACTGAACCAGGCGAACCTGCCGGGCATCCAGAACCGGTTCAACCTGGCCTGCTCCGGCGGTCAGCCGCACGACATCGCCAACGCCTCGCAGGCGCGCGCCAACGGTCGTACGGTGGCCGCGCAGCTCGACCAGCTCCGCGCCGTCGCCCAGACCCAGGACATCGACCTGGTGCTGATCGGCCTGGGTTCCAACAACAGCTCGTTCACCTTCGGCAGCGTCGCGGAGAAGTGCGCCAACCGGTTCATCGCCGACGCGTGGACCGGCTGGTGGGAGTTCTGGGCGTATCTGAACGGGCCGGTGGAGCAGAAGCCGTGCAGCGACGCCGACCTGGCCACCGCCGCGCAGCTCAGCGCCGCGACGGCGGAGACCACCGCCGCCGTACGCCAGATCCTGACCACCCTCGACCAGGTGGATGCGGACGGGCAGCACCGGGTCGTGTTCCAGGACTACACGAACCCGCTGCCGCTGGAGCTGAACGCGACGTTCCACGAGGAGGACGGCCGGGACGACACCCGGGACAAGTTCCGTGACCTGGGCGCCGAGCGGTACGCGGCCGGCTGCCCGATCCACCGCGCCAGCCTCGCCCCCGGGCACCGCTTCTCCCAGGGCCTCGGCGGCATCGTGAAGTCCACCCGAGACACCCTGGCCGTCGAGTTCCCCTCGGCCGACCTGGTCTACCTCAACGTGCAGCGGGCCTTCGACGGCGCCCGGCTCTGCGAGCAGACCAACAGCCCGACCGGCGCGCTTGCCACCCCGATCCGCCTCCAGGACGGCGCGAACGGCACCTTCGTCACGAGCCTCGCCGGCAAGGACAAGATCGACATCCAGCGCATCGCGAACACCTGCGTCAGCTACTTCCAGACCTGCCAGGAGTCGTGGCACCCGAACGCCACAGGGCACCAGGTGCTCGGCCAGTGCCTGGCCGGCGCCGCCACCACCGCCGCCCGCGCGGTGGCGTGTGTCAGGGCCGGCAACGGGGCGATCTCCGTCTCCTGACCGGCCGCGTCACCGAAGGCCCCGCCACCCGGCGGGGCCTTCGTCGCGGCCCCACCTCGGCTACCCGCCGGTAACGTCGGGCCGTAAGCTGGCCCGGTGAACGGGGAAGCGGAGTACGCGCAGGAGTTCGTCGACGTCGACGGCGCCCGACTCGGTGTGCAGGTGTACCCCGAGCCGGCCGGACCGGCGGGCGCGCCGGTCGTGGTCATCTGGCCCGCGATGGGGGTACGCGCCCGCTACTACCGCCCGTTCGCGGCAGCGCTGCGCGACGCCGGGCTGGCCGTGGTCGTCGCCGACCTGCGGGGCACCGGCACGAGCACTCCCGCGCCGAACCGCGCCGACCGGCACGGCTACAGCGAACTGGCAAGCGACGTCGGCGCCGTCCTGGCCGCCCTCAAGCCACGGCTGGACGGGCGCACCCGACTGCTGCTCGGTCACTCACTCGGCGGGCAGGCCACCCTGCTGCACCTCGCCCTGCACGGCGACGCCGACGTGGACGGGCTGGCACTTGTCGCGGTCGGCGTCCCCTACTGGCGCGTCTACCCGGGCCGGCGCGGCGTCGGCGTCCTGCCGTACACCCAGGGAATCGCCGCCACCGCGGCGCTGCTCGGGGTCTGGCCGGGCTGGGGCTTCGGCGGGCGGCAGGCGCGCGGGGTCATCCGGGACTGGGCGCACACCGCCCGGACCGGCCGCTTCCCGCACCTGGACGGCACCGACACCGAAGCGGCGGTACGCGCGGTGCGCACACCCGTGCTGGCGGTCAGCGTCGACGACGACCAGTACACCCCGCACGAGACCATGGACCACCTGTGCGCGAAGCTCACGTCGGCGCCGGTGACCCGCCAGCGGTACACCGTGGCGGAGGCCGGCGCGGCGCTCGACCACTTCACCTGGGTGCGCGCCAGCACACCCCTGGCGGGGCGGATCGCCCGTTTCGCCGGCGACCTGCCGCCGCGCTGAGGCGTCACCGGCCGGGGCACGTGGCCCGGCCGGGCGGCTCACCCGTCCTGGTCCAACGGGGTCGACTCACCGTCGCGCTCCACGCGGATCTCGGCGTGGTCCTTGCGCGGCGCGACCTCCGCCGTGTTTCGGTGCGGGTCGTTGTCCGGATGCATGAGCACCGCGTCGGTCTTGGGGGTCTTCTCCCGAACCTCATCCGGCTGCGACATCCCGTTCCCCTCTCGGTAGGCGTCCCACGGCTCTACCCGCCACCGCCCGGACGACTCCTGCCGGCGGCGGTCCCGCACCGCGACGCACCGATGTCCCGACCGTGCCGGTGCGGCCGGGATAGGCCGGCGGGTGACGGGGTTAGCCGCCCGGGCGGCGGGTAAGCCGCATCGCCCGACACGGCGGAAGGGGATCACATGTCCGAACGACACACCGCACTGCGCTCGATGCACGATCTGGGTCTGGCGGCCTGGTTCGGCGGCTCCCTCATGGGTGCCTTCGGCGTCAACGGCGCAGCGGCGAAAATCAACGACTCGACCCAACGACTCCCGGTCGCCTCGGCCGGATGGTCGAAGTGGACACCTGTCAACGCTGCCGCTATCGGCGCGCACCTGGCCGGCGCGGTAGGCGAACTGGTCACGGAGAGCCCCCGGGTGGCGGCCCAGCGGGGAGTCGCCCGGGCCAGTGCCATCAAGACCGCGTTGACCATCGGCGCGCTCGCGGTCACCGGCTACAGCCGGTTGGTCGGCATGCGGCTGGAGAAGGCGGGCGGCCCGCCGGTGAGCGGCACGACCGAGCCCAACCAGCAGACACCGGCGAACGTCGCCTCCTCGCAGCGACAGATGAAGCTGCTCCAGTGGGCGATCCCGGCGCTCACCGGTTCGCTGGTCGTGGTCACCGCGTACATGGGCGAACAGCAGAAGCCCGGTCAGGTGCTGCGGGGCATCCTGAACCGCACCAACGGGATGCGCAGCGCCCCGATGAGCATGGCCAAGATGGGCATGAGCATGGGGGCCGGCAAGCGGCACCTGGCCATGTCCGGACGCTGAGCGTCGGGCCGGCCGGTGCCCCGCCGGACCGTCGACGGCGGGACAGCGGCCGGCCCTACGCGCCCGCCCACGGTGTACGCCGTGGCGAGCGGGCGGGACCGGCCCGGGGACGGGCACTTCGTCCGCCCGTAGCGGCGGACCGACGAGTGGGGTGGCCATGACCGAGGCACGCAGCAGTGGCGGCGGTGACCGGCCGGAACCGGAGGCGGTCAACCCGTGGGGCACCGGCGACGGTTTCGACGCCGACGCGCCGTGGGGCGCGGACGACGATTCGCCTATGGACGAGGGCAGCGAGGAGACGGCGGTGCCCGAGGGACGGCGGGGTGAGCGGCGCGCGGGGGCCCCTGCTGGCCGGTCCGCTCCGGCCGGTCGACACGGCTTCGGTTCGGTCGAGCCCACCCGTACGACGATGGCCGGGCCGGGCGCGCCACCGGACCCGGCGCCCAGCGGCCGGACCTTCCCGGACGACGCGGACGTCACCGAGCGGTCCCAGGACGCGTTGCGCAGCCGGGGTCGGCGCTCCTGACCACCGCGCTGCCCGCGTCCCCCGGTACGGCCGGCAGGGAACGCGGGCAGCGGCCGTCAGCGAGCGGACACGACCCGGGCCGGGGCGCTGCGGTCGTCGACCGGTCGAGGGGGCGCGGCCGGCATCTCGACGAGCATGGTCTCGGCGAGCACCTGCGCCAGCCGGGTGGCGTCGCGCTGGGCCTGCCCGGCGCAGCAGTTGTTGAACAGCACGTGCAGGTCGTCGACCCGGTCGGCCAGTTCGGCGAGCCGTCCGGCCCAGTCCCGCAGTTCCGACTCCGCGTACGCGTAGCGGAACTTGTCCTCCTTGTCACCGTCGCGCCACGCGTCGCTGTGCCCGTGGAACCGGACTACCGCCGGTTCGGCGGTGAGCGTGAGGATCGGCGGCACCGACGACTGGTGGCCCTGCGGCATGTCGACGCAGACCATCGAGAGGTCGTGTGCGCGCAGCAGGTCCAGAGTGGCCGCCTGGGCGGCACCGTCGAACCAGGACTCGTGCCGCACCTCCACCGCCACCCGCCACGGTCGGCACCGCTGTGCCAGCTCGACGATGCGACGCTCGGCCGCCGCGCCACGCGCCAGCCACGGCGGGAACTGCAACAGCACCACGCCCAGCTTGCCGGCGGCGGCGATCGGGTCCAGCGCCGCGCGGAAGCGGGCCCACAGCTCGTCGTACACGGGCTCGGGCAGGTCACGGCGGCGGACCCGGCTGGGGCCGGAGGCGGGACGCAGGTCGCGGGGCAGCGCGGCGACAGGCGTCGGGTGACCGGTGAAGAGGCGGAACGCCTTGACGTCGAAGGTGAAGTCGTCGGGTGTCGCGTCGACCCAGCCCTGGGTGGTCTCCGGCACCGGCACGGCGTAGTAGGAGGTGTCCACCTCGACCAGGGGGAACCGGCCTGCGTAGAAGGCCAGCCGGGCGGCCGGCGTGTTGGCCGAGCGCGGGTACCAGCCGGAGCGCAGCAGCGACTGGTCGGCCCAGGACGACGTGCCCACCTTAATCACACCCATGTCATTCAGTGGACAGTCCCGCGCGCCGATCGGCAACCGCTGGCGACCCGGCCGACGTCGCGTCGACGCCGGAATGTCGGTGCCCCTTCCTAGTCTGGCGCGCGACGGACTTCGACAAAGGGGCGACCATGACCAGCACCGCTCAGCTCACCGGGGAACGAGCCGACCTGCTACAGACCCTGCGCCGGCACCGGGGTTTCCTCCTGCACACGGTCGAGGGGCTGACCGACGAGCAGGCCGCCACCCGCAGCACCGTCAGCGAGCTCTGCCCGGGTGGTCTGGTCAAGCACGTCGCGGGCACCGAGGAGCGGTGGATGCTCTTCGCCGTGGGCGGTGCCGAGGCGATGCAGCGCACCGAGATCGACTGGGTGGGTCAGTTCCGGATGGCGCCGGGCGAGACGTTGGCCGGGCTTGTCGAACGTTTCCAGGCGGTGGCCGCGCACACCGACGAGCTGGTCGCCACCCTCGACCTGGACGTGGCGCACCCGCTGCCGCAGGCGCCCTGGTTCGAGCCGGGGGCCAGCTGGACGGTCCGCCGGGTGCTGCTGCACCTCATCGCCGAGACGGCCCAGCACGCCGGGCACGCCGACATCCTGCGGGAGGCGATCGACGGCAGCAAGACCATGGGCTGAGCCGACGAGCGTTCGACGGGGCTGAAGCGCCACGTCGCGTGTCGCCTCCCGTCCCGCACCTGGCGGATGTGACGCCGCGCAGGTGGGCGGCGCTGAGGGTCACGAGATGGACGCGGATCAGATGGACCAGGAGACCGCCGAGCGGCTGCTCGGCGGGGGTCCTGTCGACCCGTCGGCCGGTCCTCGTCCGCTCGTCCTGCTGCTGTCCGCCGTCCGCGCCGCGGCGCGCCCCGCCGAACTGGCAGGTGAAGGTCTCGCTGTGCAGGGCTTCCGCAGCGCCCGGCGCCCACCCCGTGGGGAGGGCGACCGGGCGACACTCCGCGACGAGTGAGACCGACTGGCGCCTGCGGATCGATCTCGATGTCGCCCTGGGCGTCGCTCCTTTCCGGGTTCTTGGCAGGATCACCGGCGCCGGGGTGAGCGTGACTCACCCCGATCGGGTGAGCCACACCGCGCGGACGTGAACCCGTTTGCCGTGCCACGAAGTGGGCAGCCACCCGCAGGCTCAGAGACGGGGGGCGTTCGGATGCGGGCACTGCGGTTGATGGACTGGAAGTCGGAACCGGAACTGGTCGAGGTCGCCCAACCGACGCCCGGCCCGGGCCAGGTGGTGGTGCGGATCGGCGCCGCCGGTGCCTGCCACTCCGACCTGCACCTGATGGACGAGTTCGAGTCGGGGTCGGTGCCCTGGAACCCACCGTTCACGTTGGGCCACGAGAACGCGGGATGGGTGCACGCCCTCGGCGACGGCGTGACCGGGCTGCGCGTCGGGGAGCCGGTCGCTGTCTACGGCCCATGGGGCTGCGGCACCTGCGCCCGTTGCCGGGTCGGCATGGACCCGTACTGCGAGAACCCGGCCGGCGCGCCGGTGCCCGGCGGCGGTGGCGGCCTGGGCCTCGACGGCGGCATGGCCGAGTACGAGCTGGTACCCGACGCCCGACACGTCGTACCGCTGCCCGAGGGGTTGGATCCGGTGCAGGCCGCACCGCTCACCGACGCCGGGCTCACCCCGTACCACGCCGTGCGGCGGTCCTGGCCGAAGCTCCCGCCGGGAAGCACGGCCGTGGTGATCGGGGTCGGCGGGCTGGGGCACGTGGGCGTGCAGATCCTCAAGGCCACCACCGCCGCCCGCGTGATCGCTGTGGACAACCGCGCCGAGGCGTTGCGACTGGCCACGGAGTGCGGGGCGGACCGCACGGTGGCCTCCGGCCCGAGCGCGGCCGAGGAGATCCGGGACGCCACCGGCGGGCGGGGCGCCGACGTGGTGCTGGACTTCGTCGGCGCGGACGCCACGCTGACGCTCGGGGCGGCGGTGGCCCGTACCGTGGGCGACCTGACGATCGTGGGAATCGGCGGTGGCACCCTGCCTGTGTCGTTCTTCTCCGTGCCGTACGAGGTGAGCATCGCGACCACCTACTGGGGCAGCCGACCGGAACTGGTGGAGGTGCTGGACCTGGGGGCGCGCGGCCTGATCCGGCCGAAGACCACCACCTTCGCGCTGGACGAGGCCACGGACGCGTACCGCCAGATGCGCGAGGGCACGCTGGAGGGCAGGGCGGTGATCGTGCCCTGAGCCGGTCGGGTCAGTCGGCCCCGAGGAGGCCACGGACGAAGGCGGCCTGCCCGACGTGTTGCAGATCGTCCTCGACCACGCTGACCAGCCGCACGCCGAGGGTGACGGGTGGGTCCCACCCCTCGTCCACGACCCGGTCCAGGTCCGCCGGGGACAGCCCGGCCAGGAACGGTCGGGTACGCGCCGACACCGCGCCGTAGTAGTCGATCAACGCTTGGGCGCTCTCCGGCCGCACCGCCGCGACCTGCGCGGGCGAGTGCCCGAAGCCGGTGTCGTCGGGATCGGCGGCGAGGCCGAAGCGGCCCGCCCAGTCGCCGCCGACCCAGACCTGCTCGGCGTCGAGCAGGGCGGCGACGGCCTGGTCCTGGATACGGGTGAGGTGCCAGACCAGCCAGCCGATCGAGTTGGCGCCCGGTCCGGGTTCGTGGCGCAGTTGCTCCGGACTCAGGCCGTCGACCGCCGCGCGGACGAGGTCGGGCAGCCTGTCGTACGTCTCGGTCAGCAGGTCACTCACGTCCACGGCGCACGCCTCCTGGTCGGTTTCCGAACAGGTACCGCCGACACGGGCGATCAAACCTCTGCCGCTACGGTGATCACGTGGTCGCGGCGTTGGAGTTGTACCTGGATCCGGACGCCACCCGCCGGATCCGGGTGCTGTGGGACGCGCTGGAGGCCGAGGGCGTGCAGAGCATGCGCTCGCTGCTGGAGCAGCGTCACCGCCCGCACGTCTCGCTCGCGGTGGCGCCCCGCTTCGACCCGGAACAGGTGGCCGCCGCGCTGCGCGGGACGGTCGTGGCCGCCCCGCTGCGACTCGAATTTCAACACGCCGGGCAGTTCGTCGGCCGGGTGCTCTGGCTCGGTCCGGCGCCCACCGCGGAACTTCTGGCGCACCACCGGCTGGTGTACGACCGGCTGGCCGCCGCCGGCATCCCCCTGGCCGAGCACTACCAGCCGGGCCGCTGGGTGCCGCACTGCACGCTGTCCATGCGGGTGCCGAACGCGCTGATGGCCGCCGCGGTGCGTCGCTGCCTGGAGGTGCTGCCGGTGGCCGCGACAGTGGTCGGCGCGGCGCTCACCGACCACGCGCGCGGCATCGCCCACCCGCTGCCATGATCGCCGACCCGAAAGCGGACGATAGCGGAGAATGTCCGGTTTGGCGGGCCGCAGTCGGGAAACCGAAAAGAAGCGGTGCGGACGCGTCCGGGCGTGGGATGGTTCGAGATGGCTGCCGTACCGGTGCGCCCCGTTCGCTCGGGCGACCGGCCCGGCGGCGCGGCCTACGCCCGCGCCGCCCGCGGCGGCTTCGACGAGGAGAGGCAGGGCCCATGCAGGCTCAGCGCAGGCCACCGCGCACGGAGCGGAGCCAGACCCGGGACGACCGGACCGGCGGCGGGATGACCGGGGCGGCCACACCACTGACGATCTGGGCCGCCGCGGTGCTGCTCGGCCGGATCGCCGCTGGCGACGACGACAGCGAGGACGAGCGGCACATCCTGCGCGGCATCGAGTGACCCCGACGCACCGGCTCAGAGCCAACCGCGCCGTTTGAAGACCAGGTAGAGGGTGCCGCACACGAGCAGCATCAGCAGCAGCGCGAACAGGTAGCCGAAACGCCAGTCCAACTCCGGCATGTGGACGAAGTTCATCCCGTACACCGTGCCGATGAGGGTGGGGGCGAACAGGATCGCGGCCCAGGACGAGACCTTCTTCAGCTCCTCGTTCTGGGCGTAGCTGGCGGCGGTGAGGCTGCGCATCTCCTCGTTCTGCTGCTGCGAGACGAGTGTGGCGTTGACGGTGAGGATGTTCTGCAACAGGTGCCGGAACCCGTCCACCCGTTCCACCACCTGGGTGAGGTGGTCGGTGACGTCGCGCAGATACCTGCGCAGTTCCTCGTCGGTGCCGTAGCTGCCCGCGCCGGCCGCGAGCGCGTCCAACATGGTGAGCAGCGGACGGGCGGCCCGCTGGAACTCGATGACCTCCCGGCTGAGCCCGTAGATGCGCCGGCTGGCGTTCGGGTCACCCCCGAACACCTGGGTCTCGATCTCGTCGATGTCGTTCTCCAGTCCGGCCACCACCGGCGCGTACCCGTCGACCACCTGGTCGAGGATCGCGTACAGGACCGCCTCGGGGCCCTGGGCGAGCATCTGCGCGTCGGTCTCCAGTCGACGGCGTACGGCGGCCAGGTCGGGCGCCTCGCCGTGCCGGACGGTGACCACGAACCCTGGCCCGATGAACAGGTGCAGCTCGGAGAACTCGACCTCCTCGCGCCTGTCGTCGTATCGGGCGGCGCGCAGCACCACGAACAGGGTTTCGCCGTACCGTTCCAGCTTGGGCCGCTGGTGGGCGTTGATCGCGTCCTCGACGGCCAGGTCGTGCAGCCGGAACTCCCGCGCCAGTGAGGTGATCTGGTCGATGTCGGGCCGGTACAGCCCGATCCAGGCCATCGCGCCGTCCCGCTCCTGCAGGCAGCGATACGTCTCGGCGAGGCCGGACGGTGAGGCGAACCGGTGCCCCCTGAGATAGACGGCGCTCTCCACCATGCCGCCGGTGGGCGGGGCCGGCGCGGGAGGTGGCGGCACGCCGACGGCTGTCGCGTGCTCGTCGAGCTGGCGGCCGAAGCCACCACCCGGGCGGAAGCGACGGCCGCCGACCATGAGCCGCTCCCCTCCCCGGTGGCATCCGCGTCCGGCAGGCCTCGGCCCGAGCGGGCGGATCGGTGCGGGGCGCCGGGGGCGCTGCATCCCCTCTGCCCCGGGGCCGAAACCCGTCCGACCCGCCGGGGCTGCGGGACGGGCACGGGCGGGTTCGGCGTACCTGCGGACGGGCGCGTACGACCGGGCGGATACTCGCGGTGAGCAGGGGCGGAGGACGGGGGAAGCGCCGGTGCGGGTCGACAGGCGCGCCGGGCGGCTGCGCGGCTGGCTGCTCGGCGGCGGTACGGAGCGGGCCGGGCGGCACCCCGGCCCGCACGGCCGCCCGCGGCGGGACCGGCAGCACCCCTGGTGGAGGGTGATGTGCCTGACCGGTGTCGACTACTTCTCGACGCTCGGCTACCAGCCGGGAATCGCGGCGCTGGCCGCCGGGGTGCTGTCGCCGGTGGCGACCCTGGTGCTGGTGCTTGTGACGCTGCTGGGCGCGCTGCCCGTGTACCGGCGGGTGGCGGTGGAGAGCCCGCACGGCGAGGGTTCGATAGCGATGCTGGTCCGTCTGCTGAGCTTCTGGCCGGGAAAGCTGCTCGTGCTGGTGCTGCTGGGGTTCGCGGCCACCGACTTCATCATCACCATCACCCTCTCGGCGGCGGACGCGACGGCCCACATCGACGAGAACCCGTTCCTGCCCGCCGGCCTCAAGGGGCACGAGCTGCCACTCACGCTGCTGCTGGTGGCGTTGCTGGGCGCGGTGTTCCTCAAGGGATTCGGCGAGGCCATCGGGATCGCCGTCGCCCTGGTGGCGGTCTACCTCACGTTGAACGCGGTGGTGATCGCCGTCGCGTTGGAGCGGGTGGTGACGCACCCGAGCGCGGTCGGGGACTGGGGCACCGCGCTGACCACCGGGCACGGCGACCCCCTGCTGGTGGTCGGACTGTCCCTGCTGGTCTTTCCGAAACTGGCGCTGGGTCTGTCCGGGTTCGAGACCGGGGTGGCCGTGATGCCGCACATCCGGGGGGACCGGCAGGACTCCGAGGACCGGCCCTCGGGGCGGATCCGTGGCGCGCGCCGGCTGCTCACCACCGCCGCGACGATCATGAGCGTCTTCCTGATCACCAGCAGCGTGACAACCACTGTGCTGATCCCGCCCGAGGCGTTCCAACCGGGCGGCCCCGCGAACGGCCGGGCACTGGCCTACCTGGCGCACCAGTACCTCGGCGAGGTGTTCGGCACCGTCTACGACCTGTCCACCATCGGGATCCTCTGGTTCGCCGGCGCCTCGGCGATGGCCGGACTGCTCAACCTCGTACCCCGCTATCTGCCCCGCTACGGCATGGCCCCCACCTGGGCCCGGGCCGTACGCCCGCTGGTCCTGGTCTTCACCACAGTGGCGTTCCTGATCACTGTGGTCTTCGACGCCAGCGTGGACGCGCAGGGCGGCGCGTACGCCACAGGGGTCCTGGTGTTGATCACCTCGGCGGCGACGGCGGTGACCCTCGCGGCGCGGCGCCGGCGGCAGCGGGGCCTGACGCTCGCGTTCGGGACCATCGCGGTGATCTTCGTGTACACGACGGTGGCGAACGTCGTGCAACGCCCCGACGGCGTCAAGATCGCGGCGTGTTTCATCGGCGGGATGATCCTGGTGTCGGTGCTGTCCCGACTGATGCGGGCCTACGAGCTGCGGGTCGACCACGTGGAGCTGGATCCGGCAGCGGCCCGGATGATCGACGAGCGGGCCACCCACCGGATCCGCCTCGTCGCGCACGAGCCGGAGCGCCGGGACCCGGCCGAGTACCGCGCCAAGCTGGCCCAGACCATGGCGGACAACGACTTTCCCGACGACGGCGACGTCATCTTCGTCGAGGTGCACGTCACCGACCCGTCGGACTTCGAGACCGCGCTGCTGGTCCGCGGCAGCGTGGCGCACGACAGCTACCAGGTGCTCAGTCTGGCGAGTTCCTCGGTGCCCAGCGCGCTCGCCGCCCTGCTGCTGGAGATCCGCGACCGGAGCCGGCGTCGCCCCCACATCTACTTCGAGTGGACCGAGGGCGGCCCGGTTCGCAACCTGCTGCGCTACCTGGCGTTCGGGCAGGGCGCGATCGCCCCGGTCACCCGGGAGATCCTGCGCCGCCAGGAGCCCGACCCTCGCCGCCGCCCGCACGTGCACGCCGGTTGACCTGCCGGTCGACGGCCGTCGCGGACGGTGAGCGTGGTCATAACGGCTGGACGACCCACCGGTTCCGGCTGCTAGCCTCGGCGCAGGTCATGAGCGCCAGCGCGAAGCCCCGGCTCGCTGGCCGGCAACCCTCCTCCGCGGTGGGGTGCCCCGGGTGAAGACCAGGCACCGGCGGACGTCGGTGCAAGCGTGGCCTGGCACCCAGGTCAGCACAGACCCGGGAGACCGTATGCGCATCCTCAGCTCCATCCCACCGGCCGACCTCGCGGATCTTCGCGTCGGCCGCCTCTCGGCGGCACTGACCAGGCGTCGGCACGTGGACATGATGCGAATGTGCAGCGCGGCGTGTCGCCGCCGCACCGCGCTCTGACGCGTCCCTCTTCTCACACCACTTTTCCAGCGGTACGCCCATCGGGCGCACCGTCCGCGGCGCGTACCCGCCGCGACGCACCCCATCGGAGAGACCTGTGCGATTCCTTCCTGCCCTGACCCGTGTCGCCGCCCTGGGCGCGGCCACCATCCTGGCCGCGACCGCGCTCACCGCCTGCGGCGACGACGCCTCGACCGACGCCGCCGCCAACCCGTACGGCCTGGCGCGGCCGGGTGTCCTGCGCGCCGGCACGCTCACCGACGCCCCGCCGAACGTCTACCTCAAGGACGGTAAGTTCACCGGCTTCGACAACGACCTGCTGACCGCGGTGGCCGGCAAGCTCGGCCTGACCGTCGAGTTCGTCGGCACCGACTTCTCCGCCCTGCTCAGCCAGGTCAACAACCACAAGTTCGACGTCGGCAGCTCCTCGATCACCATCACCGAGGCGCGCAAGAAGACAGTCGACTTCGGCAACGGCTACGACTTCGGCTACTTCGGCCTGGACGTCCCGGCCGGCTCGCCGATCACCAGCTTCGACCAGTTGGCAGGCAAGCGGGTCGTGGTGGTGCAGGGCACCGTCCAGGACGACTACGCCACAGGCAAGCAGCTCGACCCGGTGCGGGTGCCGGACTACAACGGCGCGATCAACCAGCTCAAGGCCGGCACCGCCGACGCGTGGATCGCCCCGGCGGAGATCGGCGAGAAGTCGGCAGCCGACAGCAACGGCAAGATCACCGTGGCGGCCAAGCAGCTCAGCCCGGCGCCTACCGCGTACGCCGTGGCCAAGGGCGGCGACAAGCTGCGCGAGGCGCTGAACAAGGCCCTCGACGAGGTCATCGCGGACGGCACCTGGAGCCGTCTGCAGGCGCAGTACTACCCGGGTCGGCCGATCCCGGCGGACTTCACGCCGGGCAGCGGCGCTGTCGCGGCGCCGTCCGCGTCGGTGGCGCCGTCCGCGTCCGCGTCGGTTGCGCCGTCCGCGTCCGCGTCGGTTGCGCCGTCGACGTCCGCGTCGGTGGCGCCGTCCGCGTCCGCGTCGACCGCGTCCTGAGCGGTAACCGGTGACGAGCGAGCGGGGCGGTAGGAGAGGCGACCGATGGATCCGTTGAGCACCCTGTGGGAGACGTTCTTCGACGCCGACGCGATGCGTGAGGCGCTGCCCGAGATGCTTACCGTCGGGCTGCCGAACACGCTGATCCTGGCGGTCTCCGCCGCCCTGCTCGGCTCGGTGCTGGGCCTGCTGCTGGCCGTCGCCGGCATCTCCCGTACCCGGTGGCTGCGCTGGCCCGCGCGGGTCTACACCGACGTGTTCCGGGGCCTGCCGGCCGCCGCGACGATCCTGCTGATCGGGGTCGGGCTGGCGCCGCTGGGCATGGAGATCTGGGGGCCGGACCCGTACCCGCTGGGCATCCTGGCGCTGTCGTTGATCGCGGCGGCGTACATCGGGGAGATCTTCCGCTCCGGCATCCAGTCGGTGGAGGCCGCCCAGTTGGAGGGCGCCCGCGCCCTGGGTTTCTCCTGGGCCGACGCGATGCGGCTGGTGATCATCCCGCAGGGCATCCGGCGGGTGCTGCCCGCCTGGGTGAACCAGCTCATCGCGTTGATCAAGGACTCCAGCCTGGTCTACTTCCTCGGGCTGGTGGCCAGCCAGCGGGAGCTGTTCCGGATCGGGCAGGACTACGCGGCCACCACCGGCAACGAGTCCGCGCTGCTGCTCGCCGGGCTCTTCTACCTGGCGTTGACGGTCCCGCTGACGCACGTCGTCAACTGGATCGACAGGCGGCTGCGGCACGGCCGGCCGGCCACCGCTGCCGTCGACGAGGACGAGGACGAAACCCCGGCGCTCGCCGGGGCCCCGGAAGGAGACAGGCGATGACCACCTCGGTGAGCCTGGAGGCGCGCGACGTCCACCTCGCCTTCGGACCGAACCGGGTGCTGCGCGGCGTCGACCTCACCGTGGCGCGCGGTGCGACGGCCTGCGTGATCGGGCCGTCCGGGTCGGGCAAGTCCACTCTGCTGCGGACCCTCAACCGGCTGATCGAGCCCGACCGCGGCGACGTGCTGCTGGACGGCCGCAGCGTGCTGCGCGACGACCCGGACGCGCTGCGCCAGCGGGTCGGCATGGTGTTCCAGCAGTTCAACCTGTTCCCGCACATGACCGTGCTGCGCAACATCACCCTGGCCCTGCGCCGCCTGCGCAAGCTCGGCGAGGACGAGGCGGACGCGGTCGCCCGCGCCCAACTGGAGCTGGTGGGGCTGGCCGGCAAGGCGAACTCCCGGCCGACGCAGCTCTCCGGCGGTCAGCAGCAGCGTGTGGCGATCGCCCGGGCTCTGGCCCTGCGACCCGAGGTGATGCTCTTCGACGAGGCCACCTCGGCGCTCGATCCCGAGCTGGTCAAGGGCGTGCTCGGGGTGATGGCCGACCTGTCCGCCGCCGGGATGACAATGGTGGTGGTGACCCACGAGATGGGGTTCGCCCGGCAGGTCGCCGACACCGTCGCCTTCATGGACCGGGGCGTGGTGCTGGAGGCCGGCCCGCCCGAGGCGATCTTCGAGGGCGCCGAGCATCCCCGGCTGCGCCGTTTCCTCGCGCAGGTGCTCTGAGGACCGCCGCTCACCCGGCCTGGCGGCGCAGGTGCGCGGCGAACGTCAGGGGTCCGGCCGCGGTCTCGGTCACTCGCTCGGTCCGCGTCCCAGCAGCCGGATCTCCTCGTTGTCAAGCGCGGCCTGCAACTCCAGCAGCACGAGGTCGTCGATCTCCCGGCTGTCGCGAAGGCGGGTGACCTCCCGGCGCTTGTGGGCGAGGACGCCCAGGCGCAGGTCGCGTTCCAGCCGGCGTTCCTCGGCGGTGTCCCCGCCGCTCTCGTTGGCGTCTTCCAGGTGCCGCTGGTACTCGGCCTGCAACCGGCGTACCGCCTCCTCGCCGGCGCCCACCTCGGCGGCTACGCGGGGCACCATGGCCAGGCCGACCTGGGTGGCGCGCATACGGGCCAGCCGGGCCTCGTCGACCCGTTCCGGGTCGCCGGCCAGTCCCGCCCAGCGCACCACGAGCGGCAGGGTGGTGCCCTGAATGAGCATGATCAACACGATCACCAGCGCCGTCACGAAGATGATCAGGTCGCGTTCGACGACCGGGCGACCGGCGACAGTCATCGTCGGGACGGCCAGCGCTGCCGCGAGCGACACGGCGCCCCGGAAGCCGGCCCAGCCCGCCACGGTCCCCACCCGCCAGCTCGACGGTTGCGCGCCCTGCTCCACCATCCGGCGGCGTCGCAGTCTCGCCGACTGCGACGTCAGGTAGATGAAGAACAGCCGGGTGCAGAGGACCACCACGGTGACCACCAGCACGATCACCACGGCCCGCCCCGGCGAGGTGCTCGTGACGCCCCGCACCGCCCGGGGGATCTGCGTGCCGAGCAGCACGAACAGACCGCCGTTGATGAGGAACGTGGACAGGTCCCAGAACGCGTACGCCAGCACCCGGGACCGGGCACGGATCACCCGTGGACCGGCGTACGCCAGCACCAGCCCGGCGACCACCACCGCCAGCACCCCGCTGGCGTGCACCGAGTCGGCGAGCAGGAACGCGGCGAACGGAGTCAGGACGCTCAGCGCGCCCTCGCGCAGCGGATCGTCGAGCCGCTTGCGGATCAGCACCACGGCGAAGCCCACAAGCAGGCCGGCGAGCACGCCGCCGACGCTGGCCCCGACGAACTCCTCGCCGATGCCCAGCACGCCCGGATCCGCGCTGTGGGTGAGCAGCCCCACGGCCACCGCGAAGACCACGAGCGCGGTGCCGTCGTTGATCAGGCTCTCCGCGTGCAGGGTGGTGAGGAGCTTGCGGGGCAACCGTTTGGCCAGGCCTGTGACAGCCGCCGCGTCCGTCGGTGCGAGGACGGCGCCGAGCACCCAGGCGGCGGCGGGATTCACCCCGAACGCCTGCGCGGTGAACGACACGGTGATCATGGTGAGCACCACGAGCACCACGGCGAGCAGACCGATCACCGGCAGGTTGGCCCGGATCTCGCGCAGGCTGATGGTGAGGCTCTCCCGGTACAGGATCGCCGGCAGGAAGATCAACAGCACCAGGTCCGGTTCCAGGGTCAACTCGGACAGCGGCGGCGCCAGCCCGAGCAGCACCCCGAAGGCGATGAGCAGGACCGGCGGCGCGACCCGGTACCGGCCGCCGAGCGTGGTGCCGACCAGGACGGTGACGCCCAGCACCACGATCAGGACGAGCACCTCCACGGCGTACCCCCCTCGGTCCCTGGCCGACGGCTTACCCGCCGGCGGTTCCATCTGACCGCACCCACCGGCCGGTTCCGACGGAAAGTCCGCAAGTCGTGGCGGGGTCAGCCGCCGGCGCGGGCCTGGGCGGTCACCGCTCGGGCGGTACGACGGTGCCGGGCCGCCTCGTCGTCCCGGCCCAGCGCCGCCGCGAGGTCGGCGAGGTGCCCGGCCACCGGGCCGACGGTGAGCATTCCGCTGCCGGCCGCCAGCTCCCCGGCCGCGGGCAGCAGCTCGGCGTGGACCCGGTCCATCGTGACCCGGTCGTCGAGCAGCCGCGCCGCCCGGCCGACGAGACAGAGGCGGACCTCGCGCAGCAGGTCGTGCGGCCCCGGCGGCAGTGCCCGCAGGGCCTCCCCGGCCGCGGTCCGGTCACCGGCGGCGACCAGCAGCAGCGGGCGGACCCACGGCTCGTGCGGCCCCCAGTCCAGACCCGCCCAACCCTCGTCGCCAGGCCCCGGGAGCGGACGGTCGTCGGCCAGCCGCAGGCCGAGCAGCGCCAGCGGGAGCAGACCGCGGGTCAGGCCCGGCATGCCGTCACCGGGCAGCCGGTCGGCAGCCGCCCGGTACGCGTCGGCAGCCGCGGCCGACTCGCCGTCCAGTGCCAGCCGCAGCGCGGCGTACCACCTGGTGAAGACGCCGACCAGTGGCAGCTCGTACCGTTCGGCGAGGCGGTCGGCGGCGCGGGCGTGGGCGTCGGCGGCCTGCCGGTCGCCCAGCGCGCAGGAGGCCTGGACCAGGATCAGGTGACCCGCCACCTCGAAGGTCACCAGCTGGTGCCGGGCGGCCAGGTCGACCAGCTCGGCGCCGATCCGGGCGCGTTCACCAGCCAGGCCGACCCGGTCGAAGGCGTGCATGAAGCGGGCGTTCAGCGCGAACGCCAGCAGCCCGGGGTCACCGACCGTCCGGGCTGTCGACTCGGCCTCGTCGGCCGCCCGACGCCCACGGTCGGTGACGGTTCCGCGCAGCTCCAGGGCGAGGGTGCTCAGCAGCCGGCTGCGCCGCGCCGACCCGGTCGCGCCGAGGGCCGCCAGGGCACGCTCGGCGACCTGCGCGATCCGCCCGGAGAGCAGGTCGTCGTCGTTGCGCGTCCAGATCGCCGGCACGTCGAAGCCGGTGAGCACCTCCTCGATCAGCAGGGGGTCGCCGACGGACTCGGCGGCCGTGATCGCCTCGGCCCTGACCCGCCGCGCCTCGGCGAGGCGGCCCGTGACGGCGAGCGCACGCCCCAGACCCACAAGCGCCGTCAACCGCTCGCGGTGGTGGACCTCGCCGGCCCGGTCGTACGCGTCGACCGCCTGCCGCCACAACCGGGCCGCCTCGTGCGGGTTGCCGCCCCGTTCGGCCTGCTGGGCCGCCGTGCGGGCGTACGCGGCGGCGCGACCGGCGGCGACCGGCCCGCCGGCGCGCAGCAGGTGGTGGGCGAGCGCGGCGGGTTCGACGGGTTCGCGCTGTGGCAGCACCTCGGCGGCGGCACCGTGCCAGGCGGCGCGGCGCGGCGCGGACAGATCGGCGTAGAGCGTGTCGCGGACCAGGATGTGGGCGAAGCGCAACTGCCCGTCGGTGTCCCGCTCGACGAGGAAGCCCGCCTGAAGGGCGCGGTCCACGGCGTCCAGCACTGTCGAGGGGTCGTCCGCCAACGCGCTGAGCGCCTGCGGGTCGAGGTCCCGGCCGAGCACCGCCGCCTGCCGCAGAACGGTACGGGTGGGCGCGGGCAGCTGCGCCAGCCGGTGCCGGATCACGTCGCGTACGCCGGGCGGCACCGCCGCCAGCGCGGCGTCGCCCTCGCCCGCGTACAGCTGGGCCAGCTCCCGTACGAAGAAGGGGTTGCCGCCGCTGCGGTGGTGGATCAGCCGGGCGGTGGCCGCGTCCAGGTCCACTCCGGCGACGGCGCTCGCCAGTTCGCCTGTCGCCGGGGCGGGCAGTCCGGCGAGATACTCGCGCACCGGTTCGAGGCCGGCCGCGCGGGCCAGGGCGGCGGTGAGCGCCGGACTGATCTCGGTGGCCCGGTACGTGCCGAGGATCAGGACCGGCCCGCCGGCCGGTTGCGGCCCGGCCAGGATCGCGGTCAGCAGGTCCAGGGTGTCGCCGTCGGCGCGGTGCAGGTCGTCCAGGACGATCAGCACCGGTTGCCGGTCGGCGACCGCGGAGACCAGCGAGGCGACCGCGCGGTGCCTGCGGAACCGTGTGACGCTTGCCTCGCCCGTGGCGGGGTCGTCCTGTTCGTCGACGCCTGTCGAGCCGGCGAGCGCCTCGGTGACCTGCGTCCAGGGCCAGGCCGCCGGTGCGCCCTCGTACTCCGGGCTGCGTCCCCACGCCGTGGCCCATCCCTGCACAGCTAGCTGCCGGGTGAGCGTCTCGGCAAGCGCGGTCTTGCCGGCTCCCGGCTCGCCGCTGAGCAGGGCGAGCACGGGCCGGCGGCGACCGGCGGCGGTGTCGGCGGCCAGCCGCAGCCGGGCCAGCTCCGCGTCGCGGCCGACGAACGGACGCTCCCGCGCCGCCGCGACGGGACGGTCCGCGGTCACGACGGGACGATCGGCGGTCCCGATGTCGGGGGCGGCGTCGAGGTGCGGGGTGAGGTGCGGGGCCTGGGCCAGGATGTCGGCCTCCAGCCGCCGCAGCTCCGGCCCCGGGTCCACACCCAGCGCGCTCACCAGGGCGGCCCGGGCCTCGCGGAGCGCGGCCAGCGCGTCACCCTGCCGACCGGCGCGGTACCTGGCCATCGCCAGCAACCGCCAGGCGTCCTCGCGCAGCGGGTTGCCGGCGAGGTGGGCCGGCAGGTCGGTGGCGGCCTCGTCCGGCCGCCCCAACGCCAGCAGCGCCTCGGCCCGCCGTTCGACGGCGAGCATTCGCAGCTCGTCCAGTCGGTTGACCTCCGCGACCGCCCAGGCCTCGTTCGCGCAGTCGGCGTACGCGGGGCCGCGCCACAACCCGAGTGCCGCATCCAGGGCCTCCAGAGCCGGGGCGGGACGTCCCGCGGCCAACAGCCGGCCGCTCTCGCCGACTGCGGCCTCGAACCGGTCGGCGTCCACCGCGTCCGGGCCGGCCCGCAGCGCGTACCCCGGTGCCTCGGTGAGCAGGATCCGGGGCGGCGTGCGGGGCGGCCGGTCGGGCTCCAGCGCCCGGCGCAGGTCGGCCACGAAGGTGCGGATGGCGCCCACCGCGCCGTCCGGCGCGACGTCCCACAGGTCGTCGACGAGCCGTTCCACAGGCACCACCCGGCCGTGGGCGATCAACAGCCGGGCCAGCACGAGGCGCTGCCGGTGCCCCCTGAGCGGGACCGGGCCACTCTCGGTGGCGGCGGTCACCGGCCCGAGCACACCGAAGGTCACCGTCGGAGCGGCCGCCGGCTGCCTGGTCATGGCACCAATCTAGGCGGGCCGGCGCGGACCACGGCCGCCCGCCCGCACTGATCGGACGCTCACCGTCCGCTGATCGCCACGGGGCAGGCTCGACGACGTACGACGGCGTCCGGCCACCGCGCCGGACCCGCCCTCATCACCAGGAAGGTTCCACCAGTGGACCCCAGGATCAACGGATTCGACTACCAGCGCGTAACCGTCGCCGACGGCGTGACGCTCAACGCCGCCGTGGGCGGTTCCGGGCCACCTGTCGTGCTGCTGCACGGCTTTCCGCAGACGCACCTCATCTGGCGGCACGTCGCGGCCGACCTGGCCGCCGACCACACGGTCATCTGCCCCGACCTGCGGGGGTACGGCGACAGCGACAAGCCCGTGGACAGCGACGGCACCGCGTACGCCAAGCGCACCATGGCCGCTGACATCGTGGCGCTGGCCGGGGCGCTCGGCCACGAACGGTTCGCGCTGGCCGGGCACGACCGGGGTGCCCTTGTGGCGTTCCGCGCCGGTCTCGACCACCCGGCGGCGATCAGCCAGCTCGCGCTGCTCGACGTGCTGCCCACCCTCGACATGTGGGACGTGCTGCACGGCGCCAGCGCTGCGGTCGCCTTCCACCTCTATCTGATGGCACAGCCGCCCGGTCTGCCCGAGGAGATGATCGCGGCCAACCCGGACGCCTTCTTCGGTCATTTCCTTGACGTCTGGACCCGCGATCCGCAGGCCATGCCGGCGGAGGTGCGGGCCTCGTACCTGCGCGCGTCCCGCAACGCGGTCACCTCGATCGTCGCCGACTACCGCGCGTCCGCTGGCGTCGACGTCGCCCACGACT
This sequence comes from Micromonospora sp. NPDC093244, assembly GCF_040683695.1. Lineage (NCBI taxonomy): Bacteria > Bacillati > Actinomycetota > Actinomycetes > Micromonosporales > Micromonosporaceae > Micromonospora > Micromonospora sp. NPDC093244. The sequence goes on from NZ_JBFBEO010000003.1 coordinate 431,105, forward strand.
CCGCCGACCGGGGCGCCGGCCGCCAGCTGTCGATGCCGGTGACCGTGCTCCAGCAGGACTGGGGTGCGGCGCTCGGTTATGACGCGGCCGGGCTGTGGCGGGCGTGGGCACCGGACCTGGCGCACCAGACGGTCGCCTGCGGGCACTTCATGGCCGAGGAGGCGCCGGCCGAGGTGGTCGGAGCGCTGCGTGCCCTGCTCGCCCGCCCGGCCCACAACCCTCGGTAAGATTTCCGACACCAAATGTCACGGGCGGCCCGGGCGAAACTGGGCCGCCCGGCTCGCTTAAAGGCGCTGACCTGCGGAAACGCGACGTTACACCAGGTGGACGCCAACCGGTCATCGGTGATACACAGGCAGGTACCGGCAGCCAACGACGGCCCGTCGCCCATCTCCTCGCCACCGACCGTTCGCACGAAACCGCCACTCCACGGGCCTTAGCCGCAGGACCGCACCCCCGGTCATCACCGTCTCCACACGGCACCGGCCCGACGGCCGATGACGGATGGGACGGTCCTCGACCAGGGAGTTGCCGTGAGATATCTGCGTATCCGAGCCCGCCACCGGCCGTACGAGATGGCCGTCCTGGCCACGTCACCGGTCTGCGGCATCCTGATGTTGACCCTCGACGTCCGGCCGACCTCCGTCCAGACGTCCATGCCGGCGCCCGTGCAGGCGGCCTGGGAGATCGGCCTGATCCTGGTGGGGGTGAGCGGGTTGCTGGGCATTCTGTGGCCCGGCCGGCTCTCCACCGGGCTCGGCATCGAACTCGCGTCGGTCCTGGTGCTCGGCACCATCACCGGCATGTACGTGGTCGCCCTGGTGTCGCTGTGGAACCACCAGTCCCTGGTCACGGCGTCGTTCGTCGCCGCGGTGACGATCGGCTCGATCTGGCGGGGCGTCGAGATCGCCGTCGACCTGCGCCGCCTGGCCCGCGCCTGCGAATACCTGCCCGACCTGCAACTACAGGGGGGTGTCCCGTGAACACCGCGCCGGCGCCGGCGGCACCGCACTGGGTGCAGGTGGCGCTCAGTGTGTTCGGCATCCTCGGCGGCTCCACCGGTCTGGCCGCGATCGCCACGGTGCTGGTGCAGCGGGGAAAGTTCAAGGCCGACGCCGCCGACACCCTCACCGAGGCCGCCCTCACCCTGGTGCAGCCGTTGCAGACCCGGATCACCGAGCTGGAGGGCGAGGCGCTGCACGCCCGCTCGGAGCTGGGGACGCTGCGCGAGCAGGTCAACCAGTTGCAGTTCGTGGTCCGGGTGCTCACCCGGACGCTGGACCGCTGGCGGGCCGCGATCCGCGCGCCGGACGCGACCCTGCGCAAGGTTCGAGCGGTGGTGGCGGAGTCCGAACGACTACCGGACGGCGGCTGACCGGCCCGCCATCTCCGGCTCACAGGTGGCCGGCGGACCCGGAGTCGCGGAGTCGTCTGACGAGCTCGCGCACCGCGGCTCGGAACTCGGGGTCGGATTCGCCCGGATGATGGCCCCGGACCGGTGGTGGCAGGTGGTCCCCCGGCGCGGCCAGCAGCTCCCGGGGGTCCCGCAGCCGCCGGTCGACGGCACCGGCCGGGTCGGCGGCGTCCGGAGGCGGGTCACCGGGGCGGTTCGGGTAGAAGATCCATCCGCCGACCGGGTCGGTGTCGCGCCACAGGTTGATCCACCGCCATCCGACCCGCTGCCCCACCTCACGCATCATCTCCTCGTTGAGGTACGCGGGGTAGAGCCGGGCGTACAGGCGGTCCAGCGGTGATCCGTAGGTGAGCAGAGCGACACGCCGACGCACCTGCGGGGGCAGCCGCAGCACCGCCAGGGCCAGCAACACCGAACCGTGGCTGTGCCCGCAGAGCAGCACCCCGGTGTGCCGCCCGGCGAGTTGGATGATCCGGTCGGCCAGCTCCGGCACCGCCCGGTCGGCGTAACTCGCCGGCGCGAACGGGTGGGCGGCCCGGGGCCAGAAGGTGCCCAGGTCCCACAGGATCCCGACGTGCCTGCGGAACCAGGCCGTCCGGTACCCGAACACACCGAACGTCAGCAGGGTGAGGACCACTGCGGCGACGAGGTAGGTGCCGGCGGTCAGCCCCATCCCGACGGCTTCGGCAGGCAGCCCGACAACCCGCGCCAACTCCTCCGGTTGACGACCGGTGAGCCCGAGCAGGCTGGTGGCCAGTCCGACCGCCGTGAGAACTGCGTACGTGGCGGCCAGCACGCCCAGCCACTCGGTGAAGCGCGCCCGGGCGATGGCCCTGGTGGCCTGCCGCAGCCGCCCGGCCGCCTCCGGCGGTGCGGCGGGAAAGTCGCGGGCGGTGATCGCCTCCGCCGCACGGCGCCGGCGCGAGCGCGACAGCAGGGCTATCGCCCCACACAGCAGCACCGCAGCGCCCACGTGCAGGAAGAAGGCAAGCAGCGTCCAGCGGTACGGCAGCGGCGGCCCGCCGTCACTGAAGTACCCGCCGAGCACCTCCCCCGTCTGGTAGGTCAGGCCGGCGGAGAGCGCACCGGCCAGACCGACCGCGATCGCCGCGATGACTGCCGCGCCCAGTCCGTGCCGGAGCACGACGCGGCCGTCCACCCGACCGCGCTGCCACAGGACCAGGCCGCTGAGCAGCACCAGCAGTGCCATCTGGCCGAGCAGCACCGTGCCAGCGACCCCGTCGTAGCCGGGTAGCCCGCCCGACGGCGGCCAGTCCCGCTCATCGCGGGCGACGGCGACGAGCGTCGCCACACTCAGGCCGACAGCGGCCACGCCCGTCGCGCGGGCGCTGCGGGTGACCGTCCGCGCGGTAGCCACCTGGTCGATCAGACCCGGCGCGGCGAGCAGGCCGACGCAGGCCAGCAGCACCGCCGCGCTGAGCACCAGCAGCAGCGTCGTCGCGACGGTCGCGCCGCCGGCGCGACGGGCCACGAGCAGCACGAGGTTGAGGACGGCGAGCGCGCCGGCGACGTGGATGGCCCGCAGTCGTCCCACGAGCGGCTCCACGGCCCACAACGGGTTGTCGGCCGGTCGGGACCGGCGGGTGCCGAGCAGCCGGAGTAACACGACCGCGGCGATCGGCACCAGCGCCAGCGCGGCGAGCCGCTGCCCGACGTGCCTGTCGTCGAGCCCGGCCATCGTGTCGAAGGGTCCCCGGCACCGGGTGTCGCCGAGACACCGCCAGGCGACCAGGTCGAGGGCGACACCGGCGACGGCCACCACGTACACCGCTGTGAGGTTGAGAGCGAGGAGGCGGCACAGCATGGCGACGCCGCCGGCGCTGCGACCATCCGCCGGCCGCATCCACACCGCCACGTTGCTCAACATGAACGGCAGCAGGAAGACCATGGAGATGGTCCGGGCCACGGTGCCCGAGGGCAGGTCACCCCACCGGTACGCCTCGACGGTCACCCCGTTCGGGTCGGTGCCGTCCGGCTCGTCGGCGCGGTGGAAGCCCCCGCTGCCGTCGCCGGCGACCTGGCGGGTGTGCGCCCGGTCGAGAATGACCGCCGGCTGCGCCCCCGACACGCCGTGCACCCGCAACTGCACCACGTCGTGCAGTCGCGGTTGGTCGCCGTGCCGCGCTGACCTCTCCGGCATCGGGGTGGCTACCCGTGCCGCCGCAGCTCGGACGCGCCGTCGCCGTTGGCGCGCCACACGAACCGCCGTATGCCGGGCATCGCGTCGACCAGGACGATAAGCAGCAACACCCCGGCGACGGCTGCGCTGTTGACGAGTTGCGGACGCCCCTCGCTGGTCAGACCGGCCGCCACGATGGCCGGCACACCGATCAGGCGCGCCCAGGGCAGGCTGGCGTCGATCACGGCCGAGAGCACGATCCGGGCGGTCAGGAACAGCGCCGGGCCGAGGACGCCGACCGCAAACTGCTCCGTGCTGTGCTCGCCCGGGTCGGCGATCGTCATCTCCATGGCGACGGACGTGCCCAGCACCCCGGCGATCATGACGAGGTGCAGGTAGCCGGCCAGGAGCGCCAGCTTGCTGCCGGGCGGGCCCTCCGCCGTGATGGCGGCGCCCAGCCGCGTGCCGGCGGGCACCAGGTAGAGCCGGGCCAGGGCGACCGCGGTCACGAACGCCAGGGCGAACGCCACGCTGCGCTCGCGGTCCAGGTCCGACTGGCTGTAGGTGAAACCGGCGATCAGAATCAGCTCACCCAGCGCGATGATGAAGATCTGCTGGTAGCGCTCGGAGAGGTGTTCCCCGTTCACCTGGAGGTCCGGCCAGGAACTGCGCCCGAGCCGCGGGAACGGCCAGCGCAGCCGGGCCAGGGAGTACTCCAGCAGCAGGGCGAGCGCCCACAGCACCTCGCGTGCCGGTGCGACGACCGCACCGAGCACCCAGAGCACACCGGAGATCGCGAACCAGATCGCCACCCGCAGGCTGCGCAGCTGCAGCGGGTGCCCCCGCAGTGCCGGGATCAGCAGCGCCCCCCGGCCCACATGGATGGCGACGTAGGCGACGGCGAACAGCCCGGCGTGCGAATCGAACGCGGTGGGCACGGCGGAGGCCATCAGCAGACCGCCGAACATCACCCAGAGCAGCAGTACGACGATCAGCGGCGCGCTCGGGTCGAACCAGTCCGCCGACCAGGCGGTCACGAACCACACCCACCAGAGCGCCGCCAGCATCACCAGTGCCTGGAACCCGCCGTTGAGGCTGTGGTCGGCCAGCAGCGCCTGGGACAGCCGGGTCAGCGCGAAGATGAAGGCCAGGTCGAAGAAGAGCTCCAGGAACGACGTCCGGCGAGGGTTCTCGCGCCGCTGAAGCAGCCGCTCGGGGAGGCCGTTCTTCATCGCCCCCCTTCCCGGACGTCGCCCGCCGTCCCAGTCGTACCACCCGGGCGACCGGGCGCGGGCGGGTTCCGTCGAGCCTGGGACGCCGGTGCGGCCGTACCCCTGAGCGGGGGGGGCTACCGGCCGGCCGCCCGCTCGGCGACCACCACCGAGATCCCGTCGAGGACCCGTTGCAGACCGAACTCGAAGGCGTACTCCGGGCCGTACGCGGCGCCGTGCTGCTGGCCCGCAGCCGTACCGACCCGGGAGGCGGTCGGATAGCGGTCGGGCGTCAGGAACGTCTCCAGCCAGGGCGCGTGCGACTGCCACCACTGGCCGTCGGTCAGGCCCGTGTCCCGTTCCAGATCGACCACCTCGGAGGCGGAGCGCGCGGAACTCTTCACGTGCCCGAGCACGAGGGTGAGCACCGCGTCCATCTCGACGTCGGTGAGCCCGATGTCGGCGACCGCGCCGAGTTCGTGGTCGTACTTGGCCACCAGGTGCGGCCCGAGCACCGGTCGGGTCGTCTCGGCCCGCAGCATCCACGGATGCCGCTGGTAGAGCGCGAGATTGTCCCGGGCGATCCGCTCCAGCCGGACCCGCCAGTCCCCCTCGACCGCGGGGCGCGGCATCTCGCCGTACGCCGTGTCGATCATGACGTCGACGAGTTCGGCCTTGCCCGGCACGTAGGTGTACACCGACATCGTGCCCACCCCCAGCGCCTCGCCGACGCGGCGCATGGTCAGCGCGTCGAGGCCCTCGGCGTCGGCGATGTCGATGGCGGCACGGACGATCCGGTCGACGCTGAGCCCCTGCCCGGCGCTGCGGCTGGTCGGCTCCCGGGTACGCCAGAGGATGGCCAGGCTGCGGGCCGGGTCCGCGGTCGCCTTGCGCTCACTCGCCATGGTGCGGCCATCCTAACAACGCGGGCGTACGACGTACGCCGCGCGGCCGGCCGGGTCAGGTGGCCTCGCTGTCGTCGGTCAGGGTGCGGCCGGCGGCGGCCGGCACCAGGTGCCGCACCTCCGGGGCCCCGTCGGCGCACTCCTGGGCCCGCTCCTCGGCCTCGCGGTCCTCGCCGGTCAGCCGGCCACCGTGCTGGCGCAGGTGCTCGTCCCAGGACGGCACCAGATACACCTCGACGAACTGGTCGGTGGTCTCGGCCGGACGGAACAGCCCCCAGCGAATCGCACCTGTCCGCTGCCGTGCGGCGCGCACCAGGTCCATGGCCGCCAGGAACGGCCGGGTCCGATCCGGCCGGACGTTGTACCGCAGCTCCACCAGCACCGGCCCCACCCTCGGGTCCGGCTCGTACGCCAGGTGCAGCTGCGGCCAGTAGGCCGCCGGTTCCCGGTTCACCGCCCGCAGGTCGGGAAGCGGCCAGATCCGGCTCGTCACGGTGCCGACGAGCATCAACGCCGCCGCCGCGAGATAGGCAAGGACCAGGCCACCCATGTCGGCCACCAGCCCCCACAGCAGCGCGCCGACCGCCTGCCCGCCCGCGAAGCACACCTGGTAGACGGCCAGGCCACGGGCGCGTACCCAGGCCGGCAGGAAGAGCTGCATCTCGGCGTTGACGTTGGCCAGCACCGTCACCCAGGCCATCCCGGCGGGCAGCAGGGCGAGAAGCACGAGCGGCACCACACGTACCGTGGCGACCACCGCCAGCGCCACGGTGAACACCGCTCCGGCGCCGAACAGGAGCTGGTTGGCCGACAGGCGGGTACGAATCACGGCCAGCAGCACCCCACCGACGACGGCGCCCACCCCGAGGGCGGCCAGCAGCAGCCCGTACCCGCCGGAGCCCAGCCCCAGCCGACGGCTCGCCACCAACGGCAGCAACGCCCACAGCGCGCTGGCCGGGATCACGAAGACCAGCGCCCGACGCAGCAGCCGACGGACGATGGGCGAGTGGCGGACGTACCGGCTGCCGGCGCGCAGGGCGGCGGTGAAGCGCTCGGGGACCTCGACCGCGCGGGCGTTGCCGGGCCGCCAGCGCCACAGCGTGTACGTGAAGATCAAGAAGGCGACCGCGTTGAGCCCGAAGACCGGAGCGACACCGGTACGGGCGATCAGCACACCGGCCAGCGCCGGTCCGACCGCCCGCGCCACGTTCACGCTTATCGAACCGAGCGCGGACGCCGACCGCAGCTGTTCCTGCGGCACCAGCTCCGGGATCACCGCCGCCCAGGCCGGCAGGGTGAGCGCCTGCCCGACCCCGAACGCGAAGGTGAGCGTCAGCAGCAGGGCCGGCGGCATCCGATCGGTAAGGGTGAGCAGCGTCAGGGCGAGGGCCACCGCGACCAGGAACAGCTGCACGGCGAGCAGCAGGTGCCGGCGGTCGAAGCTGTCCGCGAGCACTCCGGCGGGCAGTGCCAGCAGCAGGACCGGCAGCAGGCTGGCGGTCTGGACCAGGGCGACGAGGGTGGAGGCGTTGGAGTGGTGGATCAGCAGCCACTGCGCGCCGACCGTCTGCATCCAGGTGCCGATGTTGGCGACGAGCAGGGCCAGCCACAGGTTGCGGTAGACAGCTGTCCGCAGCGGCGCCCACGCCGAGGCCGGACGGTCGGAGGGTCCGGCTCCGGCCGTCACCACCGCCCGTCCGCGCGCAGCACGCGCTCGCCTGACACGTACAGGTCGTCGGGTTCGAGCAGCAGCAGCCGGACGACCTCGGTGGCGACCTGCTCCGGTAGGGCGTACACCTCGTCGAGGAACTCGGCGCCCACCCGTTCCTGGAGCCGGGTCGGCATCGGCCCGGGATGCAGCTGCATCACCTTGACCCGGTTGCTGTGCTGCGCCTCGGCGAGCGAGTCGACGAGGCTGCTGCCGTAGCTCTTGGTGGCCCGGTACACCGGGATGCCCGGGCGGGGGGCGGCCACCGCCATCGCGCCGATGTAGACGACGTTCCCGTGGCCCTGCCGGTGCAGGTGCTCCAGCGCCTCCCGCAGCAGGTACGTGACGCCCAGGACGTTGATCTCCACGGCTTGCCGGATGTGCTCCACCGGAAGGTCCATCAGGTCGCCGCCGGCCCACATCGACGCGCAGGCAGCCACCCCGTCGATCGTGCCGTAGCGTCCGACCACCTCGGCGAACCCGTCGCGGACCTGCTCGTAGGAGGAGACGTCGCAGACCGCCCCGTCGCAGCCCAGTTCGTCGGCCGCCGAGGCGACCTCGGCCGGCACGTTGCCGAACACCACCACCCGGTGCTCGTCGACAAGCAGCCGGGCCACCGCGAGGCCGAGTCCGCTGGTACCGCCTACCACCACGAAGGTTCTGGCCCCCATGTCTCTCCCACCGTCGCGAGCACAGCCCACGCCTGTCGCGTGATGGCGAGTCCTTCCCGTTTCCGGACCCCGCACACCCGCCGCGCCGGTAGTGCTGGGCATACCCGAGAAGTGGATCTGGACGGCTGGGGCGGCCGTCCGCCCGCGATTAGCGTCTCCGGCATGACCTCGCCCCGTCCCTCCCACCTGGCCGAAGCGCTGCGTCGCCGCGACTGGCTGGTCTCCGCCTGGCCCTGGCGGGCGCTGGCCTACCTGGTCAGCACCGTGCCGATCGCGGGTGTGCTCGCCGTCGGGTTGCTCGTCATCGGCGCGCCCCTGCTCGCCGCGGTCAACGCGTTGCGGCTGCACGGACGACCGCCGGAGATACCGCTGATGCTGTTCCTGGCGGTCGGCAGCCTCACCCTGCTGGCGCTCGCGCCGATCGTGAGCTTCCCGGTCGCCGCCGTGGAGCGGTGGCGGCTCGGGCTCGTGGACGGCCGCGCCCTGCCGGCGTCCCCGTGGCCGGGCCTGGCCGCCCGGTACCGCACCGCGGCCGGCTGGCGGGAGGTGGCGTACCTGTTCTGGCTGGGCGGGATAGCTCCGGTCGCGTACTGGGTGTTCCTGCTGCTGGTGCTGCTCGACCTCGGGATGGTCACCAGCCCCTGGCTGGTCAGCGACGCCGACCCGGTGGTGGTGTGGCAGCCGATCGAGACCACCGGGGAGGCCGTTCCGTACGCGGTCGTCGGTGTGCTGCTGCTACCGGTCCTGGGGTACGCGGCTGGTCTGCTCGCCGCAGTCCAGGCCGCCGTGGCCCGGTGGGCGCTCGCCTGGCCGGTCGACGCGGCGGCGCTGCGCGAGGTCTCCCGGTCCCGCACCCGCCTGGTCGGCGCGTACGAGGCCGAACGGCGCCGCATCGAGCGGGATCTGCACGACGGCGCGCAGCCCCGGCTGACCAGCCTCACCCTCCAGCTGGGTCTGGCCCGGCTGGACGTACCGGAGGACTCCCCCGCCGCCCGGCCGCTCGCCGTGGCGCACGACCAGGCGCGCGGCCTGATGGTGATGCTGCGGCAGTTGGTGCACGGCATCCGGCCGCAGAGCCTCACCGATCTCGGCCTGGCCGGCGCTGTCCGCGAGCTGGCGGACGCGGCCACCGTCGCGGTCACCGTGCACGCCGACATCGACGGCGAGCTGCCGGAGATCGTCGAGACCACCGCGTACTTCGTGGTGTCCGAGGCGCTGGGAAACGTGGCCCGGCATGCCGGGGCGACACGCGCCGATGTGCGTCTCACCCGGGACGGCGGCGACCTCGTGGTCGAGGTGTCCGACGACGGTCGCGGCGGCGCCGACCCGGCCCGGGGCACCGGCCTGACAGGTCTCGCCGACCGGGTCGCCGCCGTCGACGGGCGGCTGCTGCTGTCCAGCCCGCCCGGCGGGCCTACCCTGGTCCGGGTGGAGCTGCCATGTCGCAGGTGACCCGGGTGGTGCTCGCCGAGGACGAGGTGCTGTTGCGCGAAGGGCTCGTCGCGCTGTTGACCCGCTTCGACTTCGCGGTGTGCGCCGCCGTCGGTTCCGCGCCGGAGCTGCTGGACGCCGCCCGGGAGCACCAGCCGGACCTGGTGCTTACCGACATCCGGATGCCGCCCGGTCGACGGGACGACGGGCTACGCGCGGCCGTGGCACTGCGCGCCGAACGGCCCGGGCTCCCGGTGGTGGTGCTCAGCCAGTACGTGCAGACCGGGTACGCGGCGGCGCTGCTGGACAGTGGCGACGGCCAGCGGGTGGGCTACCTGCTCAAGGACCGCGTGGCCGAGGTCGCCGAGTTCGTCGACACGCTGCGCCGGGTCACCGCGGGCGGCACCGCCATCGACCCGGACGTGGTCCGGCAACTCCTGCACCGCCCGCGTGATCCGCTCGCCGCGCTGTCCGCGCGGGAACGCGAGGTGCTGGCGCTGCTGGCCGAGGGCCGGTCGAACGCGTCGATCGCGGCCCGGCTGCACGTCACCGAGGCGGCGGTCGGCAAGCACGTCGGCAACATCCTGCTCAAGCTCGACCTGCCACCCAGCGACGACACCAACCGGAGGGTGCTCGCGGTGCTCACCTACCTGCGCAGCGACCCGAAGGCCTGACCAGCGCCGGGCCGGGAGCGGGGCGTAGATTCGATAAGCGGTACCGCCGCCGCTCAGGAGCCGCGGACCGGCGAGACGGGGGTGCGGCATGGCGGAGGCGCTGCGGGTTGGCCTGCTGGGGTACGGGCTGGCGGGCCGGGTGTTCCACGCGCCGCTGATCGCCGCGACACCGGGCCTGCGCCTCGACGCCATCGTGACCCGCGATCCGCAGCGGCGCGAGCAGGCCCGGCAGCACTTCCCGGACGCCCGCCTGGTCGACGACGCCGACGAGTTGTGGCGTACGCCGGACGCGTTGGACCTGGTCGTCGTCGCGACGCCGAACCGGCAGCACGTGCCGATGGCGCGGGCGGCGCTCGCGGCGGGCCTGCCGGTCGTCGTCGACAAGCCCCTGTCCCCCACTGCTGCCGAGGGCCGTGCGCTCGTCGACGAGGCATCCGAGCGTGGGGTGCCGCTGACGGTGTTCCAGAACCGGCGCTGGGATGGCGACTTCCTGACCGCCCGCCGCCTGGTCGAGCAGGGCGAGTTGGGGCGGGTGCTGCGCTTCGAGTCCCGGTTCGAGCGCTTTCGGCCGACGATCAAGCCGGGCTGGCGGGAGCTCGCCGGTCCCGAGGAGGCCGGCGGCGCCCTGTTCGACCTCGGCGCGCACCTCGTCGACCAAGCGGTGCAGTTGTTCGGCCGGGTGGACCGCGTGTACGCGGAGGTGGACCGGCGGCGCGCGGGTGCCGCCGTGGACGACGACGCCTTCGTGGCGTTGACCCACGCCGGCGGGGTGCACTCGCACCTGTGGATGGGTGCGGTGACCGCGCAGCTCGGCCCCCGGCTGCGGGTGCTTGGCGACCGGGCCGGCTACACGACGTACGGGCTGGACGTGCAGGAGGCGGCGCTGCACGACGGCGGCCGACCGGACCAGCCGGGCTGGGGCGAGGTCCCGCCGGAGCGGTACGGCATGTTCGGTGTGGACGGTGACCTGCGGCCGGTGCCGACCGAGCCGGGCGCGTACCAGAGCTTCTACGCGCAGGTGGCGGCGGCGCTGCGCGACGGCACGCCGATGCCTGTTGACCCACGCGACTCGGTCGCCACGGTCGAGCTGATCGAACTGGCCCACCGGTCGGCGGCCGAGGGCGCGGTGCTGCCGGTCCCGACCGCCTGAGCGGCGCCTGCCCGAAAAACCGGTGGAGTGGCGCCGCCCTGCGCCACTACCGTGCGGCGCAACCACGTCGTCCAGGTAAAGGGCCGGCCGTTGTACACCCTGTGAGACCTCCCGAGCGCTGATCTGTCGCGCGTCGCGCGTCGCGCATCTGCGCCGCGCTCCTTCTTGCTGCGGACTTCTCACTGAAACCGGTGTACCTCTGTGCTCACAACCTGGGCCGTCGTGCCCACCTGCCTGCCGCTCGTACGCCGCCGTTGCCGCGCGTGTGCGTCCGAGCTCCTTCGGCCAAGCGGCAAATTCCGCGTCAATGCCAACCGCAAGCTCATCGACGTCTGGATCCTCGCGCTCTGCACCGTCTGCGGGGAGACGGCGAAGCTCACGGTCCTGGAACGGGACACGGTGCGTTCCATCCGACCGGAGCTGCTGGACCGGCTGCACGACAACGATCCCGGTCTGACCGCCGAACTGCTCCAGGATCCGGACGTGCGGCGCCACAACCGGTTCGAGCTGGACTGGACCGACGCCTGGCGGCTCGACACGGACGGACCGGATCACCTGGACCACGACAGGATCGACGTCGGGGTCCGCTTCGCCGCCCGGATCCCGGTCCGCCCCGTACGACTGATCGCCGACGGGTGCGGCCTGTCGCGCGGGGAGGTCGAGCGGCTGATCACGGAAGGGAAGATCGTGTCGATGGCCCGGCTGCTGGGGGGCACGCTCTCCGGCGACTTCACCTTCACGCTCAAACGCTGATCCGTCGTCGACAACCTGGGGCCTGTCCGGCACGATCCGCCGGGCAGGCCCCGGCCCGTGTCTCACCGGGCGCGCGGGCGGGTCGCGCCGTCCGTACCGGACAGGGCATAGTGGCCGGCGGCGCCATCGACCGATGTTGCTCGCGCCTGGAGAGGGTGGTGGGAAGTGACGCGCTCAGGTGTCCGCTGGACGGTGGCGGCCGCATTGATCACGCTGGCCGGGGGGACGCTCGCGGTGTCGGCGGTACCCGCGACGGCCGCCCCGGAGACCGTCCGCATCCTGAGCGTGTCGGCGGAGAACGTGAAGCCCGGCGAGAAGGTACGCGTGCGGTTCAGCGTCACCAACAACGGAAGCCGGGCCGACAAGGCCATCGTGGTGGTCGGCGGTGGTCTGCCATGCACCTCCGGATGCCGGGCGGAGCCGAAGCTCGCACCCGGCCGCAGCCAGACCTTCGACGCGACGGTCGTCGCCCCCGCGGCTCACCCGGGCGAGACCACCGGCCTCAACATCTCGATCGGCGTGCGGCTTGCCGGGGAGAACAGCTATGCCTACAAGATGGTCTACGTCCACGGCCCGGGCGCGTCGCCGTCCGGTGGGGACCAGCCGGCGGCAGGGGTGAGCGGGGTCTCCGGCCGGGTCCGCGACTCCGGCGGGAAGGCGATCGGCGGCGTGGCCCTGACCATCCGGGACAGCGCCGGGCACGAGTACCGGACGACAAGCGGAGGCAGCGGCCAGTTCTCGATCACGGCGAGCGCCGGCAGGACGATCGCCGAGGGCCCCATCACGGTTCGCGCGGCAATGGACGGCTACCGCGCCGCCAGCACGACCGTACGGGGCACCGCCGGCGCCGTCGCGACAGTGCGGCTGACCCTCTCCGCGGTGCCGGCGCCCACCACGGCGTCGTCGTCGCCCGCCGTGGAGGCGAGCCCGCTCGACGCGGCGGCCGACGGTACCCCCGGGGCCGCGTCGCCCGCCCTGAAGGCGGTAAGCGACGGGGGAGGCGGTTCGGCGCTGCCCTTCGTCCTGGGCGGCCTACTGGTCGCCGCGGGCCTGGGCACGCTCGTACTGCTGGTGATGCGCCGGAGGACCGCGACGCAGGCGGGGGTTCCTTCGACTACCCAACTGCCGGCGTCGGCGGGCGGGAGCATGGCCGACGCGCCGACAGCGGTGCTCAGGCCCGTGGGTGGCGGGAGCATGACCGACGCGCCGACAGCGGTCCTGCACCGGCCCGTGGGTGGCGGTTTCCCTGGCACGTACGGCGGACCCGCACAGGGTGTGCCCCACCAGGACGGCCACCGAGGTTGAGAGCTATTCGGCTTCCCGCTCGGAGAGGGCGTCGTCCGGCACCCGGGCGTCGTCGTCGGTAAGCGTGTCGTCCGACGAGTGGGTGAGGTTCGCGAGCCGACGCTCGGCCTCCCGGACCTCTTCGTCGAGCCGGGAGTTCTCCTCGTCAGGACCTTGCGACATGGGCGACCTCCATCGGGCACGGACGCCTCGGGTACCCGGCCTGACGGTGGGGACACGGAAAGCGGGAGGTGTCTCGGAGGCCCGGAGGCGCACGGGCGGGGTGAAAAGCCGTGCGCCGGGCCGGTCGGCGGGTGCGCCCGGGCGCAAGCCCAGGAGCGGTGCCGGCCCGGCCCGGCGCCGGATCAGCGCTGCTTCAGCTCGCGCCAGGATGGGTGGGTGCCGCGCCAGGCGTCGGCGAGAATGGCCGCCGAGGCCCGGCTGGGGCACTGCTGCACCCGCTCACGGCCCGACGCCCCACCGATCTGGGCGCGAACCTCCCAACCCTGCCCATCAGTACGGATGTACACGTCCCGGCGCCCGCGCGGGGTCGTGTCTCCGTTCCACCAATGCTCCTCGACCTTCATTCGCCGACCGTATAGCAATTCCCGCGCCGAGGGTACGGCGCAGGATGGCTCAGACCAGGGCAAGAGCCGCATTCCAGGCGTATTTCGGGCCAAGCGTTGACAGTTCGAAACCACAACGGCGGATCTTCCCCTCCTGACTTGCAGATCAGGAGCACGTCGGACCCGCCCGGGCGGTCAGGCCCGGGTGGTCAGGAGGTAGTCGTCGGCCTCCGGGCTCCACCGCAGGTCGAGTACACCGGCGGTGGCGGCGGCCTTGCAGAACTGAAGGAAGCTGCGGTAGCCGAGCTTCTTCTCGCTGAAGTCGGGGCGCGCCCGGCGCACCTGGTTCTTCAGACCGGACAGGGCCACCGGGTTGCCGCCGCTGCCCAGGTCCGCCACGACGCCCCGGAGCAGGCCGAACGCCACCTCCCGGTCGCCGTGCTCGGGCAGCGAGACCTCCGGGTCGCCCTTCGCGGGGCCCTCGGCCAACTCGATCACGTTGCGCTCGGCGAGGTGGCGCAGCAGCTCGCCGAAGGTGCGGAAGCCGTAGTCGGACTCGCTGAACGTCGGGTCCTTGCGCAGCAGGGTGCGCTTGAGCCGGGAGGCGGTGACCTCGCCGTTGGCGCTGCCCTGCAAACCGGCCACCGTCTGGGCGACCTGCACGGCGAGGGCGTCCACGTCACGGCCGGGTTCCTCCCCGGCGGGGCGACCGTCCACGTCGGGTTCCGGCTCGTGCTGCCGCTCCGGCTCGGACGGACGCTGGTCCGGGCCGGCCTGCCGAGCGGCGGGGCGGGCACGCCGGCCGCGGGCCGGCGGGATGTCGACGCCCTCCAGCCGGTCGTAGTAGAGGAACTCGTCGCACGCCGGGGGCAGCAGCGCCGACGTCGACCCCTCGACCCCGACCCCGATGACCCGCTTGTTCAGCTCGCGCAGCTTGTGCACCAGCGGCGTGAAGTCACTGTCACCGCTACAGATGACGAAGGTGGAGATGTAGTCGCGCTCGAACGCCAACTCGATCGCGTCGACAGCCATCTTGATGTCCGCCGCGTTCTTGCGGGACGCGCCCATCCGCTGGGGGATCTCGATCAGCTCGACGTGCGACCGGGTGAGCATGCGGCGGTCCTCGTCGAAGTACGACCAGTCGGCGTACGCCCGGCGCACCACCACCCGCCCCCGCTCGGCCAGCGCGTCCGCGATCGGCCGGAAGTCGAAGTCCGCGCCGCCACGGTGGTCGCGTGCTCCGAGCGCGAGGTTCTCGTAGTCGAGGAAAAGGGCGATCCGGTCTTCTTGATCCACGCGGCCCAGCGTACGCCGGCCGTGGGCCGTCCGGGCGCAGGCGAGGCGCGACACCTCAACTCACCAATCGTCCATTTCTTGCGGTCGGACAGTCGCTCCTTTTCGGTGTTCGATTGTCGTCTTGCAGCAGACTGTCCGGTGCTGCATCATGCAGATCAATGTCGGGCGTCGGGGGACGCCGGGCGGACCTCCACCACCATCCACCCAGGAGGGTCACCGATGTTTCGCAGCCTCATGCCGCCACGGGGACGCCCGGGCCGGCCCACCTCGGCGGCGGTCGCGCTCGCCACAGGCCTCGCCGTGCTGGCCGCCGCGCCCGCCGTCGCCGTCGCCGCTCCGTCCGCGTCCGACGCCGCGCGGCCGGTGGTCACCCGGGCCGCCCTCGATCCTGCGCTCATCACCGGGCGCGGCGCCGACGTCGACTTCGTCGAACAGGAGGCGGAGAACGCCCGCACCACGGGCGAGGTCATCGGCCCGGACAGGTCCGCCTACACGCTGCCCGCAGAGGCGTCCGGTCGTCGGGCAGTCCGGCTCACCCCCGGCGAGTACGTGGAGTTCGTCCTGCCCAGCGCGGCCAACGGGATCACCGTGCGGTACAGCATCCCGGACGCGCCCTCCGGCGGCGGGATCACCGCGCCGCTGCGGGTCGCCGTCAACGGCACGCACGTGCGCACCATGACGCTCACCTCGCAGTACTCGTGGCTCTACAACCAGTACCCGTTCACCAACGACCCGCAGGCCGGGCTGCTGCACCCGGACTGGTGGATCACCGAGTGCCAGTGCGTGCCGTCGGCCACCACGCCGTACCCGAGCATCAGCAAGCCGTTCCGACCCACCCACTTCTACGACGAACAGCGACTGCTGCTCGGGCGCACCTACCGGGCCGGTGACCGGATCCGGCTCACCGCGCCGGCCGGCAGCGCCGCCGCCTGGACGGTCATCGACCTGCTCGACTCCGAGCTGGTGGCGCCGCCGCGCATCCGCCTGCTCGCGGCGAACGTGCTGGGCTTCGGCGCCGACCCCACCGGCCGGCGGGACTCCGCCGACGCCCTGGACCGGGCCATCGCCTTCGCCCGGCGCACCCACCTGAAGGTGTACATCCCGCCGGGTACCTACCAGGTCAACAGGCACATCATCGTGGACGACGTGACCATCGAGGGCGCCGGCAACTGGCACACCGTCATCAAGGGCCGCGAGGTCGCCCTGCCGACCCCCGCGCCGGACGGCTCGGTGCACACAGGTGTCGGGTTCTACGGTCGCGACGCCGCCGACGGCGGCAGCCGCAACGTCCACCTGTCCGGCTTCGCCATCGAGGGCGACGTGCGGGAACGCATCGACACCGACCAGGTGAACGCGATCGGCGGGGCGATGAGCGACTCGACGATCGACGACCTGCACCTGCGCCACACCAAGGCGGGTCTGTGGTTCGACGGCCCGATGCGCAACGTCCGCGTCACCAACACCATCGTCGTCGACCAGATCGCCGACGCGCTCAACTTCCACACAGGCGTCACCGACTCGCTCGTCGCGCACACCTTCATCCGCAACACAGGCGACGACGGCCTGGCGATGTGGTCGGAGAAGACGGCAAACGCGCGCAACACGTTCGACCACAACACCGTGCAGTCGCCGACGCTGGCCAACGGCATCGCCATCTACGGCGGCACGGACACCACCGTCTCGCACAACCTCGTCGCCGACCCGGTACGCGAGGGCAGCGGCCTGCACGCCGGTTCCCGTTTCGGCGCGGAGCCGTTCACCGGGCACCTGCGGTTCACCGACAACACCACGGTCCGCGCCGGCGCGTACGAACTGAACTGGAACATCGGGCTGGGCGCGATCTGGGTCTTCGCCCTGGACCGCAGCATCGACGCGGCGATCGAGGTGACCGGGGACGCGTACCTCGACAACACCTACAACGCGATCATGCTGGTCAGCGACTGGCCGGTGAAGGACCTCTACTCGATAAGCGACGTGCGTTTCCGCGACGTCCGGGTCGACGGCACCGGCACCTCGGTGGTCAGCGCCCGCGCGGCGGGCTCGGCCTCGTTCGCCAACGTGGACGCCCGCAACGTGGGAGCCGTGGGCGTCAACAACTGCGGGTCGTTCCACTTCACCCCGGCCGGCTCGGAGTTCAGGTTGACCGACCTCGGCGGCAACGACGGCGGCTGGCTCGCGCCGTGGCTGCTGCCCAACACCATCACCTGCGACGACCGGCCCCCGGTGTCGCCGCCCCCGCCTCCGTCACGGTGGTGACCACGGTGGGCGGCCCGCACAACCGGGCCGCCCACCGCGTGGTCAGGCCAACCGGGCGTACGCCAGCGGGACGCTCGTCGGCTGCCCGTCCCAGCTGCCGAGCAGAGTGGGTCCGGCGGGGTCGGCCGGGGCGGGCCGGCGGACGACGACAAGCTCGACGGAGTCGGTGACGATCACCGTGTCGTTCCCGTCGACCACCCGACGTACGACGCCGAGCGGTGCCACCTCGGCGTGCCCGGCACCGGTGACGGCGACTGTCATCGTCGGCTCGCGCACCTCACGCCGCCCGTCCACCTCGAAGTACTGCTCCGCCTGACCGGCGCCGGTGAGGACGGCGTGGGCCAGCGCGGCGGCGTACACCGGGTCGGCGCAGCCGTCGTACACCCAGCGGGTGCCGAGCGCCGAGTGTTCGGTGGTGCCGAGCAGCGAGTCGTCGGCGCCGTCGAGCGGCGCATCGCGGTAGGTGAGCGGGACGTGGTGGACCGGCCCGTCGGCGGCGCCCACGAGCATCGTCTCGACGCCTACCGCGCCGGCCGGGTCGTCGAAGCGGTAGGCGCCCCGGCTCACCACGGCGGCGCCGGCCGGCCCCTGGTACCAGGGTCGGGCGGGCAGCCAGGTCGCCAGCAGGTCGAGCTTCGTGGGGCGCAGTGTCGCGCGGTGCAGCAGAGCCATTCCGGCAGCCTAGGTCACAGGCCCGCGCAGGGTTTCCCGTCGATCGTGCAGCTCTCCGGTTCCCGTGCCTTGGGCCGGCTGTCGCGCACGTCGAACCGGAACGTCTGTGACCCGCCGGCCGACACGGCGGGCCCGGTGAACGTGATCGTCCGCCCGTCCTGCCGCCAGGTGGCGTCGTCCACGTCGTCCACGGTGGTGCCCTCGGCGAGGGTGACCACGACCGACCAGTTCGCCGCTGCGCTGCCCGGGTTGTCCACCACGATCTCGCCCGTGTAACCGAACAGCCGGCTGGAGTCGGTCTCGTAGCGGGCCGCCACCACGACCTGCGGCGAGGGCGGCGGGGCCGACGAGGGCGTCCGCGACGGCTTCGCCGACGGCGTACGGCTCGGCCGGGCGGTCGCCGAAGCGACGGTCCGCGACGGCCGCGCCGACGGGGTCACCGTGGGCGCGACGGTGGGGGCGACGGCCGTCGCGCTCGCCGACGGTGTGCCCGTCGGGGCCGGCGCGGCTGCGGGATCCGACCCGGTCGGCAGCGCGATCCACGCGGCCGTGCCCGCCACCAGGACAGCCCCGCCCACCAGGGCCACAAGCGTGCGCCGCCGCCGTCGGGGACCGGCCGACGGGCCGCCCGCACCGATCACCGGCAGTTCGGCGGTCATTCCGGCCTCGCCCCGGCGCAGGTCGACCTGCTGGAAGGCGAGCCAGTCGAGAATGGCAGGCAGGCGTACGGTGAGCGCCTGCCGGAGTTGCTGCTCCCGCGCCTCGTGCTGCTCGGCCGACCAGGCGCCGTGCGTGGTGACCTCCCGCACCGCGAGTCGCGAGCCCTCCCTGGTGGCGGT
The DNA here is from genome assembly GCF_040683695.1 of Micromonospora sp. NPDC093244. Classification (NCBI taxonomy): domain Bacteria; kingdom Bacillati; phylum Actinomycetota; class Actinomycetes; order Micromonosporales; family Micromonosporaceae; genus Micromonospora; species Micromonospora sp. NPDC093244. The sequence goes on from NZ_JBFBEO010000003.1 coordinate 450,075, forward strand.
GACGGCACAGGTCAGCTCGGTGAGCCGGCCGGCCTCGTCGCAGCGCAACGAGAGCAGTTCCGGCGCGTTCCGCTCGGTCACCTCGACCTCGACGTCGGCGTCGAAGCCCGGCAGGCCGGACGTGTGCAGCAGCAGCCGGTCCGGCACACCCTCGACCGTCTCGGCCTCCACGAACCACCTGCCGAGCAGCTCCAGATCCGTCAGGGCGAGCCAGACCCGGTCGGGCGGGTGGGACAGGTCCACCTGGGTGCCGATCTCGATCACGGCGAGACTCTAACGGGTTTCCCGTCCGGCGCCGTCCGCCCGCCCGGCTCAACTGTGCACGCGCTGGTCAGCCCCAGTGGGTCGACCGCCGCAGCGCCCCCTCCAGGGCCGCCCGGGCGTCGGCGCTCAGCTCGGCGAGCAGGTCGGCCGCCGGCATCTCCCGGGCCAGCGGGTGCGCCTGGCCGGCCCACAGGTTGGCGACCGACGCGTCCCCGTCCCGCCGGGCGGCGGCGAGCAGCGGCCGGGTCAGGTGCAGCACCTGCGGGTAACCGGCCGGCGCCGCCGCGTCGTGCCGCCGCAGGAAGTCGTTCACCACTCCCCTGGCCCGCTTGCCGGTGAACGCCCGGGTCAACGCGGTCGGGTCGGCGCTGGCCACCGCCGCCCGGTGCAGGGGCGAGCTGCCCGCCTCCGGACAGCGCAGGAAGGCCGTACCGAGCTGGGCGGCGGCGGCCCCGGCGGTCAGCACGGCGGCGACCCCGGGACCGTCGGCGATGCCACCGGCGGCCACCAGCGGCCTGGCGCACCGGGCGGCGGCCAACCGGAGCAGCGGCAGCAGCGCGTAGTCGTCGTCGTCCGGCACCCCACCGCGGTGCCCGCCCGCCTCGGTGCCCTGCACGACCACCGCGTCCACACCCAGCTCGACGGCTGCCGTGGCGGCGTCCGGCCTGGTGACCGTGGCCCACACCTCGGTGCCGCGCTCGCGCAGGGCGGCCACCGCCGCCCGGTCCGGCAGGCCGAACACGAAGGACACCACGGGCACCGGGTCCGCGAGCAGCGCCGCCAGCTTCTCGGGGTACGCGTCGTCGCCGCCCACCGGCTCGCCCAACCGCACGCCGTGCCTGTCGGCCTGCGGGGCGAGCCGCTCGGCGTACGCCTCGATGGCGGCCTGGTCGACCGGGCCGGCGCCGGGCAGGAAGACGTTGACCCCGAACGGGCTGTCGGTGCGGGCGCGGACCTGGGCGACGTCGGCGACCAGCCGTCCGGTGTCGATCATCCCGGCGGCCAGGAAGCCCAGGCCACCGGCGGCGGAGACGGCCGCGACGAGTGGCGGGGTGGACGGCCCACCGGCCATCGGGGCGGCGACGATCGGATGACGCAACGTGGACAGGACGGACATCCGCCCATCCTGCCGCACCTGACGCGCGCCGGCGGACGGGCCGCCGGTCACCGCCTGTCGGTGTGCCGCCGCCACAGCACACCGCCGACCGCGAGGAGGCCCAGGAGCGTCCCGGCCCCGGCCGCGAGGGGCCAGATCCGGACGCCCCCGTCGGCCTGCCCGGCGGCGGGGACGGCAGTCGTGGGCGCGGGCGTGGGGGCGGTGGTGGACTCCGCCGGCTGCGGTGCGGCGGTGGCGGGCGCGACCGCGTACCGCAGGATCGTCGGGCGGGCGCCCGGCTGGTCGGCGGACTCGGACACGGTGAGCAGCGACCGTCCGTCCCGGCTGTAGGTGATCGACTCGCCCTGGGGCTCGTCCGGCAGCGCGATGGCCCTCGGGACGCCCGTGGTGAGCGCGGCGACCACGTCACCGTCGGGCACGTCGTACTCGAAGGCGTCGGCGTAGGTGCGCAGCACCACCCGGCGTCCGTCCGGCGCGTTCGCCGCGCCGGTGACCACGCCCCGGCCGAGGAACGAGAACGGGTTGCTCGTGGAGCTGGACGGCAGGACCACCTGGCCGACCGAGGCCAGCGGCGTCGTCGCGCCCGGTCGCAGCGCGGCGGTCGGCGCGTACAGGACGGCGGTGCCGCTGCCACCCTTGGTGATGATCAGCGGCCGGCCGTCGGCGTCGAGCAGCAGCGCCTCCGCGTCGTGCGGGCGGTCCGGGTAGGCCATCCGGAGCAGCACCGGCTCGTCCGCGCCCGGCGCGAGCCGCCACAGGGCGATCGTCTCCCGCGTACGGTCGTTGTCACCGGTGTCGGCCACCCAGATGGTGCCGTCCGCGCCGATCGCCAGGTCCTCGGTGTCGCGAGGGCGCGACGGGTAGCTGACCGTCCGCGTCACCGCGCAGCGGCGGTCGAGGTGGAAGATCCGGCGACGGGCCTCGTCGTCGGCGCCGTCGTTGACGACCACGTACCCGTCGTCCGTGGCGACCATCCCGGAGATCTCGGTGAGCCGGTCGTCCCGCACCTGGCACACAGGTGCGGGGCCCGCCGCGCCGGCCACACCGGGCGCCAACGCCACGGCCGGCACGGCACCGACGACAAGCGCGCCGAGCACCGCTGCCGCGCGGACACGCCGCCCCCGGGTCACCCACCCGCGTACGCGCATCGCCCGCCTCCTCGTCGCGGCCACGTCCCGGCCGTCCCGCCCATCCTGGCGGATCCCGACCACCGGTGTGGTCATCTCGGGGCCGTGACCACACCCTTGTCGATGTGCTGTCACCCCGCCGGACTCTGGAGAGCCGCACCCGGCCTGGCATCCGCTGTGGGAGTGGCTGGGCCAGCCGACCGGCTCGCTGCTCTTCCTGGTCGGTGCGCTGTGCGTACTGCTCGCACTGGGTGTGGCCGCCGCAACCCGCAGGGGCACCCGACCGTCCCCTGAGCGGGCACCCGACGCCCCGGGCCGGTCCCGCCGGGTACGACGTGGACCGGCCGGGCGTCCGCTACCGGGTGGACCAGCGTTGCGCGCCGGTGCCGTTGCAGGTCCAGAGCCGCACCGTCGTGCCGTTGGCCGTTCCGCCGGAGGTCACGTCCACGCACTTGCCGGCGGAGGCGAGCACGACGGCCCCGTCCGTGCGGAAGGTGAAGCGCTGTGCGGCGCTGCCGTTGCACGTCCAGATCTGCACCCTTGTGCCGTCGGTGCTCGCCCCGCCGTTCACATCGAGGCACCGGTCGCCGTAGACCCGCAGTTCGCCGGCGGCGGTGCGGGTCCACCGCTGGTTGGCGCCGCCGTGGCAGTCCCAGATGATGGTGGGCGCGCCGGCCGTGGTGCTCGCGCCCGAGACGTCCAGGCACCGCCCGGAGGCGGTGTTGACCAGACCGACAGGGGTGCCGACCGGTGGGCCGCCGGCCGGGGTCAGGCTGCCGGGCACCGAGCGCAGCGCTTCGTACCAGCGGGCGGCCATCTTGTCGTACCCGCCGGCGTTGGGGTGGACACCGTCGGCGAGGTCGGCGGTGGTGAGCGCGGCGTGCATGTCGACCAGGTGCACCCGGCTGCCCTTCTGCGCCACGATCCCTGGTATCGCGGCGTTGTACGCCCGTACCCGCGCCTCCCGGGTCGCGTCGGACTCCGGCGTGATGGTGGCGACGAAGAGTTCGGCCTCCGGAGCCGTCGACCTGATCTTGTCGATGAGACCGGAGAGCCGGGCGGGGGCGTTGGCCAGGTCGTAGTTCTGGTTCACGTCGTTGGTGCCGATGTGCAGCAGCACGGTACGCGGGTCGGTGTTCCGCAGCCAGGTGACGATGTTGGCGTCGAGCTGGTCGATGCGCCAGCCGGAGTGGCCCTCGTGGTCGTGGTCGCCGAGGCTGGCCGGGCCGTTGAACCCGGAGCCGACGAAGTCGACCGTGTAGCCGCCGCCGCCCAGCCGCTGCCACAGGTTGATCCGGTACCCGCCGGGCACGTTGTACCCGTCGGTGATCGAGTCACCAAGTGGCATCACGCGTACGCCGCCGTTCGACTCGGCCTGGGCGGGTGCGACCTGGGCCAGCGCCAGTACGGCGCCGAGGACGAGCCCGAAGCCTCCGGCGGCAACCCGTCGTGGGTTCCATCGCATGGTGTTCCCTCTCCTCGCGGGTGGTCCGGGTGCACCGTGGGGCGTCGCCCGCCGACAACGACTGCCACACCGGACGGTGCATCGATGCTTCCCGATCGAACGGCTGGCCCGACACCCGGACCGGCGGGCGCGCGAGCCGAACGCCGCGCTGGCTGCGCCGGGCGGTCACCCGCCGCCACGGTCCACTCACGACGACGCGGGGTTACGTGCCGGCCCGGCCCCCGGTACGGTCCGAGGTGACAGCGGTCACGGCGGACCGGCACCGGCGCTCCCGCCGGCCCGGTCGTCCCACGCCGTCCGGCCGCACGGCACGTCGGAAGGGGCGCGGGGTGCGGATCAGAGCGGGATTGTGTGTGGCGGCGCTGGTCGCGGCGGGAATGGCTGTCGCCACACCGGCCACCGCCGCGCCGGCCGGCAGCGCCACAGTGGTGCCGATCCAGGTCACCGGCGACCCGGCGAAGCGGTTCAACCTGGTGCTGCTGGGCGACGGCTACACCGAGGCCGACCTGCCCACCTTCCGGGAGCACGTGGACCGGCACCTCAACACCCTCTGGACGATCGAGCCGTTCAAGTCCTACCGCAGCTACTTCAACGTGTACGCCGTCGAGATCGTCTCGCCGGAGTCGGGAGTGGACTGCGATCCCGGGCTGTCCGCGCCGCAACGCGACACAGTGCTGGACATGGGCTTCTGGGGCGGGTGCAACCCGGCAAGCGTGCAACGCCTGCTCACTGTCGACGGCGCCGCCGCGAACACGTACGCCGACCTGGCCGTCGGCACCAACCCGGGCAACCGGCAGCTGATCGCCCTGGCCAACAGCGGCACCTACGGCGGGGCGGGCGGCAGCAACGCCACCGCGTCCGGCGGTAACGCGCTCTCCGCGCTGATCAGCCCGCACGAGCTCGGGCACTCGCTCGGCGGGTTGCAGGACGAGTACGACTACTACGCCCGCGGGGTGCCCGGCGACACGTACGACGGGCCGGAACCGGACTCGGCGCACCACACGGTGCTCACCGAGCGGCAGATGCGCGACACCCGGGCCAAGTGGTGGCGCTGGCTGGGCGAGCCGAGCGAGTCGGGCGGCCGGATCGGCCGCTACGAGGGCGGCCTGTACCTCCAGCGCGGGGTGTGGCGGCCGAGCCGGCACTCGATGATGAAGTCGCTGGGCTTCTACTTCGACCAGGTCGGCCGCGAGCAGATGACCGAGCGGATCGCGGCCCGGGTGAGCATCGTGCAGGGCGGCACGGCCACCGACCAGCCGGTCGGCGCGGACCGGCTGCTCTGGGTGGACACCCTGCACCCGGTCAGCCACGCGTTGGCCGTGACCTGGTCGGTGGACGGCAGGGTGGTGCCGCGGACCGGCGACGCCCGCCACCTGGACCTGCGGACGCTGCGGCTGCGCCCCGGCCGGCACACGGTCACCGCCACGGTGACGGACCCGACGGAGTTCGTCCGCGACCCGGCGATCCGCACCTCCCCCGCGCTGACCCAGACCCGCACCTGGACGGTGGACACCGGTGTCCGCACCCCGCCGGTGGCGCCGCCGCTGGCCATCACCGGGTCCACCCCGACCGACCGGCCGGTCGGGGCCCACGACGTGGTGTACGTGCAGACCAGCCAACCCACCGACCGGGCGCCGGGCGTGCGCTGGTCGCTGGACGGGCGACAGGTGGCCGACACCGGCAGCGACCGCGACCTCGACCTGGGCGCGCTGCGCCTGTCGCGGGGCACCCACCGGCTGACCGCCCGGGTGAGCGACCCGGCGACCCGGGAGGCGGTGACCCGCACCTGGACGGTCGACGCGACCCGCCCCGACGTCGCGTACGAACTCTCCGAACCCCTGCTCACCGTGACCCGGCCCGGCCGGCCTACCGAGTACGTGTACAACGGCCCGTTCACCATGGGGTTGACCGGCACGGACGACCGCCCCGGGGTGGTGACCTCGGAGTTCCGGCTCGACGGCGACGGCTGGCACACCTACTACGGCTGGCCGACGGACGCCCGGTCGCCGTTCCTGTTCACCGCCACCGGCACCGACGTGGACGGCCTGGTCTACGGCAACCTCGGCTCGGGCGGGCTGTCGGTGTCGCCGTTCGCCGAGCGGTCCCCGGGGTACGGCAGGCACACCATCGAGTACCGGGGCGTCGACGCGGTCGGCAACGTCGGGTCGTCCCGTGCGTTCGTGGCCACACTGATCCCGCCGCCACCTGCCTGCACCCGCGTGGTCGCCGGGCGACACGCCGGCCCGCTGGTGGCGAGCGCCGGCGTCACCTGCCTGCGCGGGGCCACCGTGAGCGGCCCGGTCACCGTGGCACGTGGCGCCTCCCTGGTCGCCGAGCGGTCCACGATCGGCGGGGGCCTGGCGTCGTCCGGCGCCGCCGCCGTCGAACTGCTGGGCACCGAGGTACGCGGCGCGGTGGCGCTGACCGGCACGACAGGCCACGTCACGGTGGTGGGCACGCGGGTGGACGGCCCGCTGGCGCTGACCGGTACGGCGTCGGCCCCGATCCTCGCCGGCGGGCGGGTGGGCGCGCTGACCTGCGCGGGTGGCCCCGCTCCGGTGGATCTCGGTGCCCCCACGACGGTGCGGGGCACGACCGCCCCGTCCTGCCGCGGCGGCGCGACCCCGCCGGCCTGACACCCGAGCCGGTCGGGATCCCGCCGGATCCCGCCCCCGGGGCAGGTCTGAGTGCGGCGATGCCGGGTAGGCAGCGGCCCGGCGGCATGTCGACGACCGCCGCGAGGAGGCTCCGATGAGCACGTACCCGGACGACCAGGGCGTTCCGATCCCTCCCCCGGAGGCGGACGCCGTCGAGCAACGGCAGGACGCGTTCGACGTGGGACCGCCGGACCGGGTGTCGGGTGACGTCGACCCGGAGGCGTCCGAGGCCGACCTCGCCGAGCAGGGCGCCCTGCCGGCGGGCGCCCTGGAGGAGGGGACGTCACTGCCGGCCGATGCCGACCCGGCGGACGCCCTCGAACAGCGCCAGGAGATCCCGGCCCGCGACGAGGGCCGCCGGACCTGACCCACGCCCCGGCTCACCCGGCGACGACCTGCCAGAGCAGGAAGGCGTTGAGCGCGACCACAAGCACGGCCACCAGCGAGGCGGCGGCGGTGGTGACTGGGTGGTTGACCAGGTTTCCCATCAGGTCCCGGCGACGGGTGAAGGCGACCACCGGGATCAGCGCGAACGGGATGCCGAAACTGAGGATGACCTGGGACAGCACCAGCGCCCGGGTCGGGTCGAGGCCGATGGCGAGGACGGCGAGCGCGGGCAGCAGGGTGACCAGGCGACGCAGCAGCAGGGGAATCCGCCGCCGCAGGAAGCCCTCCATGATCACTTCACCGGCGTACGTGCCGACGCTCGTGGACGCGAGCCCGGAGACCAGCAGGGCGATGGCGAAGCCGAACGCCGCAGCGGTGCCGATTGTCTGACCGAGCCCGGCGTGCACCCCCTCCAGGCTGTCCGCGCCGGCCGGGCCACCACCCCGGAAGCTGGCCGCGGCGATCAGCAGCATGGCGAGGTTCACCGCCCCGGCGGCGGTCAGCGCGAGCAGCACGTCGGTGCGCTGGCCCCGAAAGAGCGTGCGACGTTCGGTGTCGTCGGCGGCGGGGATGCGGTCGCGGGTCAGCGCGGAGTGCACGTAGATGACGTGCGGCATGACCGTGGCGCCGAGGATGCCGGCGGCCAGCAGCACGCTGTCGGTGCCCTGGAGGCGGGGCACCAGGCCGGCGACGGCGGAGCCCGGGTCGGAGCCGGAGGCGAGCAGGTTGGCGGCGAAGGCCAGCACGATCACGCCGAGCAGCACGGCGATGCCGATCTCGAACGCGCGAAAGCCCCGTGAGCGCAGGGCCAGCACGGCGAACGCGGCGGCGCCGATGATGATCCCGCCGGGCAGCAGCGGGATGCCGAAGAGCAGGTAGAGCGCGACCGCGCCACCGATCACCTCGGCCAGGTCGGTGGCCATGGCGACCAGCTCGGCCTGCACCCACATCATCCGGTTCACCGGCCGTGGCAGGCACTCGCGGCACAGCTCCGGCAGGCTGCGCCCGGTGGCCAGGCCGAGCTTGGCGGTGAGCGTCTGCACCAGCATCGCCATCAGGTTGGCCACCACCACGACCCAGACCAGCAGATAGCCGTAGCGGGCGCCGGCGGCCGAGTTGGTCGCGAAGTTGCCCGGGTCGACGTACGCGACGGCGGCGACGAACGCCGGGCCGAGCAGGATCAGCCGTCCCCGCACCCGGCCCCGGGCGCGGGCCGTCTGCAACGGAGTCGCCGTCGGCGCAGTGAACTGCTTGGTGACCATCGCCCACCTCTCCGTCGCGCGGATCGCCTGCCGTCCCCTTCCCGGTCCGCTGGCCCGTGGGTGCCAATCCGTGGCCCGCCGGTGCCACCACTGCCGCCGAGTCGCTTGACAGGTACGACCCGTGCGTCAAAGCTGTCTATTAGTCCTACTGTCGTAGGACAACAGGAAGGATCATCACGAGTGATCGAGTTCGTGCTGGACAGCCGGTCGAAGGTGAACACCTACATGCAGCTGGTGCAGCAGGTGAAACAGGCGCTGCGGGTCGGCCTGCTCTCACCGGGCGACCAGCTGCCGAAGGTCAGGGACGTCGCCCAGTCGCTGGCGATCAACCCGAACACGGTGCTGAAGGCGTACCGCGAGTTGGAGATCGAGGGTCTGGTCGGCGGCCGACCCGGGGTGGGGACGTTCGTGCAGCGCACGCTCGCCGGCGCGTCCCTGCCCAACCAGGCCGAGCTGCGCGCCGACCTGGTCACCTGGCTGCACCGGGCGCAGGCCGCGGGCCTCACGGCCGAGGACGTCATCGCCCTGGTGGAGACCACGCTGCGCGCCACCCTCGCCGACGACACCCCGCAGAAGGAACCCGCATGAGCGGAACGAGAGGACAGAGGATGGACATGGTCTTGGAGGCCGACCGGCTCGGCAAGCGGTACGGCAGCACCTGGGCGCTGCGGGACTGCTCACTGCACCTGCCGGCCGGCCGGATCGCCGCGCTGGTCGGGCCGAACGGTGCGGGAAAGAGCACCCTGCTGCACCTCGCCGTCGGGCTGCTCAAGCCCGACGGCGGCACGGTGCGGGTGTTCGGCAGGTCCCCGTACGGGGACACGCAGGGCCTGGCCGACATCGGGTTCGTCGCCCAGGACACTCCCCTGTACCGGGACTTCACCGCCGCCGAGCTGGTCTTCGCCGGTGGCAAGCTGAACAGGCGGTGGGACGCGGCGTTGGCCCGTACCCGGTTGGCACAGCTCGGCATTCCACCGGACCGGCCGGTGGGCAAGCTCTCCGGCGGGCAGCGGGCCCAGGTGGCGCTCGCCCTGGCGCTGGCCAAGCGGCCCCGGCTGCTGCTGCTCGACGAGCCGGTGGCCAGCCTCGACCCGCTGGCCCGGCGGGAGTTCCTCCAGTCGCTGATGGGCAGCGTGGCGGACTCCGGGACCACGGTGCTGCTCTCCTCGCACCTGCTGGCCGACCTCGAACGGGTCTGCGACTACCTGATCGTGCTCAACTCGGCCCAGGTGCAGCTCACCGGCGCTGTCGACGAGCTGGTGGAGGCCCACCGGCAGCTCGTCGGTCCCCGGCACGACGGCGGCGTTGTCGGGGGCGTCGCCGCCGTGGTCCGGGCCAGTCACACCGACCGGCAGTCCACGCTGCTGGTCCGCACCGACGGTCCGATCACCGATCCGGCCTGGACGGTCCGCGACGTCAGCCTGGAGGACGTCGTCCTGGCCTACCTGGCCGACGGCGCCGTCCAGACCAGTCACAGCGAGTGGGGGGTGGCGGCATGATCTGGCTGACCTGGCGGCAACACCGCAAGCAGGCGTTCTACACCCTGGTCGGCCTCGCGGCGCTCGCCGCCCTGCTGGTGCCGATCGGCCTGTCGATGCGGAACACCTTCAGTGACCTCGGTCTGGCGGACTGCGCGCGCCAGCTCGCGGACGCCAATGTGGCGGCGGCGACACGGGAGACCTGCGACGCGGGGTTCCACCGCTTCGGCAACAAGTACGGCAGCCTCAACCTGGTCGCCGTACTGCTGATCACCCTGCCGGCGCTAGTCGGCCTCTTCTGGGGTGCCCCGCTCGTCGCCCGCGAGGTGGAGCACGGCACGCACCGGTTCGTCTGGACCCAGGGCGTCGGCCGGACCCGCTGGGCCCTGGTGAAGTTCGGACTGGTGGGCGGAGCCGTCCTGGTCCTCGCGGCGCTGTACGGGCTGGGCATGTCGTGGTGGGTCGACCCGCTCACCAAGGCCGCGTACGAGGGCCGGCTCGGCATGATCGTCTTCGATCTGCAGGGCGTCGTCCCGATCGGCTACACCCTCTTCGCCGTGGCGCTTGGCGTCTTCGCCGGCACCGTGTGGAAGCGGATGCTGCCCGCCATGGGCATCACCCTCGCCGGCTACATCGGTGTACGGGCGGCGGTGGAGATCCTGGCCCGACCCCGCTACCAGCCGGCCCGCACCCAGACCTTCCCGATCGAGGGAGAAGGGCCACCGGAGATCAGCCGGGGAGACTGGATCCTCACCCAGGGCGTCCGGAATCCCGACGGGACGTTGATCGCCCAGGACACCCGGATCCAGTGCCCGCCCGGCGGAAAGGGACCTGACGGTCGGGTCTGCGGCGCCGAGTTGGGCCTCGAACCGGGCGCGTACAACTGGCAGCTGTACCAGCCGGCGGACCGGTTCTGGCTGTTCCAGGGCATCGAGACGGGCATCTTCGTCGCCCTGGCCCTGCTCCTGCTCTACCTCGCGGTGCGGCGGATCCGCCGGATCGCGTAGCGCGGCGGCGGGTGCTCGTCGGGGTGCGGGGGCCCCGGCGATCACCCGTGAGCGCAGGCGCTCGACAGTCAGTACGAGCCCGCGAAGTCGGATTCCGGCCCGTCGCCAACGCGACTCAACGTGCCGCTTCACTCACCCACGGTGCTCCGATGTGGACTCCGGGCCCGGGTTGGCCGGGCCGCAGAGACGGGAGCGTGCGCGTGAAGTCCAGAATCCTCAGTCGGGTTGCCGCGTCGGCCGTGGCGCTCGCCTGCGCCGTGCTGGGTGCGGTCGCGTTGCCGGCCGCCCCGGCGACGGCCAGCCCGATCCGCAACGCCACCGCCTGGTCGGTGCTGCTGTGCAAGTTCAGCGACAAACCGGCGGAGCCTCAACCGCCGTCGCACTTCGCCAACTTCCTCACCGCGGCCGGGGTCGGCACCGGCGGGGTGGCGGACTACTTCGCCGACCAGTCCGGCGGACGGGTGTCGCTGGCCGGGTCCGTGGTGCGGGGCTGGTACACGATGCCGTACACGCTTGCGCAGTTCGGGTCGATCGACAGGTGGACCCGGATCCAGCGCTGCGTGGACACGGCGGCGACCGCCGGCTACGCGGTGCCCGCCGGCAACCGGATCGCGGTCATGCTCAACGACTGGGTGGATTCCGGCGCGGCGGGCGGCCGGGTGCTGCTCGACCCGGGCGCCTGGAACGTCGGCTTCGCCGCGCACGAGATGCTGCACGGTTACAACCTGGGGCACTCCTTCTCCAACGACACCACCTACCAGAACGCGCCGTGGTCCCAGCCTGGCGAGTACGACGACCCGTGGGACGAGATGAGCGCCATGCACATCCACGCCTTCGGCACCGCGAACTACGGCACCAGCGCGGTAGGGCTCAACGGGCCGCACCGCGACGAGCTGGGCTGGCTGCCCAAGAACCGGGTGTTCACCATGGCCGCCGACGGGGTCGCCTCCCGCACCCTCACCCTGGCCCCGCTTGAGGTGCCCGCCGCGAGCGGCCCGCAACTGGTCCGGATCCCGTTCGACCCGGCCGACCTGTTCCACTACTACACGGTCGAGTTCCGCCGTAAGACCGGCTGGAGCGCGGGCATCCCCGCCGACACGGTGCTGCTGCACGAGGTCCGCAACGGCACCCCGACCCTGCTGCGTACCGGCCCCGGCGGCGGGCCGGTCCAGTCGCTCAACGCCAACGGCGTGCAGATCGGAGTGAACTGGCTCTCCGGCAACTCCGCCTCGGTGACCGTGACGACCGACGTGGTGAACCGCTGCCTCCAGGGCTACGTGTGGCGCGAGGCCCGCGCCGGCGATCTGGTCTGCGTCACAGGCGCCACCCGCAGCCAGGTGTGGGCGGACAACGCCGCCGCGGCCGGCCGCTGGGTGAACGGCCCGTACGGCCCGCACACCTGCGTCGCCGGCTACGTGTGGCGTGAGGCGTACGCCGGGGACGACGTCTGCGTCACCGGGACGCAGCGCAGCCAGGCCGCCGCCGACAACGCCGCGGCCGCGTCCCGGCGCAACCCGGCCCGGCTCGTCTCCGGCCCGAACACCTGCGTCAGCGGGTACGTCTGGCGCGACGCCGACCAGTCCGACTACGTCTGCGTCACCGGCGCGACCCGCTCCCAGGTGCTCGCGGACAACGCCGCCGCGGCGAGCCGCTGGGTCAGCGGACCGTACGGCCCGCACACCTGCGTCGCCGGGTACGTGTGGCGTGAGGCGTTCATCGGCGACGACGTCTGCGTCACCGGGACGCAGCGCAGCCAGGCCGCCGCCGACAACGCAGCCGGCCCGGGGCGGGTGCTGCGTCCCGCCGGGTGACCGACCGCGCCCCCGGTGGCCCGGCCACCGGGGGCGCGTACGCCTGGACGCTCAGCCGGCCAACCGCCGGTACCTGGCGACCGAGAGCGGCAGGAACACGGCGACAAGCACGATCGGCCAGGCCACCGCCAGCCACGGGTAGTGCTGCGCCGCCCACGAGTCACCTCCCCAGCCGGGGTTGCCGAACAGCTCGCGGGTGGCGCCGACGGTCGCCGACAGCGGGTTCCACGCGGCCACCGCGCCGAGCCAGGCCGGCATCGTGGCAGGTGCGACGAACGCGTTGGAGAGGAAGCCGAGCGGGAACTCCAGGGTCTGCACGGCGACCACGGCCGTCTGACCCCTGGTGACCAGGCCGAGGAAGATGCCGACCCAGATCAGGGCGAACCGCAGCAGCAGGATCAGCCCCACCGCGCCCAGCGTGGCGCCGGCGCCGCCGTGCGCCCGCCAACCGACCGCGAGGCCGGCGGCCAGCAGCACCGCGAGGGTGACCAGGGCGAACAGCATGTCGGTCACCGCCCGGGCGACGAGCGGCGCGAGGGGTGACACAGGCATGGCGCGAAGCCGGTCGGTGATGCCGCGCTCCAGGTCCTCGGCGACGGCGATAGTGGTGAGGCTGATCCCGAAGACCATTGTCATCACGAACATGCCGGGCATCAGGAACTCCCGGTAGCTGCCCCCGCCGGGCACCTGCAACGCCCCGCCGAACAGGTAGGCGAAGATCAGCACGATCAGGATGTTGAAGCCGAGCGAGGCGACAAGCGGCCCGGGCTCGCGTCGCCACCGGGCCAGGCCGCGCCAGACGAGGGTGCCGCTGTCGGTGAGCGCGGCGGGCCGGCCGGGTGTCAGGTCCACCGCCGAGGGCAGGGTCGTGGTGCTCACGCGGTCACCTCCCGCACGGCCCGGTGCCCGGTGAGGTGCAGGAACACGTCGTCCAGGGTGGGGCGACGGAGAGCGACGTCGGCCACCGTGACCTGCGCGGCGTCGAGTGCCCGCAACACCTCGACGAGAGCACCGGCGCGACGCCCGACGCCGACACTCACCGCACGCCGGTCGGGGTCGACAGTCGGCTCGTCGTCGACGACCCGGCGCACCTGGGTGACGGCGGTGGCGAGATCGGCGGCGTCCGCGACGACCAGCTCGATCCGGTCGCCGCCGAGGCGGGCCTTGAGGTCGTCGGGTGTGCCTTCGGCGATCACGCGACCGGCCTCGACCACCGAGATCCGGTCGGCGAGCTGGTCGGCCTCGTCCAGGTGCTGGGTGGTGAGCAGCACTGTGGTGCCGGCGCGGACCAGCTCCCGGATCGAGACCCACACCTCGTTCCGGCCCCGCGGGTCCAGCCCGGTGGTGGGTTCGTCGAGGAAGAGGACGGCGGGGGCCAGGATCATGCCGGACGCCAGGTCCAGCCGGCGCCGCATCCCGCCGGAGTACGTGCGTACCGGCCGCTCGCCGACATCGTCGAGGCCGAACCGCTCCAGCAACTCGACCGCCCGCTGCTGGGCCCGGCGCCGCCCCAGGTGGAACAGCCGCCCGAAGAGCACGAGGTTCTGTCTGCCGCTGAGCGCCTCGTCGAGCGCGGGGTGCTGCCCCACCAGCCCGATGCGGTAGCGCACCTGGTCCGGCTGGCGGGTCACGTCGAAGCCGGCGACCTCGGCGCGACCTCCGTCCAGCCGCAGCAGGGTGGACAGGATCCGCACCGAGGTGGTCTTGCCGGCCCCGTTCGGACCGAGCAGGCCACACACCGTCCCCGCGTCCACCCGCAGGTCGAAGCCGTCCAGGGCGAACCGGTCCCGATACCGCTTGCGCAGCCCCTGCGCGACTATCGCCGCACCGCTCGCTGTCACGTCGATCTCCCCTCCGTAGCGGCCACCGGCGCTTACCGTACAACATACGGTAGCGGATACGGGAGTGAGTTCCGGCCGGCTTCAGCGCGATGACGACAGCGCCTGACGGGGCACGAGACCTGGCCCCCGGCTGGGCGGCGTGATCAGGTGGTGCGGCAACTGCCGGATCCCGCGCGGCGGGTCGGATCCCTAGGCCGAGCCGGCCGATCCCCACTGTCCGGCGACGCCGACGTTGAGCGGATCGGCAAGCAGCTTGTCGAAGGCCAGTTCGGCGGCACCGATCAGAACGGCGTCCCGGCCGAGCGCGGCCGCGCGCAGGCGCAGGTGCTCCCGGGAGCCCGGCAGCGGCATGGTGTCCAGCCGGCGGCGTACGGTGTCCGCTCCGGCGGTGAAGATGTCGCGAAGGGAGCCACCGAACACCACCGCGTCCGGGTTGACCACGTTGACGAGGTTCGCCACGCCGAAGCCGAGCCAGTCGGCGACCCGCTCGACCGCCGCCCGCGCGGTCGGGTCGCCGTGCTCCGCCGCGCGCAGCACCTCGGCTACCGCCGTACGGTCGTGGGGGTCCCGACCGGCGTGCCGCAGCAGCGCCGCCTCACCGATCTCGGTCTCCCAGCAGCCGCGCGAGCCGCAGCCGCAGGGCAGCCCGTTCGGGTTGACGACCATGTGGCCGACCTTGCCGCTGTGCCCCCGGTGGCCGATCACCAGGCGGCCGCCGACGATGATGCCGGCGCTGATCCCGACGTCGCCGTGCAGATAGATGAGGTCGTCGACGCCTGCCGCCACGCCGCGTACGTGTTCGGCCAGCCCGGCGATGTCGGCCAGGTCCCCGGCCACGAAGCCGGGGCAGGCGGACAGTTCGGCCTCGAGCGCCGCGCCGAGGGTCGCCTCGACGCCGGCGACCAGGATCTCGCCGTCCGGGTTGCGGGACGTGTCGGTCACCGCGACGGCGCCGCCGACGAGCAGCGCGTCGGGGGCCACCGCGCGTTCCATGTCGCGGACCAGGTCGGCGAGCGGCCCGACGGCGTCGACCGCCGACATGCCACCGGGCCGGGCGACCTCCCGCAGGTCGAGGATGCGCCCGCCCAGGCCGACCCGGGCGGCACGCAACCGGTAGGCGTCGATGCTCAGGGCGTGTGCGTACACCCGGTCGGAGCGAGGGCTGACCACCAGCGAGGGGCGGCCGGCGCGGCGGGCGGTGGTGGTTGTCTCCTCGGTGACCAGGCCACTGGCGACCAGGTCGGCGGCGAGGGCGCCGATGGTGCTGCGGTTCAGGCCGAGTCGAGTGGTCAGCTCGGCGCGGGACGTCGGGCCGTGCAGGTGCACGTAGCGCAGCACGGCACCGAGGTTCTGCCGCCGGATCTCCTCCTGGCTGGCGCCGGGGACCGAGGGCACTGGGGATTCGGGGTTACGGCCGACGCCGGCTGGCCTGGACCGGATGGGTTCGTTCACGGTCAGACCTCCTTCCGGGTCGCTGCCGGGTGGTGCGGGGCGCCCGGACGACGATGGGTCCCGGAAGGGGAGCTCCCGGGACCCATCGTCGTTGCTGCCTACCGCGTGATTACTTGGTGAGCGGTGCGAGCTTCGGGTCGTTCGCGTACGCCTCGGCGGCGTTCGCCTTGGTGACGGCGACCGGCGGGAGCAGGAACGTGTCGACGACCTTGCTGCCGTTGTTGTACGACTCGGTGTCGTTCACCTGCGGCTTGTCACCGGCCTGGAGAGCCTTGACCATGTTGATGGTCTCCTTCACCAGGTTGCGGGTGTCCTTGTTGATCGTCATGTACTGCTCGCCGGCGACGATCGACTTGACCGACTCGACCTCGGAGTCCTGGCCGGTGACGACCGGGATCGGCTTGCCAGCACCCTTGACCGAGGTCAGGATGGCGCGGGCCAGCGTGTCGTTCGGGGAGAGGACGCCGTCCAGCTCCTTGTTGCCGTAGGTCGAGGTCAGCAGCTGGTCCATGCGGGCCTGCGCACCCTCGGCCTTCCAGCCCTGGATGGCGGTCTGCTTGACGTCCTTCTGACCCGAGGCGACGACGACGTTGCCCTTGTCGATCTCCGGCTTGAGCACGTCCATGGCGCCGTTGAAGAAGACACCGGCGTTGTTGTCGTCCGGCGAGCCGGAGAACAGCTCGATGTTGTACGGGCCGTTCGGCTTCTTGGCCTTCATGCCGTCCAGCAGGGCCTGGCCCTGGAGCTGGCCGACCTTGAAGTTGTCGAACGCGACGTAGTAGTCGAGGTCCGGCGTGTTGGTGATGAGCCGGTCGTACGCGATCACCTTGGCACCGGCGGCGTGCGCCGCGGCGACCTGGGTCGACAGCTGCGCGGCGTCGGTCGCGCCGATGACGATGACCTTGGCGCCCTTGGTGGTCATGGCGGTGATCTGGGCCTGCTGGTCGGCGACCGTGGTCGACGCGCCGGCGTACTGCACGTCAGCCTGGAAACCGGCCTCCTTGAGACCGTTGGTGAACAGGTCACCGGCGAGGACCCAGTTCTCCGAGGTCTTGGCCGGCAGGGCCACACCGATCAGGGAGTTCGCAGCGAAGCCCTTGGCGGCCTCGCCGCCGGAGTCGCTGTCGCCGTCACGGCCGGAGCCGCAGCCGGCGAGGGCCAGCATGGCGGCGGCGCTGATGGCCACCACCGACGAGCCGAAGAATTTACGCATGGTGAGGACTTGCCTTTCTGGATGTGAGACGGGTGGAGAGGTCGGTGGCCGTCAGCCGGACACCGCTGCCTTGGCGGGCTCGCGCTCCGCGTCCGGCGGTGAGGCGGGTGGGACGGAGTCGTCGCGACGGAACGGCCGCATCAGGCTCCCGATGATGGAGAAGCGCCCCTGGCTCTTGTTGTAGACGTCGATCGCGACGGCCAGCAGCAGGACCAGACCCTTGATGATCTGGACGCGGTCGGTGCCGACGCCCATGAGCTGGAGGCCGTTGTTGAGCACGGCCATGACGAGACCACCGACGATCGAGCCGCTGATGGTGCCGATACCGCCGGAGACCGCCGCGCCACCGATGAAGACCGCGGCGATGGCGTCCAACTCCCAGCCGTTGCCGTCCTGCGGTCCGGAGGCCGCCGAACGGGCCACGAAGATCATGCCGGCAAGCGCTGCCAGGACGGACATGTTCATCATGACGAAGAAGTTGACCCGCTTGAGCTTCACGCCGGACAGCTCGGCCGCCCGGGAGTTGCCGCCCACCGCGTAGATGTGCCGGCCACCTGCCGTGTTGCGGGTGTAGAAGGAGTACGCGATGACCAGGACCAGCAGGATGATTCCGGAGATCGGGAAGCTGGTGCCGACGCGGCCACTGGCGAAGCGCAGCGAGGCGAAGGCGATGACCCCGACCATGACTGCCATCCGCAGGATCGAGATCCACATCGGCGCCGGGTCGGCGTCCATGGCCCGACGGGTCTTGCGGGCCTGGATCTCGCGCCACACCACCGCCACCGCCGCGGCCAGACCGAGCAGCAGCGTCGCGTTGTTGTAGCCGGTGTTCGGGCCGAACTCGGGCAGGAAGCCCGAGCCGATCTCCCGGAAGCCCTCGGGCACCGGAATGGTGTTGGCGTTACCGATGAACTGGTTGCCACCGCGGAAGAGCAGCATGCCGGCCAGGGTGACGATGAACGCCGGCACCCCGATGTACGCCACCCAGAAGCCCTGCCAGGCACCGATGATCGCACCGATGGCGAGGCCGAACAGGATGGCGACGGGCCAGGGCAGCGACCATTCGGCCATCGACTTGGCCACCAGGATGCCCGCGAAGGCGGCGACCGAGCCGACCGAGAGGTCGATGTGCCCGGCCACGATCACCATGAGCATGCCGATGGCCAGAATCAGAATGTACGAGTTCTGCTGGAACAGCGCGATCAGGTTGTCCGACCGCAGGGTGAGGCCGTCGGTCAGGATCTGGAACAGGACGACGATCGCCACCAGGGTGAAGATCATTCCGAACTGTCGAGCGTTGGAGGTGGTGCCTCCGAACAGGTTCTTCTGAAGGTCCTTCAATCGGCTCATCGTGTGGCCATCTTCTTCGTCGAGGTCATCTGCTTCATGAGGTTTTCCGGGGTGGCGTCGGCCCGGGCGATCTCGCCCGTGATGGCACCCTCGAACACGGTGTAGATGCGGTCGCAGAGCCCGATCAGCTCAGGCAACTCCGAGGAGATGACGATGACGCCCTTCCCCTGGTCGGCGAGCCGCTGGATGATGCCGTAGATCTCGTACTTGGCACCGACGTCGATGCCGCGTGTCGGCTCGTCGAGGATCAGCAGGTCCGGGTCGGTGAACATCCACTTCGCCAGGACGACCTTCTGCTGGTTGCCGCCGGAGAGCTTGGAGACGCTCTCGTCGACAGTCGGGGCCTTGGTCCGCAACTCCTTGCGGTACGCCTCGGCCGCCTGGTACTCCTCGACCTCACTGAGGACGCCGTGGTGCGAGATCTTGGACAGCTTGGCGGCCACCGTCGAGGACTTGATGTCGTCGAGCAGGTTGAGGCCGATCGCCTTGCGGTCCTCGCTGACGTACGCGAGCCCGTTGTCGATGGCGTCCGCCACCGACTTCAGGACGATCTCCTTGCCGTCCTTGATGATCGTGCCCGACTCGTACACCCCGTAGGAGCGGCCGAAGACACTCATCGCGAGTTCCGTACGGCCCGCGCCCATGAGACCGGCGAAGCCGACGATCTCGCCGCGGCGGACCACGAAGCTCTCGTTCTTGCAGACCTGCCGCTCGGCGGAGATCGGGTGCCTGACGTTCCAGTCGCGGACCTCGAAGAAGACGTCACCGATCTTCGGGGTGTGGTCCGGGAACCGGCTGCTCAGCTCGCGGCCGACCATGCCCCGCACGATCCGGTCCTCGTCGACCCCGTCCGCCTTGACGTCGAGGGTCTCCACGGTCCGGCCGTCGCGCAGGATGGTGATCTGGTCGGCGATCGCCTCGATCTCGTTGAGCTTGTGCGAGATCATGATCGAGGTGATGCCCCGCGAGCGGAAGCCGCGCAGCAGGTCCAGCAGGTGCCGGGAGTCCGCCTCGTTGAGCGCGGCCGTCGGCTCGTCCAGGATGAGCAGCTTCACGTCCTTGGCGAACGCCTTGGCGATCTCCACGAGCTGCTGCTTGCCGACACCGATGTCCTTGATCAGGGTGTCCGGGTCCTCCTGGAGGCCGACTCGGGCCATCAGGTCCAGGGCCATCCGGTTCGCGGCCTTCCAGTCGATCGCGCCCCGCTTGCGCGGCTCGTTGCCGAGGAAGATGTTCTCGGCGATCGACATGCCCGGAATGAGCGCGAGCTCCTGGTGGATGATCACGATTCCGGCGTTCTCGCTGGCCCGGATGTCGGAGAACCTGCTCTCCGAACCCTGGTAAATGATCTTGCCGTCGTAGCTGCCGTACGGGTAGACCCCGCTGAGGACCTTCATCAGCGTGGACTTGCCCGCGCCGTTCTCGCCGCAGATGGCATGGATCTCGCCGGCGCGAACCACCAGGTTGACGTCGGAGAGGGCCTTGACTCCGGGGAACTCCTTGGTGATGGAACGCATCTCAAGGAGGATGGGCACGTCGCTCATCGCTCGTACCACCTCGCCAACGTCATCGGTTGCCTCCGGAAGGTTGAACCTTCACTTGGTTTTGTTGTTGACGGCAACGTATTGCGGCGGAGCGGCCATCCGCAAGGCGAGGGCCTGTTGAAAATGTAACAATCCGGCAATATAGACGTAACCCTGTCTTCGCCCGTCACAGCCGCCCCGGCAGCCACTCACGGCACCTTCCCGTGCCGGTGGCAACGTTGTCAAATGGCAGTGGCGCGTCGGTTGACGCCGTCCGACCCTTGACAAGCCCCACCACCAGGGGTGATCCGCAGTGACCGGAGGAACAGCGACGCACCCGCACGCCCGCCACAATCGAACGATCGTGATGGGGCCGCCACTCCGGCACCCCCTCCGGGACGCCATGGCGACCCTCGACCACCTGTGTGACCCGCGCCTCTACGGCGACACCGGATCGACGACCGTCGTCTCGACGCGCCCGGCACCAGGAGAGGGATCCCGCACCTTAACGCCGGTTACTGCCGATTCGCGGCAGTCGGCCGCGATCCGATCGGTCAACTCGGGCGCAGCACCGCCTTGATCACGCCGTCCTCCCGGCGGTCGAAGCGGTGATACAGATCGGGCGCGTCGTCGAGGCTGCCGTGGTGGGTCACGATCACGCTGGGTCGGGCCCGGCCGGCGACGACCATGTCCCGCAGCAGCACCGTGTAGCGGCGGTCGTGCGTACGGCCGAACCGGACCGCGACCCCCTTGCTGAACAGCGTCCCCCACGGCGCGACCAGGTTCTCGTGGCCGTCCGCGCCGGGGCGCGGGTGCAGGTCCTTCTCCGGGTAGACCCCGGCGACCGCGATCGCGCCCGCGGGATTGACCAACCGGGCCGCGTCGGAGATCACCTGATCGGGGCGTTCCCGCTCCGGGCGCTCCCGGTCGCGGGCCTGGAAGCCGACCGCGTCGATGACCTTGTCGATCCCGCCCAGCTTCTCCTCGCCGAGCGGAAGCCCCGACCGGGCGCGGTCGGCGCGGATCTGCTCGACCGGATCTCCGCGCCGGAAGTCGACGGGCACCGCCCCGATCTCGCCGGCCTTGTCGAGCCGCGCGTCCACACCGTCGACGCAGTAGACGACCCGGGCGCCCCGGAGCAGCGCCGAGTACGCGCCGAGCAAACCGATGGTGCCGGCGCCGAACACCGCTACCGTGTCACCGGGCTCGACCACGGCCAGTGCGGCGGCGGCATGCCATCCGGTGACGAACGCGTCGGCGAGCAGCACGAAGTCGTCCTCGTACGCGTCCTGCGGCTCCCCGGGCACGGGCACGCAGTTGGCGTCGGCCCACGGCACCCGCAGCAGCTCGGCCTGCGCGCCCCGGTACGGCCCCATACCTGCGTAGCCGTACGCCGCGCCCGGCCCCTCGGCCCGCGCCCGCAGACACGCCGCCGACAGCCCCCTGGCGCACATCACGCACGTCCCGCAGAACAGGTGGGTGGGGATCACCACCCGGGTGCCCGGCCGGACGGTCTGCACCGCCCCGCCGACCTCCTGCACCACGCCCAGCGGCTCGTGACCGAGCACCAGCCCGGGGTCGGCTCCGGTGCGCCCGTCGTACATGTGCAGGTCGGTGCCGCACAACGCGCTGGAGGTGATCCGCACGAGCGCGTCGGTCTCCTCCTCGATCGTCGCGTCGGGCACCTCGCGCACGGCGACCGTCCGGACGTCCGCGTAGACGACGGCTCTCATCCGACCCCCTGTTCGGCACGGAAGCGGCAGGTCTTCCCCGGCCTGCGCCGTTCATGCCCGCACCTGGGTCCCGGCGCGACCGCGCCACACGGTGGACGCCGACCGCCGTGATGCGGTCAGTGGCGCAGACGGTCCCGCAGGGTCGCGACGCCGTCGCCGGACAACTCGGCGAGGACGGCGGGCCGACCGGTCAGCGCGAGCATCACCGCCTCCGCCTCGCCCCGGACCACCCGCCCCTGCCCCGACGCCCAGCCGATGTCAGTCGCCTCGAACCGCAGCCCGTCGGTGAGGCCCCGGGACACGAAGAAGCCGAGCGCGCGGCGGTGCACCAGGAAGTCCAGCGACGTCCGGAGCCGGTCCGGACGCAACTCGTGCGCGAGGCCCAGCGGGCGGCGGATGTCCTGCCCGTGCACCTGAAGGTCGGTGAGCTGGCCGAAGTATCCGACACGCGGCGCGCGGAACGGCGTCTCGGCGTTCTCGCGCAGCAGCGCCGAGATCTGCCCGACGGGGCGGTGGGCGACCATCTCGGCCAGCCGGGCGTTGGCCTCGTGCAGGTTGAACCTGCTGCGCAGGAGGATCGGCAGGAACCAGCGACGGCGGGCCGCGAACGGGGCGACGAGGTGAGCGGCCACCTGCCGGACGGTCCAGGATCCGCACAGGCTTGGCGCGTCCAACTGCGCGGGAGTGAGCGCGTCGATCAGGTCGGCGGCTCGTCGTCGTTCATCGCTGATCATGGCCATGATCTCGGCGGCCGCCGGGCCTGACACACCATCGGACAACGCGGTCATCGGCATTCTCCCCCCGTGGGACACAGCCACCACCACGACAAGTGGACTTCCGCAGTATGCCGGGCACGGGCGTCCCGGCTCCTCCCCCGCGAGGGGGATCCGCGGCGCGTGGGCCCACCACTGTCCACACAGGACATGTCATCGTCGGGACACGACGTCCCGGCGGTCCACCGACGAACCGGATCGGTTCTCGCTGACAGTGCCCCGGTGCGGGTCGGCGATCAGCTGACCTGGGCCACCGGCGCCGGGCGGTGCCGGATCTCCTCCATGAACGGGAACCGGGCGGTGAGCTCGGCGACCGTCAGCCCCGCCTGCCATCCCGAGGCGACCTGGGCGACCTGCGCCAGGTCCATGACGTCGCCGCGCGCGATGATCTCCCCGGCGACCCGCAGATCGATCATGAAGTATCGGGCCTGCGATCCCAGCTTGACGCAGACCACGCCCTGGTCGGAGTGCAGCTCGGCGCAGGTGAACCGACTCCGCCCCTGCTCCGGGGCGGTGACCCGGCCGAGGTCGAGGCCGTGGCGGGCGGCGGTTTCGACGAGCGCGGGGGCCAGGCCACCTTGCTCGACCAGGTCCGGGTAGAGGCGCACACCCAGTGCCGCCGACGCGTCGCTCATGACTGACTCCCACTTCCTTGTGACAGAGACCAGCAGCGCGCAGGTTACGGGGAGGTTTCCTGCGAACCTCGTCATCCTGTCCCGGGTGGACGCTCCACGGCAATAGGAAGGGTCGATTCGACCGCTATCGAGGGGTGCGACCGGGCGGTAACGGACGGTCGTCGTATTGGAAACACTCTTGACAGAAAGACACGATATCGACATGCTTCGCTTCAGAGAGCGCTCTCCATCCCCTCGGCGCGCAGCCTCCGCCACCCCTTTCACCGAGGAGCCCCCCGTGTTCACAGCCCGCCCCGCACCCCGCCTCCGACCCCTCCTCCTCGCGGCGGTCGCCCTCGTCACCACCGCCGCCGCCCTCGCCGTCCCCGCGCAGTCCGACCGCGCCGAGGCCGCCATCGGCCCGATCACCTGGCAGGACGAGTTCAACGCCCCAGCCGGCTCCCCCGTCGACCAGAACAAGTGGCGCTTCGACATCGGCGGCGGCGGCTGGGGCAACAACGAGCGGCAGTACTACACCAACAGCACAAGCAACGCCGTCCACGACGGCCAGGGCAACCTCGTCATCACCGCGCGCCGGGAGAACCCCGGCAACTACCAGTGCCACTACGGGCGCTGCGAGTACACCTCGGCCCGACTGCTGACGGCGTCGACCTTCACCCAGACGTACGGCCGCTTCGAGGCTCGCATCAAGATCCCGCGCGGCCAGGGCATCTGGCCGGCGTTCTGGATGCTCGGCACCGGCGGCGGGTGGCCCGACGCGGGCGAGATCGACGTCATGGAGAACATCGGCCGGGAACCCAACACCGTCTACGGCACCGTGCACGGGCCCGGCTACTCCGGGAGCGGAGGCATCACCGGCAGCCGCACCATCGGCGCTCCGCTCGCCGACGGCTTCCACACCTACCAGGTGGACTGGGAGCCGAACGCGATCACCTGGTACCTGGACGGGGTGCAGTACCACCGGGTCGATCCCGCCCGGCTCGGCGGCAACCGGTGGGTGTTCGACCACCCGTTCTTCATGATCCTCAACGTGGCGGTCGGCGGTAACTGGCCCGGCTACCCGGACGGCTCCACCCAGTTCCCGCAGCAGATGCTCGTCGACTACGTCCGGGTGTCCAGCTACACCTCCGGCGGAGGCGACCCCGCGCCCGGCACCAGCCGGATCCGGGGGGCGCAGAGCGGTAGGTGCATCGACATCCCGAGCGCCAACCCGGTCGAGGGCGCCAAGCTCCAGATCTGGGACTGCAACACCACAGCCGCCCAGGCGTGGACCTTCGCCTCCGACGGGACCGTCCGCGCGATGGGCAAGTGCATGGACCCGGCCTGGGCCGGCACCGCCAACGGCACCGAGGTCAACCTCGTCAGCTGCAACGGCAACCCGGCCCAGCGATTCACCCTCAACGGCGCGGGCGACCTGGTCAACCTGAGCGCCAACAAGTGTGTGGACGTGCGGGAGGCCAACCCCAACAACGGGGGCAAGCTGCACCTGTGGGACTGCATCGGCGCCGCCAACCAGAAGTGGTCTCGCATCTGACCACACCGGCCTCGACGAGTGGGCCGCCCGAGAGGCTTCGGGCGGCCCACCGTCAGGTACGGCGTACCGGGTCAGCCGAGCGACCCGGATTCCGCCGACGCACGTCGGTTCACGCCCTATGTTCGGATTATCCATATCCGACCGTTCCGGGAGTGAGCCCATGTCCCACCATCTCGACACCCCCCTCGCCGCCCAGGGCGGTCAGCTCTACATCGACGACCTGTACGTCTTCGACGGCGACCGCTCCACGGTGTTCGTCATGGACGTCAACAGCTCGGTGACCAAAGCCGACATCAAACGTGGCTTCCACGCCGAGGCGCGTTACGAAATCAAGATCCATTTCAACGGCGCGGAGATGGAGGAACTGACCTACCGCTTCGCCTTCGGCGAGCCGGACGGCGAGGGCAGGCAGGCCCTCCAGCTGTACGAACTCACCGGAGCCGACGCCCGCGACGACGCAGCGATGGGCACCCCCATCGCCGAGGGGCGGACCGGCGAGATCACGACCGGCGGCAACGTCCGCATCTGGGCCGGACGGATCACCGACCCGTTCTTCATCGACCTCGACGAACTGGCCACCATCAACGGCGCGGTCAAGGACGGTTCGCGGGTGGACCGCTCAGCGTGGCGGGCCGACCAGGCCAAGAACAGCTTCGCCGGCACGACTGTCGAGTCGATCGTCCTCGAGGTCTCCCAGGACGAGCCGCTGCTGCGCGACGGCACCGAGATCGGCGTGTGGTGCCGTACCCTGCTCGCCACCGACGCCGGCGGATGGCGGCAGATCAACCGCGCCGGGCACCCGATGATGTGGCCGATCTTCTGGCCCCACGACACCGACTTCTCGGATCCCGCCAACTT
This sequence comes from Micromonospora sp. NPDC093244, assembly GCF_040683695.1. Classification (NCBI taxonomy): domain Bacteria; kingdom Bacillati; phylum Actinomycetota; class Actinomycetes; order Micromonosporales; family Micromonosporaceae; genus Micromonospora; species Micromonospora sp. NPDC093244. The sequence continues at coordinate 475,562 of NZ_JBFBEO010000003.1, forward strand.
CCGGCACCCCAGCAGGGACCTGCCCGACGGCGGGGAGGAGATCGCCACCGCGGTCGCGGGCGTCGTGGCGGCGAACAGCACCGCACCGGACCCGCACGCGTACGGCTGGAGCGTTGCCCGCCAGCTCTACCCGGACGTGTTGTCGTACACGGTCGGCACGGCCGCGACCTTCGGCTTCGCCTGTCGCAACGGGCGCACGATGGCCGACAACGCGCCCGAGGTGATGTTCTCCCTGGTCCTCAACACCGGTACGACCTCCGGCCTCACGCCTGATGTCACGAAGGCCGCCCGCGCCGCCACGTTCCCGTACGTGGTCCCGGCCTGAGGCGGCCGAGGCCGCGAGGTCCCGCGCTCGCAACCGGGCCGGCCGCCGATGCCGCTCCCGGAGCCGGCACGACAGTCGACGCGGTCACGGCGATCAGACGGCTCTTCTTGAGGATGAGGATGCGCGGCTGGTGCGCGAAAACGGACCGACCTCCTCGGTCACGCCGAAGAGGTCGGTCCGCCTGTCGCTGGTGCGGTCAGCCCGCGATGTCGCGGGGATCGCGGCTGCGGGGGTAGGTGTTCTTCTCCCCGATCGTGCCGTCCTGCTTCTTGATCACGTGCTCGACGCCCCGGTCGGCCGCCATCTCCCGACCCTCGGCCTGCGCCTCGGCCTTCCCGTCGTGCGTGCTGCTGGCCCGCTCGTTGCCCTCCGCCTTGTTCTTCCACTGTCCGTCCTCGTGGTACGTGTCGACGTCACCCTTGGCCATGGCCGGCTCCTCACTGCGTCTGGACTGTCCCCGGATCAGTGCCCCGAGTCGTGCCGGGCAAAACGGAGTCCTCAGGAGACGGCCGGGCAGTTGTTGCTCGTCCGCCTGACCGTGTACTCGCGATCGTCGGTGGTGATGCCCGACGGCGTGCCGTCGAAGTGAGCCTCCACCTTGTCCCAGCCGCGCCGCTGTTCGTAGTGCAGATGCGGGGCGCCGGAGTTGCCGGTGCTGCCGAGCCGCCCGATCTGCTCACCCTGGGCGACCTTCTGCCCGACCTCGACCAGCGGCGGTTCGAGCATGTGCAGGTACTGCGTCTCCCACTTGCCGCCGTGGTCGATCTTCACCCAGTAGCCACCGCCGCGACCGCGCGGACCCTGCGGGTTCTCCGGGGTACGCCCACCCAGCGACCCGTTGATGCCTGCCACGGTGACGGTGCCGGCGTAGGACGCGAGCACCGGGCGACCCCAGGCCTCGCCCTCGGTGGGGAACAGGTCGACGTCGTAGTCGTCGTGGCCGGGGTAGGTGCCGAGCTGCCACGTCTCGCCGCAGGCGACAGGCATCTGGAAGAGCGGACGGGGACCCGCCGGTCGCAGCATCGGCACCACGACCACGGCGATGCCGAGGAGGGCCGCCACCGCGACGAGCGCCAGGAGGACACGCACGGTACGGCCGCGGGGACGGCGGTGGGTGCGGGCTCGGGCGGGGCGGCCGGTCGTCACCGGCCCGAGCATGGCAGACGCCGGCAACGCGCCCGCCCCGGGTCGGCGATCACCACCGCAGTTGCATTGCAGTCGCATCGTGAAAGAGCTACGGTGAACGCAATGCAGTCGTATTGTAAACGAGGGGGCACCCGTGCACGTGATCGCGTTGTCCGAGGCGACCACCGAGATGGTCGACCTGGTCGGCGGCAAGGCGGCCGGGCTGGGCGAGATGATCCGGCGGGGTGAACGCGTCCCCGAGGGCTTCTGCGTCACCGCCGAGGCACACCGGCTCGGCGTCCTCCCCGAGGCGGAGATCATCGCCGCGTACGAGAGGCTCGGCGGCGGCCCGGTGGCGGTACGCTCCAGCGCCACCGCCGAGGACCTGCCGGACGCCAGCTTCGCCGGGCAGCAGGACACCGTCCTGAACGTCACAGGCGCCGCCGAGGTCATGGCCGCGATCGGCACTTGCTGGGACTCGCTGCACAACCACCGCGCCACCGCCTACCGCGACGCCCACCGGATCGGCAGTCAGGAGGTGTGGATGGCTGTCGTCGTGCAACGCATGGTCACCCCGACGGTGGCGGGAGTGCTGTTCACCGCCAACCCGGTGACCGGCCGCCGTGACGAGTTGGTGGTCGACGCCGCTCCGGGGCTGGGCACCACTGTCGTGGACGGCGCGACGACTGTGGACCACTACGTCCTCGACGGCGTCGACAGGGACGACGCCGGCTGCCTGACGTCCGGGCACCTGGCCGAACTGCACGGCACGGGCGAACGGCTCCAGGCCCAGTTCGGCTACCCCCAGGACGTGGAGTGGGCGATCGACGCGGACGACGTGCTGTGGCTGCTGCAGTCGCGACCGATCACCAGCCTGTTCCCCGCGCCGCCGGCCACCGACAAGCCCCTCCCCCGCGTCTACCTGGAGTTCGGGCACGTCCAGGGCATGCTGCGACCGGTGACCCCGATGGGTATGGCGACCCTGCGGGCGCAGATCACCGCGATGCTCGCCGCGCTCGGCGTCCGGGTCGAGATCGTCGACATCGGCGGCCGCCTCTACGGCGACCTGACCGACCTGGCGCGGGACAGATCGTCCCGCCGGCGGCTGGTGAAGCTCCTGGCCGTCGACTTCGGCCCCCGGGCGCAGGCGGTGATGCGACACGTGCTCGCGGATCCGCGATTCGCCCCGGTCAGCGGCGGCACCGGTCGCGGCGCGGGGCAGGGCGCGGCGTCGCTGCGGACGGCCGGGCGCGCGGTGGTGGGGATCCTGCGGGCCCTGGCCCGTCCGGACACGGCGCGGATCCGGATGTTCCGGGCGGTCGAGCAGATGAGGGTACGCTCGGCCGCCCCGACCGACCTGCGGACCAGCGCCGACCGGCTGCGCTTCGTGCGGGAGGCACAGGACGCCGACGACAGCGCCGACGCGATCATGTCGCCGATCGTCGCGGGGATGCTCGCCGCCGCGCTGCCTGCCGAACTGCTCAAGGGCATCGCCGGCCCGGACGAGATCCACGCTGTGCTGGCTGGCATGCCGCACAACGTGACGATCGAGATGGACCTGGCGCTGTGGCGGCTCGCCCAGGGCGCGGGTGACCACCGTCAGCTCCTGCTGGACACCCCGCCCGACGAGCTGGCCGCACGTCACCTGAGCGGAACGCTGCCCGACATCGGCATGACCGCCTTCCTCGACGAGTACGGCCACCGGGGCGTCGCCGAGGTCGACCTCGGTGTGCCCCGCTGGGCGGAAGACCCCACACCCGTCTTCGCGGCGCTCGCCAACTACCTGCGCGTCACCGATCCGCGGCAGGGCCCCGACAAGCGTTTCCACCGGGCCGCCGTGGCGGCGGAGGCGGCGCTGGAGGAGCTGGTCGCCCGGGCCCGCCGCCGGCGCCCGGTGCGGGGCAGGCTCGCCGGATTCCTGCTGCGCCGCGCCCGGTCGTTGGCCGGCCTCCGCGAGGCGGGCAAGTTCGCCGGGTTGTACCCGCTGCGCGAGACCCGCCGACACCTGCTGCTCGTCGGGGCCGACCTGCACGGCGCCGGGTTGCTGGACCAGAGCGACGACATCATGTTCCTGACGCTCGACGAGGCGCACTCCGTCGTACACCAGGGTGTTGATCTGCGCGGCGTGGTCGCCGCGCGGCGGGCCGTGCACCGTCGGGAACTGCGTCGCCGGTCGGTGCCGGTGGCGCTGCTGTCCGACGGCACCGACGTCGAGGCGGTCCTGCCGGCGACTGCCGCCAGCGAGGGGACGCTCGTCGGCGTGGGCGCGTCCGCGGGTCGGGTGACCGGACCGGCCCGGGTCGTGCACGACCCGGGCACCGCCCACCTCGAACCAGGCGACGTCCTGGTCGCCGCGACCACAGACCCCGGTTGGACCCCGCTCTTCCTCACCGCCGCCGCGCTGGTCACCGACACCGGCGCGATCATGGCCCACGGGCCCACAGTGGCCCGGGAGTACGGGATCCCCGCCGTCATCTGCGTGCCGGACGCCACCCGGACGATCACCACCGGGCAGCTCGTCACCGTCGACGGCGGCGCCGGAACAGTCACCCTCCACTGACCACCACCCCTACCGCGAGGACGACGATGACCGAGCCGGGACCACCCACCGCGACGACCGTGGGCCAGCTGCCGACGATCCCGACGGCCTCCTGCGCAGCGCGCGGGGCACGCCGGCGGGCGACACCGCCCGCCGGTAGCCGCCGCCCCACGGGCGGGGTGTCCGGGCCACCCACTGTGAAACGATCGAGGTCATGCCCAAGAAGGTCGACCACCAGGAGCGACGCACCCTCATCGCGGACGCGCTGATGCGGGTCGCCGCGGACCAGGGACTGGAGGCGGTGAGCCTGCGTCACGTGGCCACCGCGGCCGGCGTGTCCGCCGGGATGGTCCAGCACTACTTCCGGACCAAGGACGAGATGATGGCGTTCGCGTTGAGCGTGGTGCGCGAGCGCGGCCAGGTCCGGGTCACCGAGGCGGTGCGGCGGCTGGGCGAGAACCCCTCCCCCCGGCTCCTGCTCCGGACGATGATCGCCGCGCTGCTGCCGCTCGACGACCGGACCCGCGACGACGGCCGGGTGGCGTTGGCGTTCCTCGCCTACACGGCGGTACGACCGTCGGCCGCACCAGGTCTCCGCGCGGACACCGCGCAGCTGACCAGCTTCATCGCCAGCGTCCTGCCCACGAGGGACGCGGCCGCGGCGGCCGGCCTGCTGGCGCTCATGGAGGGGCTGGGCGTCTACCTGCTGGGTGGGCAGTACACCCCCGAGCAGGCGCTGGACGCCCTGGACGCCCACCTCGACCTGCTGTTCGGCACACCGGCGACCGCCTGAGCGACGGTCGCCGGGGCCGATCCGCGCCGTCAGCAGCGCGGCACGCTCGGGATGTACCCGTCGTACCCGGTGAGCAGGTACGCGTCCGAGACGTAGCGGTTGGTGCCGATCCGGTTCCAGACGGAGGTGGTGCCGTACGGGCCGGTGACGGTGCTGCCGACCGCCTGGCAGTAGATGGAGACCGTGGCGCCGTCGGCCACCGAGCCGACGACCGGATAGCTCGCCCCCGGGCCGGAGCGCACGTTCAGGGTGCTCGCGCTGGTGTTCACCGTGCCCGAGCCGATGCCGGTGATCCCGTTCACCAGTTGCAGGTAGTAGGTCCAGTTCCAGTTCGGGCCGGGGTCGGTGTGGGTGGCGCCGGGCACCTCGTTGTGGCCGATGATGTGCGCCCGGTCCCTGGGTATGCCGTACTTCGTGGTGAGGTTGCGGGTCAGGGTGGCGGACTGGCGGTACATCGCGTCGGTGAACCAGGCCGGATTGTCGACGTACCCCTCGTGCTCGATGCCTACCGACTGGGTGTTGTAGGTCCAGTTGCCGGCGTGCCAGGCGATGTCCTTCTCCCGCACCGACTGGGTGACCGCGCCGTCCGAGGAGCGGACGGTGTAGTGCGCGCTGGCCTGGGCGGCCGGGTTCTGGAACCAGCTGACCGTCCCGGCGTACGAGCCCTGTGCGAAGTGGATGACGACGCGGTTCACGGGGTGGCTGCCCGGCCGGCTGGCCACCGTGTAGTTGCTCGTGCTGGCCGGCGCCCACGCGGCCGGCCCGTAGTCGGTGCTGAGGGTGCCGACCCCGCCGGGCACCGCGACCCGCTCCAGGGCGCCCCGGCGCGGAGCGACAGGCCGGCCGGCCACCGCCTCGCCGCGCGTCGGAGCGATCCCGACGCGCAGCAGGTCGTAGACGGTGTCCGCGTAGAGCCGCGCGACCGACGGGTCGGTGGCGCCGCCGTACCTGGCGACAGGCCCGTACCACCCGTTCACGTCGTCGCGGGCCGGGGCGGTGAGTCCGGCCTGGTCGGCGTACGACCGCAGCACGGCGGCCGCCCCGAGGACGTTCGCCGCGGTGTCGGCGCGCAGCGTGTCCGGACTGAGTCGGGTGAGGGTGGCCGCCTCGTCCAGGGTGCGGTCGGTGGCCAGGTGCATGAGCCCGTACCCGCCGGCCGTGCTGGCCGCGCCGCCGTGCGGGTCGAGCCGCGACTCGGCGTACCCGAGGGCGACAAGCAGGTCGCGGGGAACGTCGTACCGCGCGGCGGCGGTGTCGAACGCGGCGGCCAGCGGGGCGGCCGACGCGGGCGTCCCCCCGGGGTCGGCGACGGCAGGTGACGCGACCGCGACGGTCAGGGCTGTGGTCAGGGCGAGCAGGGAGGTTCGAACGGACATCAGCACTCCTCGGGAGGACTGGGGTGGGCGGCCGGTTGACCACCCACCCCGGCGGTCGAACTCGTCAGCACCAGCCGTTGACCGGACCGTTCACGCCGGTCCACAGGTACGCGTCGGACACCCAACTGCCGTCGCTCAGGCGGTCCCAGAGCGCCGTGGTGCCGTACCGCCCGGTGTGCGACGTCCCGTTGGCGGAGCAGGAGACGGTGACTGTCGCGCCGTCGCCCAGTGAGCCGAGCGAGCCGTAGCCGGTACCCGGCCCGGCACGTCGGGTGAGCGCCCCGCCGCCGTTCGCGTCGACGACCGCCTGGTTGAAGCCGAGCGCGCCGTAGTTGTACAGGCCACCGCCGACGCCGGCCCAGGCCGAACCGTGCCGCGCCCCGCCCTGGTACGCGGCGGACCCGTTGGCCAGCACCCACTTTCCGATGTCGTGGTCGGCGATCGGCACGTACGCGCTGTTCTGCCGCAGCCCGAAGTGCACGTGCCGGCCGTACGCCGCACCGCCGCAGGTGACGTCGGTGCCGGTGTTGCCCAGCACGGCGCCCTGGCCGACGCCGAGGCCGTTGACGGAGATGCTGTTCCACAGGTGGTAGTAGTCGGTCGAGTAGCCCCGGTCGTGGATGACCCGGATCCATCCCTGACACATCGTGTACGCCGTGCCGGCGCGGGCGGCGCGGACCACCTGGTCACCACCGGCCAGGTCGACCGAGCTGTACGGCCACTCGGTTCCGCCCCAGCCGTGCGGGCCGCTGGTGAGCGTCCACGTCTGGCCCACGCCGAACGGCAGGGCCATCCCGGTGCGGAAGTCCCCGCCCGCGTAGAGCGGGGTGGGGGTGGCGGTGAGCACGCCCCTCTCCTGGTTGCTCACCAGTGGCGATTCGGCGGCCAGCGCGGCGAAGGTGGCCTCGCCGTCGAAGGCGACCCGCCAGCCGGTGGGCTCGGACCGGGCGATGAAGACCGAGCCGGTCGGGTGGGCGTCCTCCTGTCGGGGCGCGAGGGCGACAGCGGTGCCGAACGCCCACCGGCCGCTGGTGCGACTGACGGTGACCCGGGTTTCCGGTCGCGCGGCGGCAGTGGACAGTTCGGCCGCGCCGAGCAGTTTGGCGGTCACCGCGGCGGTGAGCGTGGAGGTGACGGGCGCCGCCGAGGCGGCGCCGGGTGTCGCCCCGATCAGACTGGAGAGCATCAACAGGGCGGCGGCCGCGCCGCCGACCAGTCGTCGGCTGTGTCTCATCGTGCCCTCACTTTCGGTGCGGCGGGTTCAGGCCGGGGCGACGGAGAGCCGACGGCCGCTGGCGTGACCTTGAAAGAGGCAGATGTAAATATTGACGGTGATTGTTGTGGAGTAAACCGCCGGAAGTCAATGCGCGCATCGAAAGTTTTCTACATCTCCGCTATTGCGGGACCGACCCCTCGGACCGGGCCGGAATTGGGCGAGGATGAGTCCCGGCGTGACCCCCTCGACGCGTACGGGCCGCGCCTCCGAACGCGAGACGCGGCCCGTTTCCCCGATCCCGGTCAGCCCGCCGAGGCGGTGGCGGCCCGAGCCTTCCGTCGGCGCAGTTCGTCGGCCGGGACGAGCCAGGTGGAGTTGGTCGCCCCGAGGCCGAGGAGCCTTGTGACCGTCAGGTGAGCGGCGAGGGCGACTCCGCGCCGGGGATCAGGAGCGTCGGCGTACCGGACCCGTCCGCCGGGACGCTCCACACGTCCGGCCGGCCGTCACTCCCGCGCAGCGTGTAGGCGAGAGTCGCGCCGTCCAGCCAGGCGGCCTGGTCGTCGACGCTCGACGTCTCGGCCGTCGCGGTCACCCGCATGCTCGCCAGGTCGAGGACCGACAGCCGCCAGCCCTTCGCCGGGTCGGCGTCGATCGCCTCCTTGAAGGCCAGCCGGGTGCCGTCGGGCGACAGGGACGGGCACTCGACGTTCTCCTTCACGGTCTCCACGGTCCGGGCGGCGAGGTCGCCCCGCACGAGGTAGCGCCGTCCCTGGGTCGACAGGGTCGCGTAGAAGCGGTTGTCGTCGGCGGTGAAGGTGACGCCCCAGTAGTTGACGTCCGCGTTGCGGTAGCCCCTGCCGTCCCGCGTGATCGCGAACCCCTCCAACGACTGCACCGTCGCACCGGTGACGGTGTCGAGGATGCCGGTGCGGGTGGAGAAGCCGCTCGCGGTGTAGGAGTCGCCGCCGACGAACGTCGTCCAGGAGACCATCCGCCCGGACGCCGACACCCGGGCCCGGTTCGGCAGGCCCGGCACGCTCAGTGCCCGTGTCTGACGCAGCGCGGAGTCGAGCACGACGACCTGGTACGACCAGGCGGTCTCCGGCCGCAGGCAGACACCGGTGCCGGCGGCGGCGTACACCCGCAGGCACTCCAGAGCGGACACGGTGCGCGGCCCGGCCGGGTCGGCAGCGGCGACCGAGGAGACGTACCTGTCGGTGACGGCGAGCAGCCGCGGGCCGGGCGTGAGGGTGACGGCCCGTTCGCCGGTGGCGGGTGGCGGCGTCCGGGCCGGTTCCGCCGCGGTGGCTGCGTAGCCGGCCGCCCCGGCGCCCAGCAGCACGGCCGAGGCGGCCACCACGGCGATCTTCGCGCGGGTCGACATCGTGGTCATCGGGACACCCTCCGGGCAACGGGACGGGACGGGGAGGCGAGCAGGAGCAGCGTGCCGACGAGGACGACGCCGACCGCGAGGGCCGCGGCCCGGACCGCGGTCTGCGGCCCCCACGCCTGCCAGGCCAGGCCGAACAGGATCGAGGAGACGAGGTACGCCAGCGCCTGCCCGGTCTGCACGAGGGCGATCCCGGTGGTGCGCAGTCGCGCCGGCAGCACCGGACCGGCGAGCGCGATGAGCACCCCGTCGGTGGCCGCGTAGAACGTCCCGTACAGCGCAAGCGTCACCGCGAGCCCCGGCCAGCCGTGCGTCGGCGTGGACAGCAGCAGGTACGTCACGCCGAGCGCCGCGTATCCGCCCACCACCACCGGCAGCCTGCCGATCCGGTCGGCCAGCACCCCGAGGGGTGCGGCGAGCAGCAGGTACGCCAGGCTGGTGCCGACCGCGAGCAGCGGGAACCAGCGCAGACCGAGGTCCTCGCGCCGTTGCAGCAGCAGGTAGACGAACCCGTCGCCGATGGTGGACAGGCCGAGCAGCGCCGCCGCCAGCACGAGGCGGCGCGCCGGCCGGCTGCGCAGCAGTCCGAACGCCTCGCCGACGGAGACCCTCGGGTCGTCCGGCCCGTCGGTCGGCACACCGGACGGCCGCTCCCTGACGAACAGCACGAGCACGACGACGGCCAGGGCGGCGACGCAGAAACTGGTGACGAACACCGCGTCGTACGACTGCCCGACGGCCAGCAGGACCGCGAACGCGGCGAGCGGGCCGAGGAACGCGCCGACGCTGTCCATGGCCCGGTGCACCCCGAACGCGCGTCCGAGCGCCTCGGGTGGGGTGGACAGCGTGATCAGCGCGTCGCGGGGCGCGCTGCGGATCCCCTTGCCGAGCCGGTCGACGGCGATGACGGCGCCGATCGCCGGCACCGACCGGCCGGCGAGCAGCAGGCCGAGCTTGGCGACCGCCGAGAGCGCGTAGCCGGTGCCCGCGATCAGCTTGCGCCGCCGGAACCGGTCGGCGACGAATCCACCGACGACCCGCAGCAGTGCCGTGGCGCCGGTGTGGACGCCGTCGAGCACACCGAACGCCACCGGGCTCAGGTGCAGCCCCAGCACCAGGTAGAGCGGCAGGACGGCGGCGACCATCTCGGCGGAGACGTCGGTGATCAGGCTGACCGTGCCCAACGCGACGACGTTGCCACTGACCATGGTGAGCCGTCGGCGTCGTGGCCCGGGCGGGTCGGTGACCGGTCGGGAGACGGTCGACAGGTACACGAGCAATCTCCTCGGATCGACGGCTGACGGTCAGCCATCGTGCGGAACCGGTCCGACCGGCCACAAGGGAGGACGCGTGACGGCCGGGCGTGGGACGGGTGAACGCTCGTCGAACACCGAGGTGTTTGCCTGGCGGGACGCACTGTTCACCCGCGCGTAGCGCGCCGGCTGATCGACCTTCCTACATTTCTTGCGCCTCACACCCGTAGCGAAGGAGTCCTGGATGGACATTCGATTTCCCCGCCCGTCGGTGACGGTGGGGGTGGTCGCGGTGCTGCTCGCCTCGACGGCCGTCGTCGTCGTGACCGGAGCGGGCGCGGCTTCGGCCGCGAGCGTGACGTTCACGCCTGTCGCCGACACCTACGTGCAGAGCGACACGGCGTCCACCAACTACGGCACCTCCGGGCAGCTCGTGGTGGACAACTCGCCGGTGCGGCGCTCGTTCCTGCGCTTCACCGTCAGCGGGGTCAGCGGCACGGTGACCAGCGCGAAGCTGCGACTGCGCACGATCAGCGGCAACGACGGGAGCGACGCCGGCGGCACGTTCCGGCGGATGTCCAACACGACCTGGTCGGAGACCGGCACCACCTGGAGCAACCAACCGACCATCGACGGCGCCACACTCGGCTCGATCGGAGCGGTCAGCGGCACCAGCTGGTACGAGGTCGACGTCACCGCCGCGGTCACCGGCAACGGCACGTACAGCTTCGGCGCGACCTCGACCAGCGGCGACGGCGCCTACTACGGCACCCGCGAGAGCGGAGCGGACGCGCCGCAACTGGTGGTCACCACCGGGACCACGACGCCGCCGACGTCAGGTGACCCGGTCTTCGTGGGCGCCGGCGACATCGCCAACTCCGGCACCGGCGACACCGCCACCGCCGCGCTGCTGGACAGCATCCCCGGCACCGTCTTCACCACCGGCGACAACGTGTACGACAACGGCACCGCGTCGCAGTTCGCCAGCTACTACGAGCCCACCTGGGGTCGGCACAAGGCACGCACCCGCCCGTCGCCCGGCAACCACGACTACAACACCTCGGGCGCGACCGGCTACTACAGCTACTTCGGTACGGCCGCCGGCCCGAGCGGTCGCGGCTACTACTCCTTCGACCTCGGCAACTGGCACATCGTGTCGTTGAACTCCAACATCAGCATGTCCGCGGGGTCGGCGCAGGAGCAGTGGCTGCGCGCGGACCTGGCCGCCAGCGGCAAGCCGTGCACGCTGGCGTACTGGCACCACCCGCTGTTCACGTCCAGCTCCAACCATGCGCCGTCGACGTCGACACGCCCGCTGTACCAGGCGCTCTACGACTACAACGCCGACGTCGTGGTGTGGGGCCACAACCACGTGTACGAGCGGTTCGCCCCGATGAACCCGGCCGGCGGGGCCGACGCCACCCGGGGCATGCGCAGCTTCGTGGCCGGGATGGGCGGTGCGAGCCACTACGGCTTCGGCACCATCCAGCCCAACAGCGAGGCACGCAACAGCTCGGCGTACGGGGTCCTGAAGTTCACCCTGCACGCCGGCAGCTACGACTGGCAGTTCGTGCCGGTCGCCGGCCAGACGTACACCGACAGCGGCACGGCCACCTGCCACTGACCGCCCGACACGACGCGTGCCCCCTGCCCGAACGACGGGCAGGGGGCACGGACGTGCGGTGCCCGCGTCAGCGGGCCGAGCCGGCGCGGCGCTTGTTGTAGACGTCGAAGGCGACGGCCACCAGCAGCACGAGCCCCTTGACCACCGACTGGGTCGACTGGTCGACGCCCATCAGCTGCATGCCGTTGCTCATCACCGCCATGATCAGACCACCGACCATCGCGCCGACAACGGTACCCACGCCACCGGTGACCGCCGCGCCGCCGATGAAGGCCGCCGCGATCGCGTCCAGCTCGAACATGTTGCCGGCTGCCGGCTGGGCGCCGTTGGACCGCGACGAGTAGATGACACCGGCCACCGCCGCCAGGAAGCCCATGTTGACGAACATCCAGAAGTTGACGGTGCGGACCTTCACGCCCGACAGCGCCGCCGCGGACAGGTTGCCGCCGATCGCGTACACCTGACGGCCGAAGACGGTACGCCGGGTGAGCAGGCCGTAGACCAGGACCAGCACCGCCAGGATGATCAGCACGATCGGCAGACCACGGGCGTGCGCCAACTGCCAGGCGAAGTACATGATGACCGCGCCGACCGCGACGACCCGGGCGACGAACAGCGGGAACGACTCGACGGGCTGCTGGTAGCGGATGCGGGCGACCCGGGTGCGGAACCCGCTCACCGCGTAGCCGGCCACCGCGACGGCGCCGATCAGCAGTGTGAACGCGTCGAAGCCGTTGCCGCCGAGCAGTCCGTTGAGGAAACCCGCCGCGACGCGCTGGTACTCGGCCGGGAACGGCGACAGCGAGATGTTGTCGAGCACCCGCAGGGTGAGGCCGCGGAACAGCAGCATCCCGGCGAGGGTCACGATGAACGCCGGGATGCCGGCGTACGCCACCCAGAAGCCGTGCCACGCGCCGACCGCCACGCCGACGGCCAGGGCGGCCAGCACGCCGATCCACCACGGGTGGCCCTGCTGGATCACCAGGACGGCGGAGACCGCCCCGGTCAGCGCGACGACCGACCCCACCGACAGGTCGATGTGCCCGCCGATGATCAGGATGACCATCCCGATCGCGAGGACCAGGATGTACGAGTACTGAAGGACGATGTTCGTGATGTTCCCGGGGCTCAGCGACACCCCGTCGGTCAGGATCGCGAAGAGCGCCACGATGACGACAAGCGCGACGTAGATCCCGCTCTGCCGCAGGTTGTTCAACACCAACGCCCGCAGGTCGCTCGTCCCCGTGTGCAGGGCGGCGGCGGGTGTGCTGTCCGAGGGCGTCGGGCGCTCCGCCGGAGGGGTCTTGATGCTTGTCATCCGACGAGCTCCTTGTCCTTGGTCATCAGCTCCATGAGGCTCTCCTGGGTCGCCTCGCCCACCGGCACCTCACCGGTGATCCGGCCGCCGGCGAGGGTGTAGATCCGGTCGCACATCCCGAGCAGCTCCGGCAGCTCCGAGGAGATGACGATCACCGCCTTACCGGCGGCCACCAGCCGATTGATGATCGTGTAGATCTCGTACTTGGCGCCGACGTCGATCCCACGTGTGGGCTCGTCCAGGATCAGCACGTCCGGGTCGGTGAACAGCCACTTCGACAGCACGACCTTCTGCTGGTTGCCGCCGGAGAGCTTGCCGACCACCGCCATGACGCTCGTGGTCCTGATGTTCATCTCCCGCCGGCTCGTCTCGGCGACCTTGATCTCCTCGTTGCCGTTCACCCAGCCCAGCCGGGCCAGCCGGTCCAGCGCGGCGGCCGAGACGTTACGGCGCACGTCGTCGATCAGGTTGAGGCCGTACCGCTTACGGTCCTCGGTGACGTACGCGATGCCGTTGTCGATCGCCTCGGCGACGGTACGGGCCTGCACCTCGCGCCCGCGCACGAAGAGCCGGCCGCTGATGTCCCGCCCGTACGACCTGCCGAACACGCTCATCGCCAGCTCGGTGCGCCCGGCCCCCATGAGACCGGCGATGCCGACGACCTCGCCGGCGCGCACGGACAGGCCGACACCCTCGACGACCTTGCGGTCCTGGACGGGGTGACGCACCGTCCAGTCCTCGATGCGCAGGACCTCCTCGCCGGGGGACGACTCCCGGTCCGGGTAGAAGCTGTCCAGGTCGCGTCCGACCATGCCGCGGATGATCCGTTGCTGGGTCACCTCGCCGGCTTTCATGTCGAGGGTCTCCACCGTGCGACCGTCCCGGATGACCGTGGTCGAGTCGGCGATGGCGGTGATCTCGTTGAGCTTGTGCGAGATCATGATGCAGGTGATGCCCCTGTCGCGCAGCTGCCGCAGCAGGTCGAGCAGGTGGGCGGAGTCGACGTCGTTGAGGGCGGCGGTCGGCTCGTCGAGGATGAGCAGGCGCACCTTCTTCGACAGCGCCTTGGCGATCTCCACCAGTTGCTGCTTGCCCACGCCGAGCTGGATGACCGGGGTCACCGGGTTCTCGTGCAGTCCGACGGACGCCAGCAGCTGCGCCGCCTCGGCGTTGGCCCGGTTCCAGTCGATGAGCCCCCCGCGACCGCGTCGCTCGTTGCCCAGGAAGATGTTCTCCGCGATCGACAGGTACGGCACCAGGGCGAGCTCCTGGTGGATGATGACGATGCCGTCGGCTTCGCTGTCGCGGATGCCCCGGAACTGCACAGGCTTGCCGTCGAACAGGATCTCGCCGTCGTAGGAGCCGGTCGGGTGTACGCCGGAGAGCACCTTCATCAGGGTGGACTTGCCGGCGCCGTTCTCACCGCAGATGGCGTGGATCTCTCCCCGGCGCACCGAGAGGGAGACGTCCTCCAGCGCGGTCACCCCGGGGAAGGTCTTCGTGATGCGGCGCATCTCGAGGATGGTGTCGTCCATGGTCACTGTCCTCTGTCAGGTCGGACGCGGTACGCCACGGCGTCGGGCCCACCAGTGACCAGAGGGGACCGAGAGAGGGATAACTGATGTAGAGAAAGGAGGGGGCCCAAACACACCAAACGGATCAGGCTG
>NZ_JBFBEO010000004.1:0-488890 GCF_040683695.1 Micromonospora sp. NPDC093244
GCCCGGTTACATTCCGAACCCGGAAGCTAAGCCCTCCAGCGCCGATGGTACTGCACTCGTGAGGGTGTGGGAGAGTAGGACGCCGCCGGACAATCATTCCAGAACGGGTCACCCTCACGGGTGACCCGTTCTGCATTTCCCGCACCCATTTCGCAGTCGGAGGAGTTGATGGCCGGATGACCGCGGGGCGGCAGCTGCCGACGCAGGACGACGTGCTCCGGTACTTCGACACGTTGTCGAACTGGGGACGCTGGGGCGACGACGACGAACTCGGCACCCTGAACCACATCACCGACGAGGTCCGGCTGGCGGCGGCGCGGGCCGTACGCCACGGCAGGAGCGTGTCCTGCGCGTGGGAGGTTGCCGGACCGGACGACATGGAGCTGTCCACGACCACGTGCCCGCGCGCCGTCGAGATGCCGGGTGCCGAGAACATGCCGCCCGCGTTCCACGCCGACCGGCGCTGGGGCTTCTCGTCGGAGCGGCTCGGCCTCATGTTCCACGGCAACACCCTCACCCACGTCGACTCGCCGGCTCACATCTTCTGGGACGGCAGCATGTACAACGGGCGGTCGTCCTCGCTTGTCGACGCGGCAACGGGATCGGCCTGGGCGGCGGTCACGGCGGCGGCGAACGGGATCATCACGCGCGGCGTACTGCTGGACGTGGCCGGGGCCCGCGGTGTGCCGTGGCTGGAACCGGGACAGGGTGTGTTTCCCGACGATCTCGAGGAGGCCGAACGCCGCCAGGGCGTACGTGTGCGACCAGGCGACGCGGTGCTCCTGCGCACCGGCTACGGCCGCTCCCGGCACGAGAGCGGGCCGGCAGGCGGTTTCACCCAGGCCGGCTGGCACGCGTCCTGCCTGCCGTGGCTCCACGAACGCGACGTCGCGCTGATCGGCGCCGACACCCCCCAGGACGTCCAGCCGTCGGGGTACGACGACGTGTTGATGCCCGTGCACGCCGTGAGCCTCGTCGCGATGGGCCTCTGGCTGCTCGACAACTGCGACCTGGAGGCGTGCGCGGCAACCGCTGCCGAACTTGGCCAGTGGGACTTCCAGCTCGCGGTCGCGCCGGTCCGCTTCGCCGGCACGTCCGGCAGCCCGGTCAACCCGATCGCCACCTTCTGACCTCAGGACGGCTTCGGGCCGCAGACGTAGCGGGGTTCGGCGTCGTAGCGCCAGCTGAACTTCTCCCGCTTGACCACCACGCCGCCCTTCTTGATGACCCGGAAGGCGTCCTGGGTGAAACCGTTGATGCCGTTGCTCGGAATGCACGACGGACCGGGTTCGAGGTGGATCACCTTCGGCGTGGTGATGTTGCGGCGCGGGCCGTACTCGGTCTTCACGCTGTCGTAGATCTTCGTGCTCCAGATCGACACGGTCACCGAACTCGACGTGAACGACGTGTCGATGAGCAGGCCGTACTCGGTGTTGTTGCGAAACTTGAAGTCCAGGTCCGGCCAGAAGATCGTCGACTCGATGACCGCCGGGTACCTGTCGAACCAGTACGAGTGCGGCTTGTGCTCGACGTCCTCCAGGCCTGCGTAGTAGGTGGCGTTGAACAGCGTCGTGGTGAACTGCGAGGTGCCGCCGCCGACGCCTGGCACCAACTTGCCGTCCAGGATCACCGGGGCGTCCCGGTAGCCCTGCGCGTAGCCCCGTTCGCCGGTGTGGCCGTTCAGCGAGAACGTCTTGCCGGGCAGGACGACTGTGCCGTCCACCTCCTTGGCGATGGTGGCGATGTTCTGGCTGCGCGACGACGCCATGCCGCCGGTGAACCGGGTGGTGAATGTGGAAACCCGCTCCTTGATGCCCAGGCCGGCCAGTTTCTCGGCGGTCAGCGCCGGCGGTGTCGGCTTCAGCTCGCCGGTGACCTCGCGTCCCTCCGACTTCGGCAGCACCGCCAGCAGGTCGCGTCCCAGATCGGCCGTGTCGAGCTGCTGGCCGGGCCGGCCCTCGACGACCTTCGGCTGGCCGCCGGAAATGGTCATCGTGGCGTCCTTCGGCGGCACCTCGATGGCGTTCAGGTCGTCGCCGAGTGCCGTGCGCAGCCGCTTGACGTCCACGCTCGGGGTCAGCTTGCCGGTCTTGTCGGCGGTGAACCGCAGACTCTTCGCGATGGCGGCGGGCGGTACCTTCACCGAGCCCTTGTCGGTACGCAGCGTGACCGGCGCTGCCACCGCCGGCTTCGCCAGTTCGGTGACGAGCTTGTCCAGCTCCTCCGCAGTGGTCGCCGGGTGGCTCTCCACGAGCGGCACGGTGATCGGGTCACCGGCCAGCCAGCCGGCGCGGACCAGGTCGGCGGAGCGCTGCGGGTCGAGTGCCAGCCCCGGCTTGGGCTGCACGACCTTCGGTGTGGTGCCCTTGAAGGTGATCGCCGGCATGGTCATCCCACGGGCCTCGTCGCCGACTGCCTTGCCCAGCGCCGCGTCCAGCCGGTTCACGTCGATGGTGACCACCGGGTCGACGGTGCGGGAGCCGACCAGTCGACTGACCGGGTGCGCGTCGGCCTCGGCCGCCGCCGCGACGGTGGCGGGTACGTCGATGGCCAGCCCCACGTCCGCCGGGTTGATCTCGGCGGTGCGCTGCCCGACGGTGATCCGCAGCGGCGCGGCGAGGGCCGCCGCGCGCCGGTCTAGCTCCGCGCGCAACGCGCGGTCCGCGTCGGTACGGCTCCGGCCGCCCAGCTCGGCGCCGAGCACCGTGGTGCCCCTGGGGACGTCTCCGGCGTACGCCCAGGCGCCGGCGCCCGCCACGGCGGCGAACACACCACCTGTCACGCCGGCCGCGAGGAGGATCCGCATCCGGCGGCCACGGCGTGGGGTGTCCTCCGGCTCACCGACGGCTGGCGCGGGCACTGTCGCCGGGCCGTCGTCGGGCCAGGTGACCGCGGTGACCTGCACGGTGGGCCGGTCGTCGGCGGGTGGACTTTTTTCGCCGTACAGCGTCACTACAACCTCGATCGCCAGGATGTCGCGGGAGGTCCACCCTCCCGGAGGACACCTACGGTAGCCAATGGCGAGCCGTGGTCGTGGGCTGCGCCCACCCGCGCGGGTACGGCGTGTCGGCCGGCGTGTCGTGCCGGGGGCGGTGCCGGTGACGTGCCGCCGACCTGGCACGGTGACGGGGTGGGTATCGCGGAGCGGGTGCTGGCGTACGGCGGTGGCCGGTTGGACCGGGCGGGTGCTCTGCGCACCGACGCGACCCGGCTGGACGCGCTGCTCGACGAGTCGGACACCGTCGTCCTGCCGCTGTGGCGGGACCGCTGTCTCGTCGACGGGGACGGTCCGGTCCGGTTGACCGCCGAGCGGGCGTCGCTCGCCCGGTCCGCCGCCGGTGAGACGGTCTTCCTGGGCCTCGACGGTGACGCCGCCGTGTTCGCCGTGGACCTGTCCGGGCTCGACGAGCGGTCCGCCGTCGAGATGGCAGGTGCGGTGCGGTCCACAGACGTACGGGCGCTTGTCGGTCGGCTCGACGCGGACGGCGCGGCCGTGCAGGCGTACGCCCGGGGGTTGCTGCACTGGCACCGGCAGCAGCGGTACTGCGGCACCTGCGGCGCGACGGCGGTGATCGGCGGCGGCGGACACGTCCGGACGTGCACCGGCGCGGAGTGCGGACGGCTGCTGTTCCCCCGCATCGAACCGGCGATCATCGTGCTGGTCGAGGCACCCGGCCGGCCGGGGCGCTGCCTGCTGGCCAGGCACGCCGGTGCGGCCCCCGACGCGTACTCGACGTTGGCCGGCTTCGTCGAGGTCGGTGAGAGCCTGGAGGACGCGGTCCGTCGCGAGATGGCCGAGGAGGCCGGGATCACCGTCACCGACGTGACCTACCAGGGCTCGCAGGCGTGGCCGTTCCCCGCCGGCCTGATGGTGGGCTTCCGGGCCACCGCCACGTCCGAGGAGGTACGTGTCGACGGCGAGGAACTGCTGGAGGCACGCTGGTTCACCCGGGCGGACCTGCGGGAGCGGGTGGCCTCCGGTCGTACGCTCGGCCGGGTCGACGCGATCGACCACCGCCTGCTGCACGACTGGCTCGCGGGGAGCTAGACGGATCGGCGGGCGGGCAGCGCCATCAGCACAGTGGTCACGAGGGCCGTGCCGAAGGCGAGCAGGAGGAGATCGGAGACGGTGCGGGGTCGCATGATCGCCGCGACGGTGAAGAGCCCGGCCGTGCCCACCCACAGGGGTGCCGCGGGCCACCGTACGCCGGCCGCGAGACGGTCGTTGAGCAGCACGAACGTCACCGCGTAGAGCCCACCGACCGCGGCGAAGACCGGCGCGTACCGGCCCAGGTGGGTGTAGTCCGGTCCACCGGCGAGCCGGAAGGCCAGCCCGCCGGCGAGCGTCGACGCGAGCACCAGCACCAGACCGCACCCACCGGTCACGGCGAGAGCCACGGTACGGCTGCGGCGGTCGCCGCGCGCCAGACGTGGCAGGGCGAGGACGGCGGCGACCTGCGGCGCCCACAGCGCGCCCTTGCTCAGGACGGTGCCCACCGCGTACGCCCCGGACCCGGACGGGGGAAGTAGTTGCCGGGCCAGGAGCAGGTCGGCGTAGGAGACGACGAGCATCGCCAGGGTCGCGCCGCAGCCGGCGGTCACCTGGGCGACTGTCAGTCGTGGCGCGGTGGTCGACCGGTCGGGTGTGCGGGCGATCCGGGCCAGCACGACAGGGGTGAGCGCGGCGGTCAGCGCGCCGGCCGTGAGCGCGCCGGTGAGCCCGGTGCCGAGCAGCAGTCCGGCGATCACTCCGCCGTACCGGCCGGCGGCGAGCAGGGCCATCGCGGCGGCCAGGCGCAGGAACCGTTGGCTGCCCTGCAACTCGCCGAGCGAACGGGACGACAACACGACCGCGGCGGTGGTGACCGCCAGCAGTGCGGGTACCTCGACGGGCAGGTCGAGGGAGGTGACCAGCAGCGGCGTCGCCAGGATCAGCGCCGCGGCGCTCACGGCGGCGGTCACCGCGGTGAGTCGCCTCGTGTCGGACGAACCGTGCCGGGCGTGGTGCACGGCCACGGCCAGCTGCAGGCCGAGGCCGGGTACGGCGGCGATCGCCACGAGACCCAGGGCTGTGGCGAGCGCGCTGAGACCGGCCGGATCGAGCCGACGGGCGGCGAGGACCGGCACCAGGTAGGCCAGGCCGTTGACGAGGACGCCGGCCAGGGTGACTGCGGCTCCGGCCGCGCCCAGGCCGGTACTCCGTCCGCCCGTCGGGGCCGTCTCCGTCGTCGGCTCGGGACGGCTCATGTGATTTCGCTGAGGGCGGGCGCGGTCGGCTCCGGCTGCTCGTCCGGGGCGGTGCGCTGGGCGGGAGCGGCGGGTGCCGCGGTCGGCCTGATCCGGCGTACGGGTCGTCGGCGGGCGGCGGTGGAGATCCAGAGGGCACCCAACGCGACGACGATCGCGAGCTGCGAGGCGGCGTCGGTGTGCCGGTGCGCCGATTCGAGATAGAGCCATCCGGCGAGCACGACGAGCCCACCGGGGAGCCAGGTCTCGACAGCCCGGCTGATCATCCGGGCCCGCCGGGGATCGGTCGTCCAGGGCAGGCGGCGCGGTCCGGGTACGGCAAGCATGAACCCGGCCGCCACGAGCAGGCCACCGATGAGCCCGCTGGACAGCACCAGCGCGCCGGCGCCCACGGCCAGCAGCGGCAGGGACCGGGTGAGTCGGCGCCTGCCGCGCGGTACGGCGGTGCTCCCGGCCGGCGTGCGCTGCGGCAGCACCGCGAGGAGGACCACCACCGCCAGCAGGATGCCGCCGAGCAGCAGACCCGCCCGGTACGTGGTGTCCGGGGCGAAGCGCAGCACCACCTCGCCGGAGACGCCGGCGGGGAGGACCCAGCCCTGCTGCCAGCCGTCCACCACAAGTGGCGTGAGCGTCCGCCCGCCGATTGTCGCCTGCCAGCCGGTGTTTGTGTTCTCCCGCACGGCGAGCACCCGGTCGACGGGGCGCTCGTCCACCCGTACCCGTCGTTCGGTGGCTGCCCACGACTCGACCTGGACGGGACTGGCGGCCACCGCCGGGGCGGGCGCGGCCCTCTGCGGCACGAGGGCGACAAGGGTCGGTGCGGCAAGCGTGCCGGCGGTGGCGACGACGCGGTGCTCGCCGCGGTCCAGGTCCAGGCGCCTGGGTGTCTCCCTGCCGCACGGGGTGACCGGCATGTCGCGCAGTTCGAGCAGGTCGCGCAGGGTGCCGCTGAGGGTGGTGGTGACCCGGGCCGTGCCGACGGCGAGCGTCGGCCCCGATCCGCAGGCCAGCTTCAGGGGCGTGTCGAGGCGCGGCGTGACGGTGGACGCCCCGGGCAGCACTGTCACCTCACCGACCGCGACGGGCAGCGTCTCCGGCAGCCGCAGCTTGTACGGGTCGGTGCTGGTGGCGGACGGCTTGTCGAGGAACTGGATGGTGATCTCGTCGGTGCGCATCGGCGGGTCCAGGCGGAGCAGGCCGTCGTCGCCGACCAGGCTGCTGCGGAAACCGTCGTCGCCGACCACCCGGACACTGCCGATGCGGGTGGCTGCCGCCTCGTCGTCGACGGAGAAGCGGAGCCCACTGATGGTCTGCGGCTTGAGCCACTTGAGGCGCAGGATCGGTGCCTCGTCGTTGGCCGCCGGCGACCAGCTGGTCGCCGGGTTGCCGTCGAGCACCACCCCGGCCCGGCCGGTCGGGTCGGGCACCGACGTCGAGGAGGCGCTGACCTGCGGCGCGAGGCGCAGCGGCTGCGCGTCGGCCACCAGCTTGTCGACTGTCGCGTCCAGGTCCGGGCCGGGTGTCGGCCGCGCCCACAGCCGGGCGTCGTACGCGCCGGGGCTGGGCAGGGTCAGGGTCCGGTCGACAGTGGACGCGTCCTCGGAGCCGCGGACGGCGTCGGTGGAGCAGCGGGGCCGCCCGTCGACCGAGAAGCAGGCAGGTGTGCTGGGGGCCGCCGACATCACCACCGTCGCCGGTCGGGTGGTGGCCGGTGCGGCGGGAAGCACGAGGGTCCGGCTGGTCTTGATCCCGGGAATCTTGATCTCGGCGATGCCCACCGACCCGTTGCCGAACGGGCGGAGGTCGTACGCGCCGTCGACCGAGACCTGGACATCGCGGGTGGCGTGCACGCCTGGCAGTTCGAAGACCATGTGGTCGGTGAACTGCTCGATCGTGCGGCTCTCGTACCCGGCGGTGACTGTCACCGTCGTGGGCAGCGCGTCGGCCTTCAGGTCGAACCACACCTCAACCCTCGTGACCCGTGTCGCGTTCGCGAGGGCCACCTCGATCCACTGCCTGTCGCTCGGCGCGTACGGGGCGGACTGCCAGGAGGTCGCCGGGTTGCCGTCCATCGCCGCGTACGGCTGGTGCTCCGGACGGGTGCCGCCGGGCGAGTCGACCTGCGACCTCGCCGTCGAGGCGCGGACCGCGCTGATGCCCTCGAAGCGGGCCACGGTGGATCGCTCCTCGCCCCACTCGGGCAGGTAGTCGTGCGCCGGCGCCGACACGTCGAAGGTGTCGTCGGCGGTCAGGGTCTGCGAGGAGTTGTCGCGCAGCCGGCCGAACGACACGTCCCGCCTGCGCAGCCCGTCGGTCATGGCGACCGACCCGGCGTCACCGGGCGGCGCGTCGCCGGCCAGGACCGTGGGCGCCGCGCTCAGTTGACCCGCTGCGGCGAGGTCGAGAAGCGACTCGGGGCCGCCGACGACTGTTGTCACGTCGTCCCGGTCGTAGGCGACCACCGGATCGACGGCCCGGTCGACCCGGTAGACCTCCAGCGCGCGTACCGGCACGTCGAGGCCCTGGTCGCGGAACTCGTCGGGAGACGACGGGCCGCCGCGTACCGGGCCGAACGAGGTGACGAGGGTCAGCCCCGGTGAGCGGTCCAGGGCCTGCCGGACCACCGCCGGGCGGGCCGTGTCGGAGCGGCCGTGGTCGAGGTCGGCGCGGAACAGGACGTGGCTGATCCCGGATCGGGCGAGCAGGTCGGCCAGACCGGTCGAGCCGGCGCCGGTGGCGAGCGTCGCCTCGATGGCGTCCAGCAGCCGGATCGTGGTGGGCGGGGTGAACGGGATGGCGTTGCGGACGGCCCACCGGCTGTCCAGCAGCGGCTGGGTGATCTCGTCCGTGGTGCTGCCCCAGTCGTACGACGGGAAGCGCGCCCCGGGAACGACGAGGACCCGGCCGCGGCCCGTGTTCGCGTCGAGCCAGTCGGTGGCCTCGTGCCAGTAGCCGGGCACGTTCTTCACGCTGCCCGGCGTGGCGAGACCACCGGCGAGCGCGGGCGTGGCGACCCCCGCCACGGCGACCATCGCCACGCCGGCGGTGAGCCAGGCGCGCGCGACGGTACGCGGGCGCTGCCGTTCGGGTGCCGTGCGGGCCGTCCGGACGGCAAGGCCGATCAGGTGCGCCATGCCGAGCGCCAGCGGCAGTCGCAGCAGGACGTCGAACTTGTGCACGTTGCGCAGTGGCGCGCCGACGCCGTCGAGGAACTCCTGCTGCGGCCCGGCGAGGACGTTCGGCAGGTCGCCGACGTGCCCGAGACCGACGAGCGCGGCGCCGAGCACCAGACCGGTGACGAGGAACCGGCGGTGCGGCATGCCGCGGCGGGACAGCCCGAGGATGCCGAGGGCGGCGACCGTCAGGGTGGCGGCGACCAGCAGCGGCTCGTTGCCGAGCCGTGAGCCGGACGGGATCGTCGGACCGAACGCGGAGCCCAGGTACGCCACCCAGTAGGAGGCGCCGCGCAACGTCGTCACCGCGTCGGTGACGCTGGTGGTGTTCCGGGCGGTCTCGATGTAGTCGAGGAACGGTGGGCTGTACCGCCCCAGGACCAGCAGCGGCACCAGCCACCACGCCGTGGCCAGCGCGACCGCGCCGCACCAGGCGGCCAGCGCGGTGACGCGACGGCGTACCGGCGTGAGGGTGACGAGCCAGAGCAGGGCGAGCGGCACCACCGCGGCCACGGCCGTGGCGTTGACGCCGCCGGCGCAGGCCACGGCGACGGCCGACCCGGCGACGGCACGCCGCAGCGGGGTGGTGCCCTTGGCCAGACCCACGAGCGGGATGAGCACCCACGGGGCGATGGCGCTCGGCCACGCCTCCACCGACGACCAGCCGAGCTGGGTGAGGATCCGGGGCGACAGCGCGAAGGCGACACCCGCGATCATGCGTCCGGCGGGTGTGCCGATGCCGAGCCGGCCCGCGAGCCGCACCGCACCCAGGTACGCGACGCAGAAGAGCAGTGCCCACCACAGCCGCTGGACCACCCACGGCGCGAGACCCAGTTCCGACCCGAGCAGGAAGAACGGACCCATCGGCCAGAGATATCCGTACGCCTGGTTCTGGAGCTGACCGAACGTGCCGGTCGGGTCCCACAGGTGCAGCGAGCGCAGCAGCCACCCGGCCGGGTTCACGTTCAGGTCGACCTTGGTGTCGGGGACGACCTGCCCCGGGGCCTGCTGGAAGGCGAGGGCGGTGAGCGCGATGCAGATGGTCAGGTGCCGGAAACGCCGGGCGGTACGCCGGGTACGACTGGACGCCGGAGTGACGTCACCTGTCACCTCTGCACGCATTTCGGCTCCTGTCTCCGCCGGCCGGACACGCACGCGCAGCCGACATATGTCGCGCGACGTTATCCGGACCGGGCACGGACTGGCGACCTGGGGCGCTGCGGTGGCGTTATCGGGAGAACGGCCGTCCCCACGGCGTGTAAGCGTGTGGCAGGCTGCCGACCATGTCAATGCCAGAAGCTGAGGCCGAGACGCGTCCGGGGGGTGTCGACGGCGACGGCGACGGGCCGGGGCCGGTCGGCCGATGGCTCCGGGCCGACCGGGTTCGCGCGGTCGCGGTCGCCCTCATCGTCGTGTCCGTCGCCTGGCGTGCCGGCCTCGCCGCCCGTGGCTGGTTCTCCCAGGACGAGTTCGTCATCGCCGCGCAGGTCCTGGACACCAAGCTGGACGTGGACTACCTGCTGCGGACGTTCAACAACCACCTCATGCCGGGCGGTCTGCTGGTGGCGTGGGCGATGGTGCGGTTGGCCGGCTTCGCCAGCTGGCCGTGGGTGCTGCTGCTCGCGTTCGGTCAGGCGGCTGTCGGCTTCGCCCTGTACCGGCTGCTGCGGGACCTGCTCCGGCCGGGCTGGGGGCTGCTGATCCCGCTGTGCCTGTTCGTGTTCAGCCCGCTGACGCTCGAGGTGTCGTCGCTGTGGCTGGTCGGCCTGCTCGTGTTGCCGACACAGCTGGCGCTGGTCCTGGCGGTGTCGGCCCAGGTGCGGTACGTGCGGACGGGCCGCCTGCGGCACCTCGTCACGGTCGCCGTCTGGGTGGTGTTCGGGCTGCTCTTCGACACCAAGGCCCTGCTGATCGTGCCGCTGCTGTTCCTGCTCACCGCCTTCCTGTTCACGTCGGGGCGGGCATGGCGCAGCCTGGTGACGACAGTGCGTCGGTACTGGCCGGCGTGGCTGGTGCTCGGTGTGCTCTCCGGGGCGTACGTGGCGTTCTATCTGACCCGCCCGGCTCGCGAGCTGGACGAACCCACGTCGGTCGGTCAGGTCCTCACGTTCCTCGGTGACCTGGTCGGCGACACTGTCGTACCGGGTCTGCTCGGTGGGCCCTGGCGGTGGGCGTACGCCGGTGACGGTCCACCGCTTGTGGATCCGTACGAGGTCGCCAAGTGGTTGTCCTGGGCGGTGCTGGTGACGCTGGTCGTGGTCACGGTGCGGCGACGCCCGTCGGCCGGGCGGGCCTGGCTGCTGCTCGTGTGCTACCTCGGCCTGGTCGCGGCGCTCTTCGCGGTGACCCGGCTCGGTGGGCCGCTCGGCCCGCTGGTGGGCGTGATCCCCCGGTACGTCGCCGACGTGGTGCTCGTCGCCGCGATCTGTGTGGGCGCGGCTCTGCTGGGCACGAAGGACGCCGACGAGGACGACGTCTCCGCGTGGCCGGTGCCGACGGTCCTGCGGGAGCCGGGGGCCTTCGCGGTCGGCCTGGTCGCGATCGTCGTCCTGCTGGCCGGCATCGGGGTGGGCACGCTGTGGAGCACTGCCCGTTTCGGGGACAACTGGAGCACCAAGCACGGGCGGGACTACCTCGCCACGGCGCAGGCCGAGTTGGCCGCCGCCCGGCCGGGCACCGTCTTCTTCGACACCACCGTCCCGGAGCGGGTGGTGGCTGGGTACTTCTGGCCGGACAACCTCCAGTCGCACTTCTTCCGGCCGGCGGAGCGCAGGCCCACGTTCGTCGAGCTGGCCGAGAGGCCGTCGACGTTCGACGAGTCCGGCCGGATCCGTCCGGTAGCCGTCGAGGGGCGCAAGATCGTGCCGGGCCCGGTGGCCGACTGCGGGCACCTGGCCGAGGGCGGGCGGACCACCCGGATCATGATGGACGGCTACCTGGAGGAGTGGCCGTACGTGGTGCAGTTCGGTTACCTCAGCTCGGGGGACTCGACGGCGCTGTTCCAGCTCGGCGACGCCACCCGGGAGATCACCCTGCGGCGTGGCCTGAACGAGGTGTTCTTCCTGATGGAGGGCGGCGGAGACTCCGTCCGGATCACCGTGGCCACCCCGGGGGTAGGGGTGTGCACCCAACTGATCACCGTCGGCCGGGCGGTACCGGCGGCGTGAATGGTTGACCGACCCGCTCGCCGGGACGCCCTGCGGCGGTGGGCTCGGGACACCCTTCCGCTGTACGCCGCGGCGGTGACAGTCACGGTGCTGGTGCTCGCTCCGCTGGCCGCACCCGGGTACGCGCTGCTGTACGACATGGTGTTCGTACCCCGGCAGCCGTTGACCTGGGATCTCGTCGCCCCGGCGCAGAGCCTGCCCCGCGCGGTGCCGATGGATGCGCTCGTCTCCCTGGTCACGCAGGTCGTGCCGGGGTGGCTGGTGCAGCGGGTGGTGCTCGTCGGGGTGTTCCTGCTGGCCGCGATCGGTGCCGGTCGGCTGGTGCCGACCGACAGCCTCGCCGTCCGGTTGTTCGCCGCCGTGGCGTACGCGTGGACGCCGTACCTCGCCGAGCGGCTGCTGATCGGGCAGTGGGGGCTGCTGCTCGCGTACGCCGCGCTGCCCTGGTTGGTGCGGGCGGCGCTGGCGCTGCGGGAGGGGCGGGACGGCGCGCTGGCCCGGGTGGTGCTCGCCGCGGCTCCCGCCGCGATAACGCCGACCGGCGGGCTCATCGCGCTGGGCGTGGTGGTCCTGCTGGTGCCGCAGCGCCGCATTCCGGGCCGCCCGCTGACCCGACCTGTTCTCCTGAGCGCCAAACGGGCGCGCGAGATGAGGTACGCGGTGGCAGGTCTGACGCTGCTCAACGCCCCCTGGGTGGTGGCGGCCCTGGTCACCGGCGCCGGTGGGTCCTCCGATCCGGCCGGGGTGGGGGCGTTCGCGGCGCGCGCCGAGAACTGGGCCGGCCCGTTGGTGGCGCTGGCCGGGACCGGCGGGATCTGGAACGCGCAGGCCACGCCGGGCAGCCGCACCGGGCCGTTGGTGCCGTTGGCGACTCTGGTGCTGCTGGTCCTCGCCGGTGTCGGTGTCGGGCTGCTGCGGCGTCGGCTGCCGGCGGGTACGCCGTTGCGGCTGGGCGTGCTGGCCGGGGTCAGCTTTCTTCTGGCGGCGTTCGCCGTACTGCCCGGCGGGGACGCGGTGCTGCGCTGGGCCGTGGTGCACCTGCCCGGTGCGGGGCTGCTGCGGGACGGCCAGAAGTTCCTGGCCCCGTACGCGCTGCTGCTCGTGGTGTGCGCGGCGCTGGGCGCCGAGCGGCTGGTGGCCCGGCTCGACCGGGAGGTGGCCGGGGTGGTGCTGGCCGGGCTGCTGCTCCTGCCGGTGGCGGTCATGCCGGACCTCGCGTTCGGCGGCGCCGGACGCGTCCGGCCGGTGAGTTATCCGGCGGACTGGCGGACGGTGGCCACGATCATCGAGGAGGAGCCGGGGGAGATCCTGTCGCTGCCGTTGAACGCCTACCGGGCGTACCCGTGGAATCCCGACCGGGTGGTCCTGGACCCGGCGCCCCGCTACCTGCCGGGCACGGTCCTGATCGACGACACGCTCCGGGTCGGCGACGTCGCCGTGGCCGGGGAGAATCCCCGCGTCCGCGAGGTGCGCCGGGCGATGGCCGAGGACCGGCCGGTCTGGACCACGGGGGTGCGCTGGGTCCTCGTGCAGCACCAGGTCTCCGGTGACCTGCCGCCCGGCGCCCTCGACGGCCTGGAACTCATCCATCGGGGTCGGGTCCTGAGCCTGTACCGCAATCCGACGATCGTGCCGGGGCCGGAGGCGTCGGGACCGGCCCGACTGGCCGTCGTCGTGGCGCTCAGCATGGCCCTTCTGGTGGTCGTGGCTGCCAGCTTTTCGGCGCTACACCGGCGAGCTACCGCGTGGTAACGTCCGCTCGCACGTCTCGCCATTGGAGGATTGGCATGCGTAGAGCACTGACCCTGGCCGTGTCCGGCCTGGTGGCGGCGTTGCTGGGGATCCTGGCCCTCGGTGGGCTCTCGGCCGCCGCGACCGCCACCGACGAGGAGGCCGCCACCGAGGCCAAGAACGTCTCGGAAGCGGCCAAGCGCAACGGAAAGCAGGACCCGTACGCCCCCGAGGTCTACGGCAACAGGTAGGACGGCTCGCCCCGCTGCTGCACCGGGCGGGGCGACTCCGCACTCTCCAGCAGGGCCGCGAAGCGTCCACCCGCGACCTGCCAGGTGAAACTCGCCGCGTGCTCCCGGGCCTGCGCGCCCATCTCGCGTCGCATCTCGTCGTCCTGCAGAAGCGTGCGCACCTTCATCAGATAGTCGTCGATGCCGTCGGCCAGCAGGCCGGTACGCCCGTCGACTACCGCCTCGGCCACGCCCCCGGCCTCCCGGAACGCCACAGTTGGCGTACCCGCCGCGCCGGCCTCCACGATCGTCAGCCCCCAGCCCTCCTTCAGCGACGGGGTCAGGGCTACCCAGGCCGAGGCGAGCAGGGCTGCCTTCTCCTCCTCGGTCACGAAGCCCCGGAAGTCCACCCGCTCGGTGATGTCCAGCTCCGCGGCCATCTCCCGCAGGTGCGGCTCCCACCAGCCCTGGCCGGCGACCACCAGCCGCAGTTGGGGCAGCTCGTCGGCGAGCGCCGCGACGGCCCGCAACGCCACCTCGACCCGCTTGTGCGGCACCAGGCGGTTCAACGTCACGAGCAGCGGGAACGGCGCCCGCTCGACGTCGGTTGGGGGCAGCTCCGGAGTGCCGTTGTGCACGACTGCCACCTGCTCGGGCGGCACGCCGAGGGTGGCCAGCTCCCGGCGGGTGGCCTCGGAGACCGTGACGTAACGGCACCGCCGGTAGACGCGTACGGCGAGGGACGACTCGATCCACCAGCCGAACCGGGCGGCCCACTGTGGAAGAACCACAGGCCACTGCTCGCGGTGCACGTGGTGGATCAGCTTGACCACCGGCCGTCGTGCCCAGAGCGGGGCCAGGAACGGCAACCCGTTGCAGACGTCAACGAGGATGTCGGGCCGGCCGCCGCGTCGCGCCGCGAGCGGGCCGGCACCGAGCGCGCCGGCCAGGTAGCAGAGCGCCGCCCACAGGTAGACGGTGTGCCGCCCACCGCGCCGTACCACCCGGACGCCCGCTTCGTTGACCTCGTCGGCGGGCGCCTCGCTGTGCGCGGCGCAGAAGAGGGTGGCGCGGAAACCACGCGCCACCAGCTCGGCGGCGATCCGTTCCACGTACACCTCGGAACCGCCGCCCTCGGGGTTACGGGTGTCCCGCCAGTTGAGGAACAGCACGTGTCCGGGCATGCCGAAGCTACGCTCCACGCGAACCCTACTCTCAAGTAATTTAGGGACGCGCGTCACACTAGGGGTTGGGGCTGCCGCCCGGCAATGCCCGACGGACCAGCGCTTGCCTACTCCGCTACGCGCCGGCCGTCGGCACCGGGGCGCCCGCGGCGACGGCCGGCGGAACGGGTGCCGCCTCGACCGGTGGAACGGGTGCCGCCTCGACCGGTGGAGCGGGTGCCGCTTCGACCGGCGGCCCGGCGACCGGCGCCGGCGCGGTCCGTCGGCGCCGCCGCTGCGTACCGAGAAGTTGCAGTGGACGTTCGACTCCGTAGTAGCTGACCGCCGCGTACACCAGGCCGAAGGCCATGGTCAGGGCGAAGGTGTTGAGCAGTCCGCCGCTGAACAACGGCCTGTCGTCGAGCAGGTAGATGAGTTCGATGACCAGCGGATGCCACAGGAACAGGCCGTACGAGACGGCGCCGAGCCACCGGGCGGAGGAGCTGGCGAAGAGCTCCTTGACCCGACTCGGCCCACCGAACGCCACAGGGATCAGGATCAGCACCGCGATCGCGAGGTACAGGGCCAGCTTGACGGCGAACTCGGCTGCCGTGGGACCGGCGAGGTCGCGGGGACCGGCGACTGGCGTCGTCGCTATCGCCATGAGGGCGACGGCCGCGGCCCAGCAGGCGAGCGGCGCGGAGGCGAGGTCGTCCAGCACGCGGAAGGCGGCGGGAGCGGTCCCCGTGCGTAGGGCGACGTGCGCCGCGCCCAGGGCCATGCCGGCGCCGAACCACCCGCCGTACGACGGGAGCCACATGGTGTGCAGCGCGTTGTCGAGCAGGCCGAACCCCATCATGGTGAGCCAGCCCGCGGTCAGCAGCGCCCCCGTGCTGACGATCGCGATGGTGCGGACGGGACGCCAGGACCGACCGACGGCGAGGACTGCGACCAGCGGCAGGAGCAGGTAGAACGCGACCTCGGTGGCGAGGCTCCAGGTCTGGCTGAGCCCGTACCGCAGCTCGCCGGGCTGGTAGATCTGCGTGAAGGTGAGGTGGCGGATCCAGTCGCCGGCGGACGCCGGCCGGTTCTGCGGCAGGACGACGAGGCAGACCAGCACCGCCAGCCAGTAGGCGGGCAGGATCCGCAGGGCGCGGCGCCAGAGGTAGCGGCCGGCGCGCGGCCGGGGTCGGCCCGTCGCGGCACTCAGCGCCCATGGCCGGAACAGCAGAAACCCGGAGAGTACGAAGAAGATGGCGACGCCTACGTCGAGGCGTGCCAACCAGCCGCCCCAGGTGGTGTTCATGGTGACGGCGGTCTGGAACCCGACGTGGTGGCCGACGACCGCCACGGCGCCGATCGCTCGCAGCGCGTCGAGGGCGGGGAGTCGGCCGGCTACCGAAGGCTCCGAAACTGTTGGCGCGGCGGCTGCGGACATCTGGACATCCAGGGGGTCGCTTTGAAGGTGACTGGGGAGTAACCTCCCGCCATGTTAAGGATCGGGAGCCCCGGACAACAGGTCGTAGGGCGGCAGGTTACAGGAGGATGAGTGAAGCTACGCGTGGGCGCCGCGCTCTTTGGGCTCGGCGTCTTGTTGCTGGTCTTCGCGGCTGGGCTGCCGTTCTACGTCGCGCCCGCCGTGTCCAAGCTCCCCTATGACCTCGAACCAACGACGTCCATCGCCGAGGCGAAGGACGCGAAGTTTTTGAAGATCACCGCTACCGGAAGCTCGGTGAGCATCGAGGTCCCGCAGGGCAACCTGCGGTCCAGTGTCGAGGTCATTCCGCAACCCGACGACACGAAGAACCGGCTCCCGAAGGAGCTCAAGGGCGACGCGGTGGTCTGGGACGTCTTCCAGACCGTCAAGCGTGTCGACACCGAGGAGGTGGTCAGCCAGTACAGCACCGAGTTCGCTCTCTACCGGATCTCGGGCGCGGCCGCCCCGTGGAAGGACCAGTGGCTCAACGAGAGCGGGGCGAACGAGACCCCGGTCGGCAACGTTAACTACTCCGGTCAGCTCTACAAGTTCCCGTTCGGCACCGGCAAGCGGGACTACCAGGTGTTCGACCGTGACCTGAAGCGGGCGCTCCCGGCGAGGTTCACCGGCACCGAGAAGATCAAGGGCATCGAGACGTACCGCTTCGAGCAGCGGATCGAGAACGAGGTGCTGGCGACTCCGGAGGCCAGCATCCAGACGCTTGTCGGCAAGTTCGCCCCCGGCGCGACAAGCGGTCAGATCGTCTACAGCAACACCCGGACGGTCTGGGTCGACCCGGTGACCGGCTCCTACATCAACGTCCGGGAGCAGCAGCACAAGGAGTTGCGCCCGAACACCGGCACCCCGACCGTGCTGCTGGACGCGGACTTCAACTACACCGACGAGACGGTGACCCGCAGCGCCGACACGGCCAAGGACAACCGTTTCAAGATCGGCCTGATCAGTCTCTGGGGTCCGATCGCCGCAGGTGTCCTCGGTCTGCTCGCCCTCGTCGCCGGCGTGTGGCTGGTGACGCGGCGGAACGACGGTGGCGGCGCCGCCGCCCGGCACCGCGCCGAGCCGGCTCCTGTCGCACCCGCCGCCGACTCCACTCCGACCCGGGTGGACCAGGAGCCGGTACGCGACACGGACACCGTCGAGCAGCCCAGGCCCCAGCCTGTGGGTGGTCCGCTGACCGACGAGATCCCGCCGGCGTCGACGAACTGGAAGTCCGACGACCCGACCGTGCCGACGCAGCGCCCGGCCCCCGGCGAGGTGGAGCAGCGCTGACGCGCGTACGACCGGCTGTACGACCTGAGGGGTGGACCGCGCTGCGGTCCACCCCTCAGTGCTGCGACGACCTGGACACTTTACATTTGTTACCCGATTGTAATTGGTCGATTCTTCCTCACTCTTCGTGGCGCACGCAGGAAGTTGTGTCGCTCTTGTCCACTCCCGGTCTGATTTTCGTCACCAGTGGATCAACACTTCGTGAGGTCATGGCATCGATCGGTGACGCATGTATTACCAGCAGGTAATTGGGGGGTTGTGACCTGCGCCGCACCGGGTGCACCATCAACCTCGGTCGTTACCCGCCGGTAACAGATGACGGGCCGGTGCGGGGCCGCCAGTCGGGCCCGGCCACCCGCCCGCGTCCAATAAGGAGGAACCCGTGCAGAAGCGGTTGGACAATCAGGGCACTACCCGCTGGCGGCGGTTCGCCGCCATGATGGTGCCCGCCACGGCGGCCGCCGGTGCCATCCTGTTCGGCATGTCGACCGGCGCCATCGCGTCCGACATCACGGTCTCCGGACAGACCTTCAAGATCGGCGCTGAGCGGCTGGAGGGCGAGGGCTTCAAGCAGTACGGCGGCATCGTCCGGGAGAAGGGCAAGGACGGCAAGGTCCACCCCATCGCCCTCTCCGAGATCAGCAGCGCCGAGCTGTACAAGCTCTGCCAGTCGGTCCGCGCGGACCTGCCCGGCCTGCCGGTGGTGCTCACCATCAACGCCGGTGACGGCAAGGAGCCCGCCCGGGCCAAGGACCTGCTCATCGCGATGGACTCGCTTAACGGCAACGCGACATTCACCAACATCAAGATCGGCCGGGACGCCACCGACCTCAACCCGACGGCGCAGGCGGGATCGTTCGGCCAGAACTCCGAACACGTCACCATCACCAACCTCGAGCAGGTGTCCCGCTACACCACGGCGGCCACCTTCAACCTGGTCGGGCTGCGGCTGAAGGTCAACGTGGGCGACGCCGCCGAGGGCAAGGAGTGCTTCTGAGGTGAGGCCCGCGGTGGTCGACCACCGCGGGCCAGCCCGTGTCCCTGTCCCCGCTCCGCCAGGAGGAGTACGTGACAACCACCAACCCGGCCCACGCCCGGCCCGGCGGTCCGGCGCAGGTGTGGCAGAGCTTCCGCCGCTGGCGGCGTAGCCGCCCGTTCTGGGGTGGCCTTCTCACCGCCCTGGCCGGGGTGGAGATGTTCGCCTCCACCCGGATGACGGTCAACGGGCTGAGCTTCCACAGCGGCGCCACCGGCCTGCTCTCCCTGCTGATCCCTGTCATCCTGGTGGCCTGTGGCCTGCTGCTCTGGCTCAGCCCGGCGCAGCGACCCTTCTACTCGATCGTCGCGGCGTTCACGGCTGTCTACTCGCTGATCGGGCTCAACCTCGGCGGCTTCTTCGTCGGCCTGCTGCTCGGCATCGTCGGCAGCGCGCTCGCCTTCGCCTGGACGCCGGCCAGCCCGGCTCCGCCGGCGCCGGACCAGGCCGACGAGCCGACAACCGAGCTGCCCGTCGCCGAGCAGGACGCCGAACACGCCGACGATGAACACGACTCCCACGAGCAGCCTGTCCCCGACCAGGTCGCCCCCGACCAGGTCGCCCCTGACCAGGTCGCCCCCGACCAGGTCGCCCCCGACCAGGTCGCTCCTGACCAGGTCGCCCCCGAGCGGGTCGTCGTCCGGGAGCAGGTCGCTCCCGAGCAGGTCGTCCGGAAGCAGCCCGTTCCGGAGCGAGGGTTGGCCGACGGCGGCCCGCCGCCCGAGTGGCCGGGACGGTCTGTCGATCCGCGTACCCTCGGCGTCGTCCTGGTGGTGCTCGGCCTGGCCGTCGTCGGTCTGGCCGCCCAGCCCAGGGCCGTGCAGGCCGCGCCGAACCGCCCCACCACCGCCTGCCCCGCCCCGTCCCGGACCGTCACCCCGTCGCCCAGCCGCACCACGGCGACCCCGACCCCGACGCCGACGCCGAGTCCCGAGCGCCGGGGCAACCTGATCGGCGACATCCTGGACGGGATCGGTGACCTGTTCACCGGCGGAAACCGTGCGGAGAGCGCGTCGCCGTCGCCGAGCCCGACCGTCCAGCCGAGCGGGACACCGACGACCCGCCCCGCCCCCGGCACCTGCCCACCGTCGCCCCCCGCCAAGCCGGGCAAGCCGGGAACGCCCGACAAGCCGGGCACTGTGGAACCGGGCAGAATGCTGCCGCGTATCGCCGCCGACCCGAATCTGCCGAAGGTGGCGCAGACGCCGTCCAAGCTCACCGGCTCCTCGGTCAAGATGACAGGCCTGCGGTTCGACGGGATCACCGACCTGCGCACCGAGAAGGGCGACCTCAAGGTGCTGAAGTTCAGCATGCAGGAGGCGGAGACCAAGGACTTCCTGCTGGTCGCCGACGGACCTTCTGGGCGCAACCAGCGGTACGCGACACGGACGCTGACCGTCAGCGGTGACGTGGCCTTCTACTCCACCCGGTTCGTCGGCAAGCTGCTCGGCATCAAGATCACCTTGACGCCTGATCTGCCGTTGCCGGACGGCATCCCGGTGACATTGCCCATCTCGGTCACGTTCACCGACCCGGTCATCGATTTGGCGTACGTCACAAGCAACACACTGACCGCCGAGCCGAATTTGGCGCTGAGTCTGGCCTGATCAGCGCGGTGCCGAGGCCCCGGGCGTCGGGCGGTCGTCCCGCCGGCACCCGGGGCCTTCGTCACCTCAGATCCGGGCCAGCGCCCGCCGCAGAGGGTCGAGACCCAGGGCCCCCAGGTCCAACGCCTGCCTGTGGAACTCCCGCAGGTCGAAGTCGGCGCCCTTGCGGGCCTTGGCGTCCTCGCGGGCCTGGAGCCAGATCCGCTCGCCGACCTTGTACGACGGGGCCTGCCCCGGCCAGCCCAGGTAGCGGTTCAGCTCGAAGCGCAGGTTCTCGTCCGGCACCCGGCAGTGCGCCCGCATGAACTCCCAGCCCAGTTCCGGCGTCCACCGCTCGCCCGGGTGGAAACCGAACGGATTGTCCCGCGGAATCTCCAACTCCAGGTGCATGCCGATGTCGACGATCACACGGGCGGCACGCATCGCCTGGCCGTCGAGCATGCCCAGCTTGTCGCCCGGGTCCTCCAGGTAGCCCAGCTCGTCCATCAACCGCTCCGCGTAGAGCGCCCAGCCCTCACCGTGCCCGGACACCCAGCAGAGCAGCCGCTGCCAGCGGTTGAGCACGTCGGCCCGTACGGCGGTCTGTGCCACCTGAAGGTGGTGACCCGGCACGCCCTCGTGGTAGACGGTGGTCACCTCCCGCCAGGTGGAGAACTCGGTGATGCCCTGCGGCACCGCCCACCACATCCGGCCGGGGCGGGCGAAGTTCTCGCTCGGCCCCGTGTAGTAGATGGCGCCGTCGCTGGTCGGGGCGAGGCAGCACTCGATGCGGCGGACCACCTCCGGAATGTCGAAGTGGGTGTCGTTCAGCTCGTCGAGCGCCTTGTCGGCGAGGGCCTGCATCCAGTCGCGGAACGCCTCCTTGCCGTGGATGGTCCGCGCCGGGTCGGCGTCCAACGCGGCGACCGCCTCGTCGACTGTGGCACCCGAGCCGGCGATCCGCCCGGCGACGACCCGCATCTCCGCCTCGAGGCGGGCCAGCTCCGCGAAACCCCAGGCGTACGTCTCGTCCAGGTCGACCTTCGCGCCGAGGAAGTACTGCGAGGCGAGTTCGTACCGTTCCCGACCGGCGGCCTGCTTGTCCCGACCGTGCGGGGCCAGTTCGGTACGCAGGAACTGACCGAACTCGGCGGTCGCCGCGGTCGCCGCCGCCGCGCCCCGGCGCAGCTCCGATCCGAGCGTGCCGTCGGCGTCCAGTCGTTCGACAAGCCCGTGGAAGAAGTTGTCACCCGTCGGGTCGGTCCAGATGTCGCACTGCTTGGCGACCTCGACCAGCTGCACCTTCGAGCTGACGTGGCCGGTGGCGAGCGCCTCGCGCAGGGTGGTCTTGTAGCCCTCGAGCGCGCCGGCGAGCCCGTTGAGCCGGGAGGCGATGTTTGCCTGCGCCTCTTCCGTGGCGGTCGGCATCAGGTCGAACACCATGCGGATCGCGTGCAGTCCGCTGGTGATGACGCTGACCTCGCTTGTGGTTTCGCCGGCGTCGTACCTGGCCAGCTCCAGGCCGAGCCGTTCCTGCATCGCCTCCTTGGCGATCCGTTCCGTCTCGGTGTCCGGTTCGGTGACCTCCAGCTCGGCGAGGGTCCGCCGGGTCAGGTCGGCGCGCGCCCGGTAACCCTCGGGCGACAGGTCGTCGAGTTCGTCGTCATGGCCGGCGATGCCGACAAATGTCGCGTCGGTGGGGCTCAACGGCGCCCACTCGGCCACGTAGCGGTTCGCGAGTTTATCGATTTGTCCCACACGCCGACCCTACGTGAGTTCGGCCCCTCGGTGTCGTCGCCGCTTGCCGTGATCGGCTCACCCGCCCGACAGGTGTGACGTCCGAAAGGCACGCGACTTTGTCGTACGGTTGCGGCAGAGTGTCAGGGGTGACCACCGATACCACTCCTGACAAAGCGCCGGTCCGCGCCTGGCTGCCGGGCTTCCTCGCCCTCGCCGCGATCTGGGGTTCCAGCTTCCTCTTCATCAAGATCGGCGTGGCCGAGCTGCACCCGGTCCAGCTCACGCTCTACCGGGTCGGCACCGGTGCCCTGACCCTGCTCGTCGTCCTCGCGATGCTGCGCGACCGGCTGCCCCGCGAGCCCCGGGTGTGGGCCCACCTGACAGTCGTGGCCGCGTTCGGCGTGGCAGTGCCGTTCACCCTCTTCGGGTACGGCGAGCAGCGGGTCGAGTCGATGCTGGCAGGCATCTGGAACGCGACCACCCCGCTGATCGTGCTGCCGCTGGCGGTGCTGGTGTTCCGCACCGAGCGGTTGACCGCGCGCAGCGCGATCGGTCTCGGGCTGGGCTTCCTCGGTGTGCTCGTGGTGCTCGGTGTCTGGGAGGGCGTCGGCGGAGCACACTTCGTCGGGCAGTTGATGTGCTTCGGCGCGGCGGCCTGCTACGGCGTCGCCATCCCGTACCAGAAGCGGTTCGTCGCCGGCAGCGCCCACTCGGGCCTGTCGCTCTCGACCGCGCAACTGCTGCTCGCGGCCGGGCAGCTGGCCATCGTCACCCCGTTCGTCGCGGGCGCGCCGCCGCTGCCCACCGAGCTGTCGGCGAAGGTGGTGGCCAGCGTCCTGACGCTCGGGGCGCTCGGCACCGGGCTCGCCTTCGTCATCAACATGCGCAACATCCGGGTGGCCGGTGCGAGCACCGCCTCCACTGTCACGTACCTGATTCCGATCTTCGCGGTGCTGATCGGTGCCGTGGTGCTCGACGAGCGGCTCAACTGGCACCAGCCGGTCGGCGCGCTCATCGTGCTGCTGGGTGTCGCGGTCGCGCAGGGTGTGGTCGGCCGCCGCAGGCCACGGCCGGTGGTCGATGCCGGCGTGCCCGTGCCCGCGGCCGAGCCCGCCCACCGTTGAGTCGGGCTCAGGCCCGGGTGCTCGTCCACTCGACCAGCTGCTCCGCCGACCAGGTGTTGACCACCCGGTCGGCGGGGACGCCGCAGAGAGCGGCCCGCTCGCAGCCGAACCGCTGCCAGTCGAGCTGGCCGGGCGCGTGCGCGTCCGTGTTGATCGCGAACCGGCAGCCGGCCTCCAGGGCGCGGCGGATCAGCCGCTTCGGCGGGTCCTGCCGCTCCGGCCGCGAGTTGATCTCGACGGCGGTGTCGTGCTCGGCGCAGGCGGCGAAGACGGCGTCCGCGTCGAAGTCGCTCTCCGCGCGGGTCCGGGGACGGTGCGCCCGGTCGCCGGGACCGGTCACCCCCGCCGGGCGGGACGACACCATCCGGCCGGTGCAGTGCCCGAGGATGTCCAGGTGCGGGTTGGCGACGGCGGTCAGCATCCGCCGGGTCATCTTCGCCCGCTCGTCCTTCAGGCCGCTGTGCACCGAACCGACCACCACGTCCAGCCGGGCCAGCAACTCCTCGTCCTGGTCGAGCGAACCGTCGGCGAGGATGTCCACCTCGATCCCGGTGAGGATGCGGAAGCCCTCCGGCAGCGCCGCGTTCACCTGCTCCACGTGGTCGAGCTGTTTGCGCAGCCGGGCGGCCGTCAGCCCCCGCGCCACTGTCAGTCGGGGCGAGTGGTCGGTCAACACCAGGTATTCGTGGCCCAGTTCCACCGCGGCCAACGCCATCTCCTCGATGGGCGAGCCGCCGTCGGACCAGTCCGAGTGGGTGTGGCAGTCGCCGCGCAGCGCGGTACGCAGCGCCGTGGCCTCGGCGTCGAGGTCGCTGCCCTCGGTCGCGACAAGCCGGCGCAGGTAGACAGGTTCCTCACCGGCGAGCGACTCCGCCACACACCGGGCCGTCACGTCGCCGACACCTGTCAGCTCGGTGAGTGTCCCGTTGCCGGCCCGTTCGGCCACCTCGGCCGCCGGCAGGCCGGCCAGCGCCTTCGCCGCCGAGCGGAACGCCCGGACCCGGTACGTGGCCTCGTTGGCCCGCTCCAGCAGGAACGCGATCCGGCGCAGGTCGGCGATGGGGTCCCGGGCGCTCATTTGACCGAACCTAGTCGATGCGGCACCGGTCAGGGAGCCTTCGGGCAGCCGTGTGTGCGCTGCCACGCGGTGACCTCGGCGGCCGGTTCGCGATTGCCGCCGCGCCGCCACGAGTCCAGGTAACGCGCCGGCCAGAGCACGCCGCGCCGGATCCACCAGCCGTCCTTGCCGGTACACGGCGGCGAGATGCCGAAGTGCACGTGGCATACGTTGTTCGCGTTGCCGGTGCGGCCCACCTTGCCGAGCTGCTGCCCGGCGCGGACCCGTACCCCGGCGTCGACACCTGCGGACACCACGCTCAGGTGCGAACCGTAGTAGCGCACCCCGTCGTCGCCGAGCAGGGAGACGGACAGGCCGCCGTTCTCCGGGCCCTGCGGCCCCCGCTTGGAGTACCTGTCGACGCGACTCACCTCCAGCACCGTCCCGTCGGTCACCGCGACGAACGGCTCACCGCAGTCGGCGAAGAGGTCGGTGGCCGGGTACGCGCCGTGCGTCGGGTGGTAGTCCACGTTGTCGGCGCGTACCGGGAAGACATGCCGCAGCCCGGCGCGGGGTGCGCCCGCCGACGGCCCGCCGGACGACGGCGCCGGGCGCGCCGGGACGCTCGCCGTCGGCGTGGCAGACGGCGCGGGCGGCTGCTCGCCCGTCGACCAGATCGCCGGCGGCGTCGGCGCGGCGCCCTCCGGCGGCACCCCCGGCCGGGTGGTCGCGCAGCCGGCGGCGAGCACCGGGGCGAGCAACAGCAGGACGGGGTACGCGGAACGCGCGCGGCGACCGAACGTCGGCGAGGGCATCCGGTCATCCTGGCAGAGCCGGTACCGTGGGCACGAACGGCGCGCGTAACGGAGGGCAGCGACGGTGACCATCGCCCGACCCGACCCCGTCCCGGATCCCGGTGCCGCCCGCCCGGTGCCCCGTGCCCCGTCGGGGCTCTTCCCGGCCGGGCCGCCGGCCCGACCCACCTACCGCGAACCGCACCCGGTCACCGGCGGTGGTGTCGCCGCCGGCGGTGGTGCGGCGGCCGGTTGGCTGCTCCTGTTCGGCCTGCTCGGCACCGACGTGCCGAGCTACGCGTGGTGGACGATCTTCGCCGGCCTGCTGGCCTGGGTAACCGCCCTGGTGCTGGTCCGTCACGGCGACCGGGGAGTGGCAACGGGGGTGGCCATCGTGACCGCCGGTGGTTGGAGCATCGCCGCCGCCGTGGTGGCGGTCCGGTGGGCCACCAGTGGCGACTGGCCGCTGTGGTGACCGCGCTGTTGACTGCGCGCAGTGCCCGGTTGGCTGCGTAGCGAACGCCGTCTTGACGTGGCCGTCGAGACTCGGCACGCTCGGCACTATGGCCTGGACCACCCTGCGGCAGGACCCGGATCGCAGCCGCCGCCGCCTGCAGTTGCTCGCCGAGTTGGCGGGTGCCCGGGCGGTACGCCAGCGCAGTCGGCCGCAGCGACAGCGCACCGAGCGTCTGCGCCAGCTCATCGCCACGCGCCGTCGGGTAGCCGGCTGATCCGACTTTGTCAGGAATGACCGGCCCGTCGGGGCGTTGACCGGTCGCCTGCCCAGCCGACCGGCTAACGTGCACGCGTAACGAGTCGGCGCTGTGCCGAGGGGCTATTGGGGGGACCGTGTCGTACTTCGCTGCGGCCGTGGTGCGCGACGACAGTGGCTGGACCGCCGCCGAGGTCAGCCTGCGCGGCGCCACCGACATCGACGAGGTCGCCGACCGGCTGCGTGACGTCGACCAGGAGGCCGACGTCTCGCTGCTCTTCGTCGAGGCCGACGACGCGTACCTGGTGATCCTGCGCCTCGACGAGGGTGAGGACCTGCGGGTGTTCGGGTCGGACTCGGCGTTCGCCGAGGAGTCCCGGCTGGGTTCGCTGCTTGTCGGCGACCTGAAGACCTCGGTCACCGGCCTCGACGGCGACGAGGAACCCCGCCCGGCTGCCGGCGGTGACGACGAAACCGAACAACCGGTCGTCGACCCGGAGGCCGACCCGGTGGGGGACGCCGACCTGCTGGCCAACCTGGGTATCTCCGCGCAGAAGCTGCTGACCCTCTGCACGCACGAGGGGATGCTCCCGGCGGACGTCACCGCCGAGATCTGCGAGGTGCTGGGCTGCGTCGACGAGGTCGAGGAGCTGCGTGAGGTCTGAGCCGGCCGACGCCACCGACCCGTCGCTGGAGTCGATCCGGCCGGGCCAACCCACTCCCGGTGCGGTGGGCCGCGCCGGGCCGGGCGCCCACGAAGGGCTTGCCGACCTCGGCGAGGTCGGGCGACGGCAACGGCACGAGCTGTGGATGCGGCGGGCGCTGGAGGTAGCCGTCACCGACCCGGCCACCTCCGCCCCCTCCACGGCTATCGACGACATCCCGGTGGGCGCGGTGCTCTACGGGCCGGACGGCACCGAACTCGCCGTCGGGCGTAACGAGCGGGAGTTGACAGGCGACCCGACCGCCCACGCCGAGGTGCTGGCCCTGCGCCGGGGCGCCGAGCGGGCCGGTGCCTGGCGGCTGGACGGCTGCACCCTCGTGGTCACCCTCGAACCGTGCACGATGTGCGCGGGTGCGCTGGTCCTGGCCCGCGTCTCCACTGTCGTCTTCGGCGCGTGGGAACCCAAGACCGGGGCGGCCGGATCACTCTGGGACGTCCTGCGGGACCGCCGGCTCAACCACCGGCCCGAGGTCTACGGCGGGGTGCTGGAGGCCGAGACCGCCGCCGTCCTGCGCGCCTTTTTCCGCTGAACCCGCCCGGCCCGCTCGGCGTGGCGGCCTGGGGACCGCATGCTGCGAAAGAGCGGTATGACTCTGAGTCATAAATATGCCTCAGAGTCATACCGCTCTCGGTGGTGACACCGCCCCGCAGAACGGGTCAGGCGATGATCGTGTCGAGGGCGATCTCGACCATCTGGCTGAAGGTCTGCTCACGCT
This sequence comes from Micromonospora sp. NPDC093244, assembly GCF_040683695.1. NCBI lineage: Bacteria > Bacillati > Actinomycetota > Actinomycetes > Micromonosporales > Micromonosporaceae > Micromonospora > Micromonospora sp. NPDC093244. The sequence goes on from NZ_JBFBEO010000004.1 coordinate 26,968, forward strand.
CCTCCGACGTGGTCTTCTCGCCGGTCTTGATGTGGTCGCTGACGGTCAGCACGGTCAACGCCCGAGCCTTGAACCGGGCCGCGATCGTGTAGAGCGCCGCCGACTCCATCTCCACGGCCAGCACGCCGTAGTCGGCGAGCGTGTCGTACAGGTCCGGTCGGTCCGTGTAGAAGGCGTCCGCCGCCAGGATCGGCCCGACGTGCATGGTGATGCCGCGCCGCTCGGCCACCTCGACCGACGTACGCAGCAGCCCGAAGTCGGCCACCGGGGCGTAGTCGATCAGCCCGTCGAAGCGCATCCGGTTCATGTTCGAGTCGGTCGACGACCCGATCGCGGCCACCACGTCCCGCAGTTGCAGGTCGGTGCTCAGCGCACCGCAGGAGCCGACGCGGATCAGCGTCTTCACCCCGTACTCGTTGATCAGCTCGTGGGCGTAGATGGAGGCGGACGGCATGCCCATGCCGGAGCCCTGGACGGAAACCTCGACGCCGTTCCAGCGGCCGGTGAAACCCAGCATGCCCCGAACCGTCGAGTAGCAGGTGGCGCCCTCGAGGTAGGTCTCCGCGATCCACTTGGCCCGCAGGGGGTCACCCGGCATCAGGACCCGCTCGGCGATCTCGCCCGGCTTCGCGCCGATGTGCGTACTCATGGCAAAGATCCTGCCAGGCCGGCTCGGGCGATACCGGTTCGGCGTCCGAACCGGCGGTCCTGTACCCTCGTCGGCGGTGGCGTGTCCGAGTGGCCTAAGGAGCACGCCTCGAAAGCGTGTGAGGGTTTACGCCCTCCGCGGGTTCAAATCCCGCCGCCACCGCTCTGTAGTGCAGAAACGCCCGGTTGATCCGCGAGGATCGGCCGGGCGTTTCGCTGTTCGGATCTGCTGCTCGGGCACGGTCGTAGGCACGATGTCTCCCCCGTGTTTGTCGACCGGGGACGGGTCGATCAGCACGGACCGACGCCCTCGTCGAAGAGGCGGCGCGCCCAGTCGGCGTACCCCGCGATGGTTTTCCGGACCGTGCGCCCGTCGTGCAGGAACAGGTACGCGCGGTCGCCGCTGCGCGCCAGCAGCCCGTCGAGGCGTTGTGTCCCGTGTGGAGCGCGCAGGCGGGTGACCGACCGGTAGCGGGCCCAGACCTGGTCGACGGGTGAGCCCGCCGCGATGCCCTCCGGTGTGCGCATCGGGGCGCCGACCCAGAGCAGGACCAGTCGGTCTTCGATGAAGACCGGGCTGACGGTGTCGTGCCCGGTGAGCATCGGCCCGCACGTGTCCAGGCCGGCACGCAGGACGCCGCGACGGGTCAGCTCGTCCTCGGTGTCACCGAACTCGATGTTGCTCAGACCGTTCAGGTCGATGGTCTCGACGCTGCCGGCGGGCCGGCCGTCCGGGCCGGGCCCGGTCGACGGTACGCCGCTGCCGGCGATCGAGGCAGCAGTCATCAACGCCGCAATAAACGCGAATTGTCGCAATTTCATGGAATCCCCCAGTCCCCAACGGGACGGGAGCGTTCAGGTTGCTGCCCGGCGACGGATTACTGGTTTTCCCACTGCTCGACCAGCTCGTCCCAGTAGTCGGCGCTCAGTCGACGGCGCCCGTGCGCCAGCCAGCCGGCGGTGTTCCGCTCCAGGTGCAACCCCAACTCGGCGAACGGGTCGAGCCACGCACCCCGCTCCACGCCGAGCCGGGTCAGCGCCGAGTTGATCGGCCACTGCTCGCGCGGCGCGTCGAACACGTCGTCGAAACCTGGACCCCAGGACAGCGCCCCGCCCAGCCACACCGCTGCCGACTGGTGGCCGGCGCCGCCGCCGAACTCCGCCTCCACGTACGCCACAGGCCCCGACCGCGACCAGCCGGCCAGCACCTCGACAAGCGGCGGCGACAACACCAACCCGAATGGCTGCTCGGCGCTGCGGTCGTCCACCGCGTAGTCCGGCAGTGAACCGGTCAGCTCGGCCACCAGCTGCGGGGTGACAGGCAGCAGCGCGAAATCCTGGCGCAGCTCACCGAGGACCGCGTGATCCAGCTCGGCGGTCTGCTCGCGGAGCAGGTCCGCGTCCGCTACCACCGCGCTGAGCTGGTAACTCATGACGCCCTCCGCCGTCCACAGCCTGTGGATAGAACATGTGTACGACGGGCTCCGGGTCCGCCGGCCCCTGAGACGGTACCGGTGCTCAGGGCGACGGTACGGGGGCGTCTGCGCGCAGCAACCCGTCGGCGCGGAGCTGTTCCCACAGCCCGGCCGGGACATCGCCGGCGCGCAGGTCGACGTTGCGCGCGACCTCGTCGGCGGTGCGTACGCCAAGCGTCACGTTGACAACCGCCGGATGCCCGAACGGAAAGGCGATGGCTGCCGCGGGAAGTGTGGTGCCGTGCCGCTCGCACACCTCGGCGATCCGGGTGGCCCGTGCCACCACCTCCGGCGGGGCCTCCGCGTAGTTGTACCTCGCGTCCGGGCCAGGCCGCTCACGGGCCAGCAGCCCCGAGTTGAAGACCCCCACCGCGATGACACTCTTGCCGTGCTCGACGGCGGCAGGCAGGACATCGTCGAGGGCGTCCTGCTCCAGCAGCGTGTACCGGCCCGCCAGCATGACGACGTCCGCCGCCGTCTCCCGCAGGAAACGCGCGAGCATCGCCGACTGGTTCATCCCCGCCCCGATGGCCCCGACGACACCCTGGTCCCGTAGCTCCGCCAGGGCCGGCATGGCCTCGTCGGCGGCCTGCGGCCAGTGGTCGTCCGGGTCGTGCACGAACACGACGTCGAGTCGGTCGAGCCCGGTGCGCTCCAGAGTCGCGTCGATCGACCGCAGCACGCCGTCGCGGCTGTAGTCGCGCTCGGGACGTACGGCGTCGGGAACGTCGAAGACGTCCACGCCCTGGCCGGACGGCCGGGCGTTGGGCACCAGGAGGCGGCCCACCTTCGACGAGACAACGGACTCGTCCCGGGGTCGACCCCGCAGAGCGCGGCCCAGACGACGTTCGGACATCCCCAGCCCGTAGTAGGGAGCGGTGTCGAAGTAGCGGATGCCGCGATCCCACGCCGCGTCGACTGCCGCAACGGCATCGTCGTCGTCCACCGCGTGGTAGAGGTTGCCGATCGCGGCACCGCCGAAGCCCAGCTCCGTCACCTCGACCGGAGTGCCCGCAATACGTCGCCGTCGCATCCGGCCACGCTAGGACGTACCCGCCGGCTGATCAATGCCGGTGGGCGTCCGCTCACACCCTCGGGGTGAGCTGTGCGACGAACGCCCGCCAGGCCGCCGGCGCGAAGACGAGCGCCGGGCCGGTCGGGTCCTTGGAATCCCGTACGCCGACCACACCGGGCAGGTTGTCGGCGACCTCGACACATGCGCCGCCGTTGCCGCTGCTGCGGCTGCTCTTGCGCCACCGCGCGCCGTTCAGCTCCATGACTCCGCCACTTCCGTCATCAACTCGATCGACTGCCGGTGCGACAGCGCCTCGCCGCGCACGTTCTCCCATGCCGCCATCATGGCCGCGATGTCCTCCGGGTCGCTAGCGACTTGTCCCTGGAGTTGGTTGTCCAGGTAGCCGGCGACCCGGTGGTCGTGGCTGTGCGCGATCACGAACGGCCCGTTCAGACCGGCGTACGCGCCGACCGTGCCGGGCACCACGTGCACCCGGATGTGCGGCTCGGCGCACGCCGTGACGAGGGCTAGCAACTGCTCGCGCATGGCCGACCGGCCGCCGACCGGCCGGCGGAGGATCGCCTCGTCGATCACCGCCGTGAACTGCGGCGGGTCGTCCCGCTTGAGCACGCCCTGCCGGTTGAGCCGGACGGCGAGGTGCCGCTCGATCTCGCCCCGGGGGATCAGGCCCGCGCCGGCGAGCACGGCGCGGGCGTACGCCTCGGTCTGGAGCAGCCCCGGCAGGACAGTCGATTCGTACCACCGCAGCGACACGGCCTCGCGCTCGATCTCCTGCCACGGACGAAACCAGATGGGGTCACGACGTCTCGAAGTGTCTGGCCAGATGTCCGACACGTCCTTGTGAAGGGCTTCCGCTGCCGCCAGGCGGTGCCGAGGATGTGGGATGCGCCCCTCCGTCAACCAGCGCCCGACGGTCTTCGGGTCGACGCCGACGGTCTCGGCGAGGGATTCGGTGGTGTGCCCGGTGTCGCTGAGCGCCACCCGCAACGCGTCGTTCACGGCCCCTCCATCGGATGTCTCGAATATCTGGGGACCATATCGTTACGCGGTGTACCTGTCCGGTGACGCGCCAGAGGGTGGTCCACAGAAGACGGCGTGACCGGTGGAGGCGCAGCAGCCCGGCGGTCGGCGTCAGTCAGAGGGCCGCCCCGGCGGGGAGGGCGGGGCGGCCCTCTTCCACCGCGAAGGAGCCCCGACAATGCCCCGCCGTCGTTACCGGGACCACCTGCCCACCCGACCCACCTGGCGCTGTCGGGCGTGCGGCATCGCCTGGCCGTGCTCGGCGGCGAAGCTGCGGCTGCTCGGCGAGTACCGGCACGACCGGCTGGCGTTGACCGTCTACCTGGCGACGCTCCAGGCCGAGGCGAGCGCGCAGCTCACCGACGTCGACCCGGCCCGGTTGACCGACCGCTTCCTCTCCTGGGCCCGCGCCCGCGGCTGATCCTGTGCCTGGATCAGGGTCGCCAGATCACGACCTCGATGTCGCGCCGCCGCTCCGCGAAGCGGCAATCGTCGGCCGCCGCCGTCAACAGGCCGCGCAGATCCGCGTCGAAGGCCGGGAGCCGGTCGGCGAACAGGTGCGGCGCCGAACTGGACAGCGAGAACACCGCCGAGGCGACCTCATCCACCGAGCGTTCCACGACCATGCCCTGCTCGACAGTGATGCGGGTGGGGCCGGTGAAACCCGCCTCGCGCATGACCTCTTCCTCACCTCCGGCGGTGCCACCGGGCAGCCGCCCCTGCCCAGCCCGGCGGGTCGGTCCCAGGTAGCTGGCGACCAGCTCGTCGATCCGGGACCAGGGCGGCCGGGGGTACGGCAGCGGGTCGTCCCCGGCCACACCCCGATGCGTGTTGGCGCCGACGTGGACCCAGGCCCCGTCGGGCGTGAGCAGGTCGCGGACCCGCCGGGCCACCAGCGGCCGGTCCATCCAGTGGAACGACTGGGCGAACGTGGCCACCCGGAACGTACCCAGGTCGGCCGGCAGATCCTCGGCGCGCAGGTGCCGCCACCCGACGTTCGTGACCCCTGCCTCACCGGCCTGGCGCTGCGCCTCCACAAGCATGTCCCGGTCGGCGTCGACACCCACCGCCGCCTCGAACAGGGGCGCGAGCAGCAAGGTCAACGAGCCCGGCCCGCAGCCGACGTCGAGGAGCCGGCCGGTGCCGTCAAGGTCGAGCGCGGTGTCGACGGCCTCGGCGAGTTCCGGCGGGTAGTGCCACCTTCCGACGCTGTAGTGGCCGGCGCTGCCCGCGTACAACGACTCGTCCCACTCCCATGCCGCGTCCGTCATGGCGTCGATCAGACCACAGCAAAAACGCCCAGCCGACCGGTTATCGGTCTGCTGGGCGTTGCCGCTGCTCTGCGAGCGGAGGATACGAGATTCGAACTCGTGAGGGTGTAAACCCAACACGCTTTCCAAGCGTGCGCCCTAGGCCTCTAGGCGAATCCTCCGCGAGCCAGGATACAGGCCTCCGTCGGCCGGGCCACCCCACCACCCCCTGAAGATCGACGGGCTGTCGGGTAGGCTGGGCGTCACCTCCCGTGCGGCGGTATCTCGTGAACCTCCCCAGGGCCGGAAGGCAGCAAGGATAAGCGAGCTCTGCCGGGTGCACGGGAGGCCTTTTTGTCTCCGGAGCCCTCGATCCACTCCAGGTCGGCGATGTGGGGTTGTCCCGGGGCGGTTGACACCGCCGGATCGCCGACACGGAGTCGATCAACGCGCGGCGGCGTCGATCAACGCGCGGAGGCCGGGCGAGGCGGTGTGCGTCACCCCCGTGTTCGGCGGGGTGGGTGGTCACCCGCGCCGGACCGGCGCAGAATGGCTCGGTCGAGAGGAGGCGGGACGAGTGACGCTGGCGCTGTACCGCAAGTACCGGCCACGTACCTTCGCCGAGATGATCGGCCAGGAGCAGGTCACCGAGCCGCTGTCACAGGCGCTGCGGAGCGGCCGACTCAACCACGCCTACCTCTTCTCCGGCCCGCGCGGCTGCGGCAAGACCTCGAGCGCCCGGATCCTGGCCCGTTCGCTCAACTGTGAGCAGGGCCCCACTCCCGAGCCGTGCGGCAAGTGCGAGTCGTGCCGCTCGCTGTCCACCGACGGCGCCGGGTCGATCGACGTCATCGAGATCGACGCGGCCAGCCACGGTGGTGTGGACGACGCCCGCGAGCTGCGCGAGAAGGCGTTCTTCGCGCCGGCCCGCAGCCGCTTCAAGATCTACATCATCGACGAGGCGCACATGGTCTCGACGCAGGGCTTCAACGCCCTGCTCAAGCTCGTCGAGGAGCCACCGGAGTACGTCAAGTTCATCTTCGCCACCACCGAACCGGAGAAGGTCCTCGGCACGATCCGGTCGCGGACCCACCACTACCCGTTCCGGCTGTTCCCGCCGAAGGTGGTCCGGCCGTACCTGGAGCAGCTCTGCGAGGCGGAGGGGATCAAGGCCGAGCCGGCGGTCTTTCCGCTTGTGGTGCGCGCCGGTGGCGGCAGCATGCGGGACAGCCTCTCCGTGCTCGACCAGCTCATCGCGGGCGCCGGCCCCGAGGGGATCAGCTATGCGCGGGCCGCCGCTCTGCTCGGCGTGACCGACGCCGCGTTGATCGACGAGATGTGCGACGCGCTGGCCGCCGGGGACGGCGCCGCCGCGTACGCCACCGTCGACCGGGTCGCCGAGGCAGGGCACGACCTGCGTCGGTTCGCCTCCGACCTGCTGGAGCGGCTGCGCGACCTGATCGTCCTCCAGCAGGTCCCGGACGCCGCCGCGAAGGGTCTCATCGACGGCCCCGCCGACCAGATCGAGCGGATGGCCGCGCAGGCCTCCCAACTCGGCCCGGGCACGCTGTCCCGCTGCGCCGACATCGTGCACGACGGCCTGGTGGAGATGCGCGGCACCACAGCGCCCCGCCTGCTGCTGGAGCTGATCTGCGCCAGGATGCTGCTGCCCGGCGCCGACGACTCCACAGGCGGCCTGCTCCAGCGCCTGGAACGCATGGAACGCCGGCTCACCCTGGGCGGTGGCGACACCCAGACCACCACCCCAGGGGTACGCCCGCAGCCGGCGACCCCGGTCCCGGCTGCCGCAGCCCCGGCGCCCGCTGCCGCCCCGACCTCCGCACCGCCGTGGAACGTCGACCCGGCGACGTCCCCGACGACCCGGAGTGTTCCGACCTCGGGTGCTCCGACCTCGGGTGTTCCGGCGTCGGGTGCCTCGACCACCGACTCGCCGATTCCGGCGTCTCCCGGTGCGTCGGCGAGCATCGCCGGGCCGGCCCCCGTCTCCCCAGCCGGCCCCGGCGCGACTGGTCCCGGTGCGGCCGGCGGCTCGCCGGTCCAGCGCCGCGCGGTGCCGCCGTCGGCGGTGCTGCCCGATCCGGCAACACCGGAGCCGCCCCGACCTGGTGCGCCGGCCGCCGCGCTGGACGCTGTCGCGGTCCGCCGGGTCTGGCCCGACGTGGTGGGCAAGGTCAACCGGACCAACAAGCGGATCGCGGCCCTGATGCGCGACGCGGTGGTACGTGAACTCGACGGCGACATGCTGGTGCTGACGGTGAAGTCGACGGTGCTGGCCAAGATGATGGCCGACCACGCGGCGGTGCTCACCGACGCGCTGTACGAGGAGTTGGGCGGGCGCTGGCAGATCCGCTGCGAGGTGGCCGGTGAGCGGGGTGGCGTGCCGCTGTCCGGCCCGCCGCGCTCCCAGCCGGCCCGTCCCGCCGCCCCGGCACCCGACGCCGCCGCCCCGCCGAACCCGAGCGCTGGCACCCCGGCCGCCCTGCCTAACGCGAACCCGGCCAACCCGCCGAACCCGAGCACCGGCGGTCCGAGCAGCGCGAGCCCGACCAGCGCGAGCCCGACCAGCGCGAGCCCGACCAGCGCGAGCCCGACCAGCGGCAGCCCGACCAGCGGCGGCCCGACGGGTACGCCGAGCACCGACGCCGACCCGGCGGCCCGGGCGAGCGGCACCGCAGCTTCCGGCTCGACGAGCGCGGCGCCGAACAGCAGTGCTGTCGCCCGCCCGGCGAGCACCACGCCGACTGGCGGTGCCGTTGCCGGTTCGCCGGTGGCCGCGCCGAACGCCGCTGCCACCGCCCGGAACGGCAACGCCGCTGCCGCACCGAACGGCAACGCTGCTGCTGTCGCGCCGAACGGCAGCGCTACCACCGCGCCGAGCGGCAGCGGTGCTGCCGGGGTGCGGAACGGGGGCGCTGTCGTCGGATCAGCGAACACGCCTGCCGTCGCCGAGGACGACTGGCCGGAGGCGGCCCGCCCCGGCGGTGGTTCCGCAGCCTCCGAGGCGACCGACGACGAGGACTGGCCGGAGGCGGCCCGCCCAGGAGGCGCGTCGGCCGGAAGCCAGCCCGGCCACGGCTCGACGCCGACGCCGAACGGCACGAACGGCAGCGGACCCAACGGCGGCGCGTCGAACGGCGGCGGCGCACCGGGTGGCCCTGGCGGCCCCGGCGCGGCGCACAACGGCGACAGGCCGGGTGGGCGGGGCAACCCGACACCGGCGGCCCGGCAGCCGGCGGCAGCCGGTGGCGCCCCGGTGAGCAGCGCCATCGCCGCGGCCCGCGCGGCGGCGGCGGGGCGCGGTGCGCGTACCCCCGCGGCGGCCCGGCCCACCGCGGACGCCGAATGGGCGGGCGAACCGCCCTACGACCCGGACTTCGACGGCCCGCTGCGCGGTGGTCGGCCGGGTGGCGCGGCGCTGGCGGCCCCCGTCTACGAGGGGTTCGACCCCGGTGACGAGCCGCTCGACGAGGTCATCGACGAGAAGACCGCCAGGGAGTCGAGCGAGGAGCAGGCGGTACGGCTGCTTCGGGAGACCTTCGGCGCGGAGAAGATCGACGAGGTCGACGCGCGCTAGTTGGCGCCTCGGCCAGCAGGACTCCCAGGCAGCAGGCCCAGAGGGGGAAGGGCAGTACGGCGACGCGTTCCATGCCGCCCACCCCGATCCCGAGGCCCTGCTGGGCGAAGAACAGCACAGTCCCGACCAGGGCGATCACCCCGGCGGTGCGGGTGAGCGGTCGCCACCGGTCGAGCGTCGTGCTGCCCGGCGCGAAGCCGGCGAGCAGCAGGCCGATGTTTCCCAGACCCATGATCATGACTGCGCCGAGGACGTGCATGTTCTCGTCGACGTCGGCCGGGTAGATGGCCACCAGGGCGAACCCGACGGTGGACAGCAGCAGGAGCGTCTGGGCCGAGCGCACTACACCGCCGCGACCGAGGTGTCGCCAGGTCAGCAGGAGCCCGACGGCGAGCAGCACGGCGGCGAGTAGTGCCGCGGCGTTAAACAGTGGATGCCAGGGCGAGCAGACGTAGCGGGGCCTGGTGGTGTCCCAGATGCCGCAGTGGACGTTGCCGAGGTCGCTGATGTTGTGCAGTGCCCAGCTGTAGGTGGGGTCGCGCCACCGCAGGCCGGTGATCAGACTGGCGACGAGGTAGATGGGCGCCGCGGCGACCCAGCACAGCGCGGCGACCCTGCCGGTGCGATTGAGATCCATGCGGTCGAGCACACCAGCGCGGGGGTTCGCGGCGCACTACCAGCAGATGGCCAGCTCGGGGTAGGGGTAGCCGTACCCGACAGGGAGCGGGGAAGCGCCGGCGTGGGCGCGCGCCACCGGGCGGGGCGGGGTCGGTCACAGCGGTTAGGCTGGGCGGCGGCCCAGCAGACGAGTGCGAGAAGGAGCCATCCCGTGCGCCCAGGTGGACAGCCGAACATGCAGCAGATGCTGAAGCAGGCGCAGAAGATGCAGCAGCAGATCGCCGCCGCCCAGGCCGAGCTGGCCGAGGCCGAGCTGACCGGCACCGCCGGCGGTGGGCTGGTCACCGCGACGGTCTCCGGCGCCGGCGAGCTCAAGAGCATCAAGATCGATCCGAAGGCCGTCGACCCGGACGACGTGGAGACGCTTGAGGACCTGGTCGTCGCGGCCATGCACAACGCCGCCGAGGCGGCCCGTGAACTGACCGAGCGCAAGATGGGCCCGGTCGCCGGCGGCATGGGCGGCCTCGGCCTGCCCGGTTTCTGAGCCGGCAAATGTACGAAGGTGCCATCCAGGACCTGATCGACGAGCTGGGCCGGTTGCCGGGCGTGGGCCCGAAGAGCGCCCAGCGGATCGCGTTCCACGTCCTGTCGGCGGATCCTGCCGACGTCAACCGGCTGGCCGGCGCGCTGCGCAAGGTCAAGGAGCTGGTGCGGTTCTGCACGACCTGCTACAACGTGGCCGAGTCCGAGCAGTGCCGGATCTGCCGCGATCCGCGCCGCACCAACGAGGTGCTGTGCGTGGTCGAGGAGCCCAAGGACGTGGTGGCCATCGAGCGGACCGGTGAGTTCCGCGGCCGGTACCACGTGCTCGGCGGGGCGATCAACCCGCTGGAGGGGATCGGACCGGACAATCTGCGCATCCGGGAGTTGCTGATCCGGCTCGGTGACGGATCGGTGCGGGAGTTGATCCTGGCCACCGACCCGAACACCGAGGGCGAGGCGACGGCCACCTACCTGGCGTTGATGGTGAAACCGATGGGCATCTCGGTCACCCGGCTGGCCAGCGGGCTGCCGGTCGGCGGCGACCTGGAGTACGCCGACGAGATCACCCTGGGCAGGGCGTTCGAGGGTCGTCGGGCCGTCTGAGTCGTACCCGTGGGGGTGGTGCCGTCGACGACGGCGCCACCCCTTCGTCGTGCCCGCCGCCGCACGCATCGATGTGTCGCTTGATGTGTTCGGTGTGCCGTCGACTGTCAGACGTCCGCGCAAGGTGTCGGCTTGGTAGCGATTGCATGACGCCCGTTCCGCTTCCGGTGTGACATGCCATAGCCTCCCGCACACGGACCGAGCCACAGCTCGGCGTGGTCATGCGCATGACAGAGGTGAGAGATGCAGGCGAGAAGGCTTAAATCGGCTGTGGCCATCGCGGCCGTTGCCGCTCTGGCGGTCGGCGCGGCCGGCTGCGCGGAGAGCGAGCGCGACGGCGACAGTGGCGAGGCCAAGACTGGCGGCACCTTCATCTTCGCGGGTGCCGGTGACCCGAAGAACTTCGATCCGATCTTCAACGATGACGGTGAGTCGTTCCGGCCGGTCCGGCAGATGTTCGACACCCTGGTGAGCCACAAGCCGGGCACCGCCGAGCTTCAGGGCGGCCTGGCCGAGAGCTGGGAGAGCGACCCGACCGGCAAGGTCTGGACGTTCAAGCTCCGCCAGGGCGTGAAGTTCCACGACGGTACGCCGTTCAACTCCGCAGCGGTCTGCTACAACTTCGACCGCTGGTACAACATGAAGGGCGCTGCCGCCCAGTCCCAGATGATCTACTACATGGACGTCTTCGGGGGCTTCGCCAAGAACGACAACGAGGACGCCGGCAAGGCGATCTACAACAAGTGCGAGGCGAAGGACGACGGCACCGCAGTCGTCACCCTCAACCAGTACAAGGGCGCCTTCCCGGGTGCCTTCGCGCTGACCTCGCTCTCGATGGCCAGCCCGGAAGCCCTGAAGAAGTACGACGCCGACACGGTGAAGCAGAACGGCGACTCGTTCGAGTACAGCGCCTTCGCCACCACCAACCCGGTCGGCACCGGCCCGTTCACCTTCGGTGGCTGGGACAAGGCCAAGAACGAGATCACCCTGAACCGCAACCCGGACTACTTTGGCGAGAAGGCCAAGGTCGACAAGATGATCATCAAGGTCATCAAGGACGAGAGCACCCGTAAGCAGGAGCTCCGCGCCGGCACCGTGCAGGGCATCGACTTCCCGGCCCCGGCCGACCGCAAGGCGCTCGAGGGTGAGGGCTTCCAGGTCATCAACCGCCCGGCGTTCAACATCCTCTACCTGGGCATCAACCAGAAGAACCCGAAGCTCAAGGACCTGCGGGTGCGGCAGGCGATCGCCTACGCGCTCAACCGCCAGCAGCTCGTGCAGACCAAGGGCCCGGGTGGCGCGAAGGTCGCCGACGAGTTCATGCCGGACACCGTGCTCGGCTACGCCCCGGACGTGCAGAAGTACGAGTACAACCCGGACAAGGCCAAGCAGCTCCTCAAGGAGGCCGGCGCCGAGGGTCTGACGCTGAACTTCTACTACCCGCCGGACGTCACCCGGCCGTACATGCCGAACCCGCAGGAGATCTTCACCGTCCTCGCCAACGACCTGCAGGCCGTCGGCATCAAGGTCAACGGTGTGCCTCGCCCGTGGAACGGTGGCTTCAAGGACGACGTGCAGCAGTTCGGCAAGCACGACCTGCACATCCTCGGCTGGACCGGTGACTACAACGACCCGGGCAACTTCGTCGGCACGTTCTTCGGCCGGGCCAAGGCCGAGTTCGGCGACCAGTCGATGACCGAGATGTTCGACGCCATCGCCAAGGCTGACGCCACCGTCGACGAGGCCGGCAAGAAGGCGGCCTGGGAGCAGGTCAACCGGGACATCGCCACCAAGTGGCTGCCGGCCGTTCCGGTCTGGCACGCGCCGCCGGCGATCGTCGTCACCAAGGATGTCAAGGGCCTGGTGGCCAGCCCGCTGACCGACGAGCGATTCAACACGGTCAGCATCAGCAAGTGACGTCCGTCGGCTGACGCAGTAGGCGTGAATCGGCCCGGTCCGGGGCTTTCTCCCCGGCCGGGCCGATTCCGCGATCATCGAGAGTCTGGTGTGAAGAGATGTTGCGAGTCATAGTCCGCCGCCTGCTGCAGCTGGTGGTGACCCTCATAGCGCTGTCGGCGCTGATCTTCATCTGGCTGCGGAACCTGCCCGGTGGCCCGGTCGAGGCACTGCTCGGCGAACGGGCCACGCCCGAGCGCCGCGTCCTGCTGACCAAGGCGCTCGGCTACGACCAGCCGATCCTGGTGCAGTACGGCAAGTTCATGCAGCGGGTGGTCACCGGCGACTTTGGCAACTCGATCCGGACCGGCGACCCGGTCACCGAGGTCATCAGCCGCGCCTTCCCGGCCACCATCGAGCTGGCCCTCGCCGCGATGATCATCGCCGTCGGTCTCGGTATTCCGCTGGGATATCTCGCGGCGCGCTGGCGGGGACGCTGGCCGGACAACCTGACCATCGCCGGCACCCTGCTCGGCATCTCGATCCCGATCTTCTTCCTGGGCTACCTGCTCAAGGACGTGTTCACCCAGAACATCCACTGGTTCCCGCCGTCGGGGCGACTCACCACAGGTATGGACAACACGAACGTCACAGGGTTCTTCGTGCTCGACGGCCTGCTGACCCGGGAGTTCGACGCCAGCGCGGACGCGTTGTGGCACCTGATCCTGCCGGCGATCACGCTCGCCACCATCCCGCTGGCGGTGATCGTGCGGATCACCCGGGCCAGTGTGCTCGACGTTCTCAACGAGGACTACGTACGCACCGCCGAGGCGAAGGGCCTGCGGCACCGCACCATCCGCGGCCGCCACATCCTGCGCAACGCGCTGCTGCCGGTGGTCACCACCATCGGCCTGCAGACCGGCGCGCTCCTCTCCGGCGCGGTGCTCACCGAGAAGGTCTACAACTGGGGCGGCATCGGCACACTGATCACCGACTCGATCAGCGGCGGCCGGGACTACCCGGTGCTCCAGGCGATCATCCTGCTCGCCGCGCTGGTCTTCGTGGTGGTCAACCTGCTGGTCGACCTCTCCTACGCCTTCATCGACCCGAGGGTGCGTGTGCGATGAGTGACCCGATCACCCAGCCGGGAACGCCGGCCCCCCGCAGTGGGGACGAGAAGCCACGTCCCGGCATGAGCGAGCGCAGTATCGGCGTGCTCGGCGACCGCAAGAAGGCGCGGCTGGACGAGCTGGCCCGCGCGAGCGCATCCGACCGGGGCGGGATCAGCCTCGTCCGGGACGCCGTACGCCGACTGCGCCGCAACCCGGTCGCCATCGTCGGAGCCACAATCGTCGGACTGTTCGTCCTGGTGGCGATCTTCGCTCCGCTGATCGCCCCGCACGACCCGGTCCAGCGTTTCGACGAACTGACCAAGAACCTGACAGTGGACAGCATCCCGGGCAGCAGCAGCGAGTTCCCGCTCGGCTCCGACCCGCTCGGTCGGGACTTCCTGTCCCGCATGATCCACGGCGCGCGGCAGACGCTCTTCGTGGGCGTGCTCGCCACAGTCATCGGCCTCGCCATCGGCGTCCTGATCGGCGCGATCGCCGGTGCCTTCGGCGGCTGGGTCGACGTGGTGCTGATGCGCCTCACCGACGTGATGCTGGCCCTGCCGAGCCTGCTGCTCGCGATCACCCTGGTCGCGATGGCGAGCCGGTCGAGCCAGTGGACTGTCATCTTCGCGGTGGCAATCGTGAGCGTGCCGATCTTCGCCCGGCTGCTGCGCGGCTCGATGCTGGCGCAGCGGGAGAGCGACCACGTGCTCGCGGCCCGCGCGCTCGGCGTCAAGGAGCGCAACATCGTGCTGCGGCACATGCTGCCCAACTCGCTGACCGCTGTGATCGTGCAGGCCACGCTGACCTTCGCGGTGGCCATCCTGGACGCCGCCGCGCTCTCCTTCCTGGGCCTCGGCGACCCGGACATCAACCGGGCCGAGTGGGGCCTGATGCTCGGCGTGGACGGTCAGCGTTACTTCGAGGTCCGCCCGGAGCTGGCGTACTTCCCGGCGCTCGCGATCATCGTGGTCGCGCTCGGCTTCACCCTGCTGGGCGAGGCGATGCGCGAGGCGATCGACCCGAAGAACCGGCGGTGAGCACGGTGCGCGCAACAAGCACGGCCGGCCCGCGCCCCGGGCGAGCGCAAGGAGTGAGCCTGCGAGCCCCGCAGTCGCGGGCGAAGGACCACAGCAGTGAGGAAGTGACCCGATGAGCCTGCTCGACGTCCGTGACCTGAGCGTCGTGTTCCAGCGGCGCGGCGAGCGGTCCTTCACCGCCGTCGACAAGGTCAGCTTCACCGTGGAGCCCGGCCAGACCGTCGGCCTGGTCGGCGAGTCCGGCTGCGGCAAGAGCGTGACCAGCCTGGCCATCATGGGCCTGCTGCCCAAGCGGGGCAACAAGGTCACCGGCGAGGTGCTGTTCGAGGGCACCGACCTGCTGAAGCTGCGTCCCGACGACATGCGCGACAGGCGCGGCCGGGAGATCAGCATGATCTTCCAGGACCCGCTGTCCTCGCTGAACCCGGTCATCCCGATCGGCGTCCAGGTGGCCGAGGTGCTGGAGCGCCACCAGGGCCGGGACCGCAAGCAGGCGCTGCGGGAGTCCCGGGACCTGCTCGACGCGGTAGGCATCCCGGACCCGAGCAGGCGGCTCAGCGAGTATCCGCACCAGATCTCCGGCGGCATGCGCCAGCGCGCGCTCATCGCCATCGCGCTGGCCTGCAAGCCTCGGCTGCTGATCGCCGACGAGCCGACCACCGCGCTCGACGTGACCATCCAGGCGCAGATCCTGACCCTGCTCAAGCAGCTTGTCGACGAGACCGGCACCGCGCTCGTCATGATCACTCACGATCTGGGTGTGGTGGCTGGGCTCTGCGACACGGTCAACGTGCTCTACGGCGGCAAGGTGGTCGAGCGGGCGCCACGGCACGAGCTGTTCGCGCACGCCCGGCACCCGTACACCCATGGGCTGCTGAACTCGGTGCCCCGGCTCGACTCGCCGCGCGGTGAGCGGCTGCACGCGATCCGCGGGTCCGTCTCGGACAACATCCCGTGGGTCGAGGGGTGCGCGTTCGCACCGCGCTGCGACAACGTCGTGGACGCCTGCCTGGAAGGGCCGCCGCCGCTCGAACCGACCGCCACCGGCGGCGACCTCCGCTGCAACAACCCCGTCTCCGAGGAGGTGGCGGCCCGATGACCGAACCGACCGATGCCCTGATCGAGCTGCGCGACATCAAGGTCCACTTTCCGATCAAGAGCGGCCTGCTCTTCGACCGGACCGTCGGATACGTCTACGCCGTGGACGGCGTGTCGCTGAGCATCCGCAAGGGCGAGACGTACGGCCTGGTCGGCGAGTCGGGCTGCGGCAAGTCGACGCTGGGTCGAGGCCTGCTGCGGCTCGTCGAACCCACCAACGGCGAGATCATCTTCGACGGCACGGACGTCCGCGCGCTCAAGGGCGAGGCGATGCGCAAGGCCCGCCGTCGCATGCAGATGATCTTCCAGGACCCGCTCTCCAGCCTCGACCCCCGCCAGTCGGTGGAGTCGCTGCTGGTGGAGGGGCTCAAGGCGCACGGGTTGGCCGACGACAAGGTCGAGACGAACCGCCGCCTGCGGGAGACGCTGGAAGCGGTGGGCCTGCCCGCGTCGGCCCTCGGCAAGTACCCGCACGAGTTCTCCGGCGGCCAGCGCCAGCGCATCGGCATCGCCCGGGCGCTGGTGCTCAACCCGGACCTGATCGTCGCCGACGAGCCGGTCTCCGCGCTGGACGTGTCGATCCAGGCGCAGGTACTCAACCTGCTCGAGGACCTCCAGAACGAGCGCGGCCTGACGTACCTGATCATCGCGCACGACCTGGCGGTGGTCCGGCACATCGCCGACACGGTGGGTGTCATGTACCTGGGTGGGCTTGTGGAGGAGGCGTCCAGCGACGACCTCTACCGCGAGCCAATGCACCCGTACACGCGGGCCCTCATGTCCGCGGTGCCCGTGCCCGACCCGCTGGTGGAGGACCGCCGGGAGCGGATCCTGCTCGCCGGTGACCTGCCGTCGCCGACCAACCCGCCGTCGGGCTGCCGGTTCCACACCAGGTGCCCGTGGGCGCAGCCGACCCGCTGCGCCGACGAGCGGCCGGAACTGCGCGACGTGGTCGGCGGGCACCGGGTGGCCTGCCACTTCGCCGAGGACATCGCCGCCGGCCGGATCCGGCCGCACGAGGTCGAGGTCGAGCTGGTCCGTCCGGTGGACGGCACCGGCCCGGTCGACCCGCCGGGCGAGCTGATCCCAACCCCGTGACGCCGCCGGGGGCCGTCCCGAACCGGACGGCCCCCGCGCGGTGCCACATGTGCCGCAGGCGGCTCAGCCCTCCGGGCGGTGCAGCAACGCCACTGCGACGCCGTGCACCGCGTCCAGGCCCGCCGGGTCGGCAAGCGCGACCGACCCGCCGGTCACCGCGTACCACTCGTCCGCGTCCTTGTACTGCACCCGCAGGGTGGCCTTGCCGTCCGCGTACTCGGTGCGCAGGGTCAACTCGCCGGTGACGACCCCCACCTCGTCGGTCATGACCCCACCCGGCCCGGGAACGATGTCGGCGGTCCGGCTCTGCGGGCCGGCGGCACCTGTCGATTCCGCGACCATGCCTGCCCCCGGCACCGCGGCCGGCGTGTCGGCAGTGCCGTCGGCGGTCATCCCCGCGGCGGCCGGGGCGGTGTCACCGCTCGCCTCGGCGCCTGTCGCAGCTCCCTCACTCATCAGCAGCCCTCCAGCATGTCGGTCAGTGCCGATTTCTCGGCACTCGTCACCGTCAGCTTCCAGTAGTGCTTCACCGTCACCCAGTCCTTGGCGTACTGGCACCAGTACGACCGGTTCGCCGGCTTCCACTGGGATGGATCCTGGTCACCCTTTGCCCGATTGGAGGACGCGGAAACCGCGATGAGCTGCGGACGTGTCGTGTCGTTTGCGAAGTCGCCGCGCTTAGCGTTGTCCCACTCGTCGGCGCCGGAGCGCCAGGCGTTCGCCAACGGCACCGTGTGGTCGATGTCCACATCGGAGGGATCCGTCGCGCTGCGGCCGTCGTACACGCTCTCCCAGCGACCACCGACCACGTTGCAGCCGGAGAGCTTCACGTCCTTACCGTCGCGTTGCAGGATGCTGTCCCGCACGTCGCAGTTCTTACCGGTGTCCCGCCAGTGCGGGAAACGATCCCGGCTGTAACCCTTCATCGAGCCTGCGCTGGCCACGGTCAACTGGCTCAACTGTTCGACGGCGTTGCCGCCGTCCCCCGGTGGCGACGTCGCCTCCGGCTCCTCGGGCGGGACACAACCGGCCACGCCGAGCGCCAGCGCCGCGACGAGCGCGGCCACCGACGCACGCTGTCCTGATCTGGTACGCACAGACGACACCTCTCCAGCTTGCGGGCTCCCGGCGATTGCGCACAGTACCCGGGGATGGTTTCGGCGTTTCGTGGCGTCTCCCACATCCTGCAAGGCAGATTGGTGGGATGACTGCTCCCGTACCGTCACCCGCCTTGAGGATGGGCACCGCCGCAGGGCGGGGGACGCTGGTCGCGGCGGTGCTCGCCTCCGGCATGGTCTTCCTGGACAGCACCGTCGTCAACGTGGCGCTGCCGAAACTCGGCCAGGACCTCGGGGCGAACGTGGCCGATCTCCAGTGGACCGTCAACGGGTACCTGCTGACGCTTGCGGCGTTCGTCCTGCTCGGCGGATCCCTCGGGGACCGCTTCGGTCGACGGCGGGTCTTCCTGATCGGAGTGCTCTGGTTCACCGTGGCCTCGGCGCTGTGCGGGCTGTCGCAGGGCACCGGCTGGCTTATCGCGGCCCGGTTCCTCCAGGGCGCGGGCGGCGCGCTGCTCACCCCCGGCTCGCTGTCGGTGCTCCAGGCCAGCTTCCACCCGGACGACAGGGGCCGGGCGATAGGCGCGTGGGCCGGGCTCTCCGGGGTGTCGACGGCGTTGGGGCCGTTCATCGGCGGCTGGCTGATCGACGCGCTGTCCTGGCGGTGGATCTTCTTCCTCAACCTGCCGATCGCCGCGCTGGTCCTGCTGGCCGCGCTGCGCTGGGTGCCGGAGAGCCGCGACGAGAACGCCTCCCGTACGCACGGGCCGGGCCGCACCCGCCGCCGCTTCGACGTGGCCGGGGCGCTGCTCGGGGCGCTCGCGCTCGCCGGCGTCACGTACGCGCTGATCGACGCGCCGGCCCGCGGGTTCGACTCGGCACCCGTGCTGGTGGCGGCGCTCGTCGGGGTGCTGGCGGCGGTGGCCTTCGTCCTCCTGGAACGCCGCCGCGGCGACACGGCGATGCTGCCCACCGGGCTGTTCAGCAGTCGGCTCTTCTCGGCGCTGAACATCTTCACTGTGGTCGTGTACGCGGCGCTCGGCGGGTTCACCTTCTTCTTCGCCGTCTACCTCCAGAACGTCGTCGAGTGGTCGGCGTTCCGTACCGGCATCGCGTTGCTGCCGATGACACTGCTGCTGTTGGTCGGCTCGGCGCGGGCCGGCGCGCTCTCGGCGCGGATCGGCCCGCGGCTGCCGCTGGCCGTCGGGCCGGTGATCGCAGCGGCCGGGCTGCTCCTGCTGCGCGGCGTGGCACCGGGCGCGTCGTACTGGCGGGACGTCCTGCCCGGGGTGCTTCTCTTCGGCATCGGGCTGACCCTGGTGGTGGCACCTCTCACCGCGTCGGTGCTGGCCGCCGTGCAGGACCGGTTCTCCGGAGTGGCAAGCGGTTTCAACAACGCCGCGTCCCGGGCCGGCGGCCTGCTCGCGGTGGCCGCGCTGCCGTTGCTCGTCGGCCTCTCCGGCAGCGGGTACGAGCAGAAGCCGGAGCTGACGAGCGCGTTCCGCGCCTCGCTGGCCTGGTGCGCCGGGCTGCTGCTGGCCGGCGCGGTGCTGGCCCTCGTGCTGGTCCACCGGCCACCCCGCGAGGCGCCCCCGTCCCAGCCCTGCCACTCGATGCCCGCCGCCACACCCCCGAGGTAGGGCTCCTCCTCGGGGGCGCGGCGCGTGCCGTCTACTGGCGGGCGCGGTTGACGGCGCTGGTGACCGCCTTGATCGAGGCGGTGACGATGTTGGCGTCGGTGCCGACACCCCAGACCGTCCGACCGTCCACCTCGCACTCCACGTACGCGGCGGCCTGCGCGTCCCCACCCGAGGAGAGCGCGTGCTCGTGGTAGTCGAGCACCCGTACGGCCACCCCTACCGACTGGAGGGCGTTGACGTACGCGTCGATCGGGCCGTTGCCGACCGCGGCGAGCGACCGCTCGTCGCCGCCCACACCGACCTCGGCCTCGATGTCGACCTTGCCGTCCGTGGTGCGGATCGTGTAGCCGGCCAGCCGGACCGCCGGGTCGGGCTGGTGGTCGAGCAGGTAGTGCGTCGCGAAGATCTCCCACATGGCGGCCGGGTCGACCTCGCCGCCGTTGTGGTCGGTGACCTGCTGGACCACCCCGGAGAACTCGATCTGGAGCCGGCGCGGCAGGTCCAGTTGGTGCTCGCTCTTCATGATGTACGCGACGCCGCCCTTGCCGGACTGCGAGTTGACCCGGATGACGGCCTCGTAGGTGCGGCCCAGGTCCTTCGGGTCGATCGGCAGGTACGGCACCGCCCAGGTGTACTCGTCGACAGGCACGCCGGCGGCCTTCGCGTCGGCGTTGAGGGCGTCGAAGCCCTTGTTGATGGCGTCCTGGTGCGAGCCGGAGAACGCGGTGTAGACGAGGTCACCCGCGTACGGGTGGCGTTCGTGCACCGGCAGCTGGTTGCAGTACTCGACGGCCCGGCGGATCTCGTCGATGTTCGAAAAGTCGATCATCGGGTCGATGCCCTGGGAGAAGAGGTTGAGCCCCAGCGTCACCAGGTCGACGTTGCCGGTGCGCTCGCCGTTGCCGAACAGGCAACCCTCGATGCGGTCCGCGCCGGCCAGCAGACCCAGCTCGGCGGCGGCCACGCCGGTGCCCCTGTCGTTGTGCGGGTGCAGGCTCAGCACCACGCTGTCCCGCCGCGGCAGGTGCCTGTGCATCCACTCGATCGAGTCCGCGTACACGTTCGGGGTGGCCATCTCGACTGTCGCCGGCAGGTTGATGATCAGCGGACGGTCCGGCGTCGGGTCGATCACGTCGATGACCCGGGAGCAGACCTCCAGCGCGTACTCCAGCTCCGTGCCGGTGTAGGACTCCGGCGAGTACTCGTAGAAGATCTCGGTGTCCGGGGTGTGGATCTCCGCGTACTTCTGGCAGAGCCGAGCGCCGGAGGTGGCGATGTCGGCGATGCCGTCCTTGTCCAGGCCGAAGACCACCCGACGCTGGAGCGTGGACGTCGAGTTGTAGAAGTGCACGATTGCCCGCTTGGCGCCGCGCAGCGACTCGAACGTCCTCTCGATCAGGTGCTCCCGGCACTGCGTGAGCACCTGGATGGTGACGTCGTCCGGGATCATGTCCTGTTCGATGAGCTGCCTGACGAAGTCGAAGTCGGTCTGGCTGGCCGACGGGAACCCGACCTCGATCTCCTTGTAACCCATCTGTACGAGCAGCTGGAACATCCGGCGCTTACGCTCGGGCGACATCGGGTCGATCAGTGCCTGGTTGCCGTCCCGGAGATCCACCGCGCACCAGCGTGGCGCGGCCTCGACGGTACGGGTGGGCCAGGTGCGGTCCGGCAGCTCCACCCGGAACTGCTCCCGGTAGGGCTGGTAGCGGTGGTACGGCATCCGGCTCGGGCGTTGCCGGGCGATCGGATCGGTCTCAGCGTCGGTGACAGGTTGAGCCATCTCGGAGTGCTCCCTGGAACATGTGGCGTCAGCAGATCGGAAGGTGTCGGCGAGGTGCCGGGCGACGGTGCGCGGCGGTGCCGAGAGGAAACTCAGATGTGCTGGACGGCGCGATGCGACTCCGCGACGAGGTGCCGGCCGGTCAGGCCTCGTCGCGGCGGCTAAGGAGGAGCAGCGCCTGCCACATGACCACGTCACCCTACGTGATGTGATCGGGAGTGGGAAGGCAGGTCCGGACTATGGGACCGGGGTCATGCTCCGCCCCGGGGCGTCCGCGCCCAGCCTCGGCGTCCGTTGCGCCCAGGCCACGGCGGGCACGATCGCCGCTCCGAGCAGCACGAAGATCGCTGCCAGCGGCAGTCAACCCCAGCCGCCGGTGGTCACGCCGAGCGCTGTCAACCCGGCCGGGGCGACCAGGTACTGCACCTGCTCACCCAGCCGCAGCGCCCCCACGTACGCGCCGCGCTGGTCGTCCGGCGGAAGGGTGGCGGTGAGCCCCCAGGCGCCCGCCGACTGGATCAGCTCGGCCAGGATCAGCACCGTCGCGGCGGCCACCAGCACCACGATGGTGAGCGCGCCCCGGGTGACCCCGGAGATCGGCAGGACCAGGCAGGCCAGGGCGATCAGCAGGCCACCACGGCGGGAGGCCCGCGCCGCGCCCTCGGCGGTGTCGGCGCCCCGGCTGACGCGTACCTGGAGCAGCACGATCAGGACCGTGTTGAGCAGCACCAGCGCGGCGATCACCGTCTTCGGGGCGTCGGTGTGGGTGAGGATCCAGAGCGGCAGCACCGTCAGGTAGAGCACCCCGTGCGCGGTGAGCAGCCCGGACAGCAGGGACACCGCCATGAACGGCCGGTCCCGCAGGACGGCGAGCCGACCCATCGGCTCCACCGGCCGGGTCACCTGAGGCAGCCGGGGCAGTCGTCGTACGAACAGCGCCGTGAACAGGAAGACAGTCGAGATGAACCAGACCATTCCCCGGTACGCCTCGATCGTGTCCACCGCCAGCACCAGACCGCTGATCACGGCTCCCAGCCCGAATCCGACGTTCAGCGACGAACGCTGGTAGGCCATCGCCGTGACCCGTTCGGCAGGCGGGAGCGCGTTGATCGAGTAGACCTGACGGGCCACACCTGTCGACGCGTCAACCGCCGCCAACGCCACCACCACGGCGAGGAATCCCGCGAAGCCGCCCACGAACGGGTAGGTGGCGAAGAGCGCGGCGTTCAGCACCAGCCCCACCACCCAGACCCGCTGCGGCCCGTACCGGTCGGTGAGGCCACCCAGTGGCACCGTGCCGAGCAGCGACACCCCCGCCGCGATGGACAGCCCCAACCCGACCTGGGCGGCGCTGAGCCCGAGCGCCCTGGTGAAGAAGACGGCGCTGCCGGCGTGGAACAGGCCGCTGCCGACGGCGTACACCATTGCCTGCACGGCCAGGGCGCGGGTCAGTCCGGCCGGCGGTACGACGTGTCGGACAACTGTGCGGATGGTGTCTCTGGCCCCCATGGGCGGTGAGTGAATCGTGTCCCCATGGTTCCGGTCGAACCTTTTAGGCTGGACCGAATCCTGCGGGGGTGCGTGTGTCCGAGTTGCGGTTCAGCCTGACCGACGTCGCCGGAGTCCGGCTCGCCGTGTCGCCGGTCAACGAGACCGTCCTGAGCATGTGGGCGCTTGCCAACCCGCTCCGCTACGCGGTGCACCTGCCCTGGATCGACCGCGCCCGGGTGACGCTGCGCCGTCCGGAGGTCGCCGCCCCGGTGCGACCGCTGACGGAGCTGACGTGGCAGGGCTGCCCGTTGCCCGACTTCCTCACCCCGGCGGCCCGACCGAACGTGGAGATGGCCGAGCAGCTCGACCAGCTCGCGGCGACGCCGCCGGCAGTGGTGGTCAAGGATCTGCTGGCCACCACCGCGCGCCGCCCGCTCGGCCCGTTCGGGCTGGCGCTTCTGGCCGACCCTCGCGGGCTGCTGCCGCAGCTCGTCGACGCGGTGCGGGTCTGGTACGACGAGGCGATCGCCCCGGACTGGCCGCGGATACGCGCGATGCTCGACGCCGACGTGGCGTACCGGGCCGCCCAGCTCGCCGAGAACGGCGCCGGTCGGTTCTTCGAGCAGCTGCACCCGAGCCTGCGTTGGCTCGGTGACCGGGTGGTCAGCGACGACCCGTTCGAACGGGACTTCGACCTGCGCGATCGTGGGCTGGCGCTGAGTCCGGCCCTGTTCACCGACCGGCGGGTGCTGTGGAACCTTCTGGAGGACTCGGCGCCGGCCGGGGCGTACCCGGTCCGGGCGGTCGGGACGCTCTGGGAGGCGACCGCGACGCCGCCCGGCGACCCGCTGGCACGGGTGGTCGGCCCAGGCCGGGCCGCGCTGCTGCACCTGCTCGACACGTCGTCGACCACCACCGACCTGGCCCGACTCACCGGGATGTCCGCCGGGAACGTCTCCCAGCACCTGGCCGCTCTGCACGCCGCCGGCCTGGTCGGCAGGTTCCGGCAGGGTCGGCACGTCCTCTACCGCAACACCGACGCCGCGCACGTCCTGCTCCGGGCCAGCCGGGGCGGGTGAGCCCGATCAGCGGAGCAGCAGGTCGGCGACCGGGTGGCGGTGCCGCAGGCCGACCTCCAGGGCGAGCAGCTCGGCCGGGAGACCGAACGGATCCCCGAGGCGGCCCACGGCGGCGACCACAAGCGGGCGGACGCCGTCGGGCAGGTCCAGTTCGCCGGCGAGGCCGGCCCGATCGAAACGGGTGAGCTGGTGCACGTGCAGGCCGAGCGCGGTGGCCTGCACGGTGAGGTGGGCCATCGCCTGACCCAGGTCGTACGCCGCCCGCTCGGCGTCGCGCCCGGTGTGCGCACCGACCACCAGGGTCGCGGCGTTGCGGGCCCAGCCCTGGTCGTCGTCGGGGAGGTTGATCAGGATCCGCTTCCAGACCTCGTCGTCGCGGTGACCCAGGGCGAACCGCCAGGGCTGCCCGTTCTCCGTCGACGGGGCCCAGCGGGCGGCCTCCAGCAGTGAGGCCGCCTCGTCCGGGGTGAGTTCGGCGCTCGGGTCGAAGGCTCGGGGACTCCAGCGGTAGGCGAGCAGCGGGGTGAGGTCAGCCATGCGACAGATCGTCCTGTATGGGCGATTCGCCGCTCAGTTTGGGTGGTCTAAATGTGGTCAAGAGCACCCGTAACGGGACGAAGATCAGGACGTTCCCGCGCTCGGGCTGTCCGACGGGTCAGCGGTAGGCGTCGGCGGAGCCTCGGTCCCGAGCGGTTCGCCGTCCGTTACCGGGCCGGCCAGCTGGACGGTGGCCGGCGGCGGCCCGGGCGGGGCGGCCAGCCGCAGCGTCCCGTTACCGGTGCGGAGGCCTGTCGGTGTGCCGTCCCGGTCGTAGCAGTAGATGCCCACGTCCAGCGGGGCGTTGAGCGAGGCGGTCGTGGAGTCCACCGAGTAGCAGGTCCCGGTCAGGCCCTTCGGTGCACTGGCGGGGGCGACGGCGAGCGGGGCCCGCCGGTCGGTGAGCACGTCCAACCAGTCGGTGAACGGATGCTGGACCCGAGGGTCCAGCCGGCGCGGGAGGGGCTCGTCGCGGTCGCCGACACGTACGCAGCTCGCCGACTCCGGCCGACCGGGCGACGGCAGGGCGCACTGGAACAACCCGTCGGCGGTGGCTGCCAACGAGACGTCCACCGTGCCGCCCAGCGCGCCACCCGGCACGTCGACCCGCCAACTGCCGTCGTTCGCGCTCGTGAACACGACCGTGCGGTCGGGCTGGCCGGCCCGGCTGTGCACGTACTGGGCCACCAGCCGGCGGTCCTGGGCTGCCGCCGCGAGCGCGGCCAACTCGTCCCGGGCGGCGTCCACCTGGGCGGGCGGGCTGTCGGTGGGCGGCGGGGGCACGGGCTGCTCATCGGCGCAGGCGACCAGGCACGCCGGCAGGGCGAGCACGAGCGGCCCGAGCACGCGGCCGGCCGAGCGGAGAAGGACGGGCACCGGCTCATTCTGGTGGGTGACGGCGGCTGGTGGGGACCGGCACGTGCCGCGCCCGCTCCGGCGTGTCGGGTCGGGCCGCTCCGGCGTACCGCCGCCCTGGCCAGCGGGGCCGCGCCGTCCCGGACGGGCCGGATGGTGGGATCACCTGACCCGCCGTCGTTACCCGCCGGATACCCTCAAGGGGTCTGACACGCGCCGCCGGCCCCGGTTCCGGCGGCGTCGGCACGCTCAGGGTCGCTGGGAGGGAGTGCACCGTCGTGGCACTCGTGGTGCAGAAGTACGGCGGGTCCTCCGTCGCCAACGCCGAGCGGATCAAGCGGGTGGCCGAGCGCATCGTCGCCGCCCGCAAGGCCGGCGACGACGTGGTGGTGGTGGTCTCCGCGATGGGTGACACCACCGACGAACTGCTCGACCTGGCCAACCAGGTCAGCCCGCTGCCGCCGGGCCGCGAACTGGACATGCTGCTCACCGCCGGGGAACGGATCTCGATGGCCCTGCTGGCCATGGCCATCCACAACCTGGGGTACGAGGCCCGCTCGTTCACCGGCTCGCAGGCCGGCGTGATCACCACGTCGGTGCACGGCCGCGCACGGATCATCGACGTCACCCCGGGGCGGCTCAAGGGCGCGCTGGACGAGGGTTCGGTGGTCATCGTGGCCGGCTTCCAGGGCGTCTCGCAGGACACCAAGGACGTCACCACCCTGGGCCGCGGCGGTTCGGACACCACTGCGGTGGCGCTCGCCGCCGCGCTGCACGCCGACGTGTGCGAGATCTACACCGACGTGGACGGCATCTTCACCGCCGACCCCCGGATCGTCCCCAACGCCCGGCACATCCAGCAGATCACCTACGAGGAGATGCTGGAGCTGGCCGCGTGCGGCGCGAAGGTGCTGCACCTGCGTAGCGTGGAGTACGCCCGGCGGGCGGGGTTGCCGATCCACGTCCGTTCGTCATACTCGACCAACACCGGCACGATGGTCACCGGATCGATGGAGGACCCTTCCGTGGAGCAGGCACTGATCACCGGGGTCGCGCACGACCGTAGCGAGGCCAAGATCACGATCGTCGGGGTGCCCGACGAGCCGGGTGCCGCCGCGCGGATCTTCGACACCGTCGCCGGCGCCGAGATCAACATCGACATGATCGTGCAGAACGTCTCCACCGAGGGCACCGGCCGCACGGACATCTCCTTCACCCTGCCCAAGGCCGACGGCCCGACCGCGATGGCGGCGCTCAGCAAGATCCAGGAGCCGGTCAAGTTCAAGGGCCTGCTGTACGACGACCACGTCGGCAAGGTCTCGCTCATCGGCGCCGGCATGCGCTCGCACCCCGGTGTGGCCGCCGGCTTCTTCGCCGCCCTCGGTGCGGCAGGGGTCAACATCGAGATGATCTCCACCTCGGAGATCCGGGTCTCCGTGGTCTGCCGCGACACCGACCTCGACGCCGCCGTACGCGCCATCCACGACCAGTTCGAGTTGGGCGGCGACACCGAAGCCGTGGTCTACGCGGGGACGGGTAGGTAGCGCCGATGACGGCGCTGCCCACCCTCGCCGTGGTCGGAGCGACAGGTGCCGTCGGCACCGTGATGTGTGAGCTGCTCACCGGTCGCCGCAACGTCTGGGGTGAGATCCGTCTGCTCGCCTCCGAACGCTCGGTCGGGCGGCGGGTCCGCTGCCGGGGCGAGGAACTCGTCGTCCAGGCGCTGACCCCGGAGGCGTTCGACGGCGTCGATGTGGCGATGTTCGACGTGCCGGACGAGGTCTCCGCCGAGTGGGCACCTGTCGCGGTCGGCCGGGGCGCGATAGTGGTGGACAACTCAGGCGCGTTCCGGATGGACCGGGACGTCCCGCTCGTCGTTCCGGAGATCAACCCCGAGCAGGTCCGCAACCGGCCCCGGGGCATCATCGCGAACGCCAACTGCACCACCCTCGCGATGATCATCGCGGTGGCTCCGCTGCACCGTGAGTACGGCCTACGGGAGCTGGTCCTCGCCTCCTACCAGGCGGTCTCCGGCTCCGGGCAGGCCGGCGTCGAGATCCTGCACGACCAGCTCGCCAAGGTCGCCGGCGACCGCCTGCTCGGCTCGCGTACCGGCGACGTGCGGCAGGCGGTCGGCGACGACCTGGGCCCGTTCCCCGCGCCGCTAGCACTCAACGTGGTCCCCTGGGCCGGCTCGGCGGCCGACAGCGGCTGGTCGTCCGAGGAGATGAAGATCCGCAACGAGTCTCGCAAGATCCTCGGCCTGCCCGACCTCAAGGTGTCCGCCACCTGCGTACGCGTGCCGGTGGTGACCGCCCACTCGGTGGCCGTACACGCGGTCTTCGCCACCGAGGTGGACGCCGAGGGCGCTCGCGAGGCACTGCGTAACGCCCCCGGGGTGATCGTCGTCGACGACCCCGCCGCGGGCGAGTTCCCGATGCCGATCGACGCGGTCGGCACCGACCCGTCCTGGGTCGGCCGGATCCGCCGCGCCCTGGACGACCCCCGCGCGCTTGACTTCTTCGTCACCGGCGACAACCTGCGCAAGGGCGCGGCCCTCAACACCGCCCAGATCGCCGAGCTGCTGGCCAAGGAGTTGAAGACCTCCTGACCCGAGAGGCGGGGTCAGGCGGCGGACAACTGCACGCCGTCCCTGCCCTGGCGTTTCACCGCGTAGAGGGCCTGGTCCGCCCTGCGGAGCGTGCGATCGGGTGACTCGCCCGGACGGGGCAGCGCGACACCCACGCTGATGGTGCGGCCGACGCGCCGGGCCGCCTCGGTGAGCCGCTCCGCGATCCGGACCGCCTCCTCCGGGCGGCTCACCTCGATCACCGCGACGAACTCGTCCCCGCCGATCCGGTACAGCTCGTCGCCGTGCCGCAGCGCGCCCTCCAGGGCCCGGGCCAACCCGACCAGCACCTGGTCGCCGGCTTGGTGGCCGTACGTGTCGTTCACCGTCTTGAAGCCGTCCACGTCGATCGCCAGCAGAGCCGTACGCCCCGGGGTGGCCGCCGCGATCCGCTGCCCGAACGGGCCGGTGTGCCGCAGCCCGGTCAACGGGTCCGAGCTGGCCTGTTCCCGCAGGCGGGCGAGGGTGCGCAGCCGGTCCAGGGTCGTCCAGGCCTGCCCGGCCAGCAGCTCCATGAGGCTGACGGTTGTCGGGTCCGGGCGCAGGGACCGTTCGTCGGCGACCAGCAGCACCCCGCCGGCGCCGGGTGGCCCGACCGGGACGGCGACAAGTGTGCGTACCCCGGCCCGGGTCAGCGGCTGGTAGTCCTCAGTCGGCGGGTGCCCCGCCTCACCGAGGGTGTAGCCGGCGCCGTACCGGTGCGCCCGCTCGATCATCCGGGCGAGCGCCGCGGGTTCCGCCTCGGTCAGCTCCTCCCGGATCCGGGTCTCCAACCCGTTCGGATCCAGCGGCGCCGGCCCGATCCGGACCTCGCCCGCGTCGGCGATCAGCAGCACTGCCGTGGAGAGGGTGGAGACCTCCCGGGCGGCGCAGGTGGCCACGCCCAGCACGTCACCCTCGGTGGGCGCGGAGGAGAGCGCGGCGGCGTGCCGGAGCAGCTTCTCACTGCGGCTCTCCGCCGGCGGGCCGCCGAGGGCGGTGATCCGCGCGCCGAGCCGGGCGGCCAACCGCTGCGCGATCTCCCGCCACGGGCTCAGGTCGACCGGGTCGGTCCACTGCAGGTCGAGTACGCCGATGGTCCGGCCGTCCGGGTCGGTGACCGGTACGCACAGCTCGGCGGTCACGTCGGGGCGTACCGGGAGGTAGTCCGGATCGACGGTGACGTCGGGGACGACCGCCGTGACGCCTGTTGCGTACACCCGGCCGACGATGCCGGTGCGGGCCGGCACGGTGGCGAACACCTGCCACGCTCCGGTTGCCGCGATGCAGCGCAGCCGCTCCTGGACTTCGAGCAGCACGGAGATCGTCGCCGAGGTGTGGCGGGACAACGCGGTGACGGTCCACCGACAGGCTTCCGGCGTGGTCGACGCCATCGGCAGACGGACGGTGACGTCGCGGACAACTTGCTGATGATCCACTCGCACGTCGTTCCAGGTAGGGGAGGGGCCGACGCGATCAAGCGTACTTCCGCGGGGAGGGACCGACCTTCGTACACATGTGCTATCCACAGGCTGTGGACGGAGCCTGTGGGCTCGGGACGCCACGCGACGCGCTCCGGCGATAGCGTGGAACTCCCGGCGCGGAGGAGGCGAACCCATGCTCATCGCCCAGCTCAGTGACCCGCATCTGACGACCGGCCTGCTCGCCGCCGCCCCGGCCGCCGGGCTGCACGGCGCGCTCGGCCGCGTGCTGGCGCTGCGACCCCGACCGGACTGCGTGGTCATCACCGGCGACCTGGTCGACCACGGGCGCCCCGACGAGTACGCGGCGCTGCGCGAGCTGATCGGCCGCTTTCCCCTCCCGGTGTACCTGGTCGCCGGCAACCACGACGACCGGGAGTCCCTGCTCGACACGTTCGGCGGCACGCCCTGGCTGGGCGGCGGCTTCTCCGCCTACTACCACGTCGACCACGAGGCGGCGACCATAGTGGTCCTCGACTCGCTGATCCCCGGCAGCGACGGCGGCCAGCTCGGCGAGGAGCAGCTCGGCTGGCTCGACGGCGTCCTCTCCGGGCGGCCCGAGGTGCCCGCTGTGGTCTGCCTGCACCACCCGCCGGTCGCGGCCGGCATCCCGGCGGCCGACGCGATCCGGCTCGCCGACGGCGCCGCGCTCGCCGAGGTGATCGGCCGGCACCGGCACGTCGTGCGGGTTGCCGCCGGGCACCTGCACCGCCCGGTCACCACCGGGTACGCCGGCACTGTGCTCACCGTGGCCCCCAGCACCTGGAGACAGAGCACCCTCACCATGGCCGCCGACGAACAGATCGGCTGGGTCGCCGAGCCCACCTCCTTCCTGCTGCACCTGGTCGAGTCGGGCGGGTGCGTGACGCACACCGTGCAGGTCAGCCACTCCGCCGGCCAGACCTGCGGCTTCTGACGGCGGCGCATGTGGAGGCGGTCGAGGAACGGCTGGTCTGGTACGTCGCGTACGGCTCCAACATGCACGCCGCCCGCCTGGCCTGGTACATCGGCGGCGGATGCCCGCCCGGCGGGCGGCGGACGTACCCCGGCTGCCGGGACCCCCGCCCGCCCAGCCGGTCGGTGCCGGTGTCCCTGCCGGGCGGGATCTACTTCGCCGGCGAGTCCCGTGCCTGGACCGGCGGGATGGCCTTCTACGACCCACAGCTCCCGGGCCTGGCCGCGGCCCGCGCCTACCTGGTGACCGTCGAGCAGTTCACCGACATCGCGGCCCAGGAGATGTACCGCCCGGCGGGTGGCACCGGCGACCTCGCCCCGGCCACCGAGGCGGCGATCGACGCGGCCGTCGCCGACGGGCGGGCCACGCTGGGCCCCGGTCGGTACGAGACGCTGGTCTGCCCGGGCAGCCACGGTGGTGTCCCGATGCTCACCTTCACGGCCCCCGGGCCGGCGTCCGCCGTGCGGTGCCGTCCCCCGGCGTCGATCTACCTCGGCATGATCGCCCGCGGGCTGCACGAGTCGCACGGCTGGCCGGCGGAGCGGATCGCCGACTACCTGTCGGCCCGGCCCGGGATCGTCGACGGCTGGTCACCTGACGACGTCACGGACCTGGTCGTCGAGGTGCTCGCCGCCGGCTGAACGATGACCGTCCGGTCCTTTCCGGACCCGGCTCGACAATCGTGCGTATTCGCAGCTCTGATGGTGCCCCGCTCGACGGGTGGGCGTCCGGATGAGAGGCTGGCCGGGACGGCGACGGTCCCAACGTCGCCAACCGCGACCGACCCTTTTCGACGGCGTCGGTCGGCGGCCCGGTCGACCCACCGGCCGGCCACCACGCACGCCGATTCTCACGAGGAGTTCCATGTCCAGTTCCGGGATGCGTCGGGCCGCCGCCGGCCTGACCGCACTCGCGGTGGCCGCGCTCGGCGCGGTCGCCACCACCCCCGAGCAGGCCGACGCACGGCCGAAGCCGGTCGACGTCACCCTGCTTGCGCTGAACGACTTCCACGGCAACCTCGAACCGCCCACCGGCTCCAGCGGCAGCATCGCCGGGCAGGCCGCGGGCGGTGTCGAATACCTGGCGACGCACCTGGCCGAGCTGCGCGCAGCCGCCAAGAAGAAGAACACCATCACCGTCGCCGCCGGTGACCTGATCGGCGCGTCCCCGCTGCTCTCCGCCGCGTTCCACGACGAGCCGACCATCGAAGCGCTGAGCATGGCCGGGCTCGACTACGCCAGCGTCGGCAACCACGAGTTCGACGAGGGTGCCGCCGAGCTGCTGCGCATCCAGAACGGCGGCTGCCACCCGGTCGACGGCTGCGCCGACGGCACCCCGTACCGGGGCGCCGGCTTCCAGTACCTCTCCGCCAACGCCTTCAAGACCGCCACCGGCAAGCCGCTGATGGCTCCGTACGCCATCCACAAGGTGCAGGGCGTCAAGGTCGGCTTCATCGGGATGACCCTTGAGGGCACCCCGCAGATCGTCAGCCAGCAGGGCGTTGCCGGCCTCACCTTCACCGACGAGGCGGACACCGCCAACCGGTACGCCCGCGAGCTGCGCCGCAAGGGCGTGGAGACGATCGTCGTCCTGCTGCACGAGGGTGGCGCCCAGGCGGCGACCGGTGGCATCAACGACTGCGTCGGCATGACCGGCCCCATCGTGGACATCGCCAACCGGATGGACCCGTCCATCGACGTGGTGGTCAGCGGACACACCCACCAGGCGTACAACTGCGACATCAACGGCAAGCTGGTCACCAGCGCCAGCTCGTTCGGTCGCCTGGTCACCGACATCGACCTCAAGATCGACCGTCGGAGCGGTGACGTGCTCTCCGCGTCCGCCAACAACGTGGTGGTCTCCCGGGACGTCGCCCCGGACCGGAAGCAGACCGCGCTGATCGAGCGGTACAAGACCGTTCTCGGCCCGGTCGCCGACCGCCAGGTGGGCGTGACCAGCACCGCTCTGGTGACGACGCAGGAGAACCTGCTCGGCACCTGCTCGGTGCAGGTGCCCAACTCGTGCGGCGAATCGCCGATCGGCAACGTGATCGCCGACGCGCAGCTCGCCGCCACCGACGACGAGCAGGGCGCCGTCGCCGCCTTCATGAACCCCGGCGGGGTCCGGGCCCCCCTGGACGCCGGGCCGGTCACCTACGGCGAGGCGTTCACCGTGCAGCCGTTCGCCAACAACCTGGTGACGCTGGACCTGACCGGCGCGCAGCTCTACTGCGTACTGGAGCAGCAGTTCGTCACCGGTCGCACGCTGTACCCGTCCTCGACCGTGCGCTACGTGGTCGACCTGAACGGCACCAGCGCCACCGCGGCCGACCCGTGCGCCGGCACCCGCGTGGTCCGCGGCAGCCTCACCATCGGCGGCACCGCCGTCGACACCGCCGCCACCTACCGGGTGACGGTGAACAACTTCCTGGCCGGCGGCGGCGACGGCTTCAGCGCCCTCACCGGCGGCACGAACCAGGTCACCGGCCAGATCGACCTGGACGCCTTCGTGGACTACCTGACCGCCCAGTCGCCGGTCTCCGCACCGGCGCTGGACCGGATCCGCACCACCGCCGAGGTCCCCGCCGCCTGACGGACGACCCCGCGACGATCGGGCCCCGGAGCTGGTGCTCCGGGGCCCGACCCGTCCCCTGCCCCCTGTCCGACGCCCTCTTCGCCCGCCCCGCCGCGCCTGCGTGCCCCGCCCCGCCGCGCCCGCGTGCCCCGCCCCGCCCCGCCGCGCTAGCGTGCCCCGCCCCGCCCGCCCGCCCCGCCCGGCTCGCGCGGCCGCGTCGGGCCGCATGATCGCGCTCGAACATGGAAGTAGTGGCTTCCTGCGGCGAGGATGCCACTCGATCCAGGATCGAGCGCGATCTTGCGGCGGCGAGATCCGCGAGCAAGATCCGCGCAGCATCGGGGATATTGCTGCCACCCGCGCGTCGGAGGCAGCAACATCTGCGAAGTTGCGCGGATCTTGGTGCGGCCTGCGGCCTGCGGCCTGCGGCCTGCGGCCTGCGGCCTGCGGCCTGCGGCGTGCGACCTGGGTAGTGCGGCGTGCGGGCTGCGGTGTGCGGCGTGTGCCGTGGGGCCTGCGGGGTGCGGCGTGTGGGCTGCGGCGTGTGCGGTGCGGGGTGCGGCGTGCGGGCTGCGGCGCGTGCGGTGCGGCGTGCGGGGCTGCGGCGTGCGCGGTGCGCGTTGCGGGGTGCGGGGTCAGGCGGTGGCGGGGGTCGGCTCGGGGGAGGTCGGCTCGGCCGTCACCCGGCCGTCCTGGGCGGGGGTGAGCAGCCGGCGTAGGGAGAGTGCGACAAGCGAGGCCACCAGGCAGCCACCGACCACTGTCGCCACCCAGACCCGGCCGTCGGCGGCGGCGAGGAGGGGGCCGGCGGTGACCGGGCCGATCACGCCGCTGATCCCGAAGATCATCGAACTCATCGCGTTGTACCGTCCGCGCAGCTCGTCGGTGGCCAGCGCGTTGGTGAGCGCCGGCATCATCGGCGACAGCATCGTCTCGCCGAAACCAAAGATCGCCGAGCAGGCCACCACACACAGGGCGGCGAGCACAGCGCTCTCGGTGCTGATCAGGCCGCCGGCGCCGAGGACCAGCCAGGCGGCGGCGAACACCGTGCCGACCAGGGCCAGTGCGGCGGTGCGGCTGCGGCCCTCGATCCGGCGGAGAACCAGGAGTTGGGCGAGCACGATTGTCACGGTGTTCGCCGCGAGCGCCCAGGCCACCACCCGGGGGCTCACCTCGACGACCCGCACGGCGTACGCGGCGAAGCCCACCTCGATCTGGGCGTACCCGCAGGTGGTGAGGATCAGGCCGAAGATCACCAGTCGGCGGAACGGGCGGTCCCGCAGCACTGTCAGGTAGCCGCCCGGCGACGGCTGGCCAGCGACCCGGCCGGCGCCGAGCCGGTGCCCGACACCCGGCAGGGTGAGCAGGATCAGCGCCGGCATCAGGTAGCTCACCGCGTCCAGCAGGTAGACCGCCAGGAAGGTGACCGGCCGGTCGGTGTCGACGATCGCGCCGGACGTCATGCCGCCGATCCCGATACCGAGGTTGAGCAGCGCGAAGTTCAGCCCGAAGACGCGTTGCCGCTCGCCGTCGTCGGTAAGCGAGGCGAGGATCGTGTTCTGCCCGGACCAGATCGCCGAGCTGCCCACGGCGATCACCGTCATCACCGCGAACGCGGAGGCGCTGGAGTCGACGAGGGCCAGCGAGCCGGTGCCCACCGCCTCGATCAGCAGGCACGGCAGCACCACCCGCCGCGCCCCGAACCGGTCGATCAGCGTCCCGCCCAGCGGCGACAGGACCAGCGTGACCGCGCCGTACCAACCGATCGCCAGGCCGGCCCGTGTGTCGGTGAGACCGCGTACGTCGGTGAGGTAGATGAACAGGAACGGCAGGGTGAGGCCACGCCCGATCGCCGACAGCAGGGTGCCGACGAGGAGCCGGCGAGCTTCCGGGCGGCGGGGTAGGGCGCGACGCAACATGACAGGCATTCTGTTCGTCAGGTGTGACACCGCGCGAACCGTTTACCGAGGCGGCGGCTGTCGGTGCGCTCTGCCATGCTGGCCGGGTGAGCGTGACCTGGCGACACCTGCCCGCATCCGCCCGCGAGATCGCCGGCGCCGCCTCCGACGCCGTCCAGGCCGCGAAGATCCAGGACAACGAGGCGTACGAGGTGGCCACCGGCCGGCTCGCCACGGCTGAGCGTTCCGGCCTGGTGCTGGGTTCGGTGGTGCGGCTGCTGCTGGAGGCGACCCATCCGGACGGGCTGGACGGCGACGACGTACGGCAGGTGCTCCAGCGGTGCGTCCGCGCGGCGGCGCGTTGGCGACCGGACGTCGACCCGCATGTCGTGCTGGTTCTGCTGGCTGGTGCGCTCGGCGTGTACGACCCGGGCGAGGACGACTCTCCACCCGACCCGGCGGCGCTCGCCCAGCATGGCCCGCTGCTCGTGGCCGACCTGCTGGCGGTGACGGGCCGGCCGCTCGACGGCTACCTGAGCGCGGCGTTCGCCGAGATCGAACGCACCGAGACACAGGACTGACAACCAGAAGAGGGCACATCCACCGAGTGGATGTGCCCTCTGCCTCTGGTCGGGGTGGCCGGATTCGAACCGACGACCTCTTCGTCCCGAACGAAGCGCGCTACCAAGCTGCGCCACACCCCGAGGCGTGCCGACAAATAGTAGCCCACCCGCCCCGAGGGTCAAACTCGGTACCCCCGCCGCTCGACCGGTCCGCCAGGAGGCCTGTGCGGGGGTCGGGTCAGCGGGGGATGAGGGTGAGGATGGAGGCTTCGGGAGGGCAGGCGAACCGGATCGGCGCGGTCGGGTGGGTGCCGAGGCCGGCGGAGACGTGCAGCCAGGAGTCCGATCCGGGCCAGCGGTGCAGGCCGCGTGCCATCGAGCGGGGCAGCCCGCAGTTGGTCACCAGCGCCCCGTATCCGGGTACGCAGACCTGACCGCCGTGGGTGTGTCCGGCCAGCAGGAGTCCGAAGCCGTCGGCGGCCATCTGGTCGAGCACCCGTGGCTCGGGGGAGTGCGTCAGCGCGATGGACAGGTCTGCCGAGGAGGAGACCGCGCCCGAAACGGCGGGGTAGTCGTCCCGGTCGATGTGGGGGTCGTCCACGCCGACCAGGTCGAGCTGCCGTCCGCCTGCCTTCAGTGTGGTCCGGGCGTTGTTGAGGTCCGCCCAGCCGGCGCCGGTGAACACCTGGCGCAGTTCCTCGTAGGGCAGGTCGACGCCCTCGGTGTACTCGCGGTCGGGCAGGAAGTAGGTGAACGGGTTCTTCAGCACCGGCCCGGTGTAGTCGTTCGAGCCGAACACGAAGGCGCCCGGGTAGTCGAGCAGCGGTTGCAGCGCCCGCAGCACGCCCGGCACGGCGTCGGGGTGCGCCATGTTGTCCCCGGTGACGACCACCAGGTCCGGGTCGAGGGCGGCGAGCGATGCCACCCACCCCTGCTTGCGCGCCTGGTCGGGCATCATGTGCAGGTCCGACAGGTGCAGTACGCGCAGCGGCTCCGCGTCGGCCGGCAGCACCGGTACGTCGTACCTCCGCAGGGTGAACATGTTGCGCTCGATGAGCGACGCGTACGCGAGGGTGGTTGCTCCGACGGCGGCGGTTCCGGCGACGAGCCGGAATAGTGTGCGCTTTCGCATGGCGTTCAGGGTAGTTTGACCGTCCATGAGCACGCTGAAGGACCGCCTCACCGCCGACATGCGTTCCGCGCTCAAGGCGCGCGACGAGCTGACCACCTCCACCCTGCGGATGGCCCTGGCCGCCGTCGGCAATGCCGAGGTCGCCGGCAAGGCCAAGCGCGAGCTCACCGATGACGAGGTGCTCGCGGTGCTGACCAAAGAGGCCAAGAAGCGTCGGGAGGCGGCCACCGCCTTCGCCGACGCCGGCCGCTCGGAGCAGGCCGCCAAGGAGACCGCGGAGGGTGAGGTGCTGGACCGATACCTGCCCAAGCAGCTCTCCGACGCCGAGCTGACCGAGCTGGTCTCGGGGGCGCTCGCCGCGGGTGGCTTCACCGGCAAGGCCCAGATGGGCCCGGCCATGAAGGCGGCCCAGGCCGCGGTGGCCGGCCAGGCCGAGGGTGGTCGGGTGGCCGCCGAGGTACGCCGACAGCTCGGCCTCTGACCCGCGAGCAGCGGTAGTCCGGACAGACGAACGGGCGGGCACCCCGTAGAGGGGGTGCCCGCCCGTTCGCGTGTGTTGCCTGTCGGCTCAGCCGCCGGGGCGACCGCCGCCGCCGGGTC
This sequence comes from Micromonospora sp. NPDC093244, assembly GCF_040683695.1. NCBI lineage: Bacteria > Bacillati > Actinomycetota > Actinomycetes > Micromonosporales > Micromonosporaceae > Micromonospora > Micromonospora sp. NPDC093244. Next base: position 64,254 of record NZ_JBFBEO010000004.1, read on the forward strand.
GACCGGGCGGGTTACCGGGCCCGCCCGGCTTGTTGTCCGGCGGGGTGGCGCCGCCACCGCTGCTGACCTGGATGGTCACGATGCCGCCCTTGATGGTGCGTCCGTCGGGGCTGGTGCCCGCCGCGGTGCCGACCGGGCAGGAGGACGGGACCTTCGCCTCGGAGACGACCGGCTCGAAACCGGCGCCCTTGATGCGCGACTTCGCCTGATCCACCGACACGCACTTCACGTCGGGGATGCTGCGCTGGTCACCCTCGGAGATCTTCTGGCCGGGCGGTTCGAAGTTGATGCGCGGCTTGCCCTTCATGGCGTCGCGAAGCGTCTCGTACACCGGAGGGTTGATGCCGTCCTTCTCCGCGTGCTTCATCTTGACGTTCGTCTGCGGCCAGTCCGGGTCGGCCATGATGCCGGCCACCGCGTACTGCTTGGTCATGGCGACCAGGGCGGCGGTCTTCTCCGAGTCGGTGGTGCCGGACTTGCCGGCGACAGGCGCGTCGACGATGCCCTTCACCACACCTGCGGTACGGCTGTTGCCGCACTTGCTGGTCTTGGAGTTGTCGCCGACCGGGCAGCGGGCGGCGTCCACGGCGGCCCGGGCCACCTCGGTGCTGAACCGCTTCTCGCAGCGCGGGTTGGCGATGTCCAGCTTCTTGCCGTCCGGGTCGCGGATCTCCTGCACCGGGATCGGCTCGCAGTACTTGCCGTCCGCCGCGAAGGTCGCGTACGCGTTTGCGAGGTCCAGCGGCGTGGTCGAGGAGACACCCAGGGTGAAGGCGCCCCACTGGTGCGCCGCCTCCTTGGTGGCGGCGAACTTCGCGTCGTTGCTGGCCCGGAACTGGATGCCGGCCCGCTTGGCGACGTCCACCACGTTCTCCGCGCCGACCTGCTGCTGGAGCGGGACGAAGTAGGTGTTGACCGACTGCGCGAACGCGGTCCACATGTTCTGCATGCCGCCGGCCTTCAGGCCGGAGTTGGTCGGGCAGTAGAAGTGGGTGCCCTTGCAGGCGGCCGGGCTGCTGCTGTCGATGATGTATTCCGACTTGAACTGCTGCGGCGCGTTGAACTGATTGCTGAGCGCGATGCCCTTCTCGGCCGCCGCGACGATGGTGAAGAGCTTGAAGGTCGAGCCGGCCTGGTAGCCGGTGATGCCGTCGCCGCCGGTGAGCAGCGGGTTGACAGTCGCCGGGTAGTTGCCCCGGATGCCCTTCTTGCTCTTCGCCGGATCGCTGGACAGCTTGTTCTTCGGGTTCTTCGGGTCGTCCAGCTTGAACTGCCGGTTCACGGCGAGCGCCCGCACCCGGCCGGTGCCGGGCTCGACGACCGCGACCATGGCGGCTTCCTTGCTGTTCTCGCTCTTGGCCTTACGGACGGCCTTGTCGGCGCCCTTCTGCGCCTGCACGTCGATCGACGTCACGACCGTGTAGCCGCCGCTCTTGAGCCGCCGCTCCCGGTCGTACGTGGTCGAGCCGAACGTCTCCTGCTGCATCCACCAGCGGTAGAAGTAGTCGCAGAAGAAGCCCCAGCTGTTGACGTTCGCGGCCACGCAGCCGTTCGGCGTGCGCTTGTCCTTCACGACCAGCTTGGTCGCCTTGGCCGCGTCGGCCTCCTGCTGGGTGATGGCCTTGATGTCGACCATGTTCTGGATGACGTAGTTACGACGGTCCAGGGCGAGCGGGTAGCCGGCCTTGGTGGTCGGGTCGTTCGTGGTGGGCGCCTTCACCATGCCGGCCAGCAGCGCCGCTTCCTCGATCTTGAGCTTGCTCGGCGGCTTGCCGAAGTAGACCTGGCTCGCGGCGTAGATGCCGTACGCGCCGTTGCCGAACGAGGCGAGGTTCAGGTAGCGGGTGAGGATCTCGTCCTTGGAGAACTCCTTGTCGACCTGCAGGGCCAGCCGCATCTCGCGCAGCTTGCGGGCGCTGGTGTCCTCGGTCGCCGCGACCACGTCGGCCGGGTGGGTGGCCGAGTACGCGATGGCCAGCCGGACGTACTGCATGGTCAGCGTCGAGGCGCCCTGCCGGCCGGAGCCCTCGCTCTGGTTGTTGACGAACGCACGGGCGACGCCGTTGATGTCGACGCCGTTGTGCTTGTAGAAGTCGTGATCCTCGGCCGCGATGATGGCCTTCTGCATGGCCGGCGAGATGTCGGCGAGTTTGACGTCCCGCCGGTTCTCGTCGTACATCGTCGCGAGCGGTGTCTTGCCGTCCGATGCCAGCAGGTAGCTGATCTGTGGCGCGCGGGCCACAGTCAACTCCGTGGGCAGGGCGCCGAAGGTCTCGGCGCCGGCCTTCGCGGCCAAGCCGGACATCGCCACCGCGGGGAAGGCCGCCGCAGCGACCACCACGCCGGCCAGTAGGCCACACACGGCAAGCGATGCGGCGTTGGTCAGCACATTGTGGTCACGTTTCCGCATCCAGGTCACCTCGACAGGGTACGCGAGTAGGGAACGAGGGGCGCTGGGGCGTTCTTTCCCCATTTCCTGCGCGCGCTGCCCTCGTTGTGCTAAACGCACGACCCCCGGTGCGTGGTTGCGTGTGACCTGCCGCGAGTCTCCACCGATTGGTGGAGGCGGCGCAGCGTTTTCGTCGACCTCGGCGGGGTAAGCGGCGGTCAAGAGCCCGGGAAGCCGGGAGTGTCCGGAATGATGGATTTCGCCGACAACGTTGCGTAATCGGTCGACTACAGAGCATGATGGGGGCGGCAACAGCGCCACATGTCGTCCGCGCCGCCTTGGGGAAGGCAGGCCGGGCGATCGGGGGGAATCGCCGGCTGACGTGCATCGACGAGGTCGGTAGGTACTGCAAGGGGGGACGTGTACACATGGGCATGATCACTGACTGGCCGTCGCTGGCGGCGTGTCAGAACGGGGACCCGGACGCGTTGTTCGTACAGGGCGCCGAACAGAACGTGGCGAAACGGATCTGCCGGAGCTGCCCAGTTCGGTACGAGTGCCTGGCCGACGCGCTGGACAACCGGATCGAGTTCGGTGTGTGGGGTGGGATGACCGAACGCGAACGCCGGGCGCTGCTGCGCCGCCACCCGCAGGTGACGAGCTGGCGCAAGATGTTCGAGGCCGCGATGAAGAAGAACAGCAAGGACAAGGCCGGCAAGGACAAGATCCTGGTCAGCGCGGCCAACTGACGCGGATCAGGGCCGGCTGATCGCCGCGCCGATCGTCCGCAGCCCGTCGACGTCGTGAACGTCGGCGGGCTGCGCCGTCACCGAGACCGCCGGCACGGCCGGGAACGCCTCCGTGAACCGCGCGGCGACCTGCTGCTCGCGTACCGCCTGGCGGGCCAACGCGGCGTGCGCCCGCAGCACGTCGGCGGTGGCCTCGTGCCCACCCAGCTCGGTCAGCCGCTCGGCGGCGGCCCGGCTCTGCTCGGCGTCCAGCTCCGGCACCGCCGGGCGGTGCACCCGGTTGAGCACCAGGCCGGCCAGCGGCATCTTCTCCTCCCGCAGCCGGCCGGCGAAGTACGCGGCCTCCCGGACCGCGTCCGGCTCCGGGGCCGCGACAAGCACGAAGGCCGTCTCCCGTGCCTGGAGGATGCGGTACGTCTGCTCGGCCCGCTGCCGGAAACCGCCGAACATCGAATCCAGTGCGGCCACGAACCCGGACAGGTCGGTGAGCAGCTGCGCGCCGAGCACCTTCTGCACCACCTTCGAGAACATCCCGAACGAGGCCGTGACCAGGCTGAACATGCTCCGACCACCGGTGCGCGCCGGTGCCAGCAGCAGGCGCAGCATCCGGCCGTCCAGGAAGCGGGACAGTCGGGCCGGCGCGTCCAGGAAGTCGAGTGCCGAGCGCGACGGCGGAGTGTCCACCACGATCAGGTCCCACTCGCCGCGGGCGTGCAGCTGGCCCAGCTTCTCCATCGCCATGTACTCCTGCGTGCCGGAGAAGGTGGAACTCATCGCCTGGTAGAACGGGTTCGCGAAGATCTCCGCGGCCTTCGCCGGATCGGTGTGCTGGAGCACCACGTCGTCGAAGGTGCGCTTCATGTCGAGCATCATGGCGTGCAGCTCACCGCCGCTGGCCTCGACGTCGATCCCCTTGACCTGGCGAGGCGTGTTGTCCAGCTCGGTCAGGCCCAGCGACTGGGCAAGGCGGCGGGCCGGGTCGATGGTGAGCACCACCGTGCGGCGGCCGTGCTGCTCGGCGGCCCGCAGCGCCAGCGCGGCGGCCGTGGTGGTCTTTCCCACCCCGCCGGCACCGCAGCACACGATGATCCGCACGCCGGGGTCGGCGAGGATCTGGTCGACGTCCAGCTGCGGCGCCGCGTCTTCGGAAGGCACCAATCGAGCGTATCGGGCCGCGTGGGTCCGTGCGCCCGTGCCGACCTCAGGTGTGAGTCAATCCGCCCTCACGAGGGCACGGGACAGCGTCTCGAGGCCGGCCCGGTCCACCCCGTCGGGCAACAACGGAAGCTCGAACATCGGCAGCCCCAACTCCACCAGGTCGGCGCGGAGCGAATCCTCAAGCTCCCGACGGATGACCTGGTCCCGGGCCTCGTCGTGCAGGCCGGCCACCATCTCCCGGTCGGCAGGCAGCCCGGCGGCGACCAGCCCCCGCTTCAGCTCGGCGGCGGTGACGGCCCGGCCGGCGGGAAGCGGCGGACGGGTCGCGTTGACGATCACGTTGCCGATGCCGAAGCCGAGCGACGTCAGGTCGGCGACGGCGTCCACCGTCTCCTGCACCGGCATCTCCTCCAGCAGCGTCACCACGTGCACCGCCGTCATCGGGGAACGCAGCAACGCGGCGACCCCCTCGCTCTGGGTCTTGATCGGGCCGACCTTGGCCAGCCGGGCCGTCTCGGCGGTGACGTTCAGGAAACGGCCGATCCGCCCGGTCGGAGGAGCGTCCAGCACCACCGCGTCGTACGCCCGACGCTGACCCGAGGTGCGGGTGGTGGCCTCCTTCACCTTGCCGGTGAGCAGCACGTCGCGCAGGCCCGGGGCGATGGTGGTGGCGAAGTCGATGGCGCCGAGCTTGCGTAGCGCCCGACCGGCAGCGCCCAGCTTGTAGAACATGTCGAGGTATTCGAGCAGCGCCTCCTCGGCGTCCACCGCGAGCGCGCGCACCTCACCGCCGTCCGGGGCGTCCGCGAGGTGTCGCTCCTCGTACGGCAGCGGGTCGATGCCGAAGAGCTGGGCGATGCCCTGGCGACCCTCGACCTCCACCAGCAGGGTGCGCCGGCCACCGGCGGCCAGCGCCAGGGCCAGCGCCGCCGCCACGCTTGTCTTGCCGGTGCCACCCTTGCCGGTCACCACGTGGAGACGCGCCGACCATCCGGTACCGGCCGGGTCGGTCGGCCGCTCAGCTGCACGCACCCGTCGAGCCTATCCAGGCTTGCCGGTCACGCGACCTCGCAGACCCACCAACCCGTCTTCTGCACCACAGTGAAGCGCAGGTCCTGATCGGCCACCTTCTCGTCGGCGGTGGTCATGGTGACCCGGGTGGAGACGGTGGCGCGGTCCCCCGTCTTGTTGTCCACCTTCGGGGTGGTCCAGCGGAAACGGGGGTTCTTGTACTCGGAGGCGTACTTCTGCACCTCCGCGACCTTCGCGGCGATCTTCTTGTCGTCACGGGAGGCGGCGCACACGTGACTGGCCGCCTTGGACGCGTCGCGGTCCTTGTAGATCGCGGTGAGGAACTCGTCGACTGCGACCGCCGGCTCCTTGGCGCCCTCGCCACTCTCGGCGTTGCGCAGGGTCAGGAACGCCACCACGCCGCCGCCCACGCAGAGCACCATGATCACGACGAGTGCGATTGCCGCGATCAGCAGGCCGCGCTTCTTCTTCGGCGGCACGGGGGCGCCCTGGTAGGGCGGGTAACCGGGTGGGGGTGGCGGGATGTCCGAGGTGGTCGGGCCGCCCGGCCCCGTCGGCGGCTCGGCCGTGCCGGGACCGCCCGGGCCGGTGGCGGCGGCAGCCTGACCGGGGAAGGTCGGCGCGGAGACGGCAGGCGCGGCGGGCAGGGCGAGCTGGCCGGACTGACCGGTGGGGGACGACTCGGCGGGTCGTGCGGTGGGAGCCGCCCGGCCGGGAGCAGTCGGAGCCGCCTGGGCGGGAACGGCCGGGGTGCTGGGCTGGCCGGCGGGATCCGGGTTGGCCGGCGGGAGGGCGGGCGTGCCGGCCTGGTCGCCGCTGGGTGGCTGGGTCATGTCTTTCCCCCGGGGGGTGCGGCGCCCGCCGCCGGCGGGGGCGTCGAGCGTGATCGAGCGGTCGGCCGGGCGCGGCGCGACCGTCCGACCGGAAGGGTAGCGGTCAACCGCGGGCCGGGTGTCGCCCCTATCGTGCTGTTCGCTCCACCGGTTCGGCCGACGACGAGGTGGAATCTGCCGCAGTCGGGATTACTAACCCCAAGGTGTCATATATGTGACTTTAGGTGACTGATCGTGCGCGTCCTGTTGGCGGGACTGCTGCCACGGACCTACCTTCGTCCCGGTGCGGGGGACGGAACGGACGGATCGTCCGGGCCGGAAGCGTGATCCGACTGGTACTACCGGAGGCAGTGCATGCGCGACGCGGACAACATCCCTCGCACCCAGTTTCCGACGAACGATCGGCTCCGCCGGCCGGCTGCCGTGGGCGAGGCGACCGGCGGGCCGCTCGGCAGCCCGCCGGTCAACGAGCGGTCGTACCGCCGGGTTCCGGAGCCGCCGGAGGTGGTCCGCGCGTCCAACCGTCCCGCCGAACGGGTCCGGGACGACGACGAGCCGGGCTTCGTCATCCACCTGCCGATCCGGGTGCCCGACCTGGCGGCGGCCACCGCGCTGGCCGGCCGGGTCGCGGTGTCCCTGGGATTCCTTCCGGAGCTGGACGCCGGCGAGACCACCGTGTCGAACGCCGACGACCAGAACAACAGGCACCGGGTCTTCTGCGACCTGCTGCTGCCCGACCGCTCCCGGTGCCCCCAGGGGTACGAGCACGAGGGGCCGTGCGGCGAGCTGCCGACCACGCCGGAGCAGCGTCCCGCGCCTCGCTCGGCCAGCGGACCGTAGGCTGTGCCTCGAACAATTCCGCACCGAGAGGGAGCCCTTCAGCGATGCAGAAGTGGGAATACTCCACGGTCCCGCTGCTGGTCCACGCGACCAAGCAGATCCTCGACAACTGGGGCGAGGACGGGTGGGAGCTCGTCGCCGTGGTCCCCGGCCCGAACCCGGACCAGCTGGTGGCGTACCTGAAGCGGCCCAAAGCATGAGCAACGGTCCGCACGCGAAGCTCGCCGAGCTGGGTCTCGAACTGCCCGACGTGGTTCCGCCGGTGGCCAGCTACGTGCCGGCCGTGCAGTCCGGCCAGCACGTGTACGTCTCCGGGCAGTTGCCGATCGCCGAGGGCAAGCTGCTGGCCACCGGCAAGGTCGGCGCGGGGATCTCCGCCGAGCAGGCGAAGGACCTGGCCCAGCGGTGCGCGCTCAACGCCCTGGCGGCGGTCGACTCGCTGGTTGGTCTGGAGACAGTGGTCAAGGTGGTGAAGGTGACAGGTTTCGTGGCCTCCGCGCCCGGCTTCACCGGACAGCCCGCCGTGATCAACGGCGCCTCTGACCTTTTCGGCACCGTCTTCGGTGAGGCCGGCCGCCACGCGAGAAGCGCGGTAGGCGTCGCCGAGCTGCCTCTGGACGCCCCCGTCGAGATCGAACTGATCGTCGAGGTCGCCTGACCCACCGCACCACGGCCGCGATCTTGCACTTTCTGCCCCGACGAATGCCCTGAAGGGGCATGAATCAGCAGCAGCAAGTGCAAGATCGCGGGGCGGGGTGACCGGGGTCGTACGATCGCAGCCATGAGCGGGCACGTGACGGGGGCGGTGGCGGCGCTTGCCGACGAGTTGCCCCGCTGGGTTTCTCTGCTGCGCGCGCCGAACCCCGGCCCGATGACCCTCGACGGCACCAACACCTGGGTGCTGCGCGCCCCGGCGGCGGAGTACGCGGTGGTGATCGACCCGGGGCCCGCCGACGAGGGGCACCTGACCCGGATCGCCGAGTACGGCCCGATCGGGCTCGTCCTGATCACCCACGGCCACCCCGACCACACCGAGGGCTCCGCCCGGTTGAGTGACCTGCTCGGCGGAGCGCACGTCCTCGCCGTCGACCCGGCGCACACAATCGGCGGCGAGCCGCTGACCGAGGACGGCGAGCACCTGGGCGGCTACGGCCTCGACATCCGCCTGCTGAGCACCCCCGGGCACACCGCCGACTCGGCCTGCTTCCTCGTCGAGCACGACGGCGAACGGGTGGTCCTCACCGGCGACACCATTCTCGGCCGGGGCACCACAGTCGTCGCCCACCCAGACGGGCACCTCGGCGACTACCTGAGCAGCCTGGAGCTGCTGTCCGCGTACACCGGGATCCCGGCGCTGCCGGGCCACGGCCCGGCGCTGGCCGACTGCGCCGCCGCCGCCGACTTCTACCTGGCCCACAGGCGGGCCCGGCTCGACCAGGTCCGGGCGGCTGTCGACGCCGGCGCCCGCACCCCCGCCGAGGTGGTCGCGGTCGTCTACGCGGACGTGGACCGCTCGCTGTGGTGGGCGGCCGAATGGTCGGTCCGTGCCCAACTGGAGTATCTGGGCGTCGCCACCGGGGAATCCGCGCCGGGGGTCAGTGGGTTGGAGCACATGTGACCTGCCCGGTGTGCGGAACTGTCGCCGTCCCCGGCGCGCGGTTCTGCCACAACTGCGGTGCCGCGCTGCCGGCCGCCGCGACGTTGCCGGCGGCCGAGCGCCGGGTGGTCACCGTGCTCTTCGGCGACCTCTCCGAGTTCACCTCCTGGTCGGAGGATCTCGACCCGGAACGCGTCGGCGCGGTCACCGACCGGGTGCTCGCGGCCCTCGCGGGCGCCGTGAAGACCTTCGGCGGGCACGTCGACAAGCTGACCGGCGACGGGATCATGGCGGTGTTCGGCGCCCCCGTGGCGCACGAGGACGACGCCGAACGCGCGGTCCGCGCCGCCCTGTCCATGCAGCGGGCGGTCCGTCGGGTGCTCGACGACGAGCGCGGCGGCGGCGCGCCGCTGGGCCTCCGGGTGGGGCTCAACACCGGCGACGTCATCGCGGGCATCCAGGCCGCGATCGAGTACACGGTCATCGGCGACACGGTGAACACCGCCGCCCGGCTGGCCGACGCCGCAGCCGTCGGCGCGGTCTACGCGGGCGGGCGGACCGCCGCCGCCACCCGGCACGTCGCGTCCTGGCGGGCACTGCGCCCGCTGCGACTGAAGGGCAAGCGGGAGCCGGTCGAGGCGTACGAGCTGCTGGGTCTGCTGGACGCGCCGGGCACCCGCTCGGGGCTCGGCGACGAGGCGCCCTACGTCGGCCGGGAGACCGAGATCGGTCGGGTGGCCGGTCGGCTCGCCGAGGTGATCGACCAGGGCGACCCGCGGGTGCTGTTGATGACTGCCGAGGCGGGTATCGGCAAGTCCCGGTACGCGGCCGAGGTGGAGCGCCTCGCGGCCGGGTACGACGTGGGCGCCGGCCGGTACGCCGCGCACACCGGCGCCCGGGTGCTGTCGGTGCGTTGCGCCGCCTTCGGTGAGCGTCGCCGTCTCGCGCCGCTCGCCGACCTGGTCCGCGCCGCCGTCGGTCTGCCCAGCGACGCGGCCACCGCGTTGACCCGACCCGCTGTGGAGGAGCGACTGCGCCGGCTCGGCCAGCGACTCACCCGCGCCGGCGGCGAGGTGCCACCGATCGCCACGGAGCAGTTGCTCGCCCTTCTCGGCTACGCCGAACTGCCCGCGCACACGGGCACCGACAACGGTGAGTGGGGCGGCGCGGCAGCGTTGACCGCCGACGCCGAGGCGGTGCCGAACGCGGTCGCCGACCTGCTCAGCGGGCTCGCCGCCGAGGCACCACTGGTGATCGTGGTGGACGACCTGCACGACGCAACGGCCGAGACGATCCGTGCCCTCGGGCTGACCCTGTCCCGGCTCAGCGGCCCGGTGCTGGTGCTCCTGCTCGGGCGTCCCGAGCTGGTGCGTACCGCAGGCGCGTTGACCCGGGTCGCGGACGCCGAGGTGCACTCCCTGCCGCCACTGCGCGGGGCCGACGCGGCCCGCCTGCTCACCAGCTACCTCGGTGGGGGCAAGCTGCCGCAGGCGGACGCCGACCGGCTGCTCGCCACCGCCCAGGGCAACCCGTTCTACCTGGCCGAGCTGGTCACGCTGCTCATCGAACGCGGGGCGCTCACCACCGCCCCCGGCGCTCGGGACCAGGGTTCGTCCGGCTGGCGGCTGGCGCCGGGCTCGTTGGGCAGCCGGCTGCTCTCCCGGGACCTCGCCGCCGTGCTGGCCGCCCGGATCGACGCGCTGCCACCGGACGCCCGTTCGGTGCTGCGGGACGCCGCGGTCGTCGGCGACACGGTGCCGACAGGTGCGCTGGAGGCGCTGCGGGAGCAGCGCGCCGGCCGCGACGGGCGGCCCTCGGCGGTGGTCGCCGTGGAACTCGACAGGGCGGTGGAGGAGCTGCTGCAACGCCGGATGCTGCACCGCACGCGTTCCGGCTACGCGTTCGCGACGCCCCTGATGCGCGAGGCCGCGTACGCCGGGGTGAGCAAGGCGGAACTGGCCGAACGGCACGCCGCGCTGGCCCGGTGGGCGGCACCCGTGGACGGGGCCGCCGCCGGCACGGTGGGCGGGTTCACCGAGGAGGCACGCGACGACTTCGTGGCGACGCACGTCGAGCGGGCCGCCCGGCTCGCCGACGCGGTGAAGCTGCGCCCGGACGCGCCGGCCCGGGCGGTGGGCCCGCTCGGGGTCGCCGCCCTCGGTCGGGCGGCCCGCCGGTCGCTGTCCGCCGGGGAGCCGGCGATGGCGGTGGAGTACGCGGAACGCGCCGCCGAACTGGCCCGCGACGGGGTGCCGGCCGCCGACCGGGTCGTGCACGCACGGGCGTTGCTCCAGATCGGCCGGGTCGTCGACGCGCTCGCGTTCGCCGAGAAGATCGCTGCGAACACGGGCGACGAGGCGGTACGGGCAAGCGCTCTGCTGCTCGCCGGTCAGGCCCAGCAGACCCTCGGCGACCAGGGCCGGGCGGTGTCCGCCTGGCAGGAGGCGTTGCAGGTCGCCACGGCCGGCGGCCTGCCCACCCTGCGCGCCTCGGCGATGCGCCGGCTCGGCATGGCCGACTTCGTGGGCGGACGGTTGAGTCAGGCGAGCAGTCGGTTGGCCGCCGCGTACCAGGTGAGCCTCGGCGCGCAGGACCGACGCGGGCAGGCGTGGTCGTTGCAGAACCTGGCCTGGGTGACCACCACCCGGGGCGACTTCGCCGGCACCGACGCGGTGCTCGGCCGGGCCGCCCGGCTCTTCGCCGAGCTGAAGGACCCGTACGGGCGGGCCTGGCTGCGGGGCACCACCGCGTTCGCCCGCCTGCTCGCCGGGCGGTTGGGCGAGGCGTGTCGGCTGGCGCAGGTCTTCCTGCCCTTCGGTGAGCGGGTCGGCGAGGCGTGGGCGGTGGGCACGCTGCGCGCGGTGGCGGCGTACGCCACGGCCGAGCTGGGTGAGCTGGCCGAGGCGGACCGGGAGGCACGACGGGCGTACCGCGAGTTCGCCGCGGCGTCCGACGACTGGGGGCGTGGCTTCGCGCTGGTGGTCCGTGCCGTGGTGGCGCGCGGGCTGGGCGAGCCGGAGCACGCTGCGGACCTGCTGACCGACGCCCTGTCGTACGCCGAGTTGACGTCGCACCCGCTGCTCACCGGGATGGCCGGGACGCTGCGCGGCTTCGTGGCCCTGGACATGGGGGACTGCGAGACGGCCGAGCGGGTGGCCCGTGAGGTGCTGACCGCTGTGGAGCCGCACAACCCGCAGGCGCCGGCGCAGGTCGCGCCCCGGGTGCTGCTGGCCACCGCCCGGCTGGCGGCCGGTGACCCGGCGACCGCGGTCGGTCTGCTCGCCCCGGTGGCGACGGTCGCCGCGAGCGCCCCGTCGCTGCTCTTCTCCCGCCGCCAGACGATGGCCCGGTACGCGTCGGCGCTGCTGGCGCACGGTCAGCGGGAGCAGGCGCTGGACTGGGCGCGGCGGGCGGTCACCGCGCCGGCCGAGGACGTCCGCAGCCAGGTGATCGCGGCAGGTGTGCTGGCCGAGGCGCTGGCGGCCTGCGGCCATCCGCAGGAGGCGCGCGCCTGCGCGGACGAGGCGGTACGCCTGGCGTACGCGACGGAGCAGCGCAGTGAACGCGCCGAGGCGGACGCCCTGCGCGCCCGCCTCTCCTGACTGGAACTCCTTGATCAACCGGCCGGGGTTTCTGCCGGTTCCGGGGATGTGGTCGTCGGACCTACCGGCTAGCGTGTTGGCACCGTCGGTGGTCCACAGTGGTGATCGTCGCCGTGCCTGGGGAGGCTCTTCATGAAGCTGCCGCGTTCCATCGCGGGCTGGACCATTGCGGTCTTCGGTGTGCTGGCGCTGGTGATGGGCGCGGTCGGGCTGCTCTGGCCGGAGGCGCAGCTGCGCATGCTCGGTCTCGAGGTGCCGCAGACGCGTGCCGTCGGTGACCACACGGGCACGTTCCTGCTGGCGTCCTCGATGGCGGCGTTCAACATGGGCGTCTACTACCTGCTCGCGACTGTCACCGAGTGGCGGGTGTTCTACCGCTTCACAGTGGTCTTCCGGCTGGTCACGTTCACCGTGTTCACCATCGCCGTGCTTGCCGACATCGCGCCCGACCGGTTCTTCGGGGTGGCCGCGTGGGAGGGGCTGGGCGCGGTGGCCACCGCGATCGGTCTGCGCCTGGACGCCCGGCGGGGCGGCGTCGGGGTGGCGCCTGCCGTCGACGCGTCGGGCGACGTCGGGGACGCCGGTGCCGCTCCGGCGGACGCGGTGCGCTGAGCCGCCGGCCGGGTTGGGTATTTTCGAGCAGTGACCGACACCCCGACCGGAGGTTTGCCGGTGCCGAACGTGCCCGGCCTGACCGATCTGCGGGTGTTTGCCCGGGGTGGTTACGCGACCGTCTACCAGGCCACCCAGATCTCGGTCGGCCGTGAGGTCGCCGTCAAGGTGGAGAACCGGACGCTCGACAACGAGCGGGACCAGGCCCGCTTCCTGCGTGAGGCGCGGGCGGCCGGCCGGATGTCGTCGCACCCGCACGTCGTGGACCTCTTCGACGTCGGGGTCACCGTCGACCAGCACCCCTACCTGATCATGGAACTCTGCGACGGGTCGTACGCCGAACGGATGCGCACCTCGCCGCTCGGCCCGGTCGAGACCCGCGACCTCGGCATGAAGATCGCCGACGCGCTCGCCCACTCGCACGCCGCCGGGGTGCTGCACCGGGACGTCAAGCCGGCAAACATCCTCTACTCGAACTTCAACTCCGCGGTGCTCGCCGACTTCGGGCTGGCCGTGCTCGCGGAGCACCGGGACGCCTCGGTGACCCTGGAGGTGCTCACCCCGGCGTACGCGCCGCCGGAGATGTTCAGCCACAGCCCGCCGTCCCCCGCCGTCGACGTGTACGCGCTCTGCGCCACCCTCTACGCGGTGATGCACGGCCGGCCGCCGCGCTGGCAGTCCGAGCGCAATCCCAGCCTGGTCACCGTGCTGGAGATGTTCAACCAGCCGCTCCCCGGCCTGCCCGGCGTACCGGACGAGCTGATCGACGTGCTGCGCGCCGGCATGGCCAACGACCCGGCCGAGCGGCCCTCCGCCCTCGAACTGCACGAGATGCTCGCCGGCCTTCCCCTCGGCCCGCCGGTCAGCGGCGCTCCGGTCAGCGGAGGGGCCTACTCCGGCCCGTACGTGGCCAGCCAGCCATTGCCCCGACCTGCCGTGGAGGACACCCAGCAGGCGGCCCCCGCCGGCCGGCGCTGGCGACGGCGCTGGTTCCTCGGCGGCGCGGGTGCGCTCGCGCTCGCCGCCTCGGCCACCGCAGGTGCCTGGGTGGCCGGCAGTGCGCCGCCGCCCGGGCCGTCCCCCTCCGCCAGCCAGGTCGCCGCACCGGCCACCGGGCCGCTGCCCGGCTGCACGACAAGCGCCGGCGCGCCGACCGCCCTGCCCGGCGGCGCCCGCTGCCTGCCCGAGCTGGAGTGCTTCGGCCCGATGCGGATCCGTGGGAGCCGCGCCGAGGCGGCCCGCGTACCGTGCGTCGGCCCGCACACCTGGGAGACGTACGCCGAGGGTCTGCTGCCGGTGCCGCTGGTCGGCGCCGAGTACGACGAGGTGGTCGCCGCCGAGCCGGTACGGCAGGTGTGCAGCGCCACCACCTTCCGGTTGACCACCGGGATCGCCGAGGCGACCGGTTGGCACCTGGAGGTGCTGCCGCCCGTCGAGGGCAGCGTCGACCGCGCCTACCGGTGTCTGGCCGGGAAGGGCGTGAACGCGCTAAGCGCGCCCACCCTCACCGATCGCTGAGCCCGCCCGACCCTCGCCGCCTGTCCCGCACCGCGCGCAACGCGTCCCGGCTGTCCAGCGCGTCGAGGGTGTCGGCGTCGAGGCCGTAGGGCATCAGCTCGGGCGGTCCGGCCGCCAGTGGGCGCTCCGCCGGCTCGGGGGCGTCGCCCTGCCGGGCTGCCGAGGCGGCCACTCCGGCGACCATGGCCAGCAGGACGCAGAGCAGTGCGAGCACCACGCCCACCAGATCCTGGCGGCGCCAGACGGCAAGCGTGACCAGCGGCGCGAGGGCTCCCAGCCCCGCGATCACCGCCACCGTCCGCGCATCGGGCCTGGGCAGTCGACTCACCCCTCCAGCATGTCCGGCTCCGGCCGACTGTCAACCGCAGAGCCGACCGACGCGCCGGTCGTCCGGCCGCCCCGACGTGCCCGGCCCGTACGCACGCAGTGGACCCGAGCCTCGGCTCACCCGCCCCGCTCAGTAGGACTTGTCCTGGCCCAGGACGTGTTGGGCGACGAAGTTGAGGATCATCTCGCGGCTGACCGGGGCGATGCGACCGGCCCGGACCGCGCCGAGCAGGGTCGCCACCCCGTACTCGGTGGTCATGCCCGCCCCGCCCAGCGCCTGGACGGCGGTGTCCACGGCGAGTGCGGCGGCCTCCCCGGCCGCGTACTTGGCCATGTTGCCGGCCACTCCGGCCTCCAGGTCACGGCCGGCGTCGTACAGGGTCGCCGCCTTCTGAATCATGAGGCGGGCCAGTTCCACCTGCACTGCCGCGTGGGCGAGGGGATGCGACACGCCCTGGTGCGTGCCGATGCTCCGGCCACCCCAGACCTTGCGGGTGGCGGTGTAGTCGCTGGCCCGCTCGATGGCGTACCGGCCGGTGCCGGCGCCCATCGCGGCGACAGTGATCCGCTCCGGGTTCAGCCCGGCGAAGAGCGCCGGCAGGCCGGCGTCCAGTGACTCGCCGAGCAGCGCGTCGGCGGGCACCCGCACGTCGTCCAGGTAGAGCAGGAACTGGTTCTCCGGGGACACGATCTCCATGTCCAGCTTGGACCGGGTCAGCCCGGCGGCGTCGGTCGGCACCAGGAACAGCGCCGGCTTCAGCTTGCCGGTGGAGGAATCCTCGGTACGGGCCACCACCAGCACGTGACCGGCCTCGTCGACCCCGGAGATGTAGCACTTGCGGCCGTTGAGCAGCCAACCGTCGCCGTCCCGTCGGGCCACCGTGCTCAGGCGGTGGAAGTTGGAGCCGGCGTCCGGCTCGGTGATCGCGAAGACGATCTTCTGGGTGCCGTCGGCGAGGCCTGGCAGGTGCCGTTTGCGCTGCTCCTCGGTGCCGTGCCGGGCGAGCACCGTCGCGGCGATGGCGGGGGAGACCACGAGCAGCAGCAGCGGGCAGCCGGCCGCGGCCAGCTCCTCGCAGACGATTGCCAGCTCGGTGATGCCGCCGCCCCCGCCGCCGTACTCGGTGGGGATGTTGACCCCCAGGTAGCCGAGCTGTCCCGCCTCGGCCCACAGCTCGGTGGTGTGCTCGCCGGCCTTCGCCTTCTCGACGAAGTAGCTGTGGCCGTAGCGGCGGCCCAACGCCCTGACGGCGTCGCGCAGCTGGTCCTGCTCGGGGGTGAGGTCGAAGGTCATCAGGAGTTCTCCTCGGCGTTGTCGATGACGGCGAGCACCGCACCGGTACGTACCTGACCGCCGGCCGGCACCGGCAGCTCCGCGACCACTCCGTCGATCGGGGCGACCACGGGATGCTCCAACTTCATCGCTTCAAGCGTGAGCAGCGGTTCGCCGGCCGAGACCCGCTGGCCGACCTCGACGTGCACCCGGGTCACCGCGCCGGGCAGCGGCGCGAGCAGCGACCCGGCCGCCAGCTCCGCCGTCGGCAGCGGGAGACGCGGCAGCTCGGTGAGGCTCGCCGCCCCGTCCGGGCCGTCCACGAAGACCTCCGACCCCACCCGGTGTACGCGGTACGCGCGGCGAACCCCGTCGACGTCGAGCACCACCCGGCCCGGGGTGGCCTCGACGAGCGCCACTGTCAGGTCGGCGCTGCCGGGGTCGGGGGACCATTCGGCGAGGGCGCCCGTGCGGTCGAGCCGGTAGCGGACCTCGATCTCACCGTCCGGGCCGGTGAAGCGGGTGACCTGCGGGACGGCCGGCACGTTGCGCCAGCCGGACGGCAACCCGGCCAGGACCTGGGCCTCGGCGCGACGGCCGGCGGCCGAGGCGAGCGCCGCCGCGAGCGCGACCACCGGAAGCTGGCCGGCGGGCAGTAGCGGCGCGAAGACCTCGGAGTGCCGGTCCAGGAAACCCGTGTCGATCTCGACGGCGGCGAACGCGGGGCTGCGCAGCACCCGGACCAGCAGGTCCCGGTTCGTGGTCACCCCGTGCAGCTCGGCCCGGGCCAGCGCGCCGGCCAGCAGCCGGCTCGCCTCGGTGCGGGTACGACCCCAGGCCACGAGCTTCGCCACCATCGAGTCGTAGTGCACGCCTACCACCGAGCCGGCCACCACACCCGAGTCGAGCCGCAGGCCCGGCCCGCTCAGCCCGCCGAACTCGGCCGCCACCTGGGGGACGGCGAACCGGTGCAGGGTGCCGGCCGCCGGGCGCCACCCCGCCGACGCGTCCTCGGCGCAGAGCCGTACCTCGATCGCGTGGCCGGTGCTCGCGCCGAGGGTCGCCGGAAGCGGCTGACCCTCCGCGACGAGCAGTTGCAGACCCACCAGGTCCAGGCCGGTGCACAGCTCGGTGACCGGGTGCTCCACCTGGAGTCGTGTGTTCATCTCCAGGAAGAAGAACTCGCCGCCCGGGGCGAGCAGGAACTCCACGGTGCCGGCGCCCAGGTAGTCCACGGCCCGGCCGGCGGCCACCGCCGCCTCGTGCAACGCCGTCCGCACCGACTCCGGTACGACCGCCGGCGCCTCCTCGACGATCTTCTGGTGCCGGCGCTGGATCGAGCACTCCCGGTCACCCAGGGCCACCACCCGGCCTGCGGCGTCGCCGAAGATCTGCACCTCGACGTGCCGGCCGCGCTCGACGTACCTCTCGATGAAGACCGTGCCGTCGCCGAACGCCGCAGCGGCCTCACGGCCCGCCGAGGCGACGGCCTCGGCCAGCCCGTCGGCGTCCCGGACGATCCGCATCCCCCGCCCGCCTCCGCCGGCGGACGCCTTCACCAGCACCGGAAAGTCGGTCACGTCGGCGGTGTCGGTCCAGCTCGGCAGCATCGGCACGCCCGCCTCGGCGAGCAGCGTCTTCGCCGCCAGTTTGTCACCCATCGCCGCGATCACCTTGGCCGGCGGGCCCACCCAGGTCAGCCCCGCGTCGGTCACCGCCGCCGCGAACTCGGCGTTCTCCGCGAGGAACCCGTAACCCGGGTGGACGGCGTCCGCGCCGCTGCGCCGGGCCGCCTCCAGGATCAGATCGACCCGAAGGTACGTCTCGGTGGGCGTGTCCCCGGGCAGCCGGACCGCATGGTCGGCTTCGGCCACGAACGGCGCGTCCGCGTCCGCGTCCGAGTGCACGGCTACCGTCTCCACGCCGAGCGCCCGGCAGGTCGCGAAGACCCGGCGGGCGATCTCCCCCCGGTTGGCGACGAGTAATCTCGAAATCACTGAGCCTGCCCTTCGTTCGCGACTGCCGGACTCCGCTTCGCTGTGTTCCTCGTGCTCACCGGACCAGCCCCCTACATCCGGAAAACGCCGAAACCGTCGGCGCCCTTCACCGGGCCGTTGTGGATCGCCGAGAGGCAGAGCCCGAGGACGGTCCGCGTGTCCCGGGGATCGATCACGCCGTCGTCGTAGAGCCGGCCGGAGAGGAACAGCGCGCCGGACTGCGACTCGATCTGCTGCTCGACCATCATCCGCATGGCCGCGTCGGACTCCTCGTCGTAGTCGCGCCCACGAGCGGCGGCGGCCTGCCGGGCCACGATGGACAGAACCCCGGCCAACTGCGCCGGTCCCATCACGGCCGACTTCGCGTTCGGCCAGGTGAACAGGAACCTCGGCTCGTACGCCCGGCCGCACATGCCGTAGTTGCCGGCACCGTACGAGGCGCCCAGGTTGACAGTCAGGTGCGGCACAGTCGAGTTCGACACCGCGTTGATCATCAGGGCGCCGTGCTTGATGATGCCGCGCTGCTCGTACTCGGTGCCGACCATGTAGCCGGTGGTGTTCTGCAGGAAGATCAGCGGAGTGTCGGAGGCGTTGGCGAGCTGGATGAACTGGGCCGCCTTCTGCGCCTCCTCGCTGAACAGCACCCCCCGGGCGTTGGCCAGCACACCGACCGGGTAGCCGTGCAGCTCCCCCCAGCCGGTGACGAGCGCGTCCCCGTACGCCGGCTTGAACTCGTCGAAGTCACTGCCGTCGAGGATCCGGGCCAGCACCTCACGCGGGTCGAACGGCACCTTCAGATCGGCGCTGGCGATGCCGAGCAGTTCCTCCGGGTCGTACTTGGGTGGCTGCGGGACGGCCGTACGCGGCGCCGGGCCGTGCTTGCGCCAGTTCAACCGTCGTACGCACTGCCGGGCCAGCCGGATCCCGTCCCGCTCGTCGGCAGCCAGGTGGTCGGCGAGCCCGGACGTGCCGGCGTGCATCGCCGCGCCGCCAAGCGACTCGTCGTCGGTGACCTCACCGGTGGCCATCTTCACCAGCGGCGGTCCCGCCAGGTAGACCTGCGACCGGTCCCGAATCATGATCACGTGGTCGGACATCCCCGGCACGTACGCGCCACCTGCCGTGGCGTTGCCGAAGACCACGCTTACCGTGGGGATGCCCGCCGCCGAGAGCCGGGTCAGGTCCCGGAACACCCGTCCGCCCGGGATGAAGATCTCCGCCTGGGTGGGCAGGTCCGCCCCGGCCGACTCGACCAGGTTGACCATCGGCAGCCGGTTGGCCAGGGCGATCTCGCCGGCCCGCCGGGTCTTGGCGAGCGACCACGGGTTGACCGCGCCACCCCGGACCGTCGGGTCGTTGGCGACGATCAGGCACTCCACGCCCTCGACCACACCGATGCCGGTGACCACGCTGGCCCCCACCGGGAAGTCAGTGCCGTACGCGGCGACAGGCGACAACTCCAGGAACGGGCTGTCCGCGTCGACAAGCAGTTCGATCCGCTCCCGGGGGAGCAGCTTGCCCCGCTTGTGGTGCCGGGTGACGTACTTCTCGCCGCCGCCCGCCCGGGCCTGGTCCAACGCGGCGTCCAGCTCGGCCAGCCGTTCCAACAACGCGGTCCGGTTCGCCGCGTACCCGGGCGCGGACCTGTCGATCGCGCTGTCCAGGATGCTCATAGGCCCATGCCCTTCGCGATGATCTCGTTCATGATCTCCGTGGCGCCGCCGCCGATGCCGAGGATCCGGGCGTCGCGGTAGTGCCGTTCCACCTCGGCGTCGCGCAGGTAGCCGAACCCGCCGTGCAGCTGCAACGCCTGGTCGACGACCTGGTCGCAGGCGGCCACCGCGACGTTCTTGGCCATCGCCACCTCGGTCACGACCGGCTCGCCGGCCGCCACCCGCACGGCCACCTCGTGCACGTACGCCCGGGCCGCCTCGGTCCGGGTGTGCATCTCGGCCAGCCGGTGCCGGATCACCTGCCGGCTGGCAAGCGGACGCCCGAAGGTCTCCCGGTCCCGGCACCAGCGCGTGGCCAGCTCGACGCAGCGCTGCGCGGTGGCGTACGCCTGGGTGGCCAGCGAGAGCCGTTCCGCGGCGAAGTTCTGCATGATCGCCAGGAAGCCGGTGTCCTCCGCGCCGATCCGGTTGGCCACCGGCACCCGTACGTCGACGAAGGACAGCTCGGCGGTGTCCGAGCAGTGCCAGCCCAGCTTCTCCAGCCGGCGGCCCACGGTGAACCCGGGGCTGTCCTTGTCGATGACCAGCAGGGTGAGGGAGCCGCTGCCGGGGAAGTCGGTGCAGACTGCGGTGGTCACGAAGTCCGCCCGGTGCCCGCTGGTGATGTACGTCTTCGACCCGTTCACCACGTAGTGGTCGCCGTCGCGGCGCGCGGTGGTGCGGATGCCCGCCACGTCGGAACCGCCGTCCGGCTCGGTGATGGCAAGTGCGCCGATCATCGTGCCCGCCAGGGTGGGCCTGACGTACCGCTCGATCAGGTGGTCGTCGACGGGCGCGGAGGTGCCGCCGATCCGGCCGCCGATCCGGCCGCCAAGCGAACCGCCGACGCCCACTCCCGCCGCCGCGACCATGTGCGGCAGCGCGATGCCGTGCGTGAACAGGGCCGCGATCAGGCCGGACGAGCCGCCGGAGCGGATCATCTCCTCGGTCACGATGATCGAGTCGAGCAGGTCCCCGCCGCTGCCTCCCACCGACTCGGGGAAGCCGATGCCGAGCAGGCCGATCTTCGCGGCTGTCTCGTGCAGGGCGCGGGGCACCTCGCCGGCCCGCTCCCAGTCGTCCAGGTGCGGCAGCACCTCCCGGGTCACGAAAGCCCGGGTCAGCTCGCGCAGTTGCCGGCGCTCGGGTGTGTCCACGATGCTCAAAGGCTCGCTCCCGTCGGCACGTCGGCCGGCAGGTCGACGATCCGGGCGCGCAGCAGCTCACCGAGCGCCTTGGCCTGCGGGTCGAACCGGGTGGACGCGGCCACTCCCGCCCCGAGCAGGCCCTCGATCACGAAGTTGACAGCCCGCAGGTTCGGCAGCTCGTAGCGCCGTACCGTCAGCGGCCCGGTCTCCGGCAGCAGTTCGGCCAGCCGCTCCACGGTCAACCAGGCGCGCAGCCACGCGTACCCGGCGTCGGAGCGCGCCCAGACACCGAGGTTGGCGTCTCCGCCCTTGTCCCCGGAGCGCGCGCCGACCAGCTCGCCGAGCGGGCCGCGCCGGGTCGGGCCGTCCACCGCCGCCGCCGGGTCGCCGGGGACCGTCTCGTCCTCGGAGGTGGCGGCGGTACCGATCGGCGGGGCGATCGGCACCCGCGCGCCGTCGGGCAGCACCGCGACGTGGGTGACGTCGTCCTGTGGGATGTCGTCGGAGGTGAACACGCCGTACGGTGTCGCGTCGCCCGGCAGGGTGGTCAGCGTGCATCCCGGGTACGAGGCCAACGCCAGTTCCACAGCCGCGGCCGAGAACGCCCGCCCGGCCCGCGCCTTGTCACTGTCGCGCAGGTGTACGTGCAGCAGTGCGCTCGCGGCCTCGGTGTCGGCGGCGTCCGGGTGGTCGGTGCGGGCGAGCGTGAACTCCAGCCCGTCCTTGCCCACTGCCTCCTCGATCTGCCCCCGGACCAGCGCCGCCTTCGCCTCGATGTCCAGTCCGCAGAGGACGAAGGTCATCGAGTTGCGGAACCCTCCGAGGTTGTTGACGCCGACCTTGAGCGTGGGCGGTGGCGGCGTGCCACGGACACCGGAGACCCGGACCCGGTCCGGCCCCTCGGCTCGCAGCGTCACGGTGTCCAACCGGGTGGTCACGTCCGGCCCCAGGTACGCCGGCCCGCCGATCTCGTAGAGCAGTTGGGCGGTGACCGTCTCGACGGTGACCGCGCCGCCGGTGCCCTGGTGTTTGGTGAGCACGGTGGAGCCGTCCGGGTACACCTCGGCGATGGGGAAGCCGGGGCGGCGCCCGCCGTCGGGCAGTTCGGTGAAGAAGCTGAAGTTGCCGCCGGTGACCTGCGCGCCGCATTCGACGAGATGTCCCGCGACTGTCGCCCCGGCCAGCTCGTCGAGGTCGTCGCGGCTCCACCCGTAACGGGCGATGGCCGGGCCGACGACAAGCGACGCGTCGGTGACCCGCCCGGTGACCACCACGTCCGCTCCACCGTCGAGGCAGGCGGCGATGCCGTACGCGCCGAGGTAGGCGTTGGCGGTCAGCGCGTCCGGCCGCCCGATGGCGTCACCCTCGACGTACCCGACCCGGGCGGGCAGGCCCAGCCGGGCGGCGAGGGTCTCGATGGCCGAGGCCAGGCCGGCGGGGTTCAGTCCGCCGGCGTTCGTCACGATCCGTACCCCCCGGTCGAGGGCGGTGCCGAGGGAGGTCTCCATCTGGCGCAGGAACGTCTTCGCGTAGCCGAGGTCGGGGTCGCGCAGCCGGTCCCGACCGAGGATCAGCATGGTCAGCTCGGCCAGGTAGTCGCCGGTCAGGACGTCCAGTTCGCCGCCGTCGAGCATCTCCCGCCAGGCGGTGAACCGGTCGCCGTAGAAGCCGGAGGCGTTGCCGATGCGGATCACGCCCGTACCCCGTTCGCGCTGTTCGGCTCGCGGCCGTCGCCAGGCGGCCCGGCGAAGGCCTGCGCCACGTCGAGCCACTCGTCGGCGACCGGGCCGGTGGCCAGCAGGGCGAGGTCCGCGCGGTGGCGGCGCTGGGTGACCAGCAGGCAGAAGTCCCGGGCCGGGCCGCTCACCCGGTCGGCGGCGTCCACCGGCCCCCAGGTCCACGTGTCGCCGTCGGGCGCGATCAGCTCGACCCGGACCGGCGTCGTGGGCGCCTCCCGGCCGTGGGCGGCGAAACCGTGCCCGAGGGTACGCACACCCAGGTGCGCGACGTGCCGGAGCCGGTCGGTGGCGGGACGGACGACGCCGAGCGTGTCGGCCACGTCCTCACCGTGTGCCCAGGTCTCCATGAGCCGGGCCGTGGCCATCGAGGTGGGCGACATCCGGGTGCCGTACCAGGGCAGCTTCGTTCCGGCCGGGACGGCGGCCAGGGCGTCGACGAGTGCCGCCCGGCCGGCGCGCCAGCGGGCG
This sequence comes from Micromonospora sp. NPDC093244, assembly GCF_040683695.1. Taxonomy (NCBI): domain Bacteria; kingdom Bacillati; phylum Actinomycetota; class Actinomycetes; order Micromonosporales; family Micromonosporaceae; genus Micromonospora; species Micromonospora sp. NPDC093244. The sequence goes on from NZ_JBFBEO010000004.1 coordinate 87,248, forward strand.
AGCAGTTCGGCCGGGGGTGCCAGGAACTCCTCCGCACCCACGTCCACCATCCGGGTCACGTCCGGCGCGGAGGTCACCGTCGCGTAGAACGCCTCCGGGTCGGTGGCGGCCAGCAGCGCCACGTGGTCGGTCCAGGCGAGGTGGGCGATCTGGTGCCCGATGCTCCAACCCGCCGCCGGGGTCGGCCAGGCCCAGTCGGTCGCGGGCAGCGGGGCCACCAGGGAGTCGAGGCCGGCGGACTCGTCGGCCAGGTCCGTGAGCAGGTCGGTGAGGTCGACCATGGTGCCTCCGGTGGGTGGGGCCGGTGCGACCGGCGGTCAGGGCGTGAGCAGGGTGGCGAGTTGCCGCTTCCAGGTGGTCAGCAGGGCGGTGCGGCGGGCTGAGTCGTCGCTGAGCAGGTTGGCCACCCCGAGCCCGCGCAGGAGGTCGAGGGTCGCCTGCACCGCCTCGCGGACGCCGGGTCGGCGCTCGTCGACATCGAGCAGGGAGACGGTGAGGCGGTGCATCTCCCGGCCGACTGTCGCCTCCAGTGGCACCAGGGCGTCCCGGAGCTCCCGATCGGTGCGCGCGGCGACCCAGAGCTCGAGCGCGGCCACGAAGAGCGGCCCGGTGAACGCCGCCCCGAGCAGGTCGACCACGCGGTCCAACCGTTGCGGGCCGGCCGGCAGCGCCTCGGCCTCGGTGCGCAGCTCGTCGGCCCGTCGCTCGGCGAGGTGGGCCACGGCAGCCGTCACCAGCGCCGCCTTCGTCGGGTAGTGGTGCAACTGGGCGCCCCGCGAGACACCGGCCCGGGCGGCGACCACTGTGGTGGTGGTGCCGGACCAGCCGTGCTCCACCAGGCAGTCGACTGTCGCCTCCAGCAGCCGGGCCTGGGTGGCGCGGCTGCGCTCCTGCTGAGGAACCCGCGTCGCGCCGGCAGATGTTGATGCGGTGGACACGGCAACAGCGTGCGGCCTCCGAAACAAACAGTCAAGACTGACTTTTTGTGGCCGGCTCGATGATCGTGCTCGGATCGAGCCGACCTCGGGTGCCCTCCAAGACCCCTGTCGAGCTGCCCCGCAAGTGGGGTAACGACAGCGCGCATCTGCCACTCCCGGGCCCTGTCGAGCTGCCCCACGGGTGGGGCAGCGGCGATACTTGGCCTGGCCCAGATCTGGGGCAGCTCGACAGGCAGCAGAGAAGGTCCTCAGGGCCTCAGCTGATTCGGCGGCGTCGGCTGAGCGGCCAGCCGAGGCCGTCTGCAACGACGAACTGCAAGCAACGTCAGGGCCGTCTGCAGCACTGGGCGGGTGGGTCAGCGGCCGTCGCGGGGGCCGAAGACGGCGAGCGCGTCGGCGTCGCTGTGCTGCGAGCGCAGGTACTCGTCGGCCCAGGCGGCGGCGTCGGGGAAGGCCGACTCCGCCGCCACCCGCGCGCACGCCGCGTCCACGTCGAAACGGGTACGGCGCAGCTGCACACCCGGCCCGAGCAGGGCCCACCACGCGCCCGTGCCCCCGTACGGCATGCCCACGCTGCCCGGGTTGACCACCAGGCGCCTGTCGACAAGCCGGGTGAAGGGCATGTGCGTGTGGCCGCAGACCACCGTGGCGACCTCGGCCGGGAGACCGCCGAACACCTCCGCCCATCGCGCCATCCGCGAGTCGACGAGGACGACCTCCTCGTCGTCGCGGGGCGTCGCGTGGCAGAACAGCGTCGGTCCGAGCCCGTCGATCTCCAACGTCACCGTCGCGGGCAGCGCGGCCAGTCGGGCCACCTGGTCCTCGCGAAGCTGCCCGCCGGCCCAGTTGGACACCTCGAAATCGGCGAGCCGGCCGGCCCGCGCGTCGATCAGCTCACGTTCGCAGTTGCCGCCCACCCAGCGGACCCGGTCACCCAGGTCGGCGAGCACATCCAGCACCTCGACCGGCTGCGGACCGGCCGCGATGTCGCCGGTCAGCACGATCAGGTCGGCGGCGGCGACGTCCGGCTCCGCAAGTACGGCCTCCAGAGCGGGCAGTACGCCGTGGATGTCGGAGAGCACCGCAACGCTGTTCACCATGGCCCTACCCTCACCGCCTCGGCCGCCCCGAGCCAGCATTTCTGCGCCAGGCAGACGAAAACGTCCCCGCCCTCCGTCGGTGACGGGAGGCGGGGACGGACCGTACCGCTGTCTCAGACGCGGGCGCGGCGAGCCAGGCGCTCCGGGTCGAGGATGATGATGCTCTTGCCGTCCAGCCGCAGCCATCCGCGCGAGGCGAAGTCGGCGAGCGCCTTGTTCACCGTCTCGCGGGAGGCGCCGACGAGTTGGGCGATCTCCTCCTGGGTCAGGTCGTGGGTGACCCGCAGCACGCCGCCGTCGCGGGTGCCGAAGCGGCCCGCCATCTGGAGCAGGTTCTTCGCGACCCGACCCGGCACGTCCGTGAAGATCAGGTCGGCGAGCGAGTCGTTGGTCCGGCGCAGCCGCCGGGCGAGCACGCGGAGCAGCTGCTCGGCGATCTCCGGGCGGTTGTTCAGCCACGGCCGCAGCGCCTGCTTGCGCAGTCGCACCAGCCGGGTGTCCGTCACCGCGGTGGCGGTGGCCGTACGCGGACCCGGGTCGAAGAGCGACAGCTCACCGACCATGTCCGACGGGCCCATCACCGCGATCAGGTTCTGCCGGCCGTCCGCGGCGCGGCGACCAACCTTGATCTTCCCGGACAGCAGGATATAGAGACTGTCGCCGGGCTCGCCCTCATTGAAGACGACCTCGCCCTTGCGGACCTCGATCGTCTCCATCTCCTTGGCAAGCGCCTCGGCAGCTTCCGGGTCGACACCCTGGAAGATCCCGCTGCGGGCCAGTACCTCATCCATCGCGCACCTCCGGTTACGCGTGCCGTCCGTCGGCCGGGTCCGCCGTCCGCTGATCCCCTCGCGCGCCGCCAAGTCTAGGCGCACGTGAGCACGAATCAGAGGTCGGCCCTGGAATCTTGATCGGTAGGCGTAACCTGCCCGACGTGCTGAGCGAGCCAACTCTGACCAGTCGCACCGAGGACGGGCGGCGCGTCCCGCTGCTCGTCTGGCGCGCCGACGTGCCACTGCGGGCGGTCAGCAGCGGCCCGCTCGGCGGTGGAATAGGCCTCCGGCGCTGGGTCCTGAACGCCACCGTACCGATGTCGTACGACCGGGACGACCCGGCCGCCCACCTGGCCGCGCTCGCCGCGGACCTGGCCCTCGACGGGCCCGGGGTGGGCCTGCTGACCGGCGTCGACGTGGCCGAGGTGGTGGGTCGCACCGACACCGGCGTGCGGGTCTGGGCGACTGTCGGCCTCGGCATCCCGGTGCTCGCCGCCGCTCCGACCCCGGCCGCGCTCGCGCAGCCCGTCGGCACGGTCAACATCGTGGTGTACGTGCCGGCCCGGCTCGCCGACCCGGCGCTTGTCAACGCGGTGGCCACCGCGACCGAGGCGAAAGCTCAGGCGATCATGGAGCTGGGGTTGCCGGGCACCGGCACCCCTACCGACTCGGTCACCGTGCTCTGCCCGGTGGACGGGCCGGAGGCCGCGTACGGCGGACCGCGCTCCGCCTGGGGCGCCCCGCTGGCCCGCGCGGTGCACGCGGCGGTGCTCGCCGGCGGCGACAGGCCTGTCGTTCCCTGGTCCGAGCAGCTCACCGGCTGAGGTTCCACCCGATCGGCCCTCGTCGGCGCGTTTGCCGGCCGGTAGGGTCGCGGGCGATGTATGCTCCCGCCCCCCTCGCGTCCCGCCCGCGTCGCCGCGTCGCCCTCGGCCTCGCCGCGCTGCTTGCCGCCCTGCTCGTCGCCGGCTGCGCCGACCCCGGCGGTGGTGAGGGGCCGGTCTGGCAGCCGGGCGCCGGTGGTGGTGGCACCGGCGCGCCGGTGACCACGGCCGGGCCGAAGGGCGGCGGCGACGCCCCGGCCGGGGGTGCGATCTCGCTCTCCGCCACCGGCGACATCATCATGGGCAACGCGCCGAGCCGACTGCCCGCAGCGGGGGGCAAGGGCTTCTTCACCTCGGTCACCGAGGCACTCAAGGCCGACCTGGTGATGGGCAACCTGGAGGAGCCGCTGACGGTGGACACGGGCACCGGCAAGTGCGGGGCCAACTCCACCCGCTGCTTCCAGTTCCGGGCACCCCCGGAGTACGCGGCGCACCTGCGCGACGCCGGCTTCGACGTGCTCAACCAGGCCAACAACCACGGCTACGACTACGGGCCGAAGGGGTACGAGAACACCCGCAAGGCCCTGGAGAAGTACGACCTGGAGCACACCGGGGCGCCGAACCAGATCACAGTGGTCGACGTCAAGGGCGTCAAGGTCGCCGTGGCCGGCTTCTCGTCGTACGTCTGGTCGAACAGCCTCGTCGACATCGCCGCCGCCAAGGCGGTGGTCGCCAAGGCGGCCACCCTCGCCGACCTCGTGGTGGTGCAGGTGCACATGGGCGGCGAGGGCGCGGACAAGACCCGGGTGAAGCCGGGCACCGAGATGTTCCTGGGCGAGAACCGGGGCGACCCGGTCAAGTTCTCCCACGCCATGATCGACGCGGGCGCCGACCTGATCGTCGGCCACGGGCCGCACGTGCTGCGCGGGATGGAGTTCTACCAGGGGCGGCTGATCGCGTACAGCCTGGGCAACTTCGCCGGCGGCGGCAACTCGCTGAGCAACACCGGCCGGCTCGGCTGGGGTGGTGTGCTCAAGGTGTCGCTCAAGCCGGACGGCAGTTGGGCCGGCGGCTCGTTCACCTCGACGTACATGAACTCGGCGGGCAAGCCGACGATGGACCCGGACGACCGTGGTCTGGGCTTGGTCACCGAGCTGAGCCGCACCGACTTCCCCAAGGGCGGCGCCCGGTTCGACGGGCAGGGCAGGATCAGCGCGCCGACGGCGGGTTGACCCGAGCAGGAACGTCCGGGGCGCGACGTAGGCTGACCGTCGTGACCAGTAGCCCTCCCGGTGCCAGCGAGACCGACCTCGGGCGCAAACGCCGTGCCCGCAAGATCGGCCGGGTGCTGGCCGAGACGCATCCCGACGCGCACTGTGAACTGGACCACTCCAACGCGCTGGAGTTGGCCGTCGCCACCATCCTCTCCGCCCAGTGCACCGACAAGAAGGTCAACGAGGTCACCCCGAAGCTCTTCGCCCGCTATCCGACGGCAGCCGCGTACGCCGGCGCCGACCGGGGCGAGATGGAGGAGCTGATCCGGCCCACCGGTTTCTACCGCAACAAGACCGACTCGCTGCTCAAGCTCGGTCAGGCCCTCCTCGACAGGTACGACGGCCGGGTTCCCGGCCGGCTCGTCGACCTGGTGACGCTGCCCGGGATCGGCCGCAAGACCGCGAACGTCATCCTCGGCAACGCCTTCGACGTCCCGGGCATCACCGTCGACACGCACTTCCAGCGGCTGGTTCACAGGTGGCGGCTGACCACCGAGACCGACCCGGTCAAGATCGAGCACGCGATCGGTGCGCTGTACGACAAGCGCGACTGGACCATGCTGTCGCACCGGATCATCTTCCACGGGCGGCGGGTCTGCCACGCCCGTAAGCCCGCCTGCGGCGCGTGCACGCTGGCGAAGCTCTGCCCCTCGTACGGCATCGGCCCGACCGAGCCGACAGTCGCCGTGAAGCTGCTCAAGGGCCCCCGGGCGCGTGACCTGGCGGTGGCCGCCGGGGTCGACCCGGAGCTGGTGCCCGCCCAGGCGGTCGCCGCGGAGGTGCCGTGAACAGGCGTCTCGCCCTGCTCGTCCTGCCGCTGCTGCTGGCCGTCGCCGGTTGCACGGCCGGCCCGTCCGACGACCCCGCACCCCGGCGCGCGGCGCCAGAGCGGCCGTCGCCATTCCGGGACTGCGCCACGCTCGGCACCCCGCCCACCGCCGCGTCGCCCGGCGCAGCCCCGTCGGCCACACCTGGTGGTACGGCGCTGCCCGAGTTGACGCTCGCCTGCTTCACCGGGGGTGCCCCGGTCGCGCTGCGCTCAGTCGCCGGTCCCGCGGTGATCAACATCTGGGCGTCGTGGTGCCCGCCGTGCCGCAAGGAGCTGCCCGCCTTCCAGCGGCTCAGCGAACGCGCGGCAGGTCAGCTCCAGGTGATCGGGGTGAACAGCCGGGACAGCCGTGGCGGCGCCCAGTCCATCGGCGAGGACTACGGCGTACGGTTCCCGATCCTCGTCGACCAGGGTGAGGCGTTGCAGCGGGCTCTGGAGCGCAACGCCATCCCGCTCACCCTCTTCGTCGACGTCCAGGGCCGGATCCGGCACGTCGACGCCACCGGCGCGCTCGACGACACCCAGCTCGCCAAGCTGGTCCGCCAGCATCTCGGCCTGGCAGTGTCGGCATGACCCGCAGACCGCCCGACTGGATCGAGCCGTTGCTGACCCGGCTGGGCACGGCCCGCGCCGAGGACTTCACGCGGCTGACCACACCTGCCGAGGGTGGCCGGGAGAGCGCCGTGCTGGTGCTGCTCGGTGAGCAGCCAGGCGTCGGCCCGGACGTGCTGGTGCTGCAACGCGCCGCCACCCTGCGCAACCACGCCGGCCAGCCGGCCTTCCCCGGTGGGGCGGCCGACCCGGAGGACGCCGACGTCCGCGCGACAGCGCTGCGCGAGGCGAACGAGGAGGTCGGCCTCGACCCGTCCAGCGTGACGGTGCTGGCCGAGCTGCCGAAACTGTGGATCCCGGTGAGCGACTTCGTGGTCACCCCCGTCCTGGCCTGGTGGCACGACCCGCACCCGGTGCACCCCCGGGAACCGGCCGAGGTGGCACACGTGGCGAGGCTGCCGGTCAGCGAGCTCGTCGACCCGGCCAACCGGCTGCTGGTCCGCCACCGCAGCGGCTGGATCGGGCCGGCGTTCTCGGCGCGCGGCATGCTCGTCTGGGGTTTCACAGCCGGGGTGCTGGCGGCCCTGCTGGAGATGGGCGGCTGGGCGCGTCCGTGGTCGCGCGACCGGGTGATCGAGCTGCCGCCGGCGGGGGAGACCCCGGCGCCGTCGGCCGGCACCGACGAGATCGACGAGAAGGCCCTGCGCTGACCACGCGGTCACCTTCCGCAAGCGATGGTCATCTCGCGGGCGTCCTGCCCGTACGCTTGACCCGTGTCCGCCGTGGATCTCGTCCTGTTGCTGCTCATGCTCGTGTTCGCGATCAGCGGATACCGCCAGGGTTTCGTCATCGGAATCCTGTCGTTCTCCGGCTTCTTCGTGGGGGCCCTGCTGGGCCTTCAGCTCGGGCCGCTGCTGGCCCGACAGTTCGTGGACAGCGGCACCCGGGTGTTGATCTCGCTGGTGGCGGTGTTCGGGCTGGCGGTGCTCGGTCAGGCGTTGGCCGGCTGGCTCGGCTCACACCTGCGTAAGACGATCACCAGTGAGGTCGGCAAGCGGGTCGACGACGTCGGCGGGGCGTTCGTGTCGCTGTTCGCGGTGCTGCTGGTGGCGTGGCTCGTCGCGGTGCCGCTCGGGTCGTCCTCACTGCCCTGGCTGGCCGCCTCGGTCCGCAACAGCGCGCTCATCACCGTTGTCGACCGCGTGCTGCCGGACCAGGCCCAGCAGCTCTCCACCGCTCTGCGGGACACCGTCGACACCAACGGCTTCCCGGACGTCTTCGGCGACCTCGCGCCCACCCGGGCCCGGCAGGTGGAGCCACCCGACCCCGCGTTGGCCGGCTCCCAGGTCGTGGTCAACGGGCAGCGGTCGGTGGTCAAGGTGCTGGGCTCCGCGCCCAGCTGCTCGCGCCGCATCGAGGGCTCCGGTTTCGTGTACGCGGACGACCGGGTGATGACGAACGCGCACGTGGTGGCCGGCACCCGGTCGGTGGCCGTGGAGCTGGGCGGAGAGCGGTACGACGGCCAGGTGGTCGTGTACGACCCGGACCGCGACCTGGCCGTGCTGCACGTGCCCGGGTTGCCCGGTCCGTCGATGCGTTTCGCGGTAGGCAACGCGGGCAGCGGCTCCGACGCGATTGTGCTCGGCTTCCCCCTCGACGGGCCGTACAACGCGCAGTCGGCGCGGGTGCGTGACGTCGACAAGATCACGGGGCCGGACATCTACTCCTCGGGAGACGTCACCCGGGAGATCTACACGATCCGGGCGCTTGTGCGCAGCGGGAACTCCGGCGGTCCGCTGGTCGCCGCCAACGGCGTGGTGCTCGGTGTCATCTTCGCGGCGGCCGCCGACGACCCGAACACCGGTTTCGCGGTGACCGCCGCCGAGGCCCGCCCGGTGGCACTTGCCGGCGCCGAACGCACCAGGGGCGTCGGCACCGGCGAGTGCACCTGAGCTCCGCGCCGGGTCAGGTCCGCGCCGGCGCGGCGACCGGCAGCTTCGCCCGTCCCCACCGCACCCCCCGGTCGAGCACCGCACGAGCCATGATCACGACGCAGGTACTGCCGTTGAGGAAGGACGCCACCACGTCGCTCGGGTGGTGCATGCCCCGGTACATGCGGGTCAGCGCCACGCCGATCGGCACCACCAGCAGCAGGGTCCACCAGGCGACCTTCGCGCCGGTGCTGCGCGCCCGCAGCGCCATCAACACGGCGATGCCCACGTAGAGCGCCACCGCCGCCGAGGTGTGCCCCGACGGGAAGCTCGACGTGGGCGGCGAGACGTCCATGTGCTCCACGGCGGGCCGCTGCCTGTCGATCGCCATCGTGGTCAGCAGGAACACCAGCGCCTGGGCGGTCACCGCCGCGCACAGGAACAACGGTTCCCGCCAGCGCTTCAACCAGAGCCGCAGCGCCAGCGCCACAAGCACGGTGACCACGACGATCATCTGGGTGCTGGCCAACGTGCTGAACACAAGCGAGACGTCGTTCCAGCCGCCGGTGCGGTCGGCGGCCAACTCCCTGTTCACCGCGTCCTCGGCGGTGAACGGCCAGGTGTCGGCGAACACCCGGGTGACGAGCACCCCCAGCAGCACCATGACGCCGAGCAGGAGGGAGACCGGCAGCAGCACCCGCCGGACAATCTGGACCACGGTGTCGGACATGAGCCGGCAAGTACCCGATCGACGCCGTCGGCACGCCTCAGGCCGCGTCCGGGTGCCGCTCGACCTCGGGGGCGATGCCGTCGCGTGCCGGTCGGACCGGCCGCAGACCGGCGTGCGCCCGCCAACTGGTGAACGCGGCCGCGGTCGCCGCAACCACCGCCGCGCCGAGCAGCCAACCGCCGACCACGTCGCTTGTGAAGTGCACACCCAGCGCCACCCTGCTCAGGCCGGTCACCACTGTGAGCAGCACCGCGACGACCCACAACACGACCCGCCACGCACCCCGCCCGGCGTACGGCAGGAAGACCAGCAGCAGCACCCCGGCGGCCAGGGCGGCGTTCAGCGCGTGCCCCGAGGGGAACGAGTAGCCGGCGGCCCGTGCCACCGGGTCGAGCAGTTCCGGCCGGTCCCGGCCGACGAGCAGCTTGAGCAGGGGACCCATCAACCCACCGACCACCATGGTCGTGGCCGTCCAAGCGGCCAGTCGACGAGCCTTGCGGCGCAGCAGCCAGATCACCACGAGCAGGGCGGCGACCCGCAGCGGCATAGGCGCGAACACCTCACTCCAGACCCGCATCACCATGACCCAGGCCGGGTGGCCGAGCGCGTAGCCGTGCAGCGCGTCGGTGACCGACGTGTCCAGCCGGTGCAGGGGCGCCCACGCGCCGAGCACCAGCAACGCCAGCAGCGAGAACGGCACCAGCACCAGGAACGCCGCGGTCACGGCCAGGGTCAGTCGCAACCCCAGCGACCGATCCGGGTCGAGACGGCGACGCTGCCAGGACGGACGGTCGGTGGCGAGGGCGTCTGGGCCGGGCGAGCTCATGGCGACGGTTCTACCCCACTCGCCCGCCACTCAGGCCTACCAGTGCCCGAGCACCCGCTCAGCGCACCCGTTGCCGGAACCGGCGCACCATCATCGCCGCGCCCGTCGCCAGGGCGACGAAGAGCACCGCGCCGACCCACACCTGCTCGGGCGCCGAGTCGTCCTGCGCGCCCGCGGCGCGGGCCGTCCACCGGGTCTCGTTGCGCGGGGCGGTGAGACCGAGCGGGTCACTGCCCGCACCGGCGACCGGACTGTCGTCGGCGGAGCCCGGGGCCGGACCGAAACCGACCACACCCGGTGACGTCTGGTCGTCCAACGGGTTCGCGGTCACCGGCGGCACCTGCGCGGTAAGCGCGGCGACCGGATCCACCACGCCGTACCCGAAGCGGTCGTCCCGGCCGGTCGGCCCGATGTCGCGGGCGGTGACCAGCAGCCGGTTGACCACCTCGCCCGCGGACATCTGCGGGTAGTGCGACCGGACCAGCGCGGCCGTGGCGGCCACCAGCGGCGCGGCGAAACTGGTGCCCTGCACCCGCCAGTACCCGCTCGGTGGACGGGCGCCGACCAGGCCGTTGGCGGGCGCGGTGAGAGCCGTCGCCCGGCCGGTGATCGACCCGGACCACAGGTTGTCACTGCTGCGCTCCAACCCGGAGACCGCTATGACGCCCGGCTCGCGGGCCGGATACCAGACCTTCAGGTCGGTCGAGGTGGCCAGGTTGCCGGTGCAGGCGACCACCACCACGTCCCGGGCGAACGCGTAGTCCAGGGCCGCGGCCAGGGCCGGGCTGTCGCCGCTGCCGCCCAAGGACAGATTGATCACGCGGGCGCCGTGGTCGACAGCCCAGCGGACTCCCTGCGCGACGATCAGGGCGTCGTCGTACCGGTTCCGTTCGTCGAGCACCCGGACCGGCAGGATCCGGGCGTCAGGTGCCAGGCCGACCACGCCCCGCTTGTCGTCCTTGCGGCCGGCGATCAGGCCCGCGACAGTGGTGCCGTGCCCCACCGGGTCCGGCACGGCGCCGCCCACCAGATCCCTGCCGGGCAACACCTGCCCGACCAGATCGGGATGGTTGGGGTCCACTCCGGAATCGATGACCGCCACCGTCACGCCACGACCGGTCGAGGTACGCCACGCCGTCTCGGCGCGCAACTCGTCGAGCTGCCACTGCTCGTCGCGGACCTGGTCGGTGCGGCTCACGCTGTCGCCGGGAGCCAACGCCACAGGAGCGCCGGCGAGCTGACCGCCGGTGGCGGGCACGGTGACAGGTGCGGTGGCGACGGTCGGGGCCGCCACGGCGAGCACCGCCGCCACGCCGAGCAGCGCCCGCCGGGTCGCTGCCGGACCGCTGTGCCGAACCCCAGTCACATCCTCAGCCATTCATCCCGACGGAACCATGACGATCGGAGATTACCGGTTTCCCCACCTGTCACGGGAAGAACCGGCCGAACAGGTCACGGTGGCGGCAGTTGGGCGAGCTGAACGAGGCGTACGCCCTCCCGGCGGGTGACCAGCCGGCCACGGCCCGGCGGCAGCGGGCCGGGTCGCACCGGACCGACAAGCGCCCCCTCGTCGGGGCTGCCGGCCATCACCAGACCGGCGGTGGACAGCTCCCGCAGCCGCTGGACGATCGGCTCGTACTGGGCCCGGCCCGCGCCACCCGAGCGGCGCGCCAGCACCAGATGCAGCCCCACGTCCCGGGCGTGCGGCAGATGTTCCTCAAGCGCCCGCAACGGGTTCGCCGGGCCGGCCGCCACCAGGTCGTAGTCGTCGACAAGCACGAACAGCTCCGGCCCGGACCACCAGGACCGGTCGCGCAGCTGCTGCGGGGTGACCTCCGGGCCGGGCGCCCGCCGCTCCAGATAACCGGCGGCCGACTCCACCAGGTCGGCCGTGTGCGCCGCCGCCGTGCCGTACCCGATGAGGTGCGGCGTCTCGATGGCGCCGAGCAGGCTGCGCCGGTAGTCGACGAGGATCACCCGGGCCTGCTCGGGAGTGAACCGGGTGATGATCGAGGTGGCGAGCGCGCGCAGGAACGACGACTTCCCGGACTCCGCGTCCCCGAAGACCACGAAGTGCGGCTCGGTGGCGAAGTCCAGCACCACCGGGCGCAGGTCCGCCTCCGCGACGCCGATCGGCAGCCGTAGCCCGGTCGTCGCGGCGAGATCCAGCTCGGCGTACGGCAGCACCGGCGGGAGCAGCCGCACCCGGGGCGCCGCAGGGCCACCCCAACTGCCGGCGATCCGCTTGACCAGGTCTGCGGTGTCCCCGTCCGCGGCGAGCTGGGGCAGGGCGGTGAGAAAGTGCAGGCTCTCCGCTGTCACACCCCGGCCCGGGCGCTCCGGCACGTTCGCGGCTGCGCGCCGGGCCACGAGCGAGTCGCTCGGGTCACCCAGGCGCAGCTCCAGACGGGAACCGAACAGATCCCGGATCGCCGGGCGGAAATCCAGCCAGCGCAGCGCGGTGGCGACCACGTGCACCCCGTACGACAGGCCCCGGGTGGCGAGGTCGGTGACCAGCGGTTCCAGGTCGTCGTACTCGCCCCGGACGGTGCTCCAGCCGTCGATCACCAGGAACACGTCACCGAACGGGTCGGCCGCCGCCTGGCCGGCCGTCGCCGCCGACGCCCGCCGCTGCCGGTACGCGGCCATCGACTCCACTCCCAGCTCCGCGAAGCGGCGTTCCCGATCGGCGAGCAGTGTCGTCATCTCGCCGACGGTGCGTCGTACCGCAGTCGGGTCGGCGCGCCCGGCCACCCCGCCGACGTGCGGCAGGTCGCGGACGGCGGCCAGCCCACCGCCGCCGAAGTCGAGGCAGTAGACCTGTGCCTCGGTCGGGGTGTGGGTGAGCGCCAGCGCGCAGATCAGCGTACGCAGCACCGTGGACTTGCCGCTCTGCGGCGCACCGACCACCGCGACGTGCCCGGCCGCGCCGTCCAGCGCCAGCCAGAGCAGGTCCCGGCGCTGCTCCAACGGCCTGTCCACGATGGCCACCGGCACCCCCAGGGCACCGTGCAGTTCCGGGTTGCCCACCACGAGCCCGCGCCTCGGGTGCACCTCGACCGGTCCGAGCAGTTCGTCCAGGGCCGGAGGGTCACCGAGCGGCGGGAGCCACACCTGGTGGGCGGGTGGGCCCTGCCCGACGAGCCGGTCGACAAGCAGGTCGAGCAGCGTCTCCTGGCCGGACTCGTCCTCGGCCACCGCAGGCAGGGCCGGTGTGGCCGGCTCGGGCACCGGTACGACATGGGTGGTGAAGGTGAGCAGCCGGGCGCCACCGCCACCCGTGGCACCGGGTGGCGCGGCCCGACGGCGGACCGCGCCGGACACGTACGCGGCCTTGAAACGGGCCAGCGGATCGGTGCCCGCACGCAGGTAACCGTGCCCAGGTGACCGGGGCAGCTCGTGCGCGTCCGGCACCCCGAGCACCGTGCGGGACTCCAACGCGGAGAAGGTGCGCAACCCGATCCGGTACGACAGGTGGGTGTCCAGCCCGCGCAGCCGCCCCTCCTCCAGGCGCTGGCTGGCGAGCAGCAGGTGCACACCGAGCGAGCGGCCCAGTCGGCCGATCTGCACGAACAGGTCGATGAAGTCGGGCTTTGCGGAGAGCAGCTCGGAGAACTCGTCGCAGATCAGCAGCAACGACGGCAACGGGGCCAGCGGGCTGCCGGCCGCCCGTGCCCGCTCGTAGTCGCGCACACTCGCGAAGTTGCCGGCCCGCCGCAGCAGCTCCTGCCGGCGGACCAGCTCCCCGTTGATGGCGTCGACCATCCGGTCGACAAGCGGCAGCGCGTCGGCCAGGTTGGTGATCACGGCGGCGGTGTGCGGCAACCTGTCGAACGACGCGAACGTGGCGCCGCCCTTGAAGTCGACGAGCACGAAGTTGAGCTGCTCCGAGCTGTGCGTGGCCGCCAACCCCAGCACCAGCGTCCGGAGCAGTTCGGACTTTCCCGAACCGGTGGCCCCGATGAGCAGACCGTGCGGACCCATCCCGTCCTGGGCGGACTCCTTGAGGTCCAGTTCGATGGCGCCACCGTCCACGCCCACCCCGATCGGCACCCGCAGTCGGTCCCGCGCCGACCGGGGCGCCCACCCCTGCTCGGCGGTGAAACTCTCCGGGTCGCCGAGGCCGAGCAGCTCGGGCAGCCCCAGCTCGGCCTGGAGCGGCGAGTCCGGGCCGCGTACCGCGCCGGCCAGCCGCAGCGGCGCCAACCTCCGGGCCACCGCCTCGGCGTCGGCCGGGTCGAGCTGGTCGGCCGTACCCACCTCGGCGTGCCCGTCGATCGACCACGAGTGCAGCCGCCTGCCCTTCAGCTCCAGCAGCAGCGCGTACCTGTCGAGCAGGCGCGGCGGCGGGGTGTCCAGGTCCACGACTGTCACCGCGTCGATGCCGCCGTCGCCGGTCAGGTCGGTGGCGCCGGTCAGGTCGCCCCCGTCGAGGACCACCACCACGTGCGGGCCGTCGGTGGCCGGACCGGCCGGACTGAACCGGGACCGGCTGGCCAGCACGTCGCCCAGCAGCCGCTCCAACTCGACGGCGGAGCTGGTGACCAGCCGTACCGGGCCGAGCGCGTCGGTGCGGCCGGGGTGGTGGGCGTGCGGGAGCCACTTCACCCACTCCCAACCGGCCCGCCGTTCCGGGCCGGCGCAGACCGCGACGAGCAGCTCGTCCGGGGCGTGGAAGACGGCCAGCTGGGTCAGCACCGCCCGGACCAGCGCCTGCGCCGCCGGGTCGCCGGTCGGCGGGCCGGCGGTCGCCGGAGCGCCGCCCGGACGGCCGGCGGTCCGCACGTGCACCCGGGCGAAGCTGCGCAGCGACAGGGCCACCGGCAGGTCCGGCACCACGGAGTACGCGTCCAGGAAGCGGCGCAGCGCTCCGGCGGTCATCGGCTCCAGCTCCTCCAGCGGCCGGGTGACCGGGGGGACGAGCGGGGTGGCCAGGGTCTGCGGGCCGACGCCGACGCGTACCACCGCGAAGTCCGGGTCGGCGGGGCGGCGTTCCCAGACCCGGTGGCTGTCCACAGTCGACCAGAGCCGGCCCGGGTCCGGGTGCCGGTAGTAGAGCCCGGCCCGCTGCCGCCCGGCGGTCTGCCGGACCCGTCGGCGCAGCGTCGCCAGGTGCCGTAGGTACTCGCGTCGGGCGGCCATCATCTCGGACTTCTTCGGGGTGCCCGAGGCGCTGCCCCAGGAGGTCACAAGCATCGCCAGCGAGGACAGCCCGAACATGCCGCCCACCACGTACGAGTAGGCGCCCCCGCCCCGGCCGAACATCATGGCCATCGCCACCGTGCCGCCGAGCATCGGCAGCAGCATGAGCATCTGCTGCCACCGTCCACCTGTCACCGCGGGGATCTCCGGCGGCGCCTCGACCGGCAGCTCACCGGCCGGGATCTCGGGTGCCGGCCGGCGGGGCGGACGCTTGATGACGACGGTGGACACTCGGCCTCCTGACCGCGCTGGGTAACCCGAGCCTGGCTCATCGTAGGTAAAGTCCTGTCGTCCGCGCAGCCTCCGATCCCCCTCGATATGGAGACCAGTCGATGACTACCGGGCTGGCCCGCGTCACCATCAGCGCGCCGCAACGACGGGTGGACGTCGCCCTGCCGGAGCAGGTTCCCCTGGCCGAGCTGCTGCCCGACGTGCTCCGGCACGCCGGTGAGGGCCTCGCCGACGACGGCGAACGGCACGGTGGCTGGGTGCTGCGCCGCACCGACGGTGCCCCGCTGGCGACCGCCCAGGCGCTGCTGGCGCAGGGGGTCCGCGACGGCGAGGTGCTGCACCTGGTGCCGGCCCGCGCGCACTGGCCCGAGCTGGAGTACGACGACGTGGTCGAGGCCATCGCCGAGGGCGCCCGTCGCCGGGGCGGTGCCTGGTCGGCCGACGCCACCCGGGCCGCGGCCCTGGCCGGTGCCGCCGTACCCCTCGGGGTGGGTCTGCTCGCCCTGCTCGCCGGTGGGCCGGCGCACCGGGCCGGCTGGTTGGCGGCGGCCGTTGTGGCGTTGTTGCTCACCGTCGCCGGCGCGGTCGCCTCCCGCGCCCACGACGACGGTGCCGCCGGTGCCACCCTCGGCGGCTACGCCCTGCCGTACGCGTTCGTCGCCGGCGCTCTGGCCATCGGCTCCGGCGACCCGGTGGGGCCGTTCGGGCCGGTCCGGTGGGTGGGTGCGCCCGAGCTGCTGGCCGGGTCGGTGGCGCTGCTGCTGGCGGCGCTGCTCGGGCTGCTCGGGGTGGCCAGCCGGCTGCGGGTCTTCGTGGCAGGTGTCACCACCGGTCTGGTGGGCGCCGGTGCGGCGCTCGGCGGGCTGCTGCTGCCCCCGGCCGGGGCGGCGGCGATTCTGCTCAGCGCGCTGGTCTTCGCCGTCGGGGTGGTTCCTCTGCTCGCCATCCGGCTGGGCAAGCTGCCGCTGCCGCCGATCACCCTGCCTGCCGCGACCCCCGACGCGGAGCCGGAGCGGGTCCGGGACCTGCCGGACCGCAGCCGGGTACACGCGGCGGTGATCCGCACCGAGGAGATCCTCACCGGGATGCTGCTCGGGCACGCCCTGCTCGTGGTGACGGCGGCGGGTGTGCTCGGGCTGGCCGGCGGCACCTGGGGCCGGGTGCTCGTGGCGGTCGCCTCGGCCGTGCTGCTGCTGCGGTCGCGGCTGTTCGTGGCACTGCGCCACCGGGTGCCGACGGTGCTCGCCGGCCTCGCCGGTTATGCGGTGCTGGGCGTGGTGCTGGCCGGCCGGGCCGACGACGCGGGGCGGCTCGCGCTGGTCCTCGGCGGCGCGGCGCTGGCCCTGGTGGCCGTCGCGGCCGGCGCCGGGTACGCGAGCCGGCCGGTCTCGCCGTACCTCGGCCGGGTCGCGGACCTCACCGACACGGCGCTTGTGGTCGCCGTGGTGCCTGTCGCCTGCGCGGTGCTCGACCTGTACGACAGGGCCCGGGGGCTGCTCGGTTGAGCGGCACCCGGGCCCGGTGTGTCAGCGTTCGTCAGTGGGCGTTCTCGCCACGCGCCTCGGCGTCCCGGGCCCGCTGGTAGGAGGCCACGATCTCGGCCTCGGCCTCGGTGCGGCCGACCCAGGTGGCACCCTCGACCGACTTGCCTGGCTCCAGGTCCTTGTACACCTCGAAGAAGTGCTGGATCTCCAGACGGTCGAACTCGCCCAGGTGGTGGATGTCGCGCAGGTGCTCCTGGCGGGGGTCCTCGTAGGGCACGCAGAGGACCTTGTCGTCGCCGCCCTTCTCGTCGGTCATCCGGAACATGCCGATGGTCCGGCAGCGGATGAGGCAACCCGGGAAGGTCGGCTCGGGGACCAGCACCAACGCGTCAAGCGGGTCGCCGTCCTCGCCCAGGGTGTCCTCGATGAACCCGTAGTCGGCCGGGTACTGGGTGGACGTGAAGAGGGTGCGGTCAAGCCGGATCCGGCCCGTCTTGTGGTCCACCTCGTACTTGTTTCGGTGACCCTTGGGGATCTCAACCGTCACGTCGAAATCCATCTGCACGCTCCCTCGTCTGCCCACGCTGGCTAACGGAACCACTGGCGGCCCTCCGAACAGGTGAATGCCCACCCGCCGACTCCGGCCGCCGCATAGTCTTCGGACCGAAGTAGTGTCACCCAAGCCGATTTTCGCTGGGGGAGGAGGGGGTCGTGGGGAGGGAAGATTCACACTACCGCCCGGACGGGAGCGTCGCGCGCGGTACCGGACGATCCGGCTCCGGTGGTGCCACCGGGCGGGTTCCGGTGCCCGACGCCCACCTCCCGCGTGCCGCCGAGCCGCAGCCCACGCCGTCGCCGGAGACGGTGAACGGCAGTCCCGCCCCGCTGCCCTGGAACCCCACTCCGGGGGCGACCCCGGCCGGCCCGAACACCGGCCGCTTCCCCGTCCTCGGGGGTGAGCGGCCCACGAGCGCCCCGCCGCGGGGGAGCGCCGCCGTTCCGACCAGCCCGGCGCCGGGCGGCCCCTCACCGGATCAAGAGCCGACCGCTCCGAACGGCGTTCCGCCGGTGGGCCCGCCGATCTCCGCCCTGCCCGCGCCGGCCGACGCCGCACCCGAGCCCGCCGCGCCGCGTCGCCGACGCCGGCTGCCTGTGGTGCTGGCTGTCGTGGTGCTGCTGGTGCTCGCCGCCGTCGGGGTAGTCCTGACCAGGCCCGGCCCGGTGGCCGGCTGGCTGGGCGACGACACCGGGTCGGCGTCGACAGCCGCCGCCGCGACTCCCGAACCGGACCCGTCGGACGTGCTTTCCGACCCGGACCCGAACGCTACGATGCCCAGCCCCGACGGGGTCCGGGCCGCGCTCGACCCGCTGGTCGGGGCCGCCGCGCTTGGCGACCGGGTGAACGTCTCGGTGGCCGACGTGACCTCCGGCCAGACGCTGTTCGCCAAGGGCGCGGACGACGGCACGGTGCCCGCCTCGGTGACCAAGTTGGCGACCGCGGTGACCGTGCTCGCCGCGCGGGGGCCCGGGTACCGGATCCCCACCCGTGCCGTGGCCGGCGCGAAGCCCGGCGAGGTGGTGATCGTCGGCGGCGGGGACCCGACGCTCGCGGTCGACAAGAAGGGCTTCTACCCGGGCGCCGCGCGCCTGGACGACCTGGCCGCCCAGGTGCGTACGGCGCTCGGCGGCACCGCCCCGACGAGCGTCACCGTCGACGGTTCGGTCTACTCCGGTCCGGTCTACGGGCCGGGCTGGGACGACGACATTCCGACAGGCGGGTACGGCGGGGCGATGACCGCGCTGATGACCGACGGGGCGCGTAAGGACCCGGGTGCCGCCAGCGGTGGCGCCGAGCGGGTGGCCGAGCCGGATCTGGCCGCCGGCCGGTCGTTCGCCAAGCTGCTCGGCGTACCGGCGGGCACCGTCAAGCGCGGCACGGCCCCGACGCCGGCCGCGGCTGGCACCCCGGCGCCCGGCACCGAGCTGGGCGTGGTGCAGTCGCCGCCGATGATCAGGCTGGTCGACATCATGATCAGTCAGAGCGACAACCTGGTGGCCGAGGCGCTCGCCCGGCAGGTGGCGCTGGCCCGCAACCAGCCGGCCTCGTTCGACGGGGCCGCTGCCGCGATGGACGCCGAGGTGGCCGAACTGGGACTGCCCGCCGAGGAGATCACGCTCTCCGACGGCAGCGGGTTGTCCCGCGACAACCGGATCAGCCCGTCGCTGCTGACCGACCTCATCCGGCTGGCCGCCAGCCCGGACCACCCGGAACTCGCGGGTGTGTTCGGGGGTCTGCCGGTGGCCGGGTGGTCCGGGACGCTCGACGACCGTTACCGCGATGCGCCGGGCACCGCCGCCGGGGCGGGCGCCGTACGCGCCAAGACCGGCACGTTGACCGGGGTGCACGCCATCGCCGGTCTGGTCACCACGGCCGACGGCCGGCTGCTCACGTTCGCGGTGCTCACCGACAAGGTGCCAGGTGGTACGGACACCGCCCAACCGGCCCTGGACCGGATCGCGGCGGCGCTTGCCGCCTGCGGCTGCGGCTGACCCGGGCGCCCGGCGGGGCCGCGACCGGCGTCGATCGCCGGCGCGAGCCCGGGCCGGGGTGTCGCGGCGCGGGTACGGTGGGTCCATGGCGCAGTTCGTGGACTGGGATCTGGCCGCCGCCACCGCGGGGGCGTTGAGCAAGTCGGGCCCTCGGGTGTCGTACGCCGAGGCCACCGACGTGGTCGGCGACCTGCGACGGCTGACCGAGGAGGCGGCCGGGCACGTGGCCGACTACACGGGGCTGCGGGCGCAGGTGTCGCATCCGCCGGTCCGGGTGGTCGACCGCAAGGACTGGGCCGCGGCGAACATCGCCGGTCTGCGTGAGGTGATCACCCCGCTGGTCGGCCGGCTCTCCGGCGACAAGCCGCCGGGCGCTCTGACCGAGGCGATCGGGTCCCGGCTGACCGGGGTGCAGGCCGGCACCGTGCTGGCCTACCTCTCCGGCCGGGTCCTGGGCCAGTACGAGGTCTTCTCCGCCGAACCCGGCCAGTTGCTGCTCGTCGCACCGAACATCGTCGAGGTGGAGCGCAAGCTCGGCGCCGACCAGCGGGACTTCCGGCTGTGGGTGTGCCTGCACGAGGTGACCCACCGGACCCAGTTCACAGCGGTCCCCTGGATGCGGGCGTACTTCCTCAGCGAGGTGCAGGCCTTCGTGGACGCCTCGTCCAGCGGCGGCGAGCACCTCGTCGAGCGGCTGCGGCGGGGGGTCTCCACCCTGTCCGACGCGGTCCGCGACCCGGAGAGCCGCACGAGCGTGCTGGACATCGTGCAGACCCCCGCGCAGCGGGCCGTCCTGGACCGGCTGACCGCGCTGATGACACTGCTGGAGGGGCACGCCGAGTTCGTGATGGACGGCGTCGGCCCGCAGGTGATCCCGAGCGTGGAGCGGATCCGCGCGTCGTTCAACAGGCGCCGCGAGGCGGGCAATCCGCTGGAGAAGGCGATCCGTCGGCTGCTCGGGGTGGACGTGAAGATGCGCCAGTACGCCGAGGGGCGCAAGTTCGTGCACGGCGTGGTCGAGCGGGTCGGCATGGACGGGTTCAACTCGATCTTCAACTCGCCGCTCACCCTGCCCCGGCTCTCCGAGCTGGGTGACCCGGACGCCTGGGTGGCCCGGGTGCACGGCCCGGCCGGCACCGTCCCGGCCGCGGGCTGACCAGCCCGCCGGTGGCCGCGCTCGCCCCGCCGGTGGCCGCGATCCGGGTGGCGGTCCGCCGCGCGCTGGCCGGGCTGCCGGTCGGCGGGCCGGTGCTCGTCGCCTGCTCAGGTGGCGCCGACTCGCTCGCCCTGGCGGTGGCGACCGTCTTCGTGGCACCCCGGCTCGGTCTGGTCCCCGGCCTGGTGACCGTCGACCACGGTCTGCAGACCGGTTCCGCCGTGCGGGCCGACGCGGTGGCGGCCTGGGCCCGCGATGCCGGGTTCGCGTTCGTGGAGGCGGTCCGCGTCGAGGTGGCCGGGCGGCCGGGTGGGCCGGAGGCGGCCGCCCGCGAGGCCCGGTACCAGGCGTTGACCGAGGTGGCCCGTCAGCACCACGCGGTCGCCGTGCTCACCGGGCACACCCGCGACGACCAGGCGGAGACGGTCCTGCTCGCGCTCGCCCGGGGCGCCGGCCCGCGCGGCCTGGCCGGGATGCCCGCCCGACGGGACCTGTCCGGGGTGCCGCTGCTGCGCCCGCTGCTGGGGACCGGCCGGGAGCAGACCCGCGACGCCTGCGCCGTGCTCGGTCTGCGGCCGTGGCAGGACCCGCACAACACCGATCCGTCGTACGCCCGGTCCCGGGTGCGGGCCGACGTGCTGCCGGCGCTGGTGCGGGCTCTCGGGCCAGGCGTGGTGGACAACCTCGCGCGTACGGCCCGGCTGGTGGCGGCCGACAACGCCGCCCTCGACGACCTGGCGGAGGCGGCCCTCGCGGCCGGCAGGCATCCCGAGGGTGGGCTCTCGGTGCCGGCGCTGGCCGGCCTGGCCCCCGCCGTACGGGGCCGGGTGCTGCACGCCTGGGCGCGTGAGCTGGGTGCCCTGCCGGGTGCCCTGTCCCATCGGCACGTCGCCGCGCTGGACGCCCTGGTCACCGACTGGCGCGGTCAGGGTCCGACGGACCTGCCCGGGGGAGTCCGGGTGCTCCGCCGCGCCGACCGGCTCGCCCCGGTGACCCAGGACTGATCGTCAGGCGCTGTGCGCCCGGTCCCGGAACGTCGTCCGGTAGCTGTGCGGGGTGGCGCCGACCCGGCGGCTGAAGTGGTGCCGCAACGCCGCCGCGTCACCGAACCCGGCCTGGTCGGCGACCGCCTCCACGCTCAGCGGCGTCTCCTCGAGCAGCCGTCGGGCGAGCAGCACCCGCTGGTTGGTGAGCCAGTCGTGCGGGGTGGTGCCGGTCTCGGCGCGGAACCGTCGGGCGAACGTGCGCGGGGCCATCCCCGCCCGGGCGGCCAGCTCCTCCACGGTGATCGTCCGGTCCAGGTGTCCCATCAGCCACTCCAGCACCGGTTCCAGGGTCGGCGCCTCGGGCGCCTTCGGGATGGGCGCCTCGACGTACTGGGACTGCCCGCCGTCGCGGTGCGGCGGGACCACCATCCGCCGGGCCAGCCGGGTCGCGGTGGCCGAGCCGTGCTCCTGGCGGATGAGGTGCAGGCAGGCGTCGATGCCGGCGGCCGTGCCGGCGCTTGTGAGCAGCCGCCCGTCGTGGACGTAGAGGGAGTTGCAGCGCACCCGGGCGCGGGGATGGCGGCGTTGCAGCTCGTCCACGTACCGCCAGTGGGTGGTGCACTCCCGGTCGTCGAGCAGCCCGGCCTCGCCGAGCAGGAAGGCTCCGGAGCAGACGCTGAACAGGTGTGCGCCCCGTGCGTCGGCGCGGCGCAGCGCGTCGAGCACCGGCCCCGGAACGACAGTGCCCTGACTGTGCGCGGGGACGGCCACCAGGTCGGCCTCCTCCACCGGGCCGAGGTCGGCGTGCGGGGTGAGGTGGAACCCGGACGAGGTGCGTACGGCCGCGCCGTCCGGGCTGCACAGCTGGAAGCGGTAGCTGGGGAATCCGTCCGCCGTCCGGTCGGTGCCGAACACCTCGGCGAGCACACCGAGCTCGAAGGGGGCGACCTGGTCGAGGACGAGGACGGCGACGTTGCGCAGCATGTGACGAGGGTAACCCGAGAGGTGGCAGTAAATCGATGCCCAATGGCATCACTGCCACTGTCCGGTCGGCGCGAGTGGTCGCAGACTGGTCTCAGTCCGGTGCGCACCGGCGGCGAAACCGACAGCAACCATGCGAAAGTGAGCGCCGCCATGGAGTTCCTGCTCTTCCTCCTGTTCCTCGTCCTGCTCGTCGCCGCCTCGGCGACTGGCCTCACCGCCGACAGTCACGATTCGGCCGACTGGAAGCCCAGTGACGACGGCCGCCGCTGGCGGTCACGTACCAGCTGATGTGTTTAGCGGTTTATCTACCGAAAAATCCCGGGCGGGACCGCGCCAAAAGGTGCGGCCCCGCCGACGGAGCCCATCCGACGTACGGCAGGCTAGGAGTCATGGCTGACGGCTCCTGGTACGACGCCGACATCGACCACGTGATCATTTCCGAGGCGCAGATCCGCGAGAAGACCGCGGAACTGGCCAAGCAGGTCTCCGCCGACTACGCCCACGTGGGCGACGGGCTGCTGCTGGTCTGCGTGCTCAAGGGCGCGGTGATGTTCATGGCGGACTTCGCCCGGGCGTTGGGCCGCAACGGTCCCCCGGCCGAACTCGACTTCATGGCCATCTCCTCCTACGGCCAGGGCACTACCTCCTCCGGGGTCGTCCGCATCCTCAAGGACTTGGACCGGGACATCGCCGGCCGGCACGTCGTGGTCGTGGAGGACATCGTCGACTCCGGGCTGACGCTCTCCTGGCTGCTGC
The DNA here is from genome assembly GCF_040683695.1 of Micromonospora sp. NPDC093244. NCBI lineage: Bacteria > Bacillati > Actinomycetota > Actinomycetes > Micromonosporales > Micromonosporaceae > Micromonospora > Micromonospora sp. NPDC093244. Next base: position 110,374 of record NZ_JBFBEO010000004.1, read on the forward strand.
GCTACCTGGAGTCCCGCTCGGCGGCGAGCGTCGAGGTCGTCGCGCTCTTCCGCAAGCCGGACGCGGTCAAGGTGCCGGTCCCGGTGAAGTACGTCGGCTTCGACATCCCCACCGAGTTCGTCGTCGGGTACGGCCTGGACTTCGGTGAGCGGTACCGCGAGCTGCCGTACGTCGGAGTGCTCAAGCCCGAGGTCTACGCCCGCTCCTGACGGCGTCCCGCGGCCGTCGATGACCGTGTGAGGCCAACTCGCATCGGCATCCGTCAAGCCGACGTTCAGCGCGCTCTCAGCTCTTCCGGTTACCGTGGAGCCCGGTGGCGTGGAGGCTCACTCCGCGCCCGGCCCCCTCGACCGCGTGACCGGGCGTTCGGAGGGTCGGGCCGGACTCCCCGCCACGCCGGTATTCGCCCGGACCCGCCGTACGTCGGTGCGGGGCTGGTGGGCCTGCCCACGGTGTACGCCGTCGATGTCGACAGTGCGCCGAGTGCGGGGCTCGCAAGCTCACTCCTCGCGTACACGGTGTACCGTCGAATGACCGCGGCGCGGCAGTTTCGCGCCTCGGGGTCGAGCCGGCCCGCACGGCGGCTCCGGCTGCCGCACACCGCGGCGACACCATCAGACGGTCAGGACGTCGATCAGGAGGATGCGGGCGCCCCGGCGCTCGACAACAGTATGGAACGTACGCGTTTCTTCCGCCGACCGGTGGTCTGGATCATCCTGGTCATCCTCGGCGCCGTTGTGCTCAGTCAGCTGTTCACCGCTGGTCCCAGCTACCACCGCGTGGACACTTCCGTTGCGCTCGACCAGCTGCACACCGCCAAGATCAATAAGGTTGTCTTCCAGGACAAGGAGCAGACGCTCCAGCTCGACCTGGCCCAGAAGACGAAGTTCGGCGAGACCAACACCAACAGGATCGAGGCCCAGTTCCCGTACCAGGCTGGCGACCAGATCTGGAACGAGGTGCTGGACGCCAAGGCGGCCAACCGGGTCACCGGCCCGGCCGACGCCAAGGTCTCGTCGGACAGCATCTGGATGAGCCTGCTCATCAACCTGCTGCCGATCGCGCTGCTCGTGCTCCTGCTGCTGTTCTTCATGTCGCAGATGCAGGGCGGCGGCTCCCGCGTGCTCAACTTCGGCAAGTCCAAGGCGAAGATGATCACCAAGGACACGCCGAAGACGACCTTCGCGGACGTCGCGGGTGCCGAGGAGGCCGTCGAGGAACTGCACGAGATCAAGGACTTCCTGCAGAACCCGGCGAAGTACCAGGCCCTCGGCGCCAAGATCCCGAAGGGTGTGCTGCTGTTCGGCCCGCCCGGTACCGGTAAGACGCTGCTGGCCCGCGCGGTCGCCGGTGAGGCCGGGGTGCCCTTCTACTCCATCTCCGGCTCGGACTTCGTGGAGATGTTCGTCGGTGTCGGCGCGAGCCGGGTCCGTGACCTCTTCGAGCAGGCCAAGGCGAACGCCCCGGCGATCGTCTTCGTCGACGAGATCGACGCCGTCGGTCGGCACCGTGGTGCCGGCATGGGTGGCGGTCACGACGAGCGCGAGCAGACGCTCAACCAGCTGCTCGTCGAGATGGACGGCTTCGACACCAAGGGCGGCGTCATCCTGATCGCCGCCACCAACCGCCCGGACATCCTCGACCCGGCGCTGCTGCGCCCGGGCCGGTTCGACAGGCAGATCCCGGTGGACGCCCCCGACATGGAGGGCCGCAAGGCCATCCTGCGGGTGCACGCCAAGGGCAAGCCGTTCACGCCCGACGTCGACCTCGACTCGGTGGCACGGCGTACCCCGGGCTTCAGCGGCGCCGACCTGGCCAACGTGATCAACGAGTCGGCTCTGCTCACCGCCCGCAAGGACCAGCGGGCGATCACCAACGACTCGCTCGAAGAGTCGATCGACCGGGTGATCGCCGGTCCGCAGCGACGGACCCGGGTGATGAGCGACCAGGAAAAGAAGATCACCGCGTACCACGAGGGTGGGCACGCGCTGGTCGCCTGGGCGCTGCCGCACGCCGCTCCGGTGCACAAGGTGACGATCCTGTCCCGTGGCCGTTCCCTCGGCCACACCCTGGTGCTCCCGACCGAAGACAAGTACACCCAGACGCGCGCCGAAATGATCGACACCCTGGCGTACGCGCTGGGTGGTCGGGCCGCCGAGGAACTGGTCTTCCACGAGCCCACCACCGGTGCCGGCAACGACATCGAGAAGGCCACCCAACTGGCCCGCGCGATGATCACCCAGTACGGCATGAGCTCGAAGCTCGGCGCGATCAAGTACGGCACCAGCGGGGACGAGCCGTTCCTCGGCCGCAACATGGGCCACGAACGGGACTACTCGGACTCGGTCGCCGCCGAGATCGACGGCGAGATGCGGGCGTTGGTCGAGCTGGCGCACGACGAGGCCTGGGAGATCCTGGTGGAGTACCGGGACGTCCTGGACAACATCGTGCTCGAGCTGATGGAGAAGGAGACCCTCTCCACGGCCGACATGGCCCGGATCTGCTCCCGGGTGGTCAAGCGCCCGCCGCTCGCGCCGTACAACGGCTTCGGCAAGCGGCAGCCGTCCACCGAGCCGCCCGTGCTCACCCCCGCGGAGAAGGACAAGCTCAAGGCGCAGGCCCAGGCCGACGGCGCGCAGGCGTCAGTCGGTGGCGGGGCGCCGTCCAACAACTCGGACGGTACGCACTGAGCAACGACCCGACGGCCAGCTCCCCTCACCGGGAGCTGGCCGTCTCCGCGACCGAGCCCGACGACGGCGACGACGGCCTGGACTACGTGGCCGCGCGGCTGATCAGCGGCAAGCTGACCGGCCGCCCGGTCGAGGACGCGGTCGACCTGGGCCGCATCGAGAAGGCGGTCCGGGAGATCCTCATCGCCGTCGGTGAGGACCCGGACCGCGACGGGCTCCAGCAGACGCCCGCTCGGGTGGCCCGCGCGTACGCCGAACTCTTCGCCGGCCTGCGGGTCGACCCCGGCCAGGTGCTCAGCACCACCTTCGAGGCCAACCACGAAGAGCTGGTGATCGTCCGGGACATCGACGTGATGAGCCTCTGCGAGCACCACCTCCTGCCGTTCCGCGGCAGCGCGCACATCGGCTACATCCCCGGCCCCGACGGACGGATCACCGGCCTGTCCAAACTGGCCCGGCTGGTCGAGGTCTTCGCCCGCCGACCCCAGGTGCAGGAGCGGCTCACCTCCCAGGTCGCCGACCTGCTCATGGACAAGCTCGCCCCGCGCGGCGTCGTCGTCGTGCTGGAATGCGAGCACATGTGCATGGCGATGCGCGGCATCCAGAAGTCCGGAGCGAAGACCATCACGTCGGCCGTACGCGGAATCCTGCAGACGGACTCCAAGTCACGCGCCGAGGCGATGGCGTTGATCATCCCCCGCTGACAGCCTGACCCGACACGGCCGGCCACCCACCCCGGGGGCCGGCCTTTTTCGTGCGCCCGACCCGGTGGGTCAGCCGGCCAGCAGCGCCAGCAACAGGCCCGCCGTGACCAGCACCGCCGGCACCAGGCAGACCAACGCGCCGAAGCGCACCGTCCGGTCCAGACGCTCACCCGGGCCGGGCCGGAACACCCGCCCGATGGCCAGCCAGGCGACCACGAAGGCCACCGCCGGCATCGGCAGTCCGCAGATCAACGCCGCCACGCTCGCCGCGCCCGTCCCGGTCGCCGCGTACACCACGACCTGGATCAGCGGCACCAGCAGCGCCAGCGGCCCGTACACCAGGAGGTTCCGGGCCCTCGCCGGCCACGACCCCGGCCGGAACCGGCGCCGCGCGGCCAGCGCCGCGTCCGCCCCCTCCGCCCAGCCCCGCGCCGTCCGCAGCGTCGCCAGCACGGCCGCCGGGCCGCCCGCCATCGACCGGGCCGCCTCGCTCAGCTCCGGCGGCGACGGCACCAGCGAGATCGCCGGTACGCCCAGCTCCCGCAGCCGCTCCTGCTGGCTCGCCAGCCCGGTACGGACAAGCGTCAGCTCCTCCCGGGCCGCCTCCGCCGACCGTGCCTGCTCACCGGCGGCAGCCGCCGCGCCACGGCGTACCCCGTCCAACTGCCGCGCGGCCGCCAGGTACTCCGACCAGGCAGCGGTGGGATCCCCGTCGGTCCCGTTCGACCCGGCGGTACGCTGCCGCCCCGGTCCTGTCACCGTCGCGTTCGGACCCACACCGACACCCTCCGCGCCCGCCATCGGATCACCAGGCCTCGTCGGCGAACGGTACAAGCACCGTGCCCCGCTCGTCCGGGCCGTCCCAGAGCACTGCCCGGTCCGGGCGGGCCCGCCACTCCACGGGCCGGCCGAAGACGGCGGAGAGCTGCGCCGCCGGCACGTCCAGCACCGCCACCGCGGCCAGCTTGTCCACCTCGCCGTCCGGCTCCAACAACGCGGCGAACGGCGGCACCGCGCGCCACCAACCCAACAGGTGCCGACCAGCCGGCGGGCCATCCCGCAGCAGGGCGCGCAGCCGGTCCACGGGCAACTCCCGCGGCCCCGGCCGGTCCAGCCCGAAGACCACCAGATAGGTCGGCAGGTCGGAATCCACGTCCCCGAGCACCGTCGGCAGGTCCACCATGCTTGCCGGATGCCGGGCGGCCAGCTCGGCGGTCAACGCCTCCGCCAGCGGCCGGGCACCCGGATCCGGTGCCGCCACCAGGAAACGGGCCGTGCCCGGCGGGTGGTGGACCGCCGTGCTGCGGGCCGCCGTCGCCAACAACCCGCCCGCCGCCGGACCCGAACCCAGCACCGCCAGGTTGCGGCCCGCCGCCGGCCCCAGCGGTACGGAAACCGTCGAGCGCGCCACATCCACAGCCCGGCCCAGCAGAGCGGCAGCCCCACGCGCCTGCCCCGCCGCCGCCGACCGGTACCGCGGGTCGTTCCCCAGCAGCGGCCGGGCGTACCCGGCGAAGACAACAGGCGGCGCCGAACCGGCGGGCCGCGCCTCCCACATCTCGTGACGCAGCTGCTCCACCACCTCGGGGTGGTCCTGCGGGTCGGGATGCCTGATCAACCGCTCGTGACCGCGGATCGCACCACGCGGACCACCCAGCCCACCTGCCGTGTTCACCACCGCGCTGCCCACCGGCAGGCCGGCGGCCGAATCATTCGTCGGCTCCAACACCGGGCTGCCACCCGGCAGCGCAACCCGCACCGGAAACTGCCCCAGCACCGAATCCCGGTGCCCGGCGTCCGCCCGGGCCGACAACCCCAACTCACCCGCGCCGGCCAGCACCAGATGCACACCCCAGGCCCGACCGGTCCGCGCCAACCCGTCCACCTGGGCCGCCACCTCGGCGGACAGCCGGTCCCGTTCGGCGAAGAGCAGCGGCACATTGTCCACCACACAGACGATCCGGGGCAGCGGCCGGTGCTCGCGCAACTCGGCGAAGCGCTGACCACCGGCACGCCCACCCGCCTCCGCGCGGCGCCGCACCTCAGCCGTCAACTGGTCCAGCAGATCCCGGACGTACTCCCGGTCGGCGGCCATCGCCGCCGCGCGCACCTGCGGAACCCACGACCGGTCCCGCTCGGTCTGCAGAAACTCCACGAACGACTCACCGTCGCCGAGATCCACCAGGTAGAGCGCGAGGTCGTCCGGGCCGTACCGGGCCGCCAGACCGAGCAACGCGGTGGTCAGGAAAGCCGCGCGACCCCCGCCGGACCGGCCACTGACCAGCCAGTGCGGCGTCAGCTCGGTGAAACCCAACGGCACCGGCCGCCCACCGGCGTCGCCGACCGTGGTCGTCAACCCGTTCGCCGGATCGGACCCCCAGAGCCGGTCACCCGTCGCCGGCAACAACTCCGCCAAACCCAGCCGGGAACCCGCCTCCACCTGCGCGGCGAGCCGCCGACACACCGCGTCCACCAGGTCGGCGGGCGGATCCGCCTCGACGAAGACCGGCGAGTTCAGGCCACCCGGCTGTTCGGCACCCGGACCGGCGAACGACGCCCCCGGCGGGTCACCCAGCAGAGCGTACGCGTTGCGCAGCGCCAACGGCGTCGCGTGCGGCAGCGGCCCCCGAGCCGCGTACGGCCCGGCGGGCGGCCAACCCGCCACCACCAGATGCAACCCGGCCGACGGCCCCTGCTCGGCCAACGCCTCGATCCGCGCCAGATCGGTGGGCCCGGTCAACTCCGGCAGCGCGGCAACCACCAGCAGCAACGTCCGGTCGTGGCGTCGACGCCCGCTCGCACCCGGAGTCACCCACTGCTCCGCCTCGGTCAACACCGCGCGCAGGCCCGCCACATCCACCGCCGGCGGCGGCAACAGACCGGCGTCGGCGAGCGCCCCGAACGGGGCCAGCGCATCACCCGTGGCGTCCACCGCCCGGACCAGCAGCGCACCGGCCGGGGCCGCACCCAGCGACCGCAGCAACACCGCCCGGAGCAGCCCCGCCACCCGAGGCTCCCGCGCGTCGACGTCCACACTCAGATGACCCGTGCCCACCAGCGGCACCAGCGCCGGGAAGCGGGCATCGTCCAACGGCGCCGCCGTACCCACCCGGACGAAGAGAGGCGGACCATCACCCGCCGGAGAATCCACAGTGAGCGAATCCAGAGCAACCCCCGACCAGCCCGGAGCCAACCGCGCCGCGACCGCCCGCAGCCGGTCCGCAGCCTCGTACTGGCGGCGCTGATCGGCAGGGGCCGGGCGGGTCTCGTCCAGGATGCCGGCGGCGGCCGTCGCCACAGCCGCAGCCCGGCGGTGCAGAGCTGCGGCGCGGTTCGTACGAGCCTTCGGACCGGCCACCGCGTCCACCCCCTCTAGCCGAGGTTGGCAACCCCTCCCGAGCAGAGACGGTATCCCAGCCGAGGCCGCTCCTCCGGGAGGTACCGCGGCGGTGCGCCGGTGTTGTCGTGGATCTCACCGGTGGGGAGGGGTCCGTCACGATCCGCTGGATCTGAGGCATTGGCTCCGGAGCCTCCAGCCGATAACGTCAGGAGGTGGAATCAGTGCAGCCCCCCGCCGGTTCCCAGGTCTCCCGCGTACCGGCCCAGCGGACGCCGTCCGAGCAGCTGCCGCCGGCCCCGGCCGCGCCGGCCCCGCAAACGCCGCGCCGGCGGATGCGGACGATTCTCATCGTGGTCGGCGGGGTGCTCGCCCTGCTCAGCGTGGGCGCCGCCATCACCGCCTACGTCCTCTACGACCGCGCGTCGACCCCCGACCGCAGCACGCCAGATGTGGCAGTAGTTAACTATCTTCAAGCCGCACTCGTTTCCCGCGATCCCAACAGGGCGAAGTTGTTTACTTGCGAGGGGGCGGTGGCGGATTTGGATAGTTTCGGCGCTCAGATTGCCAAACGAGAGCAGGAATTGAACACGTCTTTCTCTATCAATATAGAGAATGTCACTGTCTCGAAGACGGGTCCCGTGGACGCCTCGGTTAGCGTGGTCATCCGACGGAGTGCATCGATTGATGGAATTCAACAGAGCCTGGCCGACCGCTGGCGGTTTGAGCTGAGGGACAGCGAGGGTTGGCGCGTATGTTCCGGTTCTCGAATCGGCTGATCTTACTCAATCCACAGCAGATGCACCGGCACCTCCAGGGTCGTGGGTGACTGGCCGCGCCAGGCCCAGCGGTACCACTCCACCTCCGGCGTGATCCGGACGCAGATGTCCCCCTCGGCGCCCGAGTAGGTTTCGGTGACAGCTCGCAGGTCACGGTGCTCCCGGGTGCCCTCGACGTGCACCACCCGTCGCCCGGTCACCGCATCGGCTTCGAACACAGGGGTGGGGGACGGGTGCGTCGGACCGTCCAGCGAGACGAGCCGGATGCCGTGGGTTCGGATGGTCTCCTGCCCTGGCCGGTCACCGACGGTCTCCACCCAGACCCGCTCCACCGGCACCAGCGGCGCGAACACCTCGACCTGCTCGGCCTCGGCCCGATACCACTCGTGTTCGGGGATCACCGGCACGTAGGTGCGAGCTCCCTGCACCACGCGGTCGTCGGCGCGCAGGTCACCCCTCCAGCCCAGCCCGGGCAACCCGACAAGTACCCGCTGCCCGCGCAACTCCACTCGTTCGGTGGCCGGAAGGATGGTGAGCGGACGGGGCGGCTGGGGTGCCCAATCGGGCTGGTCGGCGAACGGGTCCGGCAGCGGTCCGGTCATGCCTGTGCTGACCTCATGCCGGGCGGCGCAGCGGGGCGCCCCGGTCGCGCATGAACGGGACCGGGTTCACCGCTCCGGAGGAACTGCGGTTACTGCGCAGGTGCACCTCGAAGTGCAGGTGCGGGCCGGACGAGTTCCCGCTGCTGCCTACCTGACCGATCACCTCGCCGGCCGTGACCATCTGCCCCTTGTGCACGCGGGGCTGGACAACCATGTGGCAGTACCGCGTGATGTAGCCACCTGCGTGCAGCAGGTCGACGAACCAACCGCAGCCACCCTTGCCAGGAAATCCGTCCACATTGCAGCTTTCCCGGCCACGTTTGTCCGGGTCGCACTTGGCCACCAGTACTCGACCGGTTGCTGCCGCGCGGATCTCGGTGCCTTTGGCCGCACCGATGTCGACCCCATCGTGGCCGGGTCGACTTGCGGTTCGGAAGCCGGAGCCGACGTTTCCCGAGATCGGTGCTGTCCAACCTGAAGCGGCAATCTGTCCCTGCTCGGCGGCGTCGCACACCGCCTTGCCATTGAGTTCGACGGTACGGGCCGCGCCGCCCGACAAAGCGTTCACGATGCGGCTGGCCAGTTCCTCGTGCTTGGCGTAGGCGTCCGGGTAGGCGCTGATCTGGACCCGTTGGGCGACGGCCGTCAGTGGTCGACGCTGCCAGCCCTGCACACCGACGAGTTTCTCGTAGAACTTGCGGGCCGCATACGCGGGGTTCAGCCGCTCGGCGACCGAGCCCCACCCCGGCCTCTGCTGGAACAGGCCCAGCGAATCGTGGTCGGCGCCGACGCCCTCGTGCGGTAGGGCTAGCGATGCGGGTACGCCGCTGTTCGCCAGGTTGCGCAGGGCTGACTCCTGCATCGCCGTGGCCAGGGCGATCACCCAGCCGCGAGAGGGCACCCCCATGTCCTGGCCGACCTTGATGATGATCGCGGCATTGCGGATCTGCGCGTCGCCGTACTCGCTGAACCGTGGAAGGTCGCCCGTGACGTTCACCGGACGGACCGGGCCGCATCCCAGGGCCGCCAGGTCGTCCCCGTCCTTCGCCTCATCGCCGCCGAGCCCGGTGAGGAAGAACGCCGCAGTGCCTCCGGTGCAGCACAGTAGGAGCAGCAACCCGGTGAGCGCCGCGGCGATCACGCCGATTCGTAGCGGCGGGCGGCGGACGGCACCAGCAACGTCGTTCACGGCCTCTCCCAGTCCACCACGTCGACGAGCCATTCCCCATCGGAGGCGACGAGTTCCAACCGGAGTTGCCCGGCATCGAGGGGAAGCAGCATCTCCACGAACGAGTCGGTGCGCTCCCGCATGCTCGGGGGGCCGGCGACCTTCTCGGCCGGCACGGTGGCCGGCTCGGCACCGTCCAACTTCTCGATCAGAGTCGGGGTGGAGAGCGGCCGCATTCCGGCCTGCCACTCTTCGGCGGTCATCCCGGGACGGCCGAGCCAGGCGGTGGCGAAGCGTTCGGCGGTCTGCTCGGGTGTGCGGGCGCCGGACCGGGTCACCGGCGACGGTGGCGTCTCGGTGGAGAGCACACCGTCGTCGCCGGCCGTCGGGTCCACTGTGGTAATCGGCTGGTTTGGCCTGCTACTCAGCCCGTCGGCGGGGTCGGTCGGACCGGAGATGAGCCGTGCCGCCCCGATCACGCCGAGGACCAGCACCGCGATGACCAGTGCCACTCCCAGCCGAGACCGCAGAGCCCGGGTGAAGAGGAACTCCAGTGCCCGTCGCATCGCCGTCACCGTGCCTCTGAGCGCACCCGAGGTCCGGTACGGTCCGGTGTCCGCTCAGACGAGCCCGGCCGATAGACCACGAACGACGGGTTCTCGGCAGGCACGTCCGGCTCTGTCCAGGTCGCCGGCTGCCGTCGGCGAGGTTGGGGCGGGACCGAACCACGTCGGCCGCCGGACCGCTCCGCGGGCGCATCGTCCGCGCGTTCCCGCCCGTCCGGTCGTCCGGCCTCGGTGCGTCCCCCAGCGGCCGGGGCGTTCGGTGTCGGGACCGGGTCCTCGCGCCGCGCCTCCGGACGTAGCCGGGTCTGCTCCGCGTCCGGTGACCGGCGACGACCGCCCACGGGTTCGGCGGTGCCTCCGGGTTCCACCACATCGAGGCGTGCCGCGACCCGCATGTCCCGGAAGAACCGACGGTGCCAGGACCCGGCCGAACTGACCGCCTCGCTGCTGTCCTTGCCACCCAGTTGGGTGATGCGCCGGTACGGCCGCAGCAGCAGCCAGCCAACCACTCCGCACAGCCAGACCAGTACCACCTGGAGCCAGCCCGGCAGGGTGGGTGTGCTCATGATCAGGTCCACCGCGAACAGGTAGATGGCGGCGCCGGTTCCGAAGATGGCGATGTTGAACACGGCTGCGACAACCGCGTTCGCCAACCGTCGCAGTCCGGCGCTGGCCGGCCGGAGAAGCCCGACGGTGCCCAGGATGGGTGCCGCGATCACCGCCCACCGGAAGATCAAGAAGCCCAATAGGACCAGCACCGACGCGGTCAGGTCGAACATGGCGAAGAGCACGGCCGCGAGCACCGCGATGAACCCGGCCCCGACCCGGTCCATGTCTCGCACTCCCTGGAGGTACTCGTACGCCTCCGGATCCTCGGTCTCAATCTGCTGAGCCACCCGCGCCCATTGCTGCTGCTTCCCCTTGATCACGGTCTTACGTGTAGCCGAGTTTGCGCGCATCGACTGCGCCTCGCCCCAGGTCAGCGACCGTGCATCGTAGAGTGCCGGGCCGTACTTACGAGCGGTCTCGCTGTCTGCCGAACCCAGAACTCCGCGGAGCCAGTTTCGGTAGAGCATCGTTTCGGTTGCTGTGTCGCTAGCTCGGGCCGCAGGTGTGCGGAGGTCCTTGCAGCGTTCCGGATCCATGCATCTTCCAGGTGCCGGTTCCTTGGCTTGTGGTCCAACAGCGTCGTGGACCACTCCTAGGCTCGTGACTAGGGCACCATCGGCGATGTTTGCAGACTTGACCGGCCAAGCGGCCAGCGCTGTGACCGCTACCATCACCAGTAATGCCCATCCTGCTGTGGTCATCGCATTGCTCATGTCCGACTGGCGAGAGCGCCAGAGCAGGTAAAGCCCCACCACGCAGAGCGTGACAATTCCGAAAACGCTGAAGACCTTCTCGTAGACGGACTTCGTTGCTTTCTCTACAAGCGGATCAGCCCACCCCCACATCGAGCCGGGGTCCCAGGCGCGCTCTCGGAGGGCGTTCGAAGCGCCGATGATGGCCGTGGCGGCCATGAATTCGGTGTTGGCGATTGTGGTAGTGAATTTATAGTCCGGATGCAGCACGCTTGACGCGCATCCGCCCTCGATATCGTAGGTGTTGTAGCTATAACCTGCGTACCCGTAGAGGCTGTACCGACCAGCTATTCCATTCGCTGCCTCTGCCGGTGGCTGGGCGGCGAACCAGCCTGCGAGACCGGAGTCGGGCGTACCGGGTGTCGGCGCGTTACGGCATTTGACCTCGTCTTCGCTGACCTCTTGGAGCTTCGCTACGCAGGTGCGGAAGTCGGCCTGCCACTCCGGGGTCGTGCAGAGGTCGGCGCGGGCCTGGGCAGCCGGCGGCGCGGCGGAGGCCGCCTCCGCCCCGACCAACGGCCAGGCGACGCTGGCCCCGGCCAGTACGCCGAGGGCGAGCAGGAACGACGCGATCCGTGCCCGGGCCCTCGCCATGTCACGCCTCCAGATCCGGCAGGGGGATGCTCGGCAGCACTCCGGCCGCTGCGGCGATCGCGGCGGGCGTCGTGTCGAGGTGGTCCAGCAGTCCGTCGACGTACGAGACGTCGACTCGGACCTTCTGCACGCGGCCGTCGACGTCGCGCATGACGAACTCGCGGAAGCCGAGCCGGTTGGCCGAGTTGGTGTCGGCGGCGGAGAGGGAGGCCAGGGTGGCCTCGTACCCGTCGTTTACCGGTACCCGTAGCAGCCGCAGCGCCTCGGAGGCGATCTCGGCGTCCTCGGCGATCCGGCCGACGAAGACTGTGGAGACCAGGTTCTGTACGTCGAGGCCGAGGATGTCGCGGGGGTTCTGCGAGGCGACGAGCGCGGCGAGGTTCCACTTGCGGGAGTCGCGGGCGAGCCGGACGAGGAACGACCGGCCGGAGCGCCAGCCCTCCATGAAGTGCGCCTCGTCCAGGCCGACGAGCTTGCGGGAGGACATCGAGCCGCCGTAGCAGCGGCGGACGGCGAGCCGGTGCGCGGTGTGCAGCATCGGCAGGGCGAGGGCCTCCTCGGCGGACCAGTACTCGCGTTCGATCTTGAGGTCGGGCAACCGCAGGCCCGCCATGGTGATCACGGTGAGCGCCGCGTCGGCCCCGAGCAGGCCTTCCGGTGGCCGGCCGAAGAACAGCATGGCCAGCGGCATCTCGGCCGTGTCGAGCAGCAGGTTGGCCAGTTCCTTGCCGGCGTCGTCGTCGAGGCGTCCGAGGCAGCTCACCACGTCGTCGAGGGTGGAGGTCTCCTCGGCGGGCACCTGGCGAACGGCGTGCCGGAACAGGGTGGCGGTGGACGCCTCGCGGGCCACCTGCGGCGGCACCAGCATCATGCAGATGTCCTGGACGAGCATCCGTCGTTCGGCCCGCGCGTTGGAGACCGCGATCTCGAACTCCCGGTCGCCGGCGGCACCGATGCCGAACTCGCTGCGCAGTGGCGTCGGGATGAGCGAGTAGGGCGCGAGCGTGCCGTGCTCCGAGCCGGTCAGGTTCAACACCCGGGAGTACGGCCGCAGCTCGGGCATGGCGCAGAGCCGGGCCAGTGGACCGGACGGGTCGAGCAGGGTCACCTGGACGCCCCGCCGCGCGGCGAGGTAGCCCAGAGCGCCGAGCAGTGTCGACTTGCCACCACCCGGCTCGGCGACGAAGACCGCGAGCCCGGAGCGTTCCCGCACCTCCATGGGGAAGTGCAGGTCCAGGAAGACGGGTCGACGGCAGGTGCCGGCGGTTCGACCGATCAGGTCGCCCCGCCTGTCGCCCACGTTGGACGCGGCCTGGGGGAGTGCGGCGGCGAGCAGCGGGACCGGCATCCGGCGGACGTAGCCGGTGTTGGCGATCGGTTCGCCGGGGATGAACTCGCGGGCCAGCCAGTCCTGGTTCTTCGGGTGTTGGAGTGAGATGCGCAGCTCGCGGGAGTAGAGCTGGATGAGGCGACGGGCCCGCTCGAGGCACTCCTCCCTGGTCCGGCCGCCGACCGCGATGCGGTGCCAGCCGTGGGCACGGGCCGAGTCGACGGGCAGACCGGTGGTCATCTCGTCGCCGATCACCAGTGCCCGCTTGGCCAGGCGTTCCAGCTCGGGCGGTGCGTCGATGCCGTGCTCTGCGTAGTCGAGCTGCTGGGAGCGGATCATCCGCAGCCGGTGTTCGAGATTGCGGAAGGAGTCGCCGGAGCCGAGGATGTCGACCCGGGTGGAGATCTCCATGGGCCAGGGGAGCCGCTCGTGGAAGTGCAGCCACGGCTCGTGCCGTTCCGGAATCTCCAGCGGCTCCATCCGGCCGACGGCGAGTACGGCGACGTGCCGCTCCTCGCCCGTCATCCGGTTGACCAGCTTGACCGTCGAGCCGTACGGGGTGCGGTACCGCTCGACCTGTTCGGTGAGCGCTAGCAGGTCACCGCGTTCCCACTGCCCGTCGGTCACCGGTGAGAGGGTGCCCGGGGGTGACATGCACAGCGCCACGGAGCGGTAGAGCAGCCACTCCAACTCCTGCGCGGTGACCCGGCGACCCCGCATGCCGAAGGCGCCGAGCACCTCGTCGAACTGCTCGACGGTGCGGCCCAACTTGCGGCGCTCGCCGTCGGCGGTGCCCCTGCCGAAGGTGCGCAGGAGCCGTTCGGTGAGCGAGTCACCGAGGGACCGGCGGGCGAACGTGACGCCCAGGTAGGTCTGCCCCTCGGCGTGGTTGACGGCCATCAGGTGTCGCTGGGCGGCGACGAGGTGGTCGGCCCATCCGGCGGTGCCTGGCACGTCGGGCAGCGGCGACGCGGTGTGCGCGTCGATGGTGCGCGCCCACTCGTCGGCGGGGAACGGCCGGGTGGTACGGCGCAGGTGCAGCCGGAAGCCGGCGAGGCCGGCGTACTGCTCGGAGATCGCCGACAGCAGCGCCTCGCGTTCGGCGTCCGGTCGGAACGCCCAGCGCACCTCGGGCAGCCAGTACCAGGCGGTGACCGTGTTCGGGGTGAAGGTCAGGTGGCCGGCGATCTCGGTGATGGCCAGTTCGACAGACGGGTCCCGATCCCCGAATTTGATTTTCGGGGCGCGTACCCGGGTCGGTCGGACGGGTCGGTCCTGCCGGCTCGCGGCGCGTTGCCGCGGCGCGACGATCTCCTTGCCGGCTGCCTTGGGTCGCTGCGGGCCGTCGGCGCGGCGCGGCGCGCGTTCCAGGGCGGGCCGGTCCTCAGGTGCGGCCCCGGCCGGTCGTTCCGTCGGGGTGGGCGGCCGCTCGACCGGCGCGACAGGCCGGTTGGTAGGTGCAACAGTCGGACGGCCGGCTGCTGGGTCGAGATCGCTCGCCGGGTGCGCCATCGGCAGCCGGTCACCCGCCTGGTGCGGCACCCGGGACTCGATGGCGGGGTGGGTGTCCGCCCGTCGCGGCTCGGCGGGCGGCCGCCGGTGGACGGTGGACCGGTCGTCCGGGGTCCACGGCGGCTCCAGCTCGGGAGCCGGGCGCGCCGGCGCGACGGCTGGCGGTTGCTGCGGGATCGCCGGCTGCTCCCGAGTGGCGGGGCCGGCTGGAATGGCTCGTTGGCCGCCCGGTCGGGCACCGCCGAACAGGTCCAGGAAGGGCGAGTCGATATCGGCGTTCTCGCCGGCCGTCACGGCGGTGGGCTCGGCGGGCGGTGGACGCCGGGACACCGGCCGGGGCGCCTGGAAGACGCCTACCGCTCCGTGCCCGGGTGAGGTCACCAGCGCGGGGTCGAGCGCCACCTCGTCCTCGTCTTCGGTGTAGTCGAACGACTGCGCACGGTGACCTGCCGGTGCGCCCGGGCGGCCGGCCGGGGAACCCGGCGTGGAAGCGCGGCTCATGCGATCGCCCCACCCTTGTCGTACGACTGACCGCTCGGTGTACGCCCGGTCATGCCAGCTCCTCCCGGATCCTGATCCGGCTGCCGACCAGGCGCGGGTCGCGCTGCTCGACGGCCGGCTCCCGGGTGCGTCGCCAGTCGGTGAGCGCGGTGCGGATGACCACCCGCGCCGGCCGGTCCGGGTCGACGTGCCGGAAGATGAACGACGTGGTCACGATGGCCAGTGCGATCTCCCAGGCTGGGAAGAGCTCGACCGTGAACGTGAACAGCCAGTGGATGAACATGTAGAGGGGGACGAGCAGCATGAAGAGCCCGTACTGGGCGTACGGCAGGTGGACCGGAAGGGTGTAGCCGGGCGGCCCGAGGTAGACCAGGCGTGCCCGGTAGATGTCGTCGTCGGTGCGCAGCCGCATCTGGTGACCGCGCCTATTCGAAGATCAGGTCGATCAGGTAATCGCCGACGAAGAAGAGTGTTGCCGCGCCGGCGATGAAGGCCAGCCCGACGATGGCGATCGCGGAGCTGGTGAGCACCTTGGAGATCTCGCCCCGGCTGGCACGCCCGATGAAGATGACGCCCAGGACGGCGAGCAGGATCGGTGCGATCTTGCTGGCAAAGAAGGTGACCACACCGCTGGTGTCGATCCCCTTCGGAGCCGGCTCGGCGAGCGGAGCCGACGCCACTGTGGAGAGCGCGTGGGCGACGCCTGACGACGCCGTCTCCATGAGCTCGAAGGCGATCACTGGAACCTCCCCATAGCGCGGCCGGCGGTGCCGCGGCGGTGCAATAGGCAGACCTGGCGGGAAAATGTGCTCACAGGGCGCAGCGTTCACGACCCTGTGTTCGTTACTCACCACGGAGAGTGGCGAGCTTTGGGCGGTTTTCCCCCGCTTCGGCCCTCCCTCCACGCTTCGCCATCTCGATGCTGGCCAATTCCAAAGCGTACGGGCCGCCCCGGATTGCGACAAGCCGCGAACGGGATACCCGATGCTGCCCGGATGACCGATCGTACACCTGTTCTAACGAGCACGTCAGGGAGGTTTGCCCCGGGTCGCGGGAGGCCGCCACCGCGACCGGTACCGTCTAGTCGTGACCGATCTGGTGCGGGCTCCGGGCCCGGTGGTGATGGGCGTCCTCAACGTCACGCCGGACTCCTTCTCCGACGGCGGACGGTACGCCGACCTCGACGCGGCCGTCGGACACGGCGTCCGTCTGCGCGACGCCGGAGCGCACCTGGTGGACGTCGGCGGCGAGTCGACCCGCCCGGGCGCCGAGCGGATCGACGCGGCGACCGAGGCGGACCGGGTGCTGCCGGTCATCCGCGCGCTCACCGCCGCCGAGGTGCCGGTGAGCATCGACACCAGCCGCGCCCGGGTGGCGGAGGCCGCTCTCGAGGCCGGCGCGGTGGTGGTCAACGACGTCTCCGGCGGCCTGGCCGACCCCGACATGGCCCGGGTGGTCCGCGATGCCGGCTGCCCGTGGGTGCTCATGCACTGGCGGGGCCACTCCAGGCAGATGCGCGAGCTGGCCAGCTACGGCGACGTGGTGGCCGACGTGCGGACCGAGCTGTCCGAGCGGATCGACGCGGCGTTGGCCGCCGGCGTGGCCGCCGACCGCATCGTCATCGACCCCGGCCTCGGCTTCGCCAAGACGGCCGCGCACAACTGGGAGCTCAGCGCCCGGCTGCCGGAGCTGCTGGACCTCGGGTACCCGCTGCTCTTCGGCGCCAGCCGCAAGTCGTACCTCGGCCGGCTGCTCGCCGCCGCGGACGGCACGCCGCGGCCCACCGCGCAGCGGGAGGCGGCCACCGTCGCCACAAGCCTGCTCGCGGTGGCAGCGGGCGCCTGGGGGGTACGCGTGCACGACGTCCGCGCCACCACCGACGCGCTGGCCGTCTGGGCAGCGACCGGCAGTCCGCGCCTGACGGCCGGACCGGAACGAGAGGGGCGGCGATGACGACCGACCGGATCCAGCTGACCGGCCTGCGGGCGCACGGCCGGCACGGCGTGTACGACTTCGAACGGGCGCAGGGGCAGGACTTCGTCGTCGACGCCGTCCTGGAGATGGACCTCGGCCCGGCCGCCGCCAGCGACGACGTCGCCGCCACCGTGCACTACGGCGAGCTGGCCGAACGGCTGGTCGCGGTGATCACCGGTGAGCCGGTCAACCTCATCGAGACCCTGGCGGACCGGCTGCTCGCGGTATGCCTGGCCGACGAGCGGGTCGACGCCGCCACGGTCACCGTGCACAAGCCGGAGGCCCCGGTGCCACACACCTTCACCGACGTGGCGGTCACCATGACCCGGACGCGTTCCCGATGACGCGCGCCGTCCTGTCCCTCGGCAGCAACCTGGGCGACCGTCTGGAGCACCTGCGGACGGCCGTCGCCACGCTCGGGGACGCCGTGCGTGTGGTGTCCGGGGTGTACGAGACTCCACCGTGGGGTGACGCCGACCAGCCCGCGTACCTCAATGCGGTGCTGCTGGCCGAGGACCGGACCGCGACGCCGCGCGACTGGCTGGAGCGGGCGCGGGCCGCGGAGCTGGCGGCCGGCCGGGTCCGTGACCCGCTGCGGCGGTTCGGGCCGCGCACCCTCGACGTGGACGTGATCGCCGTCTGGGGCGACGACGACGAGCCGGTGCTCAGTGACGACCCCGAGCTGACCCTGCCGCACCCCCGGGCGCACCTGCGGGCGTTCGTGCTGCGACCGTGGATCGACATCCAGCCGTACGGGCGGCTGCCCGGTCACGGCTGGCTGACCGACCTGCTCACCAGCGGCCCGGCCGCGGACGACGTGCTGGATCTGCGTGCCCGGCCGGAGTTGGCGTTAGAGTCGACCGCATGACCGAGTGGAGCCGGCCGGCATGACGCAGGCGAAGTCCCCACCACCGGGCGGGTCGGGCCCCGACCGGTCGCGGATGGGTCCCACCCGGATCTCGAGCCTTGTCGTCGCCGCCCTGGCCGCCGCTGCCGTGGCCTGGCTGTTGATCAGCAGCCTGTACTACAGCGGCATTCCACGGCTGCCCTGGCTGCCCGTCGTGACGCTTGCCGCGCTCGCCGTGCTGGAGGCGTACGCCGCCGTCAACACCCGTGGGCGGATCGAGCGCAAACCCGGCCGGGACCCGGTCAACCCGCTGATGGTCGCCCGGTTCGTGGTGCTGGCCAAGGCGTCGGCGCTGGCCGCCGCCATCTTCGCCGGCTTCTACGCGGGGTTGACCGGCTGGCTCCTCGTCGAGAACACCCGGGCGGCAACGGAGGACCGGCCGGCCGCCGCCGGTGGTCTGCTGGCCTCGCTGGCGCTGGTCGGCGCCGCGCTCTGGCTGGAACGCTCCTGCCGGGTGCCGGAGCGCCCGGACGACGAGCGCGAGCCCGACCAGCGCGAGAGCCGCCCCGGCCAGCGCTGACCAGGGGGTTACGCCCGGCTCCCGGGCGCGGGTACGGTGCCTGCGATCGGAGCGATGGCCGCCCACGATCCGTCCGCGCGCCGGACCGGAGGCGGCCGGCCACTGGGGAGGCGGCGTCATGGGGTACGAAGAAGCGGGCCGGGACCGGTCGGCCGAGCCCTCGTCCGGGGTGCCCGCCGCCGTACTGGAGAGCGTCTTCGACGACCCGACCCACGGCGAACCGGGCCGGGACCGGGTGGGTGTGCACGTGTGGTGGGAGTTTCTCCTGGTGGCCGGCCTGGTCGCGCTGGGCTGGCTGCTGTGGCGGGAGGACTCGGGCGCCCTGCGCGCCGACAACCTGCGCACGTTGCTCGTCGACGCGGTCGGGCTCGGACTCCTCGCCCTCGCGGCCGGGCTGAGCCTGCGGACCGCAGCCCCGAACCTGGCCGTCGGGCCGGTGGCGATCGCGGCCGCCCTGCACTACGCGGAGCAGGGCGATCGGGGCCTGGCGGCGTCCGTCGGCCCGGCCGTCGCGGTCGCCGCGCTGGGCGGGCTCGCGCTGGCGTTGGTAGTGGTGGTGCTGCACGTGCCGGCCTGGGCGGCAAGCCTGGCCGGTGCGGCAGGCGTTGTGGTGTTCATCGAACGCCGTTCGACGGCTGTGCTGGTGCAGGGCGACTACGACCCCGGGCGGACGGCCGGCTTCCTCTTCGCCGGGTTCGCGGCGGTGGCGGTCCTCGGCGGGCTGTTCGGCACGATCCGGCCGATCCGTCGCCTGGTCGGCAGGTACCGAGCGGTCACCGATCCGGCCCGCCGCCGGGGTGTGCTGGCCGCCGTGGTCGCCGCCGTCGCGCTGATCGGCTCGACCGTGCTGGCCGCGCTCGGCGGCGTGCTGATCGCCGCGAACGGCCCCGGCCCGGTCACCCCCGGCACCGGACTGGACTGGACCGTGCTGGCGCTCGGGGTGGCGCTGCTCGGCGGCACCAGCGCGTTCGGCCGCCGGGGCGGGGTGTTCGGCACCCTGCTGGCGGTCAGTCTGGTCACCGTCCTGCGGGAGTACGCGCCGGAGCGGGGCTGGACGCTGAGCACCTGGGCGGTGGGCGGCGCGGCGGTGGGCGTCGGGTTGCTTGTCACCCGTCTGGTCGAGACGTTCGGGCGCCCCCGGACGGGTGCCGTCCCCGACCGGCCCGAGCCGGTCGCCGACGGCACGATCAGCACGGGCTGGGCCATGCCGCAGTCGCAGTCGGTGGACAACTGGCCGCCGACTCTTCCGACGCCTGCCGCGCCGCAGCCGACCGACCCGTGGCGGGAGCCGCGGTGGGAGGACAGCCCGCGCCGGTGGGACGCCGACGAGCGGTGAGCAGTGTCGCGTCGCCGCGCCGGAGCTGATCTCGCCCGTTAGGCTCGGCGCATGACCGACTCACCTGCCGCCACCCCCGGCGGAACCTCGTTCGAGGCACTCGACGCGCTGTCCACCGAGGAGTTGCGGGAACGGGCGTTCGCCCTGGCGCGGGAGCGTCGCGACGTGGGCTTCTACTGGTCGGTGCTGCGGCACCTGCCGAACGCGGACGAGGCGACGGTGCTGGACGGCGCACCCAACTCGATCGGCCCGACGATCGACGAGGCGAACGCCCTGTGGCGGGAGCTGACCGGGCACGGCTACGAGGAGTCGGCGCCGCTGCTGCGGGCCGCCTTCATCGACTACCTGATGAAGCACTGAGCCGTTCGGGGCAGCCCAGGTCCACCCGGCAGAGCGGCACCGGGCCTGGGCGGATGACATCGTTCTTTCACCGGTCCGGCCCGGTGAGCAGGTACGGAACGGCCGCCGGCACCGGCGCGCTCGCCGTGCTGCTGCTGGTGGGCATCTGCGGCAGCCCGGCGTACACCGGTTGGGCCGCCACCCAGACCGACCCGGACTCGGGAGTCGCCTTCTACCTGCGTGTGCTCGCCTGGCCGGCCTGGCGGCTGGACGCGGACGGACAGGCCGGCGGGTTGTTCGCCGCCGACCTGCGGGCCGTGGCGCTCGTGGTCCTCGCGGTGGCGCTGCTCTATCTGCTGCCCGCAGCGCAGGTCGCCCGGGTGCCGGGCTCGGTCAGCCAGTTCTTCTCCGGCTGGGCCGCGTACGTGCTGGCCGGCGGGCTCGCCGCCGTGCTGGCGGCGCTGCTCGGCCCCGACCCGTCGCTGCTGCGGGCGTTGCAGGAGGCCAGCGCCGGAGCCGGCTACGGCTTCCTCGCCGGCTGGATCATCGGCACCGCCAGCCTCGGCGGTCGCGCCTGAGCCAAACCGGCGCGGCGGGACGGCTCAGCCCGTCGTCCGGCCGAGGTCGAGCAAACGCTGCCGGGTGAGCGCCCCGACGGGTCGACCGTCGTCGGTCACCACGAGCCGGTCCCGGCCCGAGGTGAGCAGGACCGCCAACGCGTCGTACGCGGAGCCCTCCAGCGGCACGGTGGGCAGGTCCGTGGCGGTGTCACCGGCCAGCGGGTCCAGCGACTCCCGGTCCAGGGGGGTGACAACCAGCCGGCGGATGCCCCGGTCGGCGCCGACGAACTCGCGTACGAACGGCGTGGCGGGCGCGCCGAGCAGGGCGGCCGGGGTGTCGTACTGCTCCAGGTGACCGCCCTGGGACAGCACCGCGATCCGGTCGCCGAGCCGTACGGCCTCGTCGAGGTCGTGGGTGACGAGCACGATCGTCTTGCGGACCTCGGCCTGGAGTCGGAGGAACTCCTCCTGGAGGCGGGACCTGACGATCGGGTCGACGGCCGAGAACGGCTCGTCCATCAGCAGCACCACCGGGTCGGCGGCGAGCGCGCGGGCCACCCCCACCCGCTGCCGCTGGCCGCCCGACAGTTCGTGCGGGTAGCGGCCGCCGAACTGGGCCGGGTCCAGTCCCACCAGGTCGAGCAGCTCGTCGACCCGGGTGCGGGTGCGGTCCCGGGGCCAGCGCAGCAGGCCGGGCACGGTGGCCACGTTCGCGCGGACGGTCTGGTGTGGAAAGAGGCCCACGTTCTGGATCACGTAACCGATCCGGCGGCGCAGCCGAACCGGGTCGACGTCGGTCACGTCCTCGTCGCCGAGCATGATCCGGCCGGCGGTCGGCTCGATCAGACGGTTGATCATGCGCAGCACCGTCGACTTGCCGCAGCCGGACGGGCCGATCAGGACCACCAGCTCACCGGCCCGGACGTCGAGGCTCAGCTCCCGGACGGCCTCAGTGCCGTTCGGGTAGCGCTTCTGGATTCCGTGCAGGGAGATCGACGCCGCGCGAGGGGAGCCGGCCGGGCCGGGGGCCTCCGGGGTAACGTCCACGTATGTCCTTCCGCCTGAGCTACCGGGCCGACCCGGGTAACCCCTGGTTCTCCTGGCAGTACGTGCGGGACAACTCTGACACGATCCTCGCCGCGCTGCGCGAACACGCCTCCCTCACCGGGCGGGCGGTGCTGATCGCGGTGCTGATCGCCCTCCCGTTGTCGGTGCTGGCGTACTGGGTCCGACCGCTCGCCGGTCCGATCCTCGCGGTCAGCGGGGTGGTCTACACGATCCCGTCGTTGGCGCTCTTCGCGTTCATCGCACCGTACCTGGGCACCGGGACGACCACGGTGCTGGTCGGGCTGGTCCTCTACGCGCTGCTGCTGATCGTCCGCAATGTGGTGGCCGGGCTCAACCAGGTGCCGCCGGAGGTCGGTGAAGCCGCCGAGGGCATGGGCTACGGCAGGTGGGGGCGGCTGTTCCGGATCGACCTGCCGTTGGCCGTGCCGGGCATCGTGACCGGCCTGCGGCTGGCGACCGTCTCCACTGTGGCGTTGGTCACGGTGGGCGTGCTGGTCGGGCACGGCGGCCTCGGGCAGCTGATCTTCGCGGGCTTTCAGAACAACCTCTACAAGGCCGAGATCATGACCGGTTCGGTGCTCTGCGTGGCGCTCGCCGTCGTCCTCGACCTGCTGCTCGTCCTGGTCGCCCGGCTGGTGACCCCGTGGACCGCGAGGAGGGCACGGTGACCGCAGCGGCGAACCCGGTGAGCGAGGCGGTGCTCTGGCTCAACGACCCGCTGAACTGGACGAACCCCGGCGGGATGTTGGACCGGCTCGGCGAGCACCTCACCATCTCGGCGCTGGCGGTGGCGCTCGGCTGCCTGGTGGCCTGGCCGCTCGGGCTGTGGCTGGGGCACACCGGACGGGGCGGCGGTCTGGTGGTGCTGGTGTCCAACGCCACCCTCGCCATTCCGACGCTGGCGCTGCTGACCATCCTGCCGGTGGTCTTCGCCAGCGGCTTCGGGCGTACGCCTGTGGTGGTGGCGCTCGCCGTGTTCGCCGTACCGCCGCTGTTGGCCAACGCGTACACGGGTGTGCGTCAGGCGGACCCGGAGGCCCGCGACGCCGCCCGGGGGATGGGTCTGTCCGGCGGGCAGGTGCTGCGGCGGGTGGAGCTGCCGCTCGCAGTGCCCTATCTGGCGGCCGGTTTCCGGACCGCCGCCGTGCAGGTGATCGCGACCGCCGCGCTTGCCTCGTTCGTCAACGGCGGCGGCCTCGGCGAGATCATCCGGACCGGGTTCGGCCTGGGTATCGCCGGCGGCGGCGGTCAGATCCTGGCCGGCGGCGTGCTGGTGGCCGCGCTCGCCCTGCTGGCCGAGGTGGTCCTCGGTGTCGTCGAGCGGCTGGTCACACCCCGTCCGCTGCGGCGCGGGCGGCAGCGGGCGGGCCAGCCGCGGCCCGCCGACGCCACCGGCCGTGCCTGATCCGCGCCCGCTGCTCCGTCCGGGTGAGCCGGCGGCGATCAGCCGAACGCCGAGGGCGCGGTCGGTGACGATGAGGTGACGAAGTCCATCTCAGGTTGTCGGTCCGTTCCGGAGGATGTTGGGTGGACATTCGCGGGCGACCAACAGTCAGGATCGCCCGTCGGACACGCGGCCGGCCCGGGACGGGCCGCGCCGGGACACGGAAGGCGGGCACATGCGCGCACGTACACGTCTCGCGATCGGTGCCGTCGGCGTCGTCGCCGGGGCAGCGCTCCTCACCGGGTGCGGTGACGCCGGTTCGTCAGGCACCGACGCGCCCCAGCAGAGCGCTTCCGGCGCCGGGTGCGCCCCGGTCAAGGGTCAGCAGCTCATCGCTCTGCAGGACGACAAGAAGCTCCAGAACTCCGACAACGTCATCCCCGCGGTCAACAGCAAGGTAGCCAACCCGCAGCTGATCGCGGCACTCGACAAGGTCTCGGCGACGCTCGACACGCCGAAGCTGATCCAGCTCAACAAGGCAGTGAACGACGACCGGAAGACCCCGAAGGTGGCCGCCGAGGAGTTCGCCGGCGCCAACAACCTCACCGCGGGCATCGCCAAGGGTCCGGGCGGCGACATCACCGTGGGCGCCGGCAACTTCGCCGAGAGCCAGATCCTGGGCGAGCTGTACCGGATCGCGCTCACCGCTGCGGGCTACCAGGTCAAGGTGCAGCAGATCGGCAACCGGGAGCTGTACGAGCCGGCGCTGGAGAAGGGCGAGGTCCAGGTCGTCCCGGAGTACGCGGCGACGATGGCCGAGTTCCTCAACACCAAGGACAACGGCCCGAACGCCCAGCCGGTCTCGTCGCCCGACATCAACACCACGGTGACGGCGCTCAAGGCCCAGGGTGACAAGGTGGGCATCACCTTCGGTGCGCCGGCCGCCGCGCAGGACCAGAACGCCTTCGCGGTGACCCAGGCGTTCGCCGACAAGTACGGCGTCCGCACGCTCTCCGAGCTGGCCGCGAAGTGCTCCGGCAGCGCCACCGTGCTGGGCGGCCCGCCGGAGTGCCAGCAGCGCCCGTTCTGCAAGCCGGGTCTGGAGAAGACGTACGGGCTGTCGGTGGGCTCGTTCTCCTCGCTGGACCAGGGTGGCCCGCTGACCAAGAGCGCCCTGCGCGACGGTTCGATCAGTGTGGGTCTGATCTTCTCCTCGGACAGCGCGTTCGCCACCAGCTGAGCCCTGCACTGCCGCGCTGACGGACGCCCCCGCCCGCATCCGGGTGGGGGCGTCCGCGCGTGTCGGCGACCCGTTCCCTCTGCTGGGGATCCTCGGTAGGCTGCACAGCCATGCCAGCCCCGGTCACCCCCGACGCCCGGCGTCAACCGCGCCTGCTGACCATGCTCTTCTGGGCGGGTGTGGGCCTCGCCCCGGTGGCGGCGCTGATCCTGCTGGTCGCCGACGGCAACACTCCGCTGCGTTTCGCGGCGGTGCTCGCCATCGTGGCGGTCGTGCTCATCGGCCTGTCCATCGCGCTGCGACCCGACGGTGACGCGGCACGGGCCGACGAGTTGCTTGACGAGATCGAGGAACTGCGCCGGGAGTTGCGGGCTGAGATCCTGGCCGCCGCGCAGCGCGGCAACCAGGCACTGGACCAAGCGCAGCGGGCACAGGAGGGCATCACCGCGGTCCGTCGTCGCCTCGACGCCAGCAGTGCCGCGCTCGCCGGCGCGGCACCCGACGCCGCGGGTGCGGGGCGGGCGCGGGTGCCGGCCGCCGGCCAGGTCGATGACGCGCCGGCCGGAAGGGCGTCGGTCACCGCTGACGCTCCGGCCGGCCGCCGCCGGGTGCCGGGCGAGGTTCCGGCCGGCCGGTGCCGGGTGTCGGGTCCGGAGGACGCCGCCCGCTGGGGCCGCGCCGAGCACGCCGACGAGGACGAACCGGCGTACCCGCAGGCCACCGCCGAACCGTCCCCCGCCGGGGTGTACGGCGCCGAGCAGCCCCGCGCCGGGGTGTACGGAGGGGAACGCCCCGCCGCCGCCCGGTACGCATCGCCACGCCCTCGTGAGCACGACCGGCCCGAGCCGGGGCACCGACCGGCAGGAGTTGTCCGGCACACCGAGACAGTGCACGTCACCACCAGGCACACAGTGGTGGACGGTGGGCCGCCGGAGACCGCCACCCGGTACGGCGGCGGGTACGCGGGCCAGTGGACCCCGCCGGCGCAGGAGTGGACCCGGGGCGGCGGCGCGGACGAGCGCCCCCGCCCGGCGGAGCGTCCGCGTGGTGAGGCGGAGGACCGTCATCTGTCCGGTTACCCCGCCGACAGGCCCGGTCGGGGCGCCGACCGGGAAGTGCCCGACGTCGACGCCGAGCCCGGTTGGCGGGCCCGGCGCGACGAGCCGCAGTGGACCGGTCCACGGGACGCGTACGCCCCCGCCGACGAGCCGGCCCGGGGCTTTGGGCAGCAGCGTGACGAGCGCGGGTGGTCGGAGCGGCGCGAGCCCGACCGGGGGAGCGCCGCGCCGCAGTCCGGGCCGCCGCTGCGCGCCGACGACACCGGCGAGTTCTGGTCACAGATGCGGGCCGGTGACCGCTGGGCGGCCGTCCGCGACGACGAGCACGGCCGTGAACTGCACGTCGGGGAACGCCGGGCCGAGGTGCACGCCGACCCCGCCGGCACCGAGTACCGGATGGCCGACCGCTGGGCCTCCGTCCGCCACGAGGAGCCGCGCCGCCACGAGGAGCCGCGCCGCCACGAGGAGCCGCGCCGCCACGAGGAGCCGCGCCGCCACGAGGACGCCCGCCGTCATCGGGAGCCGAGCCGGCGGGACGACGCCGACTGGTACGCCGAACGCGAGTCGTACCACCCGGACGAGCCGGCGGGCCGGCCGGCGCTGCCGGTGGGTGGCGTGCCGGTGCCGGACGAGTGGCGTCCACCTCGCCAGCGGGGTGACCAGGCGGAGCCGGAACGGGTCGGCCGGCGCCGGGTCGAGGAGCGGTACGGCTACCCGCCGCCTGATGACGTGCCGCGCGCCGGCGGCGCCCCGCCCGGCGAACGCTGGCGCTGAGGCGTCACTTGTCGATGTCGCCGACCACGAAGAACATCGAGCCGAGGATGGCGATCAGGTCCGGCACTAGGCAGCCGGGGAGCAGAGTGGCCAGAGCCTGCACGTTGGCGTACGACGCGGTCCGCAGCTTCAACCGCCACGGCGTCTTCTCACCCCGCGACACGAGGTAGTAGCCGTTGATGCCCAGCGGGTTCTCCGTCCAGGCGTACGTGTGCCCCTCGGGTGCCTTGAGCACCTTCGGCAGTCGGGTGTTGATCGGCCCGGTCAGCCGGTCCACCCGGTCGAGGCACTGCTCGGTGAGGTCCAGCGAGGCGTACACCTGGTCGAGCAGCACCTCGAAGCGGGCGTGGCAGTCGCCGGCGGTCCGGGTGACCACGGGCACGTCCAGTTCGTCGTACGCCAGGTAGGGGTCGTCGCGGCGCAGGTCCAGGTCGAGCCCGGAGGCGCGGGCCACCGGCCCGGACGCGCCGAACGCGGCGGCGTCGGCGGCGGAGAGCACACCCACGCCGACGGTGCGGGCCAGGAAGATCTCGTTGCGCCGGATCAGGTGGTCCAGGTCCGGCAGCCGGCGGCGCACCTCGGCGATGGCGGCCCGGGCCCGCCCGGTCCAGCCGTACGGAACCTCCTCCTTCAGGCCACCCACCCGGTTGAACATGTAGTGGATCCGCCCGCCGGAGACCTCCTCCATCACCGCCTGGATGGTTTCGCGTTCCCGGAACGCGTAGAACATCGGCGTGATCGCGCCGATCTCCAGCGGGTAGGAGCCGAGGAACATCAGGTGGTTGAGCACCCGGTTCAGCTCCGCGAGGGCCATCCGCAGCCAGGTCGCCCGCTCCGGCACCTCCATGCCCATGAGGCGTTCCACGGCGAGCACCACACCCAGCTCGTTGGAGAACGCCGACAGCCAGTCGTGTCTGTTGGCCAGCACGATGATCTGCCGGTAGTCGCGGACCTCGAACAGCTTCTCCGCGCCCCGGTGCATGTAGCCGATGATCGGTTCGCAGGCGACCACCCGTTCGCCGTCGAGCACCAGCTTCAACCGCAGCACACCGTGCGTCGAGGGATGCTGCGGGCCGATGTTCAACACCATGTCGGTGCCGAGCTGCTGATCGCCGGTGCCGGCGACGAGGCCGGCCCCGGTGCCGACGGTCAGTTCACGGAGGTCCCCGGCGTCGGTGGTCATGCCCGTCATCGTGCCACGGCGGCGGCGAGCGGGATGCCGACCGGCTGGCGCAGCCACAGGTGCCCGCCGAGCCCGGCCGGGTCGGTCAGCTCGGCCACCGCCGACGCGGCGGCAAGCGCCCGCACGTAGCCGGCCGGATCGGTACCGGCCAGGCTGAGCGGCGGTCGCGCGCCGTCGGCCCCGAGCGCCCGCAGCGCCTCGGCCTGCGAGACCAGGGAGTACGCGCACCGGGCGACCGCCGCGCCGGCGGAGGCGACCGAGTCCATCGCCACGTGCGCGGTCACGTCTGTCGTCCCGTCCAGCACCGGCGGCACCTGCCGCCCACCCCGGTACCCGGTCAACGTCCCGTCGACGGGTCGGTCGTCGCGCAGGTGCCCGTAGTCGACCGCCACCGCGAGTCCTCGATTGATCCTGCTGATCGCGTTGGCCCAGGCTTCGTCTCTCGTCCGTCCGATCTCGGCTCGTCGTCGGTCACTGTGGGGGGTTTCGGGGCATCCCGGCCGGCTCCGGGCGGTCAGGCTTGATCCCTGCGCCGGCCGGGCTGCCCCGAAACCCGACCCGCTCGCGCTTGTCGCGTCCGTCGAGGTCAGACCAATGCCCGAATCAGGGTCTGCGGGGGGCGGGTTCGTGGGGCTTGGCCACCACGTCGTGAGCCAATCCAGGTCAGCCGGGCCGACCGGCTCACCAGTCGATTCGGCACCACTCTCGGGCTCGACCAGCACGTACCGCCAGCCGTCCTCGGTGTGCACCGCCACGTCCAGTGGGACGTTGTCCAGCCACTCGGTGGCGATCAACAGCCCGGTGATCTCGGCGGGAATCTCGGCTGTCCAGTTGATCTCTCCGGGCAGGTCCTCCGGGCGCTCGGCGTACTCCACAGCTGTGAAGCGGACCCGTTCCGCGAGCGACGGACGGGCGGCTACCGACGACGGATCGCCGGGCGACCGACGGACGGACGCCGTGGAAGTCAGGGTTTCCGGGGAGCCCGCCCACGGAGGGATCAAGCCTGACCGCCCGGAGTGGGCGGGCTCCCCGGAAACCCCCACCACAGCCCCGGCGAGCGCCCGCAGCAGCTCCCCCCGCCCAGCCCCGACATCGACCACGTCGAGCCGCGACGGGTGGCCCAGAGCGGCATCGACCTCCGTGAGCAGCCGCAGCAGAGCGGTGGCGAAGGCCGGGGACGCGTGCACGCTGGTGCGGAAGTGGTCGGCCGGCCCGGTGCCGCCCACGAAGAAGCCGCCCGGCCCGTAGAGGGCGTGGCTCATCGCGTCCCGCCACGGGATCGGCATCAGCTCACTTCGGGGTTCAGCAGGTGTCACCGTGCCGACCCTACGGCCACCCGCTTCCCGATCCCCGATGACCGGCTTCGTGGTTCAGGCCTGGAAGTAGTGCCCTTCGTTCAGGTCGGCGATCAGTCCGGGGTGGGTGGGCGTCCAGCCGAGCAGGTGACGGGTGATGGCGGACGACGTCGGGTTGTCCAACTGCACGAACGGGCCGAGGAAGCCGAAGTGGTCGTTCGCCTCGGCGGGGCTGATGCTGCGGACCGGGATGCCGAGGTTGTCGCCGATGGCCGCCGCGATCTGCCGGAAGGAGACGCCCTCGTCGGCGGCGCCGTGCAGGCGCGTGCCGGCGGGGGCGTTTTCGAGGGCGAGTCGGTAGAGCACTGCCGCGTCGAGCGTGTGGACGGCCGGCCACCTGTTGGCGCCCTCGCCGACGTACGCGGAGTATCCCTTGCGTCGGGCCGCGGCGATGATGGCGCTGATGAAGCCGTAGCGGTCGAGGGAACTGTGCACCGTGGGCGCGAGCCGGACGATTGAGGAGCGCACGCCGCTGGTGGCGAGGTCGGCCACGAAGTTCTCCGCGTCGATCCGGTAGCGGCCGCTCGGGAAGGTGTCGTGTTCGGTGCCGGGGCGGCCGACGATGCCGCCCGTCGCGAGCATCGCCGTCCCGCTCGTGCCGACGAGGGGTTTGCCGGAGCCGGCCAGGCCGTCGGCGAGCGCCTTGAGGGCGTCCAGGTCGACGGTGGCGGCGCCGGCCAGGTCTCCGTCGAGCATGAGGTCGTGGCGGAACGCCAGGTGGATCACCCCGTCGGAGATGGCTGCCTCTTCGCGAAGCACGTCGAGGTCGGACAGGTCGCCCCGGTGGGCCTGGGCGCCGAGCTTCTCGACGGCGGCGGCGGACGTGTCGGAGCGGGCCAGGCCGATGACCTCGTGCCCGGCGGAGAGCAGTTCCGGGACGACTGCGGAGCCGAGATGGCCGGAGGCGCCTGTGACGAATACGCGCATGGCGGTTCCTTCGTGAGTGCCGATGTCACCTTGCGACATCACGGTACCTCGGGTGATGTCACGCCGCGACATGTGAACGGAATTAATGTCGCAGTGTGACGTCGGATACCATCGCCGCATGGCCCGCTGGCAACCTGACGCGCGCGGCCGCCTGGAGGCGGCCGCCTTCGAGTTGTTCCGCGAGCGCGGCTTCGAACAGACCACAGTCGCCGACATCGCCACCCGTGCCGGCCTCGACAAACGCACCTTCTACCGGCTCTTCGGCGACAAGCGCGAGGCGCTCTTCAGCGGCAGCGGGCGCTTGGAGGAGGTCCTGGTCCGGGCGGTGACCGAGACCGACGCCGGTCCCTTCGAGGCGGTCGTCGCCGCCTTCCGGCGGGTGGCGGAGGAGGTCTTCGCGGACCGTCTCGAGCTGGTCCGGGCGCGGCAGGCAATCATCGAGAGCAGCCCGGAGCTGCAGGAGCGTGAACTGCGCAAGTCGGGCTCCCTGGCGGCCGCGGTCACCGCCGCCCTGCGCGCCAGGGGCCTCGACGAGACCACTGCCACCCTGGCCACCGAGTCGGGTGCCACGGTCTTCCGGGTCGCGTTCGCCCGCTGGATCGCGCCCGGCAGCGACGCCCCGCTCAGCGACCTGATCGCCGAGGTCGCCGCCGAGCTGCGCGCCATCACGTCGGCCCCGACGCCCTGACCTCAGCCGACCCGATCGGGCCGTCTCGACGGTGGTGAAGGTTTTCACACATGCTTGTCCCGGTTCGGCGGGCCGGGCGCATACTTGCGATCGACCGGTACCCCTTCTCGAGGACTGGATCGTCGTCATGAGCGCACCGCTGCGCCCGCGCCCTGGGCCCGCCGCATCGCGGGATCGCGCCGTTCCCGGCGCCCGCGCCACCTCCCGCCTGCTCACCGTCGGTGTCGTCGGCGCGGGCCGCGTCGGAGCCGTGCTGGGCGCCGCGCTCGCCGCCGCCGGGCATCACGTGGTCGCCGTCACAGGCGAATCCGGAGCCAGCCGGGCACGCCTCGCCCTGCTGCTGCCCGACGTGCCCCGCCACCCCGCCGTCGCCGTCGCGCACGCCGCCGCCGACCTGCTGCTGATCGCCGTACCCGACGACGCGCTGGCCGGGGTGGTTGCCGACCTCGCCGAACGGGGCGCCCTGCACCAGGGGCAGGTGGTCGCGCACACCTCCGGCGCGCACGGTCTGGGCGTGGTGGCGCCGGTCACCGCGGCCGGCGTCCGGCCGCTCGCCCTGCACCCCGCCATGACCTTCACCGGTACGCCCGACGACCTGGCCCGCCTCGACGGCATCTCGTACGGGGTGACCGCCCCGGCGGAGCTGCGTCCACTGGCCGCCCGCCTGGTCACCGACCTGGGTGGCGTGCCCGAGTGGGTGGCCGAGACGGACCGCCCGCTGTACCACGCGGCGCTGGCACACGGCGCGAACCACCTGGTGACCCTTGTGAACGAGGCGACCGACCGGCTGCGGGACGCCGGCGTGGGCCGGCCCGAGAAGGTGCTCGCCCCGCTGCTGCGGGCCGCCCTGGAGAACGCGCTGCGCCTCGGCGACGACGCGCTGACCGGCCCGGTCTCGCGGGGTGACGCGGGCACTGTGCGGCGGCACCTGGCCCGACTGACCGCCACCGCCCCGGAGTCCGTTCCCGCGTACCTGGCGCTGGCCCGTCGTACCGCCGACCGGGCGATCGCCGCCGGCCGGCTCCGGCCGGTGGACGCGCAGTCGCTGCTCGGGGTTCTTGCCGATTCGGATCGGGAGGTGGCCGCGTGAGCGTGAGGAGTGAGCCGATTCTGCGAGCCCCGCAGTCGCGAACCGAGGTGGCGCCGTGAGCGCGAGGAGTGAGCCGATCCTGCGAGCCCCGCAGTCGCGAACCGAGGTGGCGCCGTGAGCGCGAGGAGTGAGCCGATCCTGCGAGCCCCGCAGTCGCGAACCGAGGTGGCGCTGTGACGCTGCTCGTGCACACGCGCGCCGAGCTGGCCGAGGCCCGGGCCGGGCTGAAGGGCACCGTCGGTGTGGTGATGACCATGGGTGCCCTGCACTCGGGGCACGAGACGCTGCTGCGCGCGGCCCGGGAACAGGCCGACCACGTGCTGGTGACGATCTTCGTGAACCCGTTGCAGTTCGGGCCGAACGAGGACTTCGACAGGTACCCCCGGACCCTCGACACGGACCTGGAGGTGTGCCGGCGGGCCGGCGCCGACGTGGTCTTCGCCCCGTCGGTGGCCGACATGTACCCCGACGGCCAGCCCCGGGTACGCCTCGACCCCGGTCCGCTCGGGGCCGAGCTGGAGGGCGCGAGCCGCCCCGGCTTCTTCCACGGCGTGCTCACAGTGGTGCTGAAACTGCTCCAGCTCACCCGACCGGACCTGACGTTCTTCGGCGAGAAGGACTACCAGCAGCTCACCCTGGTCCGGCGGATGGTCCGGGACCTGGACGTGCCTGTCGAGGTGGTCGGCGTGCCGACGGTGCGGGAGCCGGACGGGCTGGCGCTGTCCAGTCGCAACCGCTACCTGAGCGAGTCGGAGCGGGCTGCCGCCCTGAGCCTGTCCGCCGCGCTGCGGGCCGGCGCGCGGGCGGCCGACGACGGTCAGGACGCGGGCGCGGTGCTGACCGCCGCACATGCCGCGTTCGGCGCGGGTACGCCCGGCGCCCGCCTCGACTACCTGGTGCTCACCGATCCCGAGTTGGAGCCGGGGCCGGTGTCCGGGCCGGCCCGGCTGGTGATCGCCGCGTGGGTCGGCGCGACCCGCCTGATCGACAACGCGGCGATCCACCTGGCACCCCGTCCCTGACCAGGCCGCCCCCCACCTCCACCACCTTGGCGAAAGGCCATTTCCGATGCTGCGGACCATGCTCAAGTCGAAGATCCACCGGGCCACGGTCACCCAGGCCGATCTGCACTACGTGGGTTCGGTGACTGTGGACGAGGATCTGCTCGACGCCGCCGACCTGCTCCCCGGCGAGCAGGTGGCGATCGTGGACATCACCAACGGCGCCCGGCTGGAGACGTACGTGATCCCCGGTGAGCGGGGCAGCGGCGTGATCGGCATCAACGGTGCCGCCGCGCACCTCGTACACCCGGGTGACCTGGTCATCCTGATCTCGTACGGGCAGATGGACGACGCCGAGGCCCGGTCGTACCGGCCCCGGGTGGTGCATGTGGACGCCGACAACCGGGTGATCGAGCTGGGTGCCGACCCGGCCGCGGCGGCCCCCGGCACGGCCGGTGACCCGGTGCCCAGCCCGCTGGCCGTGTCCGCCCTGTGATCCCCCGCGTCGTGATTCCGGTCTGTCACCGGAAGGTCATGTCCGGTTACCCTTGGCGCGCCGGCGCAAGCTGGCGGGTGGCTGGGGGAGGCCGCTATGCGCAGTGCCGTGACGACCGTGTTCGCCGCCGCCGTGACGTCGGTGCTGCTGGTGGGCTGCGCCGGGTCCGGCGACCTGGACGGTGACCTGACCGACGACTGGGCCGCGATGGCTGCGCCGTCGGCGTTCACTCCGGCGGCAGGTGTGTGTCAGGCCGCCGACTTCACAGACGTGGTCACCCTGGCCGGCTACGAGCCGGTGGACTGCGCGGGCCCGCACCGGCTGGAGACCGTGCATGTCGGGGCGTTCCCGGCCCAGCGGGCGACCGTCCCGGCGGGTGGTTCGGCGGAGCTGCGGGGCGCGTTCGCCGAGTGCGACACCCGGGCGACCGGGTACGTGGGTGACGACTGGCGGGCCGGGCGGCTGAGGTTGTCGGTGGCGCTGCCCTCCGGGCCGGGCTGGGCGGCGGGCTCCCGCTGGTTCCGGTGCGATCTCACCGAGTTGAACACCGTCGAGGCGGCGGCGACTGTGGTGGTCCGCTCGGGCAGTCTGCGGGACGCGTTGAAGACCCCCTCGCCGCTGCGGCTTGGTTGCCAGCAGACCCGTGGTGCGGCCGGCCGTGTGCAGACGCTTGTCCCGGTGGAGTGCGGCAGGCAGCACGACGCCGAGTTCGTCGGGGTGTGGCGTGCACCGGACACGCCGTACCCCACGAAGGACGCCGACTGGGCGCCGCTCTACACGGGCTGCCGCAGCGCCCTCGGCCGCTACGTGGGCGTGCCCGACGACGCCGAGCTGCGCTTTCGCAGCGGTGTGGTGGTCCGCCCACCGGGGGCCGGGCGGTGGCGGGTCGGTGACCGGGGCGTGCGCTGCTACCTGTGGCTCAGCGACCGTACGGTGGCCGCCTCGCTGAAGGGCGCGGGCCCGGCGGGTCTGCCGGTCCGGACGAAGTGACAGCGGCCCGACGGTCGGCGCGGCCCGCCCGGCGTGGGACGGGGTAGCCGATACCACTCGTCCCGCCCCCGCCGCCCCCGACGAGGATCGTTCGGGTTGACTGGGGGGATGGACCTTCCGACCGTCGACCTGCCGGCCCTGCCCCCGCTGCTGGCCGCGCCCGAGCCCGGCTGGGTGGAGACCACCGACGTGATCGTGGTGGGGTCCGGGGTGGCCGGCCTGACCGCGGCGCTGCACCTGCGGGAGGCGGGTCTGCACGTCACGGTGGTCACCAAGGTCAACATTGACGACGGCTCGACCCGGTGGGCGCAGGGCGGCATCGCCGCGGTGCTCGACCCGGCGGACACACCCGCGGCGCACGCGCGGGACACCGAGGTCGCCGGGGTGGGGCTCTGCGACCCGGCGGCGGTGCGGGTGCTTGTCGAGGAGGGCCCGACCCGGCTGCGGGAGCTGATCCGGATCGGCGCCGAGTTCGACCGTCACCCGGACGGGTCGCTGATGCTGACCCGCGAGGGCGGGCACCTGGCGGACCGCATCGTGCACGCCGGCGGGGACGCCACAGGCGCGGAGGTGCAGCGCGCCCTGCACGCCGCCGTGCAGCGCGACCCGTGGATCCGGCTGGTCGAGCACGCCCTGGTGCTGGACCTGCTGCGGGCGCCAGGTGACGGCCCGGACGGGCTCGGCCCGGCCTGCGGCATCACCCTGCACGTGCTCGGCGAGGGCAGTGAGGACGGCGTGGGCGCCCTGCTGGCCCGTGCGGTGGTGCTGGCCACCGGCGGGATGGGGCAGGTCTTCGCGGCCACCACCAACCCGGCGGTCTCCACGGGCGACGGGGTGGCGCTGGCGATGCGGGCCGGCGCGGCGGTGACCGACGTCGAGTTCGTCCAGTTCCACCCGACCGCCCTGATCACCCCGTCCGGCGCGGGCGTCCCCGGTGCCGGGCACGCGCAGCAGCCACTGGTGTCCGAGGCGCTGCGCGGCGAGGGCGCGTACCTGGTGGACGGCGACGGCAAGCGGTTCATGGTGGGCCAGCACGAGCTGGCCGAGCTGGCCCCCCGGGACGTGGTGGCCAAGGGCATCCACCGGGTGCTGCTGGCCACCGGCGCGGACCACGTCTTCCTCGACGCCCGGCACCTCGGCGGCGCCTTCCTGGCCGGGCGGTTCCCCACCATCGTGGCGTCCTGCCTGGCCATCGGCGTCGACCCGGCCACCGACCTGATCCCGGTCGCGCCGGCCGCCCACTACGCCTCCGGCGGCGTCCGCACCGACCTGCGCGGCCGCACCTCCATCCCCGGCCTGTACGCCTGCGGCGAGGTGGCCTGCACGGGTGTGCACGGCGCGAACCGGCTGGCCAGCAACTCGCTGCTGGAGGGCCTGGTGTTCTCCCGCCGGATCGCCGACGACATCGCGGCGGGCCTGCCCGAGCAGGCCCAGCCGGCGGACACCGGCGCCTGGCGGGGCGGCGAGGGGTGGGTGCTGCCGGCGGAGGCCACGCCCGCTCTGCAACGGGCGATGACCCGGGGCGCGGGGGTGCTGCGGTCGGCGGCGACGTTGGCCCCGACGGCCGGGACGCTCACCGAGCTGGGCGCTGCCCGGGGCCGGCCGAGGACCGCCGACTGGGAGGCGACCAACCTGCTCACTGTGGCGTCCGCGCTCGTCGCGGCGGCGTACGCGCGCGACGAGACCAGGGGTTGCCACTGGCGGGAGGATTTCCCGACGGCCGACGAGCGGTGGCTGGGCCACCTGGTCGGTTCGATCGGGGCGGAGGGCCGGTTGACGCGGCGGTGGGAGGAGAACGCATGACGGAGTCGACGCGGACGGCGCTGCTGGCGGCCGGACTGGACCCGGAGCAGGTGCGGCGGGTGATCGAGACCGCGCTCGTCGAGGACCTGGGACCGGAGTTCCTGGACGTGACGAGCGTGGCCACCATCCCGGCCGAGCAGAGCGACACCGCCGACCTGGTGGCCCGCGCCGACGGGGTGCTGGCCGGGCTGGCCGTGGCCGCGGCCGTGTTCGAGCTGGTGGGCGAGGTGACCGGCTCCGGTCGTACCGTCGAGGTGTCGGTGCTGGCCCGCGACGGTGAGCGGGTGGCCCGCGGCGAGGTGCTGGCGACGGTGACCGGCCCGACCCGGCTGCTGTTGACGGCCGAGCGGACGGCGCTCAACCTGCTCTGCCGGATGTCCGGGGTGGCCACCCACACCCGGGCCTGGGCGGACGCCCTGGCCGGCACGAAGGCGATGGTGCTTGACACCCGCAAGACGACGCCGGGCCTGCGGGCGCTGGAGAAGTACGCGGTGCGGGCCGGCGGTGGCACCAACAAGCGGATGGGCCTCTACGACGTGGCCATGATCAAGGACAACCACAAGCTGGCGGCCGGGGGGATCACTGCGGCGTTCAGGCGGGTCCGGGAGGCGTTCCCGGAGGTGCCGGTGCAGGTCGAGGTGACAACCGTCGACGAGGCGGTGGAGGCCGTGGAGGCCGGGGCGGGCTTCCTGCTCTGCGACAACATGACGCCCGAGGTGCTGGCCGAGGCGGTGGCCGCGGTGGGTGACCGGGCGGAGCTGGAGGCGACAGGCGGGCTGACCCTGGAGGTGGCGGCCCGGTACGCGGCCACCGGGGTCGACTTCCTCTCCGTCGGTGCGCTGACCCACTCGTCGCCGATCCTGGACATCGCGATGGACCTGCGCACCGGGTAGTTGTCTAGGCTGCGAGCGTGCTGCTCTGCATCGACATCGGAAACACCAACACCGTGCTGGCGACCTTCGACGGCGACAAGCTGGTGCACTCCTGGCGGATCAAGACCGACGCCCGTTCGACGGCGGACGAGCTGGGCCTGATGTTCCGGGGCCTGCTCGCCGGGGACAACGTCGAGATCACCGGTGTGGCCGCCTGCTCGACGGTGCCCGCCGCGCTGCGGTCGCTGCGTACCATGCTGGGCCGCTACTACGCGGACCTGCCGAGCGTGATCGTCGAGCCGGGCGTGCGCACCGGGGTGCAACTGGCCATCGACAACCCGAAGGAGGTGGGCGCCGACCGGGTGGTGAACACCCTCGCCGCGTACACCCTCTACGGCGGGCCGTCGATTGTGGTGGACTTCGGCACCACCACCAACTTCGACGTGATCAGCGGGCGGGGCGAGTTCCTCGGTGGGGCGTTCGCCCCGGGCATCGAGATCTCGTTCGACGCGCTGGCCGCGCGCGCCGCCCAGCTGCGCAAGGTCGAGGCGACCAAGCCCCGTTCGGTGATCGGCAAGAACACCGTGGAGTGCCTCCAGGCCGGTCTGTACTTCGGGTTCGCCGGGCAGGTGGACCGGATCGTCGAGCGGATGACCGAGGAGTTGGGCGAGGTGAAGGCGGTGATCGCTACCGGTGGCCTCGCCGCACTGGTGATCAACGAGTGCAGCACCATCACCCACCACGAGCCGATGATCACGCTGATCGGCCTGCGGATGGTCTACGAACGCAACGTGTGACCCGGCCGCCGCCGGGGGACCGCCGCCGGGCGGGCCCTCAGCGCCGTCGGGCCCGCAGCACGATCGTCCGGTACGGCAGGTCGACGCTTTCCCGCCCGGCCAGCTCGGGATGGTTCGCGAAGAGGTCGCGCAGTTCCCGGTCGATGCGCTCCCGCCGCTCGGGTGGGGCGGTGAGCCAGTACGAGCGGGTGTGCAGCATCGCGATCACCTCGTCGGGCGTGAGCGTCGTGTGGTGCGTGAACTCCCCCAGCTCGACAGGTGTGAAGGCCGGGCCGAAGTCCTCGTACCGTCCGACGACGTCGCCGGCGTTGTAACCGAGGTGGGCGATCCGACCCAGCTCGGCCACCCATGTGACCCGTTCGTCCCGTACGTTCCAGATCGGGGTGAACGTCCCGCCGGGCCGCAGCACCCGCGCGATCTCGGCGTGCGCCCGTTCCCTGTCGAACCAGTGGTACGCCTGCCCCACCACCACGGCGTCCGCGACCCCGTCGGGCAGCGGGATGGCCTCGGCGCTGCCGGCCAGCGCGTGGCCTCCGGGAGTGGCGGCGTCAAGTTGGGCGCGCATCTCCGGGTCCGGCTCCACGGGCGTCACCTCGTGCCCGAGGGCGAGCACCTGACGGGTGAGAATGCCGGTGCCCGCGCCGAGGTCGACGATCCGGCCGTCGCGGAGCCCGTCGAGCGCCCAGCGGAGGGCGGCTTCCGGATAGCGCGGACGAAACCTGTCGTAATCGCTCGCCGCAGCGCCGAAGGACAGGGCGTGAGTGTGATCGACCATGACGGGCAGGTTATCCGGTAACAGCCCTCCGACCGCTTGAGTACGCTCGGGCCTGACCCCCTGTATCTCCCGTGACGAGGAAGCGTGCCGTGAGCGAGCAGAACGCCGTACCAGTGGACCCCGCCGACGACCTTCCCGAGCAGATGAAGGTCCGCCGGGAGAAGCGGGACCGGATGCTCGCCGAGGGCGTGGAGCCCTACCCGGTCGGTTTTTCCCGCACCACGACGCTCGCCGAGATCCGTGCGAAGTACGCGGAGCTGCCCACCGACACCGCCACCGGCGACCAGGTCTCGGTCACCGGGCGGGTGATCTTCGTACGCAACACGGGCAAGCTCTGCTTCGCGACCCTGCGGGACGGCGACGGCACCGAGTTGCAGGCGATGCTGTCGCTCGACCGGGTCGGCCCGGAGCGGCTGGAGGCCTGGAAGCGCCTCGTCGACCTCGGCGACCACGTCGGCGTCACCGGTGAGGTGATCACCAGCCGCCGGGGCGAGCTGTCGGTGCTGGCGCAGCGGTGGGAGATGACAGCGAAGGCGCTGCGCCCGCTGCCGGTGGCGCACAAGCCGCTCTCCGAGGAGGCCCGGGTCCGTCAGCGCTACGTCGACCTGATCGTCCGGCCGCAGGCCCGACAGATGGTCCGCACCCGGGCGGCGGCCGTACGCAGCCTGCGTGATTCGCTGCACGGGCAGGGCTTCATCGAGGTGGAAACGCCGATGTTGCAACTCCTGCACGGCGGTGCTGCCGCTCGACCGTTCGTGACCCACAGCAATGCGTTGAACACCGATCTGTATCTCCGAATCGCGCCGGAACTGTTTCTCAAGCGCGCCGTGGTCGGTGGCGTCGATCGAGTCTTCGAGATCAACCGCAACTTCCGTAATGAGGGTGTCGACTCTTCGCACTCACCGGAGTTCGCGATGCTGGAGACGTACCAGGCGTACGGCGACTACGACACGATGGCCGAGTTGACCCGCAATCTCGTGCAACAGGCGGCGATCGCGGTCAGCGGCTCGACGGTGGTGACCCACGCCGACGGGCGCGAGTTCGACCTGGGTGGCGAGTGGCGCTCGGTGACGCTGTTCGGGGTGCTTTCCGAGGCACTCGGCGAGGAGGTCACGGTGCGCACCGAGCGCTCCCGCCTCGTCGAGTACGCGGACAAGGTGGGATTGGCCGTGGACCCCAAGTGGGGGCCGGGCAAGCTGGCCGAGGAACTGTTCGAGGAACTGGTCGTTCCCGGCCTGCAGGCGCCCACCTTCGTGCGGGACTACCCGGAGGAGACCAGTCCGCTCACCCGGGCGCACCGCAGCGAGCCGGGGCTGGCCGAGAAGTGGGACCTCTACGTGCTCGGATTCGAGCTGGGCACCGCGTACTCCGAGCTGGTGGACCCGGTGGTGCAGCGGGAACGGCTGGTGGCCCAGGCTCAGCTGGCCGCGCGGGGTGACGACGAGGCCATGCGTCTGGACGAGGACTTTCTCCGGGCGATGGAGTACGGAATGCCGCCGGCCGGCGGTATGGGAATGGGAATCGACCGGCTCTTGATGGCCCTGACCGGGCTCGGAATTCGGGAAACGATCCTCTTCCCGTTGGTCCGCCCGGAGTAGTCCGCCCCGCTCACAGCGAGCTGTAACCGCATCCTATTGACGGGGCAAGCAGCGCGCGGGTTATTGTGCTCTCGTTAGCAGGAGTGCCCTGCTCGAAAGGAATGTGGGACGTGGCCAAGCAGATCATTCACAAGCTGGTCGATGACCTGGACGGCGGGGACGCGGACGAGACCGTCAAGTTCGCCCTCGACGGCGTTCAGTA
This sequence comes from Micromonospora sp. NPDC093244, assembly GCF_040683695.1. NCBI lineage: Bacteria > Bacillati > Actinomycetota > Actinomycetes > Micromonosporales > Micromonosporaceae > Micromonospora > Micromonospora sp. NPDC093244. The sequence continues at coordinate 150,455 of NZ_JBFBEO010000004.1, forward strand.
CGAGATCGACCTGTCGAGTTCCAACGCCGCGAAATTGCGCGACGTATTCGCGCCGTACGTGGGTGCCGGCACGAAGGTGGGCCGGGGTGGCGTCGTGATCGGTGGACGGGCTGCGCGCGGCCGGGGCGGCGCGACCGCCGACCGCGAGCAGAACAAGGCGATCCGGGAGTGGGCCAAGAAGGCTGGCAAGGACATCTCGGACCGGGGCCGCATCCCGCAGGAGATCGTCGACGAATTCCACGCCAAGCGCTGACCCGTCAGCAGCCTGGAAGCAGGCGACACCGACGCCGGACCGGAGCATTCCTCCGGGCCGGCGTCGCCGTATCCACCCCCGTGTCCGGTTCACGGAGCCGGGAAGCTTCCGGAGCCGACGGGCGTTGTCCACAACCAGTGGAGCAACTTTCCACAGCCTGTGGACAACCGTCCCCCGGGGTCGTGCGCGGCGTTCGCGCGGCCGCGACCCACCCCCTCGGAGGGCTTCCGAGGCCGGAGAAGGGCCCCCGTCTCGTCAGTCGGATTTCGCTCTGCGCGTAGCGACAGGGGTACCGGAACACCTCCTGAGCGCGGACGGTTGTTCAAAACGACGTGCAACCGACCCAGACCGGAGACACACGACCACGGCTGAGTCGGTCAGCGACGATAGAGTAAGGAGGCACGGACGCCCGTCCTGGACGTTCGCGCACCGGCCCCGCCAAGATCTTGACCATCAAGGCGCACGGCACGTGAGGAGCACGAGGGCATGTTCGAGCGGTTCACCGACCGAGCGCGACGGGTTGTCGTCCTGGCCCAAGAAGAGGCCCGGATGCTCAACCACAACTACATCGGTACGGAACACATCCTGCTGGGCCTGATCCACGAAGGTGAAGGCGTCGCGGCAAAGGCCCTGGAGAGCCTCGGCATCTCCCTGGAGGGCGTCCGCCAGCAGGTCGAGGAGATCATCGGCCAGGGCCAGCAGGCGCCGAGCGGGCACATCCCGTTCACGCCGCGGGCCAAGAAGGTGCTGGAGCTGTCGCTGCGCGAGGCGCTGCAGCTCGGCCACAACTACATCGGCACGGAGCACATCCTGCTCGGTCTGATCCGCGAGGGTGAGGGCGTCGCTGCCCAGGTGCTGGTCAAGCTCGGCGCCGACCTCAACCGGGTCCGCCAGCAGGTGATCCAGCTCCTCTCCGGCTACCAGGGCAAGGAGCCGGCCGCCGCTGGCGCCGCGCCCGGCGAGGCCGCGCCGTCGACCAGCCTGGTGCTGGACCAGTTCGGCCGCAACCTGACCCAGGCCGCCCGCGAGGGCAAGCTCGACCCGGTCATCGGGCGCGAGAAGGAAATCGAGCGGGTCATGCAGGTGCTCTCCCGCCGTACCAAGAACAACCCGGTCCTGATCGGTGAGCCCGGCGTCGGTAAGACCGCCGTGGTGGAGGGGCTTTCCCAGAAGATCATCAAGGGCGAGGTGCCCGAGACTCTGAAGGACAAGCAGCTCTACACGCTCGACCTCGGTGCGCTGGTCGCCGGTTCCCGCTACCGCGGTGACTTCGAGGAGCGCCTCAAGAAGGTGCTCAAGGAGATCCGCACCCGCGGCGACATCATCCTGTTCATCGACGAGATCCACACCCTGGTGGGTGCGGGTGCCGCCGAGGGCGCGATCGACGCGGCGAGCATCCTCAAGCCGATGCTGGCCCGTGGCGAGCTCCAGACCATCGGTGCCACCACGCTTGACGAATACCGCAAGCACCTGGAGAAGGACGCCGCTCTCGAGCGCCGGTTCCAGCCGATCCAGGTGGGTGAGCCGTCGCTGGCCCACACCATCGAGATCCTCAAGGGCCTGCGCGACAGGTACGAGGCGCACCACCGGGTGAGCATCACCGACGCCGCCCTGGTGGCCGCCGCGACGCTTGCCGACAGGTACATCTCCGACCGCTTCCTCCCGGACAAGGCGATCGACCTGATCGACGAGGCCGGCGCCCGGATGCGGATCCGTCGGATGACCGCGCCGCCAGACCTGCGTGACTTCGACGAGCGCATCGCCCAGGTGCGTCGCGACAAGGAGTCCGCGATCGACGCGCAGGACTTCGAGCGCGCCGCCCAGCTGCGCGACAAGGAGAAGCAGCTCCTCGGCCAGAAGGCTCAGCGGGAGAAGGAGTGGAAGGCCGGTGACCTGGACGTCGTCAGCGAGGTCGACGACGAGCAGATCGCCGAGGTGCTCGGCAACTGGACCGGCATCCCGGTCTACAAGCTGACCGAGGAGGAGACCTCGCGCCTGCTGCGCATGGAGGACGAGCTGCACAAGCGCGTCATCGGCCAGGAGGACGCGGTCAAGGCGGTCTCGAAGGCGATCCGGCGTACCCGGGCCGGCCTGAAGGACCCGAAGCGCCCGTCGGGCTCGTTCATCTTCGCCGGCCCGTCCGGTGTCGGTAAGACCGAGCTGTCCAAGGCGCTCGCCGAGTTCCTCTTCGGCAGCGAGGACGCCCTCATCCAGCTGGACATGTCCGAGTTCCACGACCGCTACACGGTCTCCCGGCTGGTGGGTGCCCCTCCCGGCTACGTCGGCTACGACGAGGGCGGGCAGCTGACCGAGAAGGTGCGGCGTCGGCCGTTCTCGGTGGTTCTCTTCGACGAGATCGAGAAGGCCCACCCGGATGTGTTCAACACGCTGCTCCAGATCCTGGAGGACGGTCGGCTCACCGACGGTCAGGGTCGGATCGTGGACTTCAAGAACACGGTCATCATCCTGACCACCAACCTGGGCACCCGTGACGTCGCCAAGGCGGTGTCGCTGGGCTTCCAGGCGTCGGAGGACTCCGAGTCCAACTACGACCGGATGAAGCAGAAGGTCAACGACGAGCTCAAGCAGCACTTCCGGCCTGAGTTCCTCAACCGGATCGACGACACCATCGTCTTCCACCAGCTGCGCCAGACCGAGATCCTCTCGATCGTGGACATCATGATCCAGCGGATCGAGACGCAGCTGCGCAACAAGGACATGGGTCTGGAGCTGACCGACAACGCCAAGAAGTACCTGGCGGCGAAGGGCTTCGACCCGGTGCTCGGTGCCCGTCCGCTTCGTCGCACGATCCAGCGCGACATCGAGGACAACCTCTCCGAGCGGATCCTGTTCAACGAGCTGACCCCCGGTCAGATCGTCGTGGTGGACTGCGAGGGCGACCCGAACGACATCGACAAGTCCAAGCTCGTGTTCCGGGGCGCGGAGAAGCCGGTGGAAGTTCCGGACGCCGTGCCGGCCGACCTCGGTGGCAGCACCGCCACCGCGGGCGCGGACGAGTAAACAGCACGCAACGAGAGGCGGGGCCCGGTGGCATGAGCCACCGGGCCCCGCCCTTTCGTATCCGCCGCGTGGCGGGCGTCCGCTTCCTCGCGTCCACCGCATGGGCGCAGCCGCGCCCCATGCACGAGATGCGGCGCTAGGTGCGTTCGCGTACGGCCGCGCGCTGGCACGACATCAGGGAAACTGCTGCCTCACGGCGGCCGGAGGCAGCAGTTTCAGGGATGTTGGGCAGATCTTGGCGACCTTCGGGTCCGACAGGGCCGGCCGGCTCAGGTGGTGAGGTCGGCGGTGGGCAGGGACGGGCCGTCGCCGACCAGCCGGAAGGAGTCGGCGCCGACCGGTTCCACGAGCCCGTCCTGGACCAGACCCGCCAGAGCCCGCGCGCGCTGCACGTCGTCGGTCCAGACCTGGTCCAGCCGCTGGTGCGGCACCGGCCCGGTGGTCTCCCGGAGCACCCCGAGCAGCAGTCCGCGGACCTGCCGGTCGGTGCCCGCGTACCGCTGGGGTCGGCGGGTCGGTCCGGTCGGCGGCTCCTGCCCGGAGGCCCGCCACGCGCAGACCGACTCGACCGGGCAGGCCGTGCAGCGGGGTGACCGGGCCGTGCAGATCACGGCGCCCAGCTCCATGAACGCGGCGCTGGCCAGGGCCGCCGCGGCGGGCTCGGCGGGGAGCAGTTCCTCCGTGGCGACCAGGTCGGCGGGTCGGGTGACGGGGCCGGCGTCCGGCTCACCGGCGACCGCCCGGCAGACCACCCGACGTACGTTCGTGTCGACCACCGGGTGCCGCTGCCCGTACGCGAACGCGGCCACCGCCCGCGCCGTGTACGTGCCGACGCCCGGCAGCGCCAGCAGCTGCTCCAGCCGGTCGGGCACCTGCCCGCCGTGCCGCTCAACGATCGCGACCGCGCACTCCCGCAGTCGGACGGCGCGGCGCGGGTAGCCGAGGCGTCCCCACATGCGGATCGCCTCGGCGGGGGTGTCGGCGGCCAACGCGGCGGGCTCCGGCCAGCGGGTCAGCCAGGCCTGCCAGGCCGGCACCACGCGGACCACAGGTGTCTGCTGGAGCATGACCTCGCTGACGAGGATGGCCCACGGGGTGACGCCGGGCTCGCGCCACGGCAGGTCACGGGCGTGCTGCCGGAACCATTGGCTGACCAGGGTGGCGAAATCGGGTTGTGTCATGGCGTCGTCGATGATGTCACGGGGTGTGTTCCCGCTGATTGGGCGGATCGGGCGGGGCGTCGCGGCGGCGGTGGACGGATCGGAGAGAATGCCCGGATGAACGAGCTCGCGATCACCGTCATCGGCCGGGACCGGCCGGGCATCGTGGCCGACGTCGCGGAGGTGCTGGCCCGCCTGGGCGCGAACCTCACCGACAGCACGATGACGCGGTTGCGGGGGCATTTCGCGATGACCCTCATCTGCACGGGCCCGGCCGCCGCCGAGGTCGAGGCCGCGCTGGCGCCGCTGGCGGCCCAGGGGCAGCTCCTGGCGACGGTACGCGAGGTCACCCCGGACGGTGAGGTGCCTCCGGTGGGTGAGCCGTACGTGATGGCGGTGCACGGGTCGGACCGGATGGGAATCGTGGCGGCGATGACCCGGGTGCTTGTGGACGCGGGTGGGAACGTGACGGATCTGAGCACCCGGTTGGCTGGTTCGCTCTACGTGGTGCTGGCGGAGGTCGAGTTGCCGGCGGGTGTGGCCGAGACGCTTGTGGACCGGTTGGATCGAACGGCTGCCGAGTTGGGCGTGGGGGTCACCCTCCGGCCGGCGGACCCGGACCTGCTGTGACAGGGGAGCAGAGCGGGGCGTACGTCGGGCTTGGCGGCTGGACGCCTGAGTCGCTGCCGGTCGAGGGTGAGATCCGGGCGGTGGTGTCTGCCCCGAATCCCGTGTTGAGCCGGGCGGGCGGTGCTGTCGATCCGACGTCCTCCGAGACGGTCCGGTTGGCTGCCGACCTGGTGGCGACCATGCGTGTCTCGCCGGGGTGCGTGGGGTTGGCCGCGCCGCAGATCGGGGTGGACGCGCAGGTCTTCGCGGTCGACGTGACAGGGCATCCGAAGGCGGTCACCGTGCACGGCACGTTCGTGTTGTGCAATGCCCGGGTGGTTGAGGCCACCAGGTGGAAGCCGGGCCGGGAGGGGTGCATGTCGGTGCCGGACCTGACCGGGGACGTGAAGCGGGCCAGCCGGCTTGTGGTGGAGGGTGACCTTCCGGGCAGCGGGGCGTCGGTGCGGCTGGTGACGGACGGCTTCGAGGCGCGGGCGTTGCAGCATGAGATCGACCACTGCGCGGGGCTGCTCTTCCTGGATCGTGTGGCCGGGGCGCACGCCGTCTACCAGCGCAAGGTCTACCTCTGAACGGGGGCGTGACCTGCCGTCGCTCAGTCCTTAGTGGACGGTTGGGGCGGCGGGTCGGTGGTGCTCCGGCGCGTCGCGCCGGGCTGGCGGGTGTCGCGCGGCTACCGTGGGGGGCATCATGCGTCTGACGGTCGGCCCCCTGCCACCCGCCGTGTACTGGCGGCGTCGCGTCGTCGTACTCGGAGCGGGGCTTCTCTTCCTGATTGTCCTGCTCTACTCGTGCACCGGCTCGGATCGAGCGGGTCAGCCGAAGGCGGGGGGCTCGCCGGCGGCGACGTCTGCTGCTCCGGCGGCTGGCGGCCCGGTGTTGACACCGCAGTCGGGGGCGCCGTCCGGGACACCGTCCGCGTCCGCTGATCCGGACACGTCGACGCCGAGCCCGGAGATCACCAGTAACAACCCGCCGCTCGGCGCCGCCGCCGGCTCCGTGGACGACGGCACCTGCACCGATCCCGAGATCAGCGTGACGGCCGTGGCGCAGCCGGTCACGGCGCAGCGCGGGACTGTCGTCAACCTCCAGCTCAGGATCAAGAACATTTCCGACCGGACGTGCAGCCGCAACGTGGGCGCCGACCTTCAGGAGATCTTCATCAAGTCCGGCGCCGAGAAGGTCTGGTCGTCGGACACCTGCGGCAAGGCCAAGGGCTCGGACGTGCAGTCCTTCACGCCGAACTTCGAGCGCTCCTACGAGGTGGGCTGGAACGGCCGGGACACGAGCCGCTGCGACGACAACGGCCTGGCGGCCGGCCCGTTCCCGCCGGCGGGGAGCTACCAGGTGCTGGCCCGGGTGGGTGGCAAACTCAGTGCGCCCGTGAAGATCACCGTCACCGGCTGAGCCGGATCAGACGTACCGCTCCAGGATGGACGCCTCGGCGAGCCGGGACAGGCCCTCCCGGACGCCTCGGGCGCGGGCGTCGCCCACCCCCTCGACGGCTTGTAGATCTTCCACTGTCGCGCCGAGCAGCCGCTGGAGGCTGCCGAAGTGCAGCACCAGCCGGTCGACCACCGCCACCGGCAGTCGTGGCACCTTGGCGAGCAACCGGAAGCCGCGCGGGCTCACGGCGGCGTCCAGCGCGTCCGATGCGGCCGGGTAGCCGATCGCCTTGGCCACCGACACCAGGTCGATCAGCTCGGTGGCGCCGAGCAGGTCCAGCTCGACGAGCGCCTCGTCCAGGGTGCGGGACTTGCGGCCGATCGGGAGGTAGTCCCGGATGACAAGCGTGCGGTCCGCGTCCACGCCGGCCATCAGCTCGTCGAGCTGGAGGGCGAGCAGACGGCCGTCGGTGCCCAACTCGACCACGTAACCAGCGATCTCGTCGGCGATCCGGCGGACCATCTCCAGCCGCTGCACCACTGCCACCGCGTCGCGGACGGTGACCAGGTCTTCGATCTCCAGCGCGGAGAGCGTCCCGGAGACCTCGTCCAGTCGGAGCTTGTAGCGCTCCAGGGTCGCCAGCGCCTGGTTGGCGCGGGACAGGATGGCCGCCGAGTCGTCGAGGACGTGGCGCTGGCCGTTGACGTAGAGGCTGATGATCCGCATGGACTGGCTCACCGAGATGACGGGATAGCCGGTCTGCCGGGCCACCCGCTCGGCGGTGCGGTGCCGGGTGCCTGACTCCTCAGTCGGGATCGACGGGTCGGGCATCAGGTGCACGGCGGCCCGGACGATCCGGGTGCCGTCGCTGGAGAGCACGACGGCGCCGTCCATTTTGCACAGCTCACGCACCCTGGTCGCGGAGAACTCCACGTCCAGGGGGAAACCGCCGGTGCAGAGGCCCTCGACGACCTTGTCGTACCCGAGGACGATGAGCGCGCCGGTGCGGCCACGCAGAATGCGCTCCAGGCCGTCGCGCAGCGCGGTGCCGGGCGCCATCAGGGCGAGGTTGGCCCGCAGCGGATCCCCGGCGCCTCCGGCGGCTCCCGCCGTCACGCTCACGCTGATCGGGCGGGCGGGCGAGCCCACGGCGCCGGTGCGGGCGTGGGGCGGCGCGCCGGCTGGCTTGGTGGTATCGCGGTCGATCGGCACGGGCACAGTCTACGGACTGCCGTGCGGTGGGTGCTGTCGTGGTTACTGTGATGTGTCACGATGCCGCCCTTTTCCAGGTTTCCCGCTTGGGGCGGGCTGTCCGGTATCGCCCTCCCCGCCGGCACGGTGGGTCACTCGGCGGACGCGCGCGCCGCATGTTGCAGCGCCGAACGGACGTCGGTGACCTCGGTCACCCGCATCTGTTCGGGGCCGGCGCCGGTGCTCGCCGGGCCGCAGCCGGGTGGCACCAGGGCCACCTTGAACCCCAGCCGGGCCGCCTCCGCCAGCCGGCGTGGCACCGCGCCGACCCGACGCACCTCGCCGGTGAGCCCCACCTCGCCGATCGCCACCAGGTGCGGAGCGATGGCCAGGTTGAGCCCGCCCGAGGCGACCGCCAGGGCCACCGCAAGGTCAGCGGCCGGCTCCACCACCCGGATGCCGCCCACGGTGGCCGCGAAGACCTCCCGGTCGTGCAGGGTCAACCGCTCCGTACGACGTTGCAGCACCGCCAGCACCATCGCCAGCCGGGCCGAGTCGAGACCGGAGACGGTGCGTCGGGGCGAACCGGCCACCGTCGCGCCGATCAGCGCCTGCACCTCGGTGACCAGGGCCCGGCGCCCCTCCATCGCCACTGTCACGCAGGTGCCCGGGACCGGCTCCGAGTAGCGGGTCAGGAACAGCCCGGACGGGTCGGCGAGGCTGCTGATGCCGCCCTCGTGCATCTCGAAGCAGCCGACCTCGTCGGCCGCGCCGAACCTGTTCTTCACGCCGCGCACCAGGCGCAACGAGGAGTGCTTGTCGCCCTCGAAGTGCAGCACCACGTCGACCAGGTGCTCCAGGACCCGAGGGCCGGCGACCTGACCGTCCTTGGTGACGTGCCCGACAAGCACGGTGGCGATGCCCCGCTCCTTGGCGACCGACACCAGCGCGGCGGTGACCGCTCGCACCTGGGTCACCCCACCCGGCACCCCCTCGGTGCCTGTGGTCGAGATGGTCTGCACCGAGTCGAGCACCAGCAGCCCCGGCTTGACCGCGTCGAGGTGGCCCAGCACCGAGGCGAGGTCACTCTCGGCCGCGAGGTAGAGCTGGTCGTGCAGGGTGCCCATCCGCTCGGCACGCAGGCGCACCTGGCTCACCGACTCCTCACCGCTGACCACCAGCGACGGGCTGCCGGCGCCCACGGCCCACTGCTGCGCCACGTCGAGCAGGAGGGTCGACTTGCCCACGCCCGGCTCGCCGGCGAGCAGCACCACCGCCCCCGGAACCAGGCCGCCACCGAGCACCCGGTCCAACTCGCTGACGCCGGTAGGCCGGGCGCGGGCCGGGGCGGCGCTGATCGTGGCGATCGGTCGGGCCGGCTCGGACGGCATCCGCGAACTGACCACCCGACCGGAGACGGTCGGGCCGGTCACCGTCGACTCGACCACCGAGCCCCACTCGCCGCACTCCGGGCAGCGCCCCACCCACTTGGGCGGCTGGTGCCCGCAGGCGTCGCACTCGTACGCCGGACGCGGCTCGCGTGCGGCGGACCGGGCGCGGGGGGCACCGGCCGTGCCGCCGCGCGCAGAGGTCGATCGGGAGGTGGTCACATCAGGACGCTAGCCCGCTCGTACGACGAAAACACCCCGGCGTGGTGGTCACCACGCCGGGGCGTTCGTCGATGTCGGGTGTGGGTCAGTCGTGGGTCGTGCCGCCCTCGCCGCCCTCGTACCCGCCCTCGCGCTCGATGATCGGCGACGGAGGCGCAGCAGGGGTGAGCGGCACGGCGATCGGTGCCTGGCCCGTGACCGTGTTGCCGTTACCGAAGTCGAAGGTCACGAAGACGTTCTGGCCGGAACGCAGCGCCTCCTTCAGGCCGATCAGCCGGAGCTGGGTGGTCGCCTCGGAGTTGAGCTGGAGGTAGCTCAGCGGGGCCAGCTCGATGCGGGCCGGCTGACCCGGCGCGGCCGGGCTGGCCGAGCCTGACGCCCGCGCCGACTCCGGGGCGGACGGCGTGGCCGAGGACGACCCGGTCTCGGAGGGGGTCGCGGACGGGCTGGCCGAGCCGGACGTCGACGTCGACGGGCTGGCCGAGCCGGACGGGGACGGGCTGGCGGAGGTCGACTCCGAGGCGGACGGCGACGGGCTCGCCGAGCCGTCGCTGATCACCACCTCGCGGGCGCTGTCGGTGGTGACGGTGACCGTCACCGTCTCCTTCGAGTCGTTGTAGATCACGGCGTTGAGCAGGGCGTCCTGACCGGCCCGGTAGCCCTCGGCACCCGGGTAGTCGACCAGCAGGCCGCGTACCGAGAACGAGCCGTTGCTGGTCGTGAGGCTGACGCCCTGGACCGAAGCCTCCTTCTCGGCGGTCTCGGCGATCTGACCGGTGCCGCAGCCGGACGCCAGCAGGCTGGCCGCCGCGATCCCGGACAGCAGCAGGGCCGCCCGCCGGGAACCCCTGATCGAGCGCGTCACGTCGGTCCTCCTCGTCACAATCCCCACCCGGCCTCCACGCCGGGCACGGTGGCCATACCCGCGCAGACCGCGCTCCAGGGTAGTTGGAGCTGATCGAGGCCCGCACACGGACCCGGCAATGCCACCTGCCCGGGTGCCGGTCAGACGACCCGACCGCTCGCCACCAGCAGGACCACGTCGACGAGGGCGATCAGCATGACTCCCCGGAAGGCGGCCACCGGCCGCCGGCCGGCCCGGAGCGCGGAGCGTCCGGCGTACCAGCTCAGGGGTGGCACCACGGCGGCCGCGCCGACCGCCGCGACGCCGACCACCGACGGCGGCCCGGGCGGCCCGACGACCAGGGCGGCGGTCGCCGCGAGCAGGAGCGCGGCGGCGGCGATCCGGCTGCCTGCCGCGCCGAGGCGGTGCGGCAGGCCGCGTACGCCGGTGCGGGCGTCGTCGGCGAGGTCGGGGAGCACGTTGGCGAAGTGCGCGCCGGCGCCCAGACACGCCGCCGCGACGAGCAGCCATGCCGGCGGGACCGGCTCGCCGGGCAGCCCCAGCACGATGAAGGCGGGCAGTGCCCCGAACGAGACCGCGTAGGGCAGCACCGAGAACGCGGTGGCCTTGAGCGGCCAGTCGTAGAGCAGTGCGGAGACCAGGGCAACGGTGAGCCAGAACGCCGCCGTGGGGTTCGTGGTCAGCGCCAGCAACGGGCAGGCCAGCGCGGCCGCCGCGGCGGCCCAGGCCGTGGTGCGCCGGCCGACCGCGCCGGCGGCGACAGGTTTGTCGGTACGCCCCACCGTGGCGTCCCGCTCGGCGTCCAGCGCGTCGTTGGTCCAGCCGACGGCGAGCTGGCTGGCCAGCACCGCGAGCACCACCGAGACGATTCCGGACGGTCGGTGCCCCACCCCCCACGCCAGCAGACCGGCCACCGTGGTCACCGCGGCGGCCGGTTCCGGATGGCTCGCCCTGACCAGCCCTAACACCCTCGACGACATAAGGGAAGTCTGGTCGTTACCGAGCAGTCGTGCCACGCTCGTGCCATGCGAGACGTGGCTGCGGCCCCGGCGTCCGCCGGCACCCGGGTGCTGCCGCGCAACGATCCACGCCAGTACGACGACCTGGCCGGTGAGTGGTGGCGCCCGGATGGCGCGTTCGCGATGCTGCACTGGTTGGCCGAGGCCCGCGCGGCGATGGTGCCCCCGGCGGGCCGTCCCGACGCGCTCCTGGTCGACCTGGGCTGCGGCGCCGGCCTGCTCGCGCCGCACCTGGCCGGCAAGGGTTACCGGCATGTCGGTGTCGACCTGACCCGTTCGGCGCTCGTCCAGGCCGCCGAGCACGGGGTACGCGTCATCCAGGCCGACGTCACGGCCGTCCCGCTGCCGGACGGCTGCGCCGATGTGGTCTCCGCAGGTGAGCTGCTGGAGCATGTGCCGGACTGGCCCCGCGCGGTGGCCGAGGCGTGTCGGCTGCTGCGTCCCGGCGGGCTGCTGGTGCTCGACACCCTGAACGACACGGCGCTGGCGCGGCTCGTCGCGGTACGGATCGCCGAGCGTCTGCCGACGGTGCCGCGTGGCATCCACGATCCACGGTTGTTCGTGGACGCTCGCCGGTTGGTGGCCGAGTGCGCCCGGCACGGCGTCGACCTGCGGCTGCGCGGCATCCGGCCGCAGGTCGGCGGTCTGCTGGCCTGGCTGCTGCGGCGGGCCGGCGCGTCCCGGTCCGCCGGTGCGGCACCGGCTGGCCGGGCGCCGCGGATCGTGCCGACCCGGTCGACGGCCGTGCTTTACCAGGGCCGGGGGGTCCGAAACGGATAGTGGGCCGTGGCGGGGGTACAGACACGGAGGAGGGGGCGATATGACGGTGCATGCGCTTGAGGCGGCCCGCCGGTTGGCACCGCGGTTCGCCGCGCGGGCGGCGGAGCACGACCGGGACGGCTCCTTCCCGGTGGAGGACTTCCGTGACCTGCGGGACGCGGGCCTGTTCGGGCTGATGGTGCCCCGGGCGCTTGGCGGTCTCGGGGCCAGCTTCGCCGAGTACGCCGCAGTGGCCACCGAGTTGGCCCGGGGCAACGGCGCGACGGCCCTGGTGTTCAACATGCACGCCTCGGTGACCGGCGCGCTGGGAGCGGTGACCGAGGAACTGGCCGAGGCGCTGGGCGTGCCGGACGAGGCGTTGGCCGCCCGGGACCGGCTGCTCACCGCCGCAGCGCAGGGCTCGTGGTACGCGGTCGCCATGAGCGAACGCGGTGCCGGTGCCCGACTCTCGCAGTTGAGCACGGTCTACGAGGCGACCGATGGTGGCTGGCACCTCAAGGGCAGCAAGACCTTCTGCTCGGGGGCCGGGCACGCCGACGGCTACCTGGTGGCCGCGCGCAGTGCCGCCGACCAGTCGGTGGTGTCCCAGTTCCTGGTCCCGGCCGGCGACGGGTTGACCGTCGAGCCGACCTGGGACGCGCTCGGCATGCGGGCCACCTCCTCGCACGACCTGCACCTGGACGTCACAGTGCCGGCCGACCGGCTGCTCGGCGGCGTGGAGGGGTTGGCCCTGGTGGTCGCCCAGTTGATGCCGCACTGGTTGGTGGCGAGTTACGCGGCGGTCTACGTGGGGGTGGCCCAGGCGGCGATCGACGCGGCGGCCGAGCACCTCAACGCCCGCAACCTGGCCGGCCTGCCGGCGGTGCGGGCACGGCTGGGCCGGGCGGACGCGGCGACGGCCGCGGCCCGACTGGTGGTGGCCGAGGCGGCCCGCCGGGTGGACGAGGAGCCGGGCGACGCGGAGACCAACAGGTGGGTGTGGCGGGCCAAGTTGCTGGCCGGCACCACGGCGGCCGACGTGGCGGCATCGGTGCTGGAGGCGGCGGGCACCTCGGCGACGCGGCGCGGCCACCCGTTGGAGCGGCTCTACCGGGACGCCCGCTGCGGCTCGCTGCACCCGGCGACCTCGGATGTCTGCGCCGACTGGCTCGGCGTCGCGGCACTGGGCGGTGACCCGGACCGCGATGGATCGACTCCTCGTTGGTGAGTCGGCGCGGCACGACTGACGTGGAGGAACGGCCGGGCACGATGGCCGGTGGGACGGACCGGGGGACAGCTTCGGACGAGAGGTGGCGATCGTGCCCGTACCAGTGATCGCGGGGCTCGGGGTGGCGCAGCCGCCATCGGCCTCGCAGGACGAGTTGTGGGAGGGCTTCTTCTCCCGGCACTTCTCCGGTACCACCAGGTCATTGGCCCAGCGGATCTTCGCCAACTCGGGGGTGACCCGGCGGCAGGCCGCCGTCAATCCCCTGTTGGAGGACGTCTCGGACTGGCCCACCGAGCGCCGGATGCGCCGCTACCAGGTGGAGGCCCTGCCGCTGGGCAAGGAGGCGGTGGGCCGTGCGTTGACGGCGGCGGGGTTGGACGCCTGCGACATCGGGTTGTTCATCGTCTGTTCCTGCACCGGGTACGCGACCCCGGGCCTGGACATCCTGCTCGCCCGGGATCTCGGCATGGCGCCGGACACGCAGCGGATGTTCGTGGGCCACATGGGCTGCTACGCGGCGCTGCCGGGGTTGGGGGCGGCGAGTGACTTCGTGGCGGCCCGGGGCCGTCCGGCGTTGCTGCTCTGCGCCGAGTTGACAAGCCTGCACATCCAGCCCGCCAGCGCCCGGGTGGACACGCAGCAGATCGTCTCGCACGCGCTCTTCTCGGACGCGGCTGTCGCGGCAGTGGTGGTGCCGGACGGCCGGGGGTACGCGTTGAGCGAGGTCACCGCGGTGACGGACACGTCCACGGCCGACCACATGACCTGGGACGTGACCGACGTCGGTTTCCGGATGGGGCTGTCGTCGAAGGTGCCGCAGGTGCTGTCGCGGCATGTGCGCGCCCTGGTGGACGACCTGCTGGCCCGGCACGGCACGACCCGTTCCGAGGTGGACGGTTGGGCGGTGCATCCGGGTGGGCCGAGGATCCTCAACGTGGTGGAGCGGGAGTTGGCGTTGCCGCCGCAGGCGCTCGCGGCGTCCCGGGCGACGCTCGACGAGCAGGGCAACTGTTCCTCCCCGACCGTGTTGCTGATCATGGACCGACTGGCGCGTGCGGCTCCGCGCCGGATCGTGATGATGGCGTTCGGCCCCGGCCTCACCCTGTACGCCGCTCTGCTCGATCGACAGGACTGATCGTCCGCGGTCGCGGCGGTACGCTCACCACCATGGACGGGGCGGACGACCGGCTGCGGTCGGCGGTGCTGGTCGGGGTGGCCCTGGCCGCGTTGGCGGTGGGCGGCTGGTGGTGGCATGCGGCCGCGCCCGTTCCGGCGGCGGGGTCGGCTGAACCGTCGGTGACGCCGTCTGTCGAGCGGACCGTGAGCACCGTGTTGGAGCGTGCCCTGGCCGGCGCCGAGCCCGGTGCGCGCGTGACGGTGCGGGTGGACGACCAGACCGGCGCGGCGGTCCGTCTGCCGAGCAGCCCGGGGGTCGTCATCGACCCGGCTACCGGCGCGATCACCGACGTCATGGGTGATGCGGGGGTGTTCTCGCCCGGCCGTGATCTGCCGACCTTCCGGGACACCATCTGGCAGGAGGTCAGGGAGCTCGCGCCCGGCCAGGGGGTGACCCGGCAGTCCGCCGACGACGGCTCCCGCTATCTGCTCCAGTACCGGTGCACCCGGCCTGGGACGCTCGTGGTGACGAGCACCGGGGCGGAGATCGCCGGTCCGCCGCGTATCGACTGTGACGGGGCGACCGTCTCGGCCGAGGTGCTACCCGGCGGCGGGCCGTTCCGGGTGTCCCTGTCGGCGGTCGGGGACCAGCCCATCGACGTGCAGGTGCAGCTCGTCGGCCTGCCTCCGCGCTAGGGGCCGGTCAGGCGGCGAGGGCCGTCAGGTCTCCCCGGTACGCGTCGATCGGCCCCAGCTCGGGCAGCACCCGGGTGACAGTGCCGGCGCGGTCGACGAGCAGCGCCGCCGCGGTGCCGGGGCGGGCCGGCTGGCCGAGGAAGGAGCGCAGCCCGCCGGCGGGGTCGGCAAGCGCCTGGACGCCGTGCACAGGTGGCGGTGCTGCCGTTCGCCCGCCGGTCACGGTGACAACTGTTACTCCAGCGGGCGCCGCCGCCACGGCTTCGATGACGACGGCCGGGCACGGGCAGCCGTCCACGAGGATGATCATGGCGGGGAGCAGGCCGCGCAGCGGCACCGGCGCCTGTCCGGCGTCGACCAGGTCCAGCGCGGGCAGCGCCCGGCCGGTGAGGGCCGGGGGTGGCGAGGAGGGCGTGAGGGTGGGCCGGTCGGTGCCCCGGTTGGCCCGTGGCAGGGTCACCGCGATCAGGCCGGCCAGCGTGGTGAGCAGCGCGACAAGCAGGACCAGCATCGGCAGGACCAGCGCGCGGTGCGGGCCGGTCCGCCCGGCGGCCCGGCGCAGCTCACGGCGGATCTGGGCGGCCTCGTCGGCGAGCGCCGAGGCGTCGTCGGGGACCACCACCCGACCCCATTCGGGGGGCAGGTCGGGCAGGCCGTCGGACGGCCCGTGGCCCTCTGCGTCCGGCTTGCCCATCGGACCCCCTGGAAGCGTCTCGAGAGCGGACTGCTGTGCGACCTCAAGCGTCCCGCACCGGGGGCACCTCTCGCCACACCTGGGCGCGATCGCGCAAGGCGGGATACCATGAGGTGAGCGCATAGCCCTTGATCTCGACGTTCTGTTCACCCGTACCGGGCAGTCATCCGTACGTTACGGAGCGTGTTCGAACCATCGGTTTGACCGCCTGTCAAGCTGAAGAAAGACCTCTCACAGGGCCCCTGAGCTGCGCCAACAGTCAGGACATCGGTGAGACATCGGTGCCTGACCGTGTTACCCTAGACACAGCGAAAGGGGTTTCGAACCTATGGTTTTCAGTGTCGGCGAGACCGTTGTTTACCCCCACCACGGGGCCGCACTCATCGAGGCAATCGAGACTCGGGTCATCAAGGGCGAGCCTAAGCAATACCTCGTCCTGAGGGTCGCGCAGGGTGACCTGACGGTCCGGGTGCCCGCCGAGAACGCCGAGATCGTGGGCGTACGCGAGGTGGTCGGCGAAGAGGGCCTCGGCAAGGTCTTCGACGTTCTCCGGGCTCCGCACACCGAGGAGCCGACCAACTGGTCGCGGCGTTACAAGGCCAACCTGGAAAAGCTGGCTTCCGGCAACCCGCTGAAGGTCGCCGAGGTCGTGCGCGACCTGTGGCGTCGCGAGCGGGAGCGGGGTCTTTCGGCGGGTGAGAAGCGGATGCTCGCCAAGGCCCGCGACATTCTCGTCGGCGAGGTCGCGCTGGCGGAGAAGAGCACCAAGGACGAGGCGGAGACGCTGCTCGACAAGGTGCTCACCGAGGCCTAGTCCGCACAGCATCGTCGTACCCGATTAGTAGCGAACAAACCACCGAGGACCGCGACGTGACCGCGCAGCTCAACCCGCGCGGTGACGTCGCGGTCCTCGTGCCTGCGGCGGGCGCTGGCGTACGGCTCGGCCCCGGCCGACCCAAGGCGCTGCGCCTGCTCGCGGGCGAGCCGCTGCTGGTGCACGCCGTACGGCGGTTGGCGGCGGCGCCCTCGGTGCACACGATCGTGGTGGCCGCTCCGGCCGCCGAGGTGACCGCGGTCCGCGAGCTGCTCGCCCCGGTGGCGCCCGTGACAGTGGTGCCCGGTGGCGCGGAACGGCAGGCCTCGGTCGCCGCGGCGCTGGCCGCGGTGCCCGACGGGCCGACGATCGTCCTGGTGCACGACGCCGCTCGCGCTCTGACCCCGCCCGAGCTGGTGGAGTCCGTCGCGGCGGCGGTCCGCGACGGGTGTGCCGCGGTGATCCCGGTGCTGCCGGTCGTCGACACCATCAAGGAGGTGGGCGCGGACGAGGTGGTGCTCGGCACCGTCGACAGGTCCGCCCTGCGCGCCGTGCAGACCCCGCAGGGTTTCCGCCGGGCGGTGCTCACCGCCGCGCACGCCGCAGCCGGTGATCCGCTCACCGACGACGCCGGGCTCGTCGAGAAGCAGGGCGTCCCGGTGACCTGCGTACCCGGCTCGGAGTACGCGCTGAAGATCACCCGCCCGTTCGACCTGGCACTGGCGGAGCATCTGCTCGCCGCCACCGGTTGACGCGTACCCTCTGGTCATGATCGTTCCCCTGGTGGCCATCGGCACCGACGTGCACGCGTTCGAGCCCGGGCGGCCCTGCTGGGTGGCGGGCCTGCTCTGGCCCGAGCAGGACGGCCTGGCCGGGCACTCGGACGCCGACGTGGCCGCGCACGCCGCCTGCAACGCGCTGCTCTCCGCCGCCGGCCTCGGTGATCTGGGGTCCGTCTTCGGGGTCGGTCAGCCGGAGTGGGCCGGGGCCTCCGGGGTGACTCTGCTGACCGAGACCGCCCGCCGGGTGCGGGCCGCCGGCCTGGAGATCGGCAACGTCTCCGTGCAGGTCGTCGGCAACCGGCCCAAGATCAGCCGTCGTCGGGAGGAGGCCCAGCAGGTGCTCTCCGCCGCCGTCGGCGCTCCGGTGACCGTCTCCGCCGCGACCACCGACGGTCTCGGTTTCACAGGCCGCGAAGAGGGGTTGGCAGGCATCGCGGTGGCGCTGGTGTACGACGCCACGGCCGCCTAGGCTCGCCGCGATGTCCAGCGACCCCACCCCCGACCAGTCCGCCGCCGACGGCTATCTGCAGCGCGCCCAGCTCCTCGCCGAACTCGGCCGCCATGACGAGGCGGCCGGTGAGCTGACGTACGGGCTGGCCCTCCAGCCGGATGACGTGGCCGCCCTCACCATGCTGGCCCGGGTGCACCTGGCCGCCGGCCGGCCAACGGATGCGCTGGCCGCCGCCGACACGGCCGTCGCCGCCGCACCGGACGCGCTCGCCCCGCTCGTCACGCGTGCCATGGCGCTGGCCGACCTGGAGCGGTACGCGGAGTCGGCCGCCACCGCCGACCGGCTCCTCGCCCTCGGCCCGGCCGACGCGTACGCCCAGCGGAGCGCGGCGGCGATCCTGGCCGACTCACGTAACGGCCAACCGGCGTTGAACGCCGCGTGGCGTGGGGTCGAACTGGCGCCTGACGAACCACAGGCACATCTGGTGCTCGGCCTGGTCGCCGCCCGGCTGGAGTTGTTCGACCTGGCCGAACGGGCCTACTCCGAGGCGTTGCGGCTCGACCCCCGCCTCGCCGACGCTCCCCACGACGTGGGTGTCATCCGCCTGGAGCAGCGCCGCTGGTCGCAGGCGTTGGCACACATCGCCGAGACGGTCACGATCGGCCCGAGTCGGATGGACTCCGGGCGGACCATCGCGTACGGCCTGCACCGGCTGGTGCTCTACGGCGCGGGCTGGTCGTTGATCGCGGCGGTGCTCGTGGCGTTCGCGGCTTCGGCCAACGGCGGCCTCTCCCGCATCGTCGCGGTGCTTGCCGCGCTTACCGGTGGGGTCGTGGTGTGGCAGCTCGCGGCGCGTCTGCCCGGGCTGACCCGGACGGTCCTGCCCGCCCTGGTGCGCTCGGACCGGGCGATGGCCCTGGCGGTCTACGCCGTGGCCGCCGCGCCGGTGCTGCTCCTGGTGTACGCGGTGGTCGGCTCCCCGTGGCCGCTGGTGCTGGCCGTGGCCGTGACAGCGATAGCCGAGTTCGCCATCTTCACCAGAACCACCTTCCGCTAGACCCGACGTGCCCAGGTCCAGGCGTACCCGTCGTCCTCGCAGGTGCGTGCCGCGTCGCAGAGGTCCAGCGGGCGGAACGTGTCGACCATGACGGCCAGCTCGTCGAAGTAGTCGACGCCGATGGAGCGTTCGGCGGCGCCGGGCTGCGGGCCGTGCGTGAAGCCGGACGGGTGCAGGGAGATGGAACCCTGCTCGATGCCGGAGCCGCGCCGGGCCTCGTAGTTGCCGCCCGTGTAGAAGAGCATCTCGTCGGAGTCGACGTTGTGGTGGTTGTACGGCACCGGGATCGACTGCGGGTGGTAGTCGACCTTGCGGGGCACGAAGGAGCAGATGACGAAGTTCGGCCCCTGGAAGGTCTGGTGCACGGGCGGGGGCTGGTGGATGCGGCCGGTGATCGGCTCGAAGTCGTGGATGGAGAACGCCCACGGGTAGAGGTGCCCGTCCCAGCCGACCACGTCGAACGGGTGGTTGGCGTAGACGTAGCGGGTCCAGCCACGCCTGTGGCGGACCAGCACCTCGACCTCCTCGTCGTCGACGAGCAGCGGGGCGTCCGGTCCGCGGACGTCGCGCTCGCAGTACGGGGAGTGCTCCAGGAACTGGCCGCGTACGGAGAGGTAGCGCTTGGGCGGGCCGATGTGCCCGGCCGCCTCGACGGTGAGCAGCCGGACGGGCTGGTCACCGGTGGGCACCAGCCGGTGGATGGTCGAGGTGGGGATGATGACGTAGTCGCCGGCTACCGCGTCCAGGACGCCGAACGGGGACTCGACCCGCAGGGTGCCGGCCTCGACGTAGAGGCAGTGGTCGCCTGTGGCGTCGCGGAACAGCGGCGAGGGTCGGTCGGCGAGCACGTACCCGATGCGCACGTCGTCGTTGGCGAGGAGGTACTGCCGGCCGAGGATCGGGTCGGCGCCGCCTGTGTCGAGCTTGTGGGTGCGCAGGTGGCGGGGTTTGAGGGGCAGGTTCGGCGTACGGGTGAACGCGGACGGGGTGAACTCGTCGGCGGCGAGGATCGCGGTGGGCGCGTGCCGGTGGTAGAGCAGTGAGGAGTCGGAGGAGAAGCCCTCCTGGCCCATCAGCTCCTCGGCGTAGAGGCTGCCGTCGGGTTGGCGGAACTGGGTGTGGCGCTTTCGCGGCACCTCGCCGACGCTGCGGTAGTACGGCATCTCGCCTCCCGATATGTCCCGTTCACCGGTCGAAGGCGTCCGATAATCGGACGCTGTTGTCCGTTCCTTGTAGCGTCCCGTAGATTCTTGTGTCGTGTCAACGCAGGTGCCCGCACTCCTCGACGGCCTGGTGGACGACGCCGCCGTCTTCCCGCCGGGCAGCGCCGCGCTCCCCGACGCGCTGACCGCACACCGTCGACACCGCGCCGCCTGGTACGCCGACCTGGTCGGCCCGCTGCTCGTCCCCGCCTCGACGGTCGCGGCCGGCAGGCTGAACGGTCTGGTGGACCCGGCCGAGGGCCTGGTGGTCGGGGTGATCGGAGACACCGGTATCGCCGGCCTGCCTGTCGCGCTCCCGTGCCTGCCACCGGACGGCGTCACCGTCCGCCAGGTCGAGGTGGCGGTCGCCAAGCGGGGCGAGGACCCGCTGCCCGGCATCACCGAGCTGCTGCGGGTGACCGCCACGACTCCCGGCGTCGAGGCCGTCTACGCCGAGCTGCCGCTGACCTTCGGGCTGATGGGCGCGCTCGACGCGCTCGCCGCCGCCCGCGCCGACGGCGTGCCGATCGCCGCCAAGTTCCGCACCGGCGGCCTGGCCGCCGAACTGTTCCCCACCCCTGCCGAGCTGGCCGCCGTCATCTGCGCCTGCCGGGACCGGGCCCTGCCGTTCAAGCTCACCGCCGGGCTGCACGAGGCGGTCCGGCACCTCGACCCGGAGACCGGCTTCACCCACCACGGGTACGCCAACGTGCTGGCCGCCACGCTCGCCGCCGCCGGCGGCGCGGGTGTGCGCGCCGTCGCCGAGCTGCTGACCGTGGCCGACCCGCGCCCACTGCTGGAACACCTGAACGGGCGGCTGGACGCGCCACGCCCCCTGTGGGTGGGCTTCGGCTCGTGCAGCATCCTGGAACCACTTACCGATCTGATCCGGCTGGGGCTGGTGAACGGGGGCTACGACGCATGACCTGGGTGACCGGCGCTGACGGTTCGCCGTACGGGGTGACGAACCTGCCGTACGGGGTGTTCTCCTCCGGCGGGGGCCAGCCGCGGATCGGCGTACGCATCGGGTCGTGGGTGTTCGACCTGGCCGGTGCGGAGGCGGCGGACCTCGTGCTGGCGGCAGGCGCGCTGTGCCACCCCACCCTCAACGAGTTCATGGCGCTGGGCCGTCCGCAGTGGACGTCGGTGCGGCAGCGGATCACCGAGCTGCTCACCGACCCGGCGCACCGGGTGGCCGTGGAGCCACTGCTGGTGCCGCTTGCCGAGGTGGACATGCTGCTGCCGTTCGAGGTGGCCGACTACGTCGACTTCTACTCCTCGGAGCACCACGCCTCGAACGTCGGGCAGATCTTCCGCCCGGGCCAGCCGCCGCTGCTGCCGAACTGGAAGCACCTGCCGATCGGCTACCACGGGCGGGCCGGCACCGTGGTCGTCTCCGGCACGCCGGTGACCCGGCCGACCGGGCAGCGCGCCTCGGCCGAGGGCCCGGTGACCGGCCCGTCGGTACGCCTCGACATCGAGGCCGAGGTCGGCTTCGTGGTGGGCGTGCCGAGCGAGCTGGGTGACCGGGTGGGTGTCGACGACTTCGCCGACCACGTCTTCGGCGTGGTGCTGGTCAACGACTGGTCGGCCCGGGACATCCAGGCCTGGGAGTACCAGCCCCTCGGCCCCTTCCTCGGCAAGTCCTTCGCCACCTCGGTGTCGGCCTGGGTGACGCCGCTGGACGCGCTCGCCGACGCCTTCGTGCCCGCCCCGGACCAGGACCCCCCGGTGGTCGACTACCTGCGCGACGTGCCGCACCTGGGCCTCGACCTGCGCCTCGAGGTCGAGTGGAACGGCGAACGGGTGAGCGAGCCACCGTTCGCCACCATGTACTGGACGCCGGCCCAGCAGTTGGCGCACCTCACCGTCAACGGCGCGTCAGTGCGTACCGGCGACCTGTACGCCTCGGGCACCGTCTCCGGCCCGGACCGGTCGCAGGTCGGCTCGTTCCTGGAGCTGACCTGGGGAGGGGCGGAGCCGGTGAAGCTCGGCGACGAGACCCGTACCTTCCTCGCCGACGGCGACACGGTGACCATCACCGCTACCGCGCCCGGCCCGGACGGCACCACAATCGCCCTCGGCGAGGTCACCGGGACGGTCCGTCCGGCTCGCTGAGCGTCTTTCCAGGCCGGAGCGGTCCTCTGTCTCGTCGGCGGGACTGATGATCGCACCGACTGTGCGATAACCACCGCCGGTTGCCGCGTTGATCGTCGCGGATTCCGTCGCTCCACCGCGCGGTACGGGCCGGGCCCCCCGCCCGGTCACCGGCGGTGGGGCAACCCATCGCACACGGAGGTAGACGACGATGCACGATCTCTCGCGCGCGGTCTGGCGTACCAGTAGCCGCTCCAACGACCAGGGACTCTGCGTGGAGGTGGCGGACAACCTGGTCGACGTCCTCGGCCTCGTCGCGGTCCGCGACTCCAAGGACCAGTCCGGCCCCACACTGGCCGTGAGCCCGCCGGGGTGGACAGCGTTCGTCGGAGCGATCCGGGCCGGTCGCTTCGAACGCTGAGCGGCGGCGTCGTACCTGTCGACAGGTACGACGCGGCCGCCCGAACGGACAGCGGGGCCTCCGGGTGGTGGAAATTCCGTCCCGGGGGCCCCGTCCGGCGCTCACGCCGCGTACCGTCGACGACACGGGAGGATGTCATGTCGACGGTGGCGGTTACCGGGTTCATCGAGGCGCACGCCGTCGATGTCTGGCGTCTGCTGACCGACCTGCCCGGCCGTGCGGCCCGCATGACCTCCGCCGGCCCGACCGAGCTGCTCACCCCGGGTCCGTTCGGGCCGGGCACCGCGTGGCGTGAGGAGCGCGCCCAGCCGGGCGGCGGCACGCTGACCGAGGAGTTCCTCGTGGTGGAGGCGCTCCCCCCGCATCGGCTGGTCCTCTGCTCCTCGGGCGCCGACGTGGACTACCGGATCACCTGGACCCTGCGGCCGGTCCGGCGCCGTCGTCGCGGCTGCACGGCTGTCACCGTCACTCAGGAGGCGGTGCCGACCGCTCCGTACCCTCGGGTGGTCGCCCTGCTGCTCGGTGGGCTCGCCGCCCGGGCGGTCGAGGTGGCGTTGCGGCGTGATCTCGCCGACCTGACTGTCGCGGCGAGGCCCTCCGGCGCTGTGGAAGCGGCCTGACCCGGCCCGTGAGCGGCGCGACCTGACCGGGCTCCGGCGGTCTCCGCTGGGTAGGGTGCCGGGCGGAGGTGCGGCATGGGGTTCCCGAAGGGCCGGCGACGGCTGGTGATGGCGGTCGCGG
Organism: Micromonospora sp. NPDC093244; assembly: GCF_040683695.1. Taxonomy (NCBI): domain Bacteria; kingdom Bacillati; phylum Actinomycetota; class Actinomycetes; order Micromonosporales; family Micromonosporaceae; genus Micromonospora; species Micromonospora sp. NPDC093244. Next base: position 173,645 of record NZ_JBFBEO010000004.1, read on the forward strand.
CGCTGCTCGCCGTCGCGGCCGTCGCGATCGTCGTCCACCGGGTGCTCGCGCCGGCCGAGGTGAGCACTGTGGCACGGGGTGACTACCCGGCCGCGCCCCGACCCGAGCCCGGCGTGATCGGCCGGCTGCCCGCCGCCCCGCTGATCGTGGACTCCCGACTGCGGGTGTACGCGGCGCACCGGCAGGTCTACGCCGACCGGCCCGTCGACTGGCGGTACCGGACCACGCCGTTCTGGTCGTACCGGCGCTGGCCGGCGGAGCTGAGCGGGGTGGTGGCCAGCGGTCGTACCGTCGTGAGCCGGTGGTCCGACGGTCGGTTGGTCGCGCTCGACGCGTCGTCCGGGCGGGTGCTGTGGCGGGCCGCGGGGCCGGCGCCGGCCGAGGTGGACGCGGTGGCGCGGCGTACCGGGGCTGCCACCGTCTGGGATCCGCGTGGGCTCTACCTCACCGACCTCGCGGACGGCCGGACGGTGCTCGTGGTCACGGGGACCGCCGAGGCCCGTGCGGTGCAGGTGGCCGACGGCAGGGAGTTGTGGCGGGTCGACCTGCCCGGCTCGTGCCGCAGCGACGTCGGCACCAGCGTGGCCGGGCAGCTGATCGGCCTGGACGCCTGCGCCGGACCCGCCGCTGTCGAGTTCCGGGACGCGGCCACCGGGCAGGTACGCGAGCGCTGGCAGCCGCCGGGGGTGGCGGCGGACGGGCTTGTGGTGTCCCCACTCGGTTGCCGTACCGGTCGGTCGGGCTGTCCGGCCGTGCGGACGGCCGGGCCGGGTGACGCCGGCGGCCGGGGCTGGCTGGTGGCCGGCGGTGAGCCGGTGGCCGCACCCGCTCTGGACCTGGCCGGTGCCACTGTCGTCGGCGACCGGGTGGTCTCGGTGGTGGACGGGGTGGCGGTGGGCCGGGCGGCGCGGTCGGGCGTCGAGCTGTGGCGCTTCGGCGGCCTGGGCGCGGCGCGGGTGCTCGCGGTGCAGCCCGGTCGGGTGCATGTGCTGACCGAGGCGAACGAGTTGGTGACGCTCGACCCGGTGAACGGGGCGCAGCTCTCCCGCTTCACCCTGAACGTCGGCTCGGACGGTACGGGTTGGGCGCCGGGGGCGGTGGCCGCTGCCGACGGATATCTGGCTGTGGAACGGTTGCGGAAGCCTGTCGACCCGGACGGGGACGACCAGCGTTACTACTTCACCGCCGAGGCGGTGATTCTCGCCGCCACCTGATCGGGGCGTCGAACCGTGAACCTTTCACCACTTCTGACCAGAAACGGTACGTTTCTCATGGTTCAGATTTCTGGTGAAGGGGTTGGCGCATGGGTGCGACGGCAGCCAGGTGGCTGGTGGGCGGGATGCTCGCCGCCACCGCGAGCCTCGTGGTCACGGTGCCGCCGACCCTCGTGTCGGACCCGGCCCGGTCGGCCGCGTACGCCGCAGTGCGGGCTGAACCGTCGGGCGACACGAGTGTCACCTTCGAGGTGGTGCCCGCCTCGCCTACCGTCACCCCGCCCACGCCGACCCGGCACCCGCCCACCCCGACCCCCAGTCACGGGGGTCAGTTGCCGGTCACCGGTCCGGGCGGACCGGTCCTGCTGCTCGCCGCGCTGGGCATGACCCTGCTGGCCCTCGGGTGGCTCGCCGCGCGTCGCCGACGGCCGAGCTGACGCAGGGCCGCCGGCGGTCTCAGTGGTCGACCGGGACGCGCTCCGGGGGTGGGACGGCAGGGGCGCGACGGGACCGGCGCACGAGCACCCCGAGAGTGGTGAGCAGCAGCAGCGCCGCCACTGCCGCGCCCCCGGTCCAGCCGGTGAACAGTCGGGAGACGACGCTGCTCTTCCTGCCCACCTGACCGGGACCGGGGAAGGCGATCCGTACTGTCGCGCCGCGCTTCACCGTCCCGCTCTCCAGGTTCACCTCGGCCTTCCAGGGTCCGTTCGGCAACTCGGCGGGGAACCGGGCGATGACCTGCCCGGAGCCGCCCGGGGGCAGCGTGACGCCCTGCCCGACGGGGAACGGTCCGGCCCGGCTTCCGGCCGGTCCCTCGCTCAGCGCGATCGCGCCGGTCAGGTCCACGGCACGGCCGCCGGTGTTGGTGACCTGGACGGTCACCGACGGCACGCCCTCGGGGCTGCGGGCCGGCCGCAGCTCGCCGATCGCGAAGTCGGAAGCCGGCTCGCCGCCGGGGCCGACGTCGAGATACATCCGGACGCCGACCCGGTGAATCTGGTTGATCTCGCCGCCGGCCCGGGCTGCGGATCGGGTGGCCGCCCAGACCACCCCGTACCGCTCGCCGCGCGAGGCGGTCGGCGGCACCGTGATTGTCGCCCGGACCCGGATCTCGCCCCACGGTTCCAACTCCACCAAGCTGCGATCGAGGGTGGTCCACGAGGTCAGCTCGTTGGCCGCACGGCCCTCGCCGAACCGGAACGCCGAGCCGTCCAGGGTCGCCGCTGCCGGGTAGACGTCGACCTGGCGGGGCTCGGCCGTGCGGTTGACGATCAGCAGATGTCGCCTGATGGTGGTGCCCGGCGGCAGGTGGTCGACGATGTAGCGCAGAGCCCGGGGGTCGGCGCGGCGGTCGGTCGGAGCCTCCAGCAACCGGATGCCGATGCTGCCCTCGTCCGAGCCCGCGTCCGGCTCGGCCGCGCCGGCCCGGGTCGGCAGACCCGGACCGGCGAGGCAGAACAGGGCGAGCGCGACCGCGAGGGCCGACCGCCCCCGGCGGCTACGCCACCGAATGTGTCACCGTGCCGGTGTAGACGCCCGCGATGCTGTCCAGCGGGACGTTGACCACCAGGGTGGGGTTCCAGGCGGCGGTGTTGCCGCCGGTGCCGCCACTGTGGGTGAACGCGGTGAGCGGCGTGGTGCTGGACAGCGGCGCGGCATCGCCGGCGGAGGGCTGTCCCGGGGTGAAGGTGCCGGTGCCGGTGGTCGCTGTTGCCGGGCCGGACCAGTAGTTGATCTCCTCGGGGAGGACCGTCTCGGGTGGGGAACTGGTGCCGGTCTGGAAGACGGTCGCCGTCACCGACGCGGTCCAGGAAGCGTCGGAGGCGCCCCGGGAGTCGGTGACCGTCACTGTGCCGAGTTGGCCGGTGATGGTGCCACCGGGAGCGCCGGAGCCGAGGTCGGCGGTGGCCGGCGCGTCGATGTCGAGGGTGCCGGCCAGCACCTCGAACGTGGTGGTCGTGGTGTCGGTGGGCGCGCCGGCGGCCGGCGCGGCGAGAAAGCCGACCATTGCGGCGGCAGCCGCCCCGGCGAGACAGATCCTGGCAGTACGCACTGTTCGTTACCCCGTTTTCTCGAAGTGAGCCGACGCGGGTCCTCGCCACGTCGGCTACTTCGGAAGGTAGGGCAGATAATGGTTTAAACAGGACAAACCGGTCTTATGTCACCGGATGGTCACAGTGTGCTCTCAGGTCAGCGCCGCCTCGGCGGCGGCCAGGAACGCGTCGTTCTCGGTAGGGGTGCCGATCGTGACCCGGACCCCGTCCCCGGCGAACGGCCGGACGATCACCCCGCGTGCCTCGCACGCCTTCCCGAAGGCCACCGCCCGGTCGCCGAGCGGCATCCACACGAAGTTGGCCTGGCTGGTAGGCACGTCGGGCACGAACTTGCGCAGCGCCTCGGTGACCCGGTCCCGCTCGGCGACGACGAGCGCGCACCGGCGCTCCATCTCGGCGGCCTGGGTCAGCGCCGCGAGCGCACCGGCCTGGGCTGCCGTACTCGTGGAGAACGGCGTCACCACCTTGCGGATCGCCGCCGCCACCGTCGGCTGCGCCACGAGCCAGCCGATCCGCAGCCCGGCCAGACCCCACGCCTTGGACAGGGTGCGCAGCACCGCGACGTTCGACCGGTCCAGGTAGTCGAGCCCGTCCGGCACCTCCGGGTCGGTCACGAACTCCCGGTACGCCTCGTCGATGACCACAAGCACGTCGTCCGGCACCGAGTCGAGGAAGCGGTCCAGCTCGGCCTTGCGGACCGCCGTGCCTGTCGGGTTGTTCGGATTGCAGACCAGGATCATCCGGGTCCGGTCGGTCACCGCCGCGGCCATGGCCGCCAGGTCGTGCCCGTGCCCGGCGTCGTTGGGCACCCGCACGCTCGTCGCGCCGCTGGTCGCCCCGATGATCGGGTACGCCTCGAAGGAGCGCCACGAGTAGAGCAACTCGTCTCCGGGCAGACAGGTGGCCCGGACCAGGTGCTCGGCGAGCGCCACCGACCCGCAGCCGGTGGCGATCCGGTCGGCGTCCACGCCGTACCGCTGGGCCAGGGCGTCGCGCAGCGCCACCACGCCCATGTCGGGGTAGCGGTGCGAGGCGGTGACCGCCTCGGTGACCGCCTCGACGACACCGGGCAGCGGGCCGTACGGCACCTCGTTGCTGGCCAGCTTGATCGCCTCGGGCAGACCCAGCTCGCGGGCGAGGTCGGCGGGGCTGCGCCCCGGCACGTAGCTGGGCAGCGCGTCCAGGTCGGCGCGGGTCAGCCGCAGCGCCGGCTGGTGACGTCCGGAGTCGGTCATGGGGTGTCTCCCGAGGGCTGGTCGTCGTTCGAGGGGGCGGGGGCGGGGCTGGCGGGGACCTCGACCACCACCGTCTGCACGCGCTTGTCGTGCAGCGCCTGCCGCAGCGGGTGGTCGAACAGGGGGGACAGGGCGTCGACAAGTTGCAGGATCAGGCCCAGGCCGGCGCAGTACCAGAGCAGGGTGGGCAGGCCCATGGTGGTCCACCTGCCGAACGCCCTGGCGAAGCCCAGCGGCTGGTCGGCGGCGAGCGGTACGGCGCGGATCCGCATCACCCGCTTGCCGAAGGTCTGCCCGTGGGACGCCATGGCGGGCACCTCGTACGCCAGCCAGAGCGCCGTGGCGATCAGCAGGATCACCACCTGGAGCAGCCCGGCCTGCTCGCCGATCTGCGGCAGGTTGTCGGTGGAGGTGTCGCCGGCGAACGCCCGCCGGAACACCTCCCGCCAGTACGGCAGCATCTCCTCGATCAGCCGCCAGACGAACCAGCCGTTGACCACGGCGTTCAGGGCGAAGACGATCGTGAAGTCGATCAGGCGGGCGGCGAACCGGCGGCCGTAGCCGGCCAGTCTCAGCCCGTGCGGGCGCGGCTCGGGCGGCCGGCCGGGCCAGCCCGGTGGCACGCCCTGCGGCGACCAACCGGGAGGGGCGCCCTGCGGTGTCCAGCCCGGAGGACCGGCCTGCGGGGACCAGCCGGGCGGACCGGCCTGCGGCTCCCAACCCGGCCCCGGCTGGGGACCGTGCGGTGACGGGGCGCCGTGCCCTTGCGGCACGCCGTGACCCGCCGCGGGGCCTGACCCGGCGTGCGGCGGCCAGCCCGCGTTGGTTGCCGCCGCGTCGGGGGCCGCCTGGGCGACCGGCACCGGCGGCGGCTCGGGCGGCGGCGGCCCGTCCGGCGGGGTGGCGTCGACCGGGATGGGCGCACCCAGCCAACCCTCGCCGTCCCAGTACCGTCGGGTCTCAGGGTCGGCGGGGTCGACGTACCAACCCGGTTGCACACTCACGAAGCCACCTTAACGACGACCGTACCTGCGAACTTGTCGTGGAGGCACTGCTGCCAGGGCTTGTCCCAGAGCTGCCACAAACCGTCGGCGTAGCTCGCGCCCGGCACCAGCGAGCACGCCACGTGCTGCACGAGGTACCGCCGGCCCGCCATCCGCCGGTCGAGGGTGCCGTTCGGGTCGAGCGGCACCACCCGCAGCTTCATGACCTTCTTGCCGAGGGTCTGACCGCCGCGCTTGAGGTACTCCACGTGGTAGAGCCAGTAGAACCCGAGCAGCACCACGAACAGGCCGACCTGGAACAGCAGCAGCGGCAGGAAGAAGGTGGTGAAGAACGTGCCCGGGTCGGGCTCCACGAGGGTGCCGTCCGGGTTGGTCCGCGTCATCTCGGTGAACATCCTCCACCACAGGACCAGGAAGACCGGCAGGAACAGCACCATCACCACGATGCTGGCCAACGCCGTGTCGATCAACCAGGCGAGCAGCCGGTCGCCGAAGCTGGCCAGGGGCTGACCGGCCGGGCTCAACGCCGGCGGCGGGGGATAGGCCCGGGGTGGGGCGTAGCCCGGCGGCACGGCGTACCCGGGTGGGGCGTACTGCGGCGGCACGGCGTACCCCTGCGGGTGTGGTCCGGGTGGCGGCGCGAAGCCGCCGGCGGCGGGCGGAGGCCCACCGGCCGGCGGCATCGGGTACGACGGAGGCTGCGTCACGCCCGCAAGTGTTACAGGTTGCCGCGCGCTTCCTGCTCCCGCTCGATCGCCTCGAACAGCGCCTTGAAGTTGCCCTTGCCGAAGCCCAGCGAGCCGTGCCGCTCGATCAGCTCGAAGAAGACGGTGGGGCGGTCCTGCACCGGCTTGGTGAAGATCTGGAGCAGGTAGCCGTCCTCGTCCCGGTCGACCAGGATCTTGCGGGCCTTCAGCTCCTCGATCGGCACCCGCACGTTGCCGATCCGGGCGCGCAGCTCCGGGTCGTCGTAGTACGAGTCGGGGGTGTCCAGGAACTCGACACCGGCGGCCCGCATCGCGTCGACGCTTGCCACGATGTCGTTGGTGGCGACCGCAATGTGCTGGGCGCCCGGGCCCTGGTAGAACTCCAGGTACTCGTCGATCTGCGACTTCTTGCGGGCCACCGCCGGCTCGTTGAGCGGGAACTTCACCTTGCGGGTGCCGTTCGCCACGACCTTGCTCATCAGCGCCGAGTAGTCGGTGGCGATGTCGTCGCCGATGAACTCCGCCATGTTGGAGAAGCCCATCACCCGCTTGTAGAACTCGACCCACTCGTCCATCCGGCCCAACTCCACGTTGCCGACCACGTGGTCGACGGCCTGGAAGAAGCGCTTCGGCTGGATGCCGGCGTCGATCATCGGCTGCCGGTCCACGATCGGGCCACGGGCCACGAAGCCCGGCAGGAACGGGCCGGTGTAGCGGGACCGGTCGACCAGGGTGTGCCTGGTGTCGCCGTACGCGGCGATGGACGCGACCCGGACGGTGCCGTGCTCGTCGGTGATGTCGTTCGGCTCGACCAGGCCGGTCGCGCCCTGCGCGGTGGCGTGGGCGTACGCGGCGTCCACGTCGGGTACCTCGAGGGCGATGTCGATGACGCCGTCGCTGTGCTTGACGACGTGCTCCGCGCCCTTGGCGTCCGGGCGGACGGCGCCGGTGAGGACGAACCGGGCCGAGCCGCTGGTCAGCACGTACTCGGCGTAGTCCCGGAAGCCCTGCTCGGGTCCCCGGTACGCCACGCAGGTCATGCCGAAGGCGGTGGAGTAGTAGTGCGCCGCCTGCTTGGCGTTGCCGACCATGAAGTGCACGTAGTCGAGGCCCTTGACCGGGAACGGGTCGTGGCTGATGTCGTGGTCGACAGCGCCGACGAGTTGGTCGACGTCGACGTCCTCGGTCGACTGGGGTCGGTCGATCGCCTGGGTCATGGTGGCCTCCCTCGCGTACCGGCCGGCCTCGTGGGCCGGTTGTTGTCCGAAGGATCGCCGTGCCGGCATAAGGTGGGCAACTGTCGGTGTAAACGCTGGTCAGGTTGCGCATTCAGTATGGTCTGAACCCATGAAGGGTGAGCAGGCTGTACAGCTCGACGCGCTCGACGTTCGCTTGATCGAACTGCTCGCCGACGAGCCACGGATCGGGGTGCTGGAGTGCTCCCGGCGGCTCGGCGTGGCCCGGGGCACCGTCCAGGCGCGTCTCGACAAACTGGTCGACAGGGGTGTCATCGGCGGGTTCGGTCCGGAGATCTCACCCGCCGCGATCGGATTCGGGGTGACCAGCTTCGTCACCCTGGAGATCAGCCAACGGCACGGCCACGACCCGGTCACCGCCCACCTCGCGGCGATCCCCGAGGTGCTGGAGGCGCACACCATCACCGGCTCCAGCGACCTGCTCTGCCGGATCGTGGCCCGCTCCAACACCGACCTGCAACGGGTCATCGACCAGATCGTCTCGTCCGCCGGCATCACCCGGGCGTCGACGATCATCGCGCTGGCCGAGCAGATCCCGTACCGCACGCTTCCGCTGGTACGCAGCGCCGGACGGACGCTCTAACACCTTCGAGTAGAGAAAGCGCGGCGACACGGCGGCGCGGGCGTACGGAAGATCCGTGATCGTGGCTACGGTGTGCGGTGTGGCGAAGGGGAGCGTGCGCGGTGGGCTGCTGCTCGGCCTCGCCGTGGTCGTCGCCCTCGCCGCCACAGGTGTCTGGAATCCGTTCCCCGGGCTGTGGGACTGGGTCGACCGCAGCGACCCGATCTCCGAGCCGGACGTGGTCTGGCAGCAGCGGATCGGCGGCACCCCGCGCAGCGTGACAATCGCCGGCGACACGGTCGTGGTGGAGCAGCGCACCAGGGTCGAGGCCCGAAGCCTGGCCACCGGCACCCAGCTCTGGGAGCGCAAGGCGGACTGGGCGGCGGTCGCCGGCGGTGACCGTGACCCGGTCGTCGCCGTGGGCAAGTTGCTGGTCAAGGGGTACGAGCTGCTCGACCCGACCACCGGGGCGACGCGGCGGCGCGACGACGACGCGGTGGCCGTGTGGACGTACCGCAACCTGCTGCTGGACGCCAGCTGCACGGACGCCACCGACTGCACCCTGAGCGCCTGGGACCCGCGCGGCACCACCCCACTGTGGACGGCGTTCCTGCCCGGGGTGCACAGCGGCCTGCTCGCCGACAACCCGGGACTGCGCGGCACCCGCCGGCTCACCGCCCCCCGGGTCGACGACGGGGTCGCCGGCCCCGAGTCGGTGCCCCCGCTGCTCGGCTTCCCCGTCGACGGCCGGGTGCACGTCGTCGACACCGCCACCGGCCGGGTCCTGCAGAACGTGGAGCCCGGCCAGGACGAGCGGCTGTCGGTGGTGGGCGGCCGGATGTTGCGGATCGCCGCCCGCTCGCAGGATGGGTCCTGCTACTTCGCGATCTCCGCCCGGGACCCGGCGACCGGGCAGGAGGCCTGGCAGCGGGCCGGCGTCAACCTGCGGACCGCCGACAACGCCGGCTGCGCGCAGCGCGAAGACCCGCAGGGCGCGCGGAACGTGCTGATCGGCGTCGGCGCGGACGGCCGCGAGGCGGTCCTCGACGGGTACGACGGACGGCTGCTGTGGGTGGGCGAACCGGGCACCAGACTGGTCGCGGTCGACGACAGGTACGCGGTGTTCCGGGCCGCCGACAAGCGGTCGGTGACGGCCCGTGAACTCGGCACCGACCGGGTGCTGTGGACCCGCCCCGCCAGCGGCAAGGCCGGCGCCGCCCTCACGCCGTACGCGGCGCTGATCGCCGACGAGAAGCCGTCCCGGTTGACGGCGCTTGACCCGCGTACCGGGCGGGAGTTGGCAGTCGTGCGGACCTCGGCTAACGCCCTCGCGGTCGGGCCACAAGGCATGATCATCGGGGAGGGGCGGGAGATCGGTTACATCCGCTTCGGCGCCTCCGCGGGCACCCCCGGCCGGCCCGGCGACGGCGGCGTCCCGCGTCCCGGCGGCACCGGCCCCGCCGGCCCTGACGGCGGCGACAACTGCGGACCCAAACGGGAACTCTGCCCCGACCCGGACGGCGGCAAGGACGGCTGATGAGAGCGGCGTCCCAGACGCAGCCCGGCGGGTGGGAATGATCGACCGGTCTGCCCTAGGCTTGCCGCTCATGAGCAGTGCCGCCGCATTCTCGTACGCCCCCCTCCTGCCGACCGGCCCCGACCAGACGGACTACCGCCTGGTCACCGACGAGGGCGTGGACGTCGTACACGGCCCCGGGGGCCGCCGGTTCCTCACCGTGGAGCCGGCCGCGCTCACCGCGCTGACCGCCGAGGCGATGCACGACATCGCGCATTTCCTGCGCCCGGCGCACCTGGCCCAGCTCCGGTCGATCATCGACGACCCGGCCGCCTCGCCGAACGACAGGTTCGTCGCCCTGGACCTGCTGCGCAACGCCAACATCGCCGCCGGCGGCGTGCTGCCGATGTGCCAGGACACCGGCACCGCGATCGTGATGGGCAAGCGGGGCCGGCACGTGCTCACCGACGGGGCCGACGCCGAGGCCATCTCGCGGGGCGTCTACCAGGCGTACACCCGACTGAACCTGCGCTACTCGCAGCTCGCCCCGCTGACCATGTGGGACGAGCGGAACACCGGCAGCAACCTGCCCGCCCAGGTGGACCTGTACGCCGAGGACCCGGACGGGCACCCCGACGCGTACAAGTTCCTGTTCATGGCCAAGGGCGGAGGCTCGGCCAACAAGTCGTACCTCTACCAGGAGACCAAGGCGCTGCTCAACCCGACACGGATGATGCAGTTCCTGGAGGAGAAGCTGCGGCTGATCGGCACCGCCGCCTGCCCGCCGTACCACCTGGCCATCGTCATCGGCGGCACCTCCGCCGAGTACGCGCTGAAGACCGCGAAGTACGCGAGCGCCAAGTACCTCGACGCGCTGCCCACCGCCGGCTCGATGAGCGCCCACGGGTTCCGGGACCTGGAGCTTGAGGCGCAGGTGTTGGAGCTGACCCGTAACTTCGGCATCGGCGCCCAGTTCGGTGGCCGGTACTTCTGCCACGACGTACGGGTGGTCCGGCTGCCCCGGCACGGCGCCTCCTGCCCGGTGGCGATCGCCGTCTCCTGCTCCGCCGACCGGCAGGCCGTCGCCAAGATCACCCCGTCGGGCGTGTGGCTGGAGCGACTGGAGACCGACCCGGCGCGGTTCCTGCCCGACGTCACCGACGACTCCCTCGACGGTGAGATGGTCGTCCGGGTCGACCTCAACCGGCCGATGGACGAGATCCGCACCGAACTGTCGAAGTACCCGGTGAAGACCCGGCTGTCCCTGTCCGGCCCGCTTGTCGTCGCCCGGGACATCGCCCACGCCAAGATCGCCGAGCGGCTCGACGCCGGCGAACCCATGCCGCAGTACATGCGCGACCACGCCGTCTACTACGCCGGCCCCGCGAAGACCCCCGAGGGGTACGCTTCCGGCTCCTTCGGCCCCACCACCGCCGGCCGGATGGACGCCTACGTGGAGAAGTTCCAGGCCGCCGGGGGCTCGCAGGTGATGCTGGCCAAGGGCAACCGCTCGGGTCAGGTGACCAGGTCCTGCCAGCAGCACGGCGGCTTCTACCTCGGCTCCATCGGCGGCCCCGCCGCCCGCCTCGCCCAGGACTGCATCAAGCACGTCGAGGTGCTCGAGTACGCGGAGCTGGGCATGGAGGCCGTCTGGAAGATCGAGGTGGAGGACTTCCCCGCCTTCATCGTCGTCGACGACAAGGGCAACGACTTCTTCGCCGAGGTCACCAAGCCGGTGCTCACCGTCGGTCGCCGCTGACCCGACACGTACGGCGAAGGGGCATCGGGCGATCGCCCGATGCCCCTTCCTGTCATCCGTGCTGAACCGACATCGGTGCGCCCGCCCCGCTGGGTGGGGCGGGCGCACCGCCCCCGTCGGATGCCGTCACCGACAACCCGGAGCGAGTGTGCTGCGCACCGCTGTCGATCCGCTCTCAGATCACTATCGCCTGACTGCGCTGATCTGTGATCGCCGGACTACTCTGCTGAAGTTGCAACACTGATGCGGGGGAGTAGATGCGGTTCGGGATCCTGGGGCCTCTGCGGGTCGGCGGTGGCGAGTCCACCGTCACCGCCGGCCGCGACCGGATCGTCCTCGCCATGCTGCTGCTGCGCCCCGGACGGCTGGTGCCCGTCGAGGAACTGGTCGACGCGGTGTGGGAGGAGAACCCTCCGGCCACCGCCCGGGCCCAGTTGCAGACCTGCGTCTCGCGGCTGCGCCGCAGGTTCACCGAGCTGGGCCTCACCCCGGAAACCATCATCACCGACCCGGTCGGGTACGGCATCCGTACCGCCCCGAACGACCTGGACGCCGACGTCTTCGCCCGCACGGTGGAGGCCGCGCGTGCCGCCGTCGCGGCCGGCCGGTTGGGCGACGCCCGTGAGCGGTACCGCGCGGCCCTGGCGCTGTGGCGCGGACCGGCGCTCGGGGGCATCCCGAGCCGCAACATCCGTCGTCGCGCCCAGGCCCTCGACGAGCAGCGCCTCACGGTGCTGGAGGAGTGCGTCGACGTCGAGCTGCGCCTCGGGCGTGCCGCGGAGCTGATCGAGGACCTGACCGAGAGCGTCGACCAGCATCCGCTGCGCGAGCGTCTGCGCGGCCAGTTGATGCTCGCTCTCTCCTCGGTCGGCCGGCAGGCCGACGCGCTGGCGGTCTACCGGGAGGGCCGGCGGCTGTACGCCGACGAGCTGGGCATCGAACCGGGCGCCGAGTTGCAGGAGCTGCACCAGCGGGTGCTCGCGGGCGACCTGGCCCTGGTCGGTCGGGAGGCACGGTCGACGCTGCCGGTCCGTTCGCTGCCCCGCGCGATCGGTGACTTCACCGGTCGACAGGAGACGCTGAATCGCCTGGTCAAGGAGATCGAGGAGGACGGCACCCGGATCCAGCTGATCGACGGAATGGCCGGCAGCGGCAAGACGACACTCGCTGTGCACGTCGCCACCGCCCTCGCCGATCGCTACCCGGACGCCCAACTCTTCATCGACCTGCACGGGCACAGCGAACGCCGCCCGCTGACGACGGCCGCGGCCGTGGCCGCCCTGCTGCGCCAGCTCGGTGTGCCGGTCGAGCGGATACCGGAGGACACGGACGACCGGCTGGCGCTGTGGCGGACGGAGTTGGCCGGCCTGCGGGCGCTGGTGGTGCTGGACAACGCGGGCACCGCCGACCAGGTGGCCCCGCTGCTGCCCAGCGGCTCGCACTGCCTGATCCTGATCACCAGTCGTCGTCGCCTGGTCGGGCTCGACGAGGGCCGCCCGTCGTCGTTGCCAGTGCTCGACGCCGACGAGGCGATCGAACTGCTCGGCCGGGTCGCCGGCGTGGAGCGGATCGCCGCCGAACCGGAGGCGGCAGCCGAGGTGGCGCGTCGCTGTGGCCACCTGCCGCTCGCCATCCGGCTGGCCGGCGCACGCCTCGTGCACCGACCGCGCTGGCGGGTCGCCGACCTCGCCGAGCGGCTGGTCGCCGGGGCGGGTCCACTGGCCGAGCTGACCGCCGGGCAGCGTTCGGTGGGGCAGGCGTTCGCCCTGTCGTACGCGCAGGTCTCGCCACTGGCACAGCGTCTGTTTCCGTTGCTCGGCCTGTATCCGGGTGGGCGCCTGGACAGTCGGGTCGCCGCAGCCCTGGTCGAGCTGCCCCTGGCCGAAACCCAGGAACTGCTCGACGAGCTGGTCGACGCGCACCTGGTGGAGGAGGTGCAGCCGGGTCGGTACCGGTTACACGATCTGCTTCGCGAGTACGCCAGGTTGCTGCTCGTCGGCCCGGATCGGCAGGGGGAGCGCCGGGCTGCCCTCGAGCGACTGCTGGACCATCACCTGTCCGTCGCGTTGGGGATCGCCCGGACGATCGAGGCGGCGGGCAGTCGCCGCAACATCCCCGCGCACACGCCCGGCCGGCCCGACCTGGTCGCCGTTCCGGTGGCCGAGGGGCGGGCGTGGTTCGAGGAGAACCATGTCGCGCTCACCGCGCTGGTCCGGATGGCCGAGGAGGAGTCCTTCCCCGTCCATTGCTGGCAGTTGGCCCGTGCCTGCTGGCGACTCAACTTCGAGAGCGGGCACCTCGACGAGGTGATCGAGACCCACACGATCGGGCTTCGTGTCGCCGAGCGGCTGGGCGATGAGGCTGCCGTCGCCACGATGCTCAACTACGTCTCCTCGGCGTACTTCCGCCTGGCTCGCTTCCGTGAGGCGATCAAGGCGATGGAGGTGGCACTGACCCTGCGCAAACGGCTCGGCCTGCGCGGCGACGTGCTCACCACGCTGTGGAACCTGGGCATCTCGTACGCCGCGAACGGTGACCTCCATCAGGCCGAGGCGAAGTTCGACGAGGCGTTCGGCCTGCTCCGGGGGATGGACGACGTCAATGCGACGACAAACCTGCTGAACAACCTGTCGTACACGTTGATCGGCTGGGGCCGCTACGACGAGGCGCTGCGCCTGATCCGGCTGCACCTCATGCTGGCCCGGCAGGCGCAGGACCGCCGGCAGACCGAGAACGCGATGGGTCACCTCGCCATGGTCCGGCACCGGATGGGTGATCTGGGGCCCGCCCGCCGTCTGCTGCGGGTCGCGCTCCACCTCAAACGGCAGGACAGCAACCGGTTCGGCGAGGGGGAGGTGCTCAACGAGATCGGTGTGATGGAACGCGTCGCCGGAGAGCCCGAGCGTGCCGCCGCCCGACACCGGGAGGCGCTGGTGGCGATGGTGGACGCCGGTGACCGGGTCGGGCAGTGTGCCTCACGGAATCTGCTGGCCCGGTCGATCCTGGAACAGGGGGACGCCGCGAGCGCGCTCGACCTGTACCGCCGGGTTCTCGCCGACGCCAGCCGGCTCGGTGCCCGCTATGAGCAGGCCCGGGCGTTGGAGGGCATCGCCCGCAGCGTGTGGGCCACCGACCCGGCGGCTTCCCGCGTCCACCTGGAGCAGGCGCTGGCGCTGTTTCGGCAGATCGAGTCGCCGGATCGACACGAGGTGGAACGGCTGCTCGCCGAGTTGGGCTGACGGATCATCTGCGAGTCGGCCACGGGCGCGGCAGGATGGTACGCGTGACGACTCCAGAGGCGACCGGATACCGGATCGAACGCGACTCGATGGGCGAGGTGGAGGTGCCCGCCGAGGCGCTGTGGCGGGCGCAGACCCAGCGCGCGGTGCAGAACTTCCCGATCTCCGGGCGGGGCATCGAGCCGGCCCAGATCAAGGCCCTCGCGCAGATCAAGGGCGCGGCGGCCGAGGTCAACGGCGAGTTGGGCGTGATCGACGCGAATGTCGCGGCGGCCATCGCCGCCGCGGCGGCGCACGTGGCCGACGGCGGCTACGACGACCAGTTCCCGGTGGACGTTTTCCAGACCGGCTCGGGCACCTCGTCGAACATGAACACCAACGAGGTGATCGCCACCCTGGCCAGCCGTGAGCTGGGCTCGCCGGTGCACCCCAACGACCACGTCAACGCGTCCCAGTCGAGCAACGACGTGTTCCCGTCGTCGATCCACCTGGCCGCCACGCAGTTCATCGTGGAAGATCTGCTGCCGTCGCTCAACCACCTCGCCGCCGCGTTGGAGGAGAAGGCGGCGGAGTTCGAGACGGTGGTGAAGGCCGGGCGTACCCACCTGATGGACGCCACCCCTGTCACCCTCGGCCAGGAGTTCGGCGGGTACGCCGCCCAGGTGCGTTACGGCGTAGAGCGGCTGGAGGGCTCGCTACCCCGGCTGGCCGAGCTGCCGCTGGGTGGCACAGCCGTGGGCACCGGGATCAACACCCCGCTCGGGTTCGCCGCCGCAGTGATCGAGAAGTTGCGCGGGTCGACCGGGTTGCCGCTGTCCGAGGCGCGTAACCACTTCGAGGCGCAGGGGGCCCGCGACGCGCTTGTGGAGACGTCGGGGCAGTTGCGGACAGTGGCCGTCGGCCTCTACAAGGTCGCCAACGACATCCGCTGGATGGGGTCCGGCCCCCGCGCCGGCCTGCGTGAGCTGCGCATCCCCGATCTCCAGCCCGGCTCGTCGATCATGCCGGGCAAGGTCAACCCGGTCGTCGCCGAGGCGATGCGCCAGGTGTGCGCCCAGGTGATCGGCAACGACGCGACGGTCGCCTTCGCCGGCTCCCAGGGCGACTTCGAGCTGAACGTCATGCTCCCCGTGATGGGCCGCAACCTGCTGGAGTCGATCCGGCTGCTGGCCGCCGTGAGTCGGCTGTTCGCCGACCGCCTGGTGGCCGGCCTGGTCGCGGACGCCGAGGTCTGCCTGGCGTACGCGGAAGGGTCGCCGTCGATCGTCACCCCGCTGAACCGCTACCTCGGGTACGACGAGGCCGCCTCGATCGCCAAGGAGGCGCTGGCCAAGCAGACCTCCATCCGCGAGGTGGTGATCTCCCGGGGGCACGTCGACTCCGGCAAGCTCACCGAAACCCAGCTGGACGAGACCCTGGACCTACTCCGCATGACCCACCCCTGAGGCGGGGCCGCCGCGCGGTGCCGCCCAGCCGAGGAAGCGGACGAAGAGCGCTGTCGGGTCCGGCCCGTCGTGCGGGTTGAGGCGGTACAGGTCGGCCGCCGCGTCGTGCAGGACCGTGCACAGGTAGATGCTCAACGCGATCCGGTCGTGGGCGTACTCCTGGCGAAGGCTGAGCCGGGCGACCGGGCACGGCCAGGGCGCCGCGCAGACCCGGCAGAGCCAGAGCGGGCGCAGCGGCAGGTGCGGTCGACGGGGTGTGGTCGTGCGGTCGTCGTCCGGCGCGGTCCGGGGCATGCTGCGGCCTTCCTCTGGAGCTGAACCGTCTGTGGCATCACCCCGCTCGCTCTGGCGCCCGTGCCGTGCCTTGCCACGATCACGCTCGATCCTGGATCGAGGGGTATCCGCGCGCCAGGACCCCACTACTTCCAGGGTCGAGCACGATCGTGCGCAGCTCGTCGGCTTCGTCCCGGGGGTGGGACCGCCCGGCACGGGGGAGCGGGCGGTCCCGAGCGACGCCACAGATCCCGGGGGACGGGGAGCGGTGCCGCCTTCACAGTCTGGTGACCGGACGACTACGTTCGGAAGGGTTCGCCAGACCTGTCATGGCTGCCCTGTTCCCGGCCGCGCCGGCTCTGGTGATCGGCTGGAGTTGATCGTCGGCGGGTTGGAGAGTGGTTGGGCATGGCCGATGGGCAGATGACGGCGGCGGCATTCCTGGTCGCGGAGCTGCGTCGGGCGCGGGCTCGACGCGGCTGGAGTCAGGACGAGCTGGCCAGGGCTGTCAACTACTCGGCGTCGATGGTGAGCGCCGTCGAGCTGGGCCAGCAGCCGCCCACGGCCAAGTACCTCGAACTGGTCGACCGCGCCCTGGACACTGGCGGCCTCTTCGGCCGCATGTCCACGGAACTGGTCAGCCTGGACCGGGCGCAGCCATGGCTACGGGGCTGGCAGGCGATCTTCGAGCAGGCGCGGACGGTCCGGTGGTACGAGCCCCGCTACGTGCCAGGGCTCTTCCAGACGGAGGACTACGCCCGTTCGGTCTTTGAAGCTGGCGGCCTGCTCGCACCCGAGGAGGTCGACCGGCGACTGACCGACCGGATGAACCGCCAGGAGGTGCTGCACGGTGAACGGTCACCGCAGATCGTGGCTGTGCTGGACGAAGCGGTGCTGCGGAGACGGGTGGGCGGACGAAAGGTGATGCGAGACCAGACGCTGCACCTGGCAGGCATCGCGACCGGGCACCCGAGGGTGCGGCTGCACGTGGTGCCGCGATCCGCCGAGGAGTATCCGGGGCTCGGTGGGCAGTTTGCGCTCGCCACCCTGCCCGACGGCACTGAACTGGCCTATATGGAGTGTCAGGTCCGTGGGCAGGAGCTGGACCAGCCGCAGGATCTGCTGCGGTTGCAGCGGGTATGGGAGGCTACCCTGGGCGAGGCCCTGCCCCCGCAGGCTTCCATTGAGTTGATCAGCGAGGTGGCTGAGTCGTGGAGTTGATCGACGCTCGTTGGCGCAAGAGCAGCCGCAGCAACCAGGACAACAACTGCGTCGAGGTGGCTACGAATCTCGGGGGCGTGGTTGGGGTGCGGGACAGCAAGGACCCGGACGGACCCGTGCTCGTTGTCGACGCGTACTCCTGGCGGCTCTTCGTGGTCGCGCCTCCGCGCTGACCCGACCGCCTCGCCCGCGACGGCGGTCGCGGGGTCCTGGGTAAATGGCTCGACCGGTCTCCGGGCGGGCGGGATGATCCGGCCATGGGTGGAGTGCCTGCGGCGACCGAGCGGCTGCTGTTGCGGCGGTTGACGATCGCCGACGTGGACGCGCTTGTGGAGCTGGACAGCGACCCGGAGGTGATGCGCTTCCTCACCGGTGGCGTGGCCACGCCGCTCGCCACCGTCCGGGATGAGCAGTTGCCGAAGTTGCTCGCCCAGTACGAGAGGCATCCCGGGCTGGGGCGCTGGGCGGCGCTCGACCGGGGGACGGGCGACTTCCTGGGCTGGTTCGCGCTCGACCCGTCGGTCGACGGCACCGAGGCCGAGCTGGGTTACCGGCTGCGCCGCTCGGCATGGGGGCGCGGCCTGGCCACCGAGGGAGCGCGGGCGCTGGTCCGGTACGCCTTCGACCTGGTGGGCGTGCGTCGGGTCTGGGCCGAGACGATGGCGGTCAACGACCGGTCCCGGCGGGTGCTGGAGAAGGCGGGTCTGCGCCACGTGCGCACCTTCCACCTCCAGTGGGACGACCCGATTCCGGGCACCGAGCACGGCGAGGTGGAGTACGAGGTGCGGGCCGACGCCCTTCAGGAACGGCCCGCGGCCCTGCGCGCCCGGTAGGCGGTCACCGCCGCGCGGTTGCCGCAGCCGGCCTCGCAGAAGCGCCGCGACCGGTTGCGGGACAGGTCGACGACCACGTTGTCGCAGTCCGGAAACTCGCAGATCCGCAGTCGACGCAGCTCGCCGGCGCGGACCAGGTCGGCCATTGCCATCGCCGCCTCCACCGCGATGCGGGTCGCCAGCGGGGCGTCCCGGGGTACGGCGTGCAGGTGGTACGGCTCGTCGTCGTGCTCGATGAGCTGCGGCAGCGCCCGGTGCTCCAGCAGCAGGCCGTTGACCAGGGTGACGATCTCGGGTGGGTCGGCGTACCAGATGCGGCGCAGCCGGGGCCGCAGCTCCCGGACGGCGTGCAACTCGGCGTCGGTGTGCTCGTGTCGACCGCTGTAGCCGTGCCTGACGAAGAACGCGTCAAGGGCGGCGACGTCGGGGAGGAGTTCGCCGTCGCGGCCCGCCGTGTTGACGAGCGCCGCGGCGGCGATCAGCGAACACTCGGTGTCATGAGCGAAAAGCAACTTGACTCCTGTCACAGGCTACGCCTAGCGTCATGGGCACAAGGATAGTTTGCTCATGACACCCGTGTCGTACCGAGGAGCGCGAGATGCACCGACGACCCGCCGCCGCCGGGGCAGCGCTGGCGCTGCTCTCCGCTGTCACCTTCGCCACCTCGGGCACCTTCGCGCGCTCCCTCATCGAGGCCGGCTGGTCGGCCGAGGCCGCCGTCATCGCCCGGGTCGGCATCGCCGCCCTGGTGCTGGCGATCCCCGCAGTGCTGTCGCTGCGCGGCAGATGGGACGTGCTGCGGCGGAACACCACGGCGATCGCCATGTTCGGGCTGCTCGGGGTCGCGCTGGCCCAGGCCTGCTTCTTCAACGCCGTGCGCTACCTGCCGGTCGGCGTCGCGCTGCTGCTGGAATACCTAGGCATCATCCTCGTCGTCGGCTGGATGTGGCTGCGCCACGGGCAGCGTCCCCGCCAGCTCACAGTTGTCGGCTCGGTGGCCGCCCTGGCCGGACTGGCGTTCGTGCTGGACCTCGCCGGCAACGCCGACTTCGACCCGGTGGGCGTGCTCTGGGGGCTGGGCGCCGCGCTCGGCCTGGCCGGCTACTTCGTCCTCGCCGGCCGCGTCGACCCCCGGCTGCCCTCCGTCGCCATGGCCAGCGGCGGCATGGCCGTCGGCGCCGCCGTACTGCTCCTGATCGGGCTCACCGGTGTGCTGCCGCTGCACGCCACCTTCGGCGAGGTCACCTTCGCCGGGCAGCGCACCAGCTGGCTCCTGCCCATCGTCGGGCTCTCCCTGGTCGCCGCCGTCGTCGCGTACCTGGCCGGGGTCGCCGGCACCCGGATCCTCGGGCCCCGGCTGTCCTCGTTCGTGGGGCTGACCGAGGTGCTCTTCGCGGTGCTCATCGCCTGGCTGCTCCTGGACGAACTGCCCACCGCCTGGCAGTTGTTCGGAGGCGCGCTGATCGTCGCCGGGGTCGCGCTCGTACGCCTCGACGAACTGCGCGCCTCGCCCGCACCTGCCCCACCCGAGCCCGCGCTGGCGGCCAACCGCTGAGACAGTGACGAAGTGCTGACCACAGTGGTGTTCGACGCTGACGAGACCCTGCTGGACCTGCGCCCCGCGGTGACCGGTGCGCTGGCCGCCGTCCTCGACGAGATGCTCGCCGCCTGTCATTGATCGACTCCGTATCGGCGATCTGGCGGGCTGCGGCCCTGTCTGATGCCCCCATGTCGGTGGGCTGGAGTTGATTGAGCGCCCGGGCGCTCACCGACGCCAGCCGCGGGACAACAACGCTGATCTGACCTCCCCCAGGACGGCCGGGAAGTCGTTGTGCAGCCGTCGACCGGTGACGTGCAGGATCAACCACCCCGCACCCACGAGCAGGTTGAGCCGACGGCGGTCACGGTGTAGTTGCTCCGGATCGGAGTGCCACCGGCCGTCGTACTCGACGGCGACCCGGAACTCTGGCCAGGCCAGGTCGGGATGCAGCACGAGCCCGCCGGCCACGCGGATCGGGTGCTGGGTCACCGGCCGGGGAAGCCCGCCCAGCACCAGACGTACCCGTAGCTGCGACTCGGGGGGCGACTGCGCGCCCTGATCGGCCAGGCCGAAGACCCATGTCGCCCGGCGGCCGCCCGGCCGGTCCGCGTTGGCGGTGCCGACGGTCGTCAGCGCCGCCTGGGTGGTCAGGCCGCACGCCAGGAGCGAGTCGATGATCGGGACGGCGCGCAACGGATCCAGCCAGACAGCCGTCTCCCAGGCTGCCGAGGTGGGGTCTGTGCGGCGCGGTGCGATGGCGCCTCCTACGTCGCCGGTCGGTGGGAGGAGGGGTGGGGCGGCGGCCGGACTCGCGCCGGTGAGTGCCGGCGCGTCGGCGCCGAGCAGATGCACGCGAAGCCGGCGTTGGGAGTCGACCCGACAAGCCTTCGGCACCAGGACGTGTACGTCGTCGTCGAACCCCGCGGCGTGCTCGACGCCGTGCAGGTAGGCCGACGACGGGCCGGCGATCACTGCCTCGGGTGGCAGCCGCAACGCCGCTGCCCGGCAGGCCAGCGCGTGGTCGCGGTCGAGGCGCGCGTCGGCGTACACGTCGTGCCGCAGGCGGATCCAGGACGAGCCACGTAGCTGGTGTCGGGTGGCCAGGCCCTGTCGGATCACGTCCGAGCCGCGGAAGACCTGCCAGGCGAGGGCCGGAGGCCGGTGGGGACGAGGAGGCATGTGCCCAGACTCGGACCTCCGCCCCGGCGCCCGATACCCCTGTGGACAGCGCCGGGGAGGCCGCCCGAGCGTGCCTGTGGATGACCACCGGACACCCGGTTCGGGGTGCTATACGGCGAGATCAACACCATATCGGCGTAGTGGCGGTATCGATTGGCGGAGATACCGCCACATCGGCGATCTCGAGTCGATCAAGGCTGCGGGTCCGGGTTGGCGGGTCAGGGTCAGGGTCAGGGTCAGCGGAGGGCGGCGGCGACGGCCATGGCGGCGGCCCGTACCTGCGGGCCGACCAGTCCGACGTCCAGCGGGGCGAGGGCCACCACGCCCACGCTCGCCTCCAACCCGGGTACGCCGAGCACCGGCGCGGCCACCCCGTACGCCCCGGACTGCAACTCCCCGCTGCTGCTCACCGGCTCCGCCACACCGGCCCGGCCGGCCAGGATGGCCCGCCCCGCCGCCCCCCGATCCAGCGGATGCCGCGCCCCCGTCCGGTACGCCACGTGGAACGACGTCCAGCTCGGCTCGA
Source organism: Micromonospora sp. NPDC093244 (assembly GCF_040683695.1). NCBI lineage: Bacteria > Bacillati > Actinomycetota > Actinomycetes > Micromonosporales > Micromonosporaceae > Micromonospora > Micromonospora sp. NPDC093244. The sequence goes on from NZ_JBFBEO010000004.1 coordinate 195,208, forward strand.
CCACGACCAGTGCGACGCCCTCGCCGCCCTCGACGACGGTCAGGTGCGCGGTCGCGCCGGCCTGCTCGGCCAGCCGACGCAGGGCTGGCAGCGCGCCCTCGGCGAGCAGTGGTTGGGCCCTGCGGGCCAGGTGCAGCACCCCTGCGCCGAGGCGGAGCCGCCCGTCGGCGTCGCGGCGCAGCATTCCGTGCCCGGTCAGCGGGCCGACCAGCCGGTAGACGGCGGCCCTGCCGATCCCCAGCCGAGTCGCGGCCTCGGTGACGGTGAGGCCGCCCGGTGCGTCGGCGACCAGGTGCAGCAGCCGCAGCCCCCGGTCCAGCGTCTGCGCGGTCTCCCCACCCCGCCCGGCGACCACGTCGGCCGACGCCACGACAGCCTCGGCGCTGGCGGGTGGCTCACCGGAGCGTGCTGTCGCATCCACGTCTGGCAGCGTACGACCCGGCACCGGCGGATCCGGACAGGCGTGGACGGCTACCCTTGTACGGTGACGCTACGCCTGTATGACACCGCCACCCGATCGGTGCGGGACTTCGTCCCGCGGGAAGCCGGCAAGGTGGGGGTCTACCTGTGTGGTCTCACCCTCCAGGCGCCGCCGCACATCGGCCATCTTCGCTCCGGCGTCAACTACGACGTGTTGCGCCGCTGGTTGCTGGCCGCCGGTTACGAGGTCACATTCATCCGCAACGTGACCGACATCGACGACAAGATCCTGGTCAAGGCGGGCGAGCAGGGTCGGCCGTTCTGGTCGATCGCGTACGCCAACGAGTTGATCCTCGCCGAGTCGTACCGGGCGTTGAACGTGCTGCCGCCCACCTACGAGCCGCGCGCCACCGGGCACGTCCCGGAGATGCACGAGCTGATCACCAAGTTGATCGACGATGGGCACGCCTATCCGGCCACCGACGGTTCCGGTGACGTCTACTTCGAGGTGGCGTCCTGGCCGGCGTACGGGTCGCTGTCGGGTCAGTCCCCGGACGCGATGCAGTCGGCCGGTGACGCCCCCGACCGGGGCAAGCGTGACCCGCGCGACTTCGCCCTGTGGAAGGGCGCCAAGCCGGACGAGCCGGCGGACGCTTACTGGCCGTCGCCGTGGGGGTTGGGCCGCCCGGGCTGGCACATCGAGTGCTCGGCCATGTGCTGGCGTTACCTGGGCCCGGAGTTCGACATCCACGGCGGCGGTCTGGACCTGACGTTCCCGCACCACGAGAACGAGATCGCCCAGTCCCAGGCGGCGGGGCTGCCGTTCGCCCGCTACTGGGTGCACCACGGGCTGCTCAGCATCGGCGGGGCCAAGATGGGCAAGTCGGCGGGCAACGCGCTGGGCCTGGCGTACGTGGACTCGCTTGGCGTACGGCCGGTGGAGCTGCGCTACTACTACGCCGCCGCCCACTACCGCTCGGTGATCGACTACTCGGAGGATTCGCTGCGCGACGCGGCCACCGCGTACCGCCGGATCGAGGGTTTCGTCCAGCGGGCCGCCGAGCGGGTAGGCGTCGGGCAGCTCGGCGAGCTTCCGGCCGGTTTCGTCGCCGCCATGGACGACGACCTCAACACGTCCGCTGCCCTGGCCGTGCTGCAACAGCACATCCGGGACGGCAACACCGCGCTCAGCGTCGGTGACGATGTGACCGTCCGCACCACCCTGGCCGTGGTGCGGGCAATGCTGGATATCCTCGGCATCGACCCCCTCGACCCGGCGTGGACCGGTGGCGGCCGCTCGGATGACCTGCGCGCCGTGGTGGACTCCCTGATCGCGCTGGCCCTGGAGCAGCGCGCGCAGGCCCGGGGCCGCAAGGACTGGACCGCCGCGGACGCCGTACGCGACCAGCTCAAGCTGGCCGGCGTGGTGGTCGAGGACACCCCCCAGGGCCCCCGTTGGACTATTGGAGAGCAGGACTGATGGCCGGCAACTCGCAGCGCCGTGGCCGGCGACTGACGCCGAAGGCGGGTGCCCCCAAGGGCTCCGGCGGCAAGAACAAGGACTCCCTGACCGGTCGGGGGCGTACGCTGCCCGCCGACGAACGACCGTGGCACAAGGGTTACTCGGGCACCGAGAAGCTGCCCCAGCGCACCGCCTGGAAGCAGGACAAGGAGCGCCGGGCGGCGGCCGAGGAGGGGCGTGCCCCGAAGATCGGTCAGCCGGGCAGCAAGGACACCACCTGGGGCAAGGGCGGCGGCCGGGGCGTACCGGGCAGTCGGGGTGGCGTGGCCGGCCGCGGTGGCGCCGCCGGACGGGGCGGCAAGCCCGTCGGCCGCGGTGGCCCCCGGGTCGCGCCCGGGCGCAAGTCCAACCCGTCGAAGGACACCCCGGAACTGCTGGTCGGGCGCAACCCGGTGCTGGAGGCGCTGCGCGCCCAGGTGCCGGCGACGGCGCTCTACACGGCCCAGGGCATCGACATGGACGACCGGATCAACGAGATCATCCGGACCGCCGCGGACCGGGGCATCGCCAACCTGGAGATCAGCCGCGCCGAACTGGACCGGATGACCGGCGGGGTGCTGCACCAGGGCGTCGGGTTGCAGGTGCCGCCCTTCGCGTACCAGCCGTTCGACGACATGGTCGCCGCCTCCCTGGAGCAGCAGGCGCCGCTGCTCGTCGCCCTGGACGGGGTCACCGACCCGCGCAACCTGGGCGCGGTGATCCGTTCGGCCGCCGCGTTCGGCGCGCAGGGTGTCTTCGTACCCGAGCGGCGGGCCGCCGGTATCACCGCGACCGCTTGGCGGACCAGCGCCGGCGCGGCCGCGCGGGTGCCGGTGGCGCAGGTGACCAACCTGACCCGCTCGTTGAAGGCGTGCCGCGACGCCGGCTTCATGGTGGTCGGCCTGGACGCCGACGGCGACACCGACCTGTACGACCTGGAGGCAGCCGTCGGTCCGCTCGTGGTGGTGGTCGGCTCCGAGGGGCGCGGGCTGTCCCGGCTGGTCGGTGAGACCTGCGACCTGACCGTCAGCATCCCGATGATCTCCGAGGTGGAGTCGCTCAACGCCAGCGTGGCGGCCGCCGTCACCCTGGCCGAGGTCGCCCGCCGGCGCTCGATCGAGCTGTAGTCACGTCGACGAGGCCCCTCCCCGACGCCGGGGAGGGGCCTCGTCGTGTGCCTAGATCTGGCGGGTCCAGGCGACGAAGAGCAGCGCCCCGGCCAACGCCGTCAGCAGTGTGGTCGGGATCAGCCAGCGCGGGCGCGGCTCCCCGTCGAGGCCGGCGGGGAGTCGACCCGGCCGGTACGACGAAAGGGGCGGCCCGCCGAAGCGGACCGCCCCTTTCGGTACTGCGTTACGTCAGATCCGGCTGCCCGTGGCGGCGTGGAAGACGTGGCTGCGGCCGGTACGCGGCTTGACGAACACGGTGTCACCCATGTTCGGCATGCTGCGCCGGTCGGTGCGGACGACGAAGCGCTCCGAGTTGCCACCCAGCGCGGCGTGACCGTAGACGTTTGCGTCCGAGCCGAGGTCCTCGACCAGCTCGACGACGACGGGCATGCCGCCCTCGGTCGGGCTGACCAGGTCGCAGTCCTCCGGGCGGAAGCCCACGGTCACCTTGCCGTCGCCGCCCTCGGCGCGGGCCGCGGCGACCTGCTCGCGGGTCAGCGGGATGTGCAGCTCGGCGAACTCGGCGCCCTGCTCGTTCAGCGGAACGGTCTTGATGTTCATGGCGGGGGAGCCCATGAAGCCGGCGACGAAGACGTTGGCCGGGGTGTCGTAGAGCGCCCGCGGGGTGTCCACCTGCTGGAGGACGCCGTCGAGCAGCACGGCCACCCGGTGACCCATGGTCATGGCCTCGACCTGGTCGTGCGTGACGTACACGGTGGTGACGCCCAGCTTGGCCTGGAGCGACGCGATCTGCGTACGGGTCTGCACACGCAGCTTGGCGTCGAGGTTCGACAGCGGCTCGTCCATGAGGAAGACCTGCGGCTCGCGGACGATCGCGCGGCCCATGGCGACACGCTGACGCTGACCGCCGGAGAGCGCCTTCGGCTTGCGGCTGAGGAACTCCTCCAGCTGGAGCAGCCCGGCCGCCTCCTTGACGCGACGGTCGATCTCCGACTTGGAGGTCTTGCGCAGCTTCAGGGCGAACGCCATGTTCTCGTACACAGTCATGTGCGGGTAGAGGGCGTAGTTCTGGAAGACCATCGCGATGTCGCGGGCCTTCGGGGGGAGGTGGGTGACGTCGCGCTGGTCGATGTAGATCGAGCCGGCGTCCACGTCCTCCAGGCCGGCGAGCATCCGCAGGCTCGTGGACTTGCCGCAACCGGAGGGGCCGACGAGGACGAGGAACTCGCCGTCGCCGATCTCGAGGTCCAGCTCGTTGACGGCGGGACGCTCGGTGCCCGGGTAGATCCGGGACGCCTTGGAATAGGTGACCGTAGCCATGGTGAAGCGCTTCCTTTCACCGGCAGGAACGTGCCGGACGATCCGAGTGAAGGAGCGACAGGCACGTGTCCGTGCCGGTCAGCGGACGGCGGCCAGGTCGCGGGGGCGGCCGGGTTGTCGTCCGTGTCACTGCACCGTAAACGGCTTTCCCCGCGCTGCCAAGGCGGGGGAGGGTCGAACGTGGGCCATCAGCTACGCATTCCGGTCAGTCGGGCACGGTAGACCATCAATCGACTTGTCGTCATACCAATGGGCGTCGGGTTCTTGACGTTTCCCGTGCTCGGGAGCCCTCGCGAGCGGGATATCCGGACGTCACTCGCTATGCTGACCACGACGCACGCGCCCCTGTAGCTCAGCTGGCCAGAGCACTCGCCTTGTAAGCGAGATGTCGCCGGTTCGATCCCGGCCGGGGGCTCCAATTTCATCAGGCTTTTCTCGGAGCGGCACCGCCGCGGGTGCGCCTCGCGGCGACGTAGCGGCGCATCTTCTCGGCGGTTCCGCAGTCGTCCATGCTGCACCAGCGGCGACTGCGGTTCTTGCTCTCGTCGTTGAAGAGGAAGCGGCAGCCGCCGCATCCCTTGATCCGGTCCAGCGCTCCCGTGGTGAGCAGCTGGACCGCCGCGTGCACCACCTGCCGTAGGGGCCGGGCGAGTGTGTGGTCATCTCGCCAGACCCACGCGTACGTGCTCCCGCCCTCGAGCTGCGCGTGGCCGAGCGCGTCCGCCTCGTCGTCCCGCAGCCGGCCCAGCGCAGCCGCGCCGGGAGCCCCGCCGGCGGCGAGCGACCGGAATATGTCGTCGAGGTAGTCGCGGGTGCCCAGCGCTCGCGTGAAGGCGGCGCGAGCGCCGTCCGGATCGGCGCGGGCCAGTCGGCGTAGCGCTGTCGCCTCCGACCCGGTGAGGGCGCCCGCGTACGCGCCCCAGGCGACCAGCTCCGGATAGCCCGTGAGCACGTCGTCGTCGGACGGCCCGACGGGTGGACCGGTGCGGCTGTTGACGAAGTCCAGGGCGAGGTTGCCGCCCACCAGGTGCATCCGCGTGACGTCCTCGACTGTTTCCATCAAAACGCACTTTACCAGTTGACCACTGTGAGGGCCCTCACTAACCTGTTTCTGGCGTACCGGGTTTAGCCGGAAACAGTTGGGGGATGGATGGGTCAGTGGCGAGCAGTGGGAGCGTTGATCGGCTTGTCCGGCGGCACGTTCCTCTACACCACCGCCGAGGCACTGCCCATCGGCCTGCTGCTCCCGATGGCAGCCGACCTCGCCGTCGCGCCGTCGCGGGTGGGCTTGCTCGTCACCGCGTACGGCGCGGTGGTCGTTGTCGCCTCGATCCCGTTGACGGCGCTGGCCAGGAGAGTTCCTCGCCGGCGACTCCTGTCGGCGCTCCTGGCCGGTTTCGTCGTCAGCACCGCGATCACGGTGTTCGCGAGCACGTTCGCGCTGCTGCTGGCGGCCAGGATGGCGACCGCGGCGACCCACGCGTTGTTCTGGGCGGTGGTGGTGCCGGCCGCGGCCGAGCTGTTCCGACCCGGGCTACGCGGCCGAGTGGTCGCGATCGTGTTCGCAGGTGGCAGCGTGGCTCTGGTCCTGGGCGTGCCCGCGGGCACCTGGCTGGGCGAACGCGCTGGCTGGCGGGTGTCGTTCCTGGCGGTGGCCGGACTCGGCGCGATCGTGCTCGTCGCGGTGGCCTCGCTCCTGCCGTCGACGCCGCCCGAGCAGGGGCACGCCGCCCGGGGTGAGACACCCGACGTCTACCGCTTCTGGCTGCTCGTCGCGGTGGCCATCCTGACGACCGCAGGTGCCATCGCCGCATACACCTATGTCGCCCTCTTCGTCACCGAGGTCAGCGGTTTCGCCGCCTCGTCGGTCGGGGTCATCCTGCTGGTGCGCGGCGTCGCGAGCGTGCTCGGGATCATCGCTGTCGGAGCGGTGGTGGACCGCAGTCCGTGGCTCGCCCTGGTCGCGACCATCGTGCTCCAGTCGGTGGCACTGCTCGGGCTGTACGCGGTCGGCCACCAGCCGGCGGTCGCCGTGGGCCTGCTCGCTCTGGCAGGACTGGCGTTCGCGGCGTTCACCGCGGTGCTCGGCGGCGTCGTTCTTCAGGTGGCGCCCGGACGCTCCGACCTCGCCGCCGCCACGGTCTCTGCCGCCGTCAACGTCGGCATCACAGGCGGTGCCCTGGTCGCCGGCCTCGCGCTACCGAGCCACGGCGTGCACAGCACGGTGCTGCTCGGCGCCCTGCTCGGCGTCGTCGCCCTGATGCTGGCCGCCGGTGGCTTCACCGGCCGGGTCACCGGCGCCGTCGCACCGCAACGCTGAGCGCCCAACTGGTCCCCTGCACTGTCCCCGCCCGGCGGTAGCCTTGGCCGGGCAACGAGCCGAGCGGGACGGGGGCCGATGAGTCGCGCGGTGGAGGAGTCGAACCGGGCGATGCTGCGTGCCCGGGACGCGATGGACCGGGCGTACGCCGAGCCGCTGGACATTCCGGCGTTGGCCAGGATCGCGCACGTCTCGGAGGCCCATTTCATCAGGACATTCCGGGCCACGTTCGGTGAGACCCCGCACCGCTACCTGCAACGCCGCCGGGTGGAGCGGGCGATGTGGCTGCTGGTGGAGACCGAGCGGGACGTGACCGACATCTGTTTCGCGGTCGGCTTCAGCAGCCTGGGCACGTTCAGCCGGACGTTCCGGCAGATCGTCGGTGAGTCGCCGACCGGCTTCCGTCGACGCGCCACGCCGACGAACGTGCCGTCCTGCTTCACCAAGGCCTGGACCAGACCGATCAGTTTTGGATAAGCAGCAGGTCAGGGGCGACCTCTAGCGTCATGGGCATGACGATGAACGCGATCAGCCGCTCCCAGATCTACGTCCTCGACCAGGACGAGGCGCTCGACTTCTACGTGCACAAGCTCGGCATGGAGGTCAACACCGACCAGGACCTCGGTTTCATGCGGTGGTTGACGGTCAACCTGCCCGGCGACCCGGAGCGCGAGATCCTGTTGGAGAAGCCAGGCCCGCCGGCGCTCGACCCGGCCACCGCCGAGCAGGTCCGCGAGCTGCTCACCAAGGGCGCCCTGGGCGGGTACCTGTTCATGACCACCGACGACGCCCGTAAGACGCACGAGGATCTCGTGGCGAAGGGCGTCGAGATCACCGACGAGCCGACCGAGCGCCCGTACGGGATCGACTTCGGCATCCGCGACCCCTTCGGCAACAAGATCCGCATCGGACAGATGTTCCCGCGGGGCTAGTCAGCCGTTGGCCGGGAGGCGCGGGGTCGATCCCGCGCCTCCCGATGTGGTTGGGTGGGCCATGATCACCCGTCTGTTGTATCTGGCCCGACATGGTGAGCAGGACTTGACCGGGGCGGATGATTCGGAGGAGCCGGACTCCGGCCTGTCCGAGCGCGGCCGGAGGCAGGCTGCGTTGCTCGGCGAGCGCCTGCGGGGCCGCCAGTTCGCCGCCGTGCACCACGGGCCACTGCTCCGGGCCGCGCAGACCGCCGATCTGGTCGCCGCGTCGCTGCCGGGGGTTCCGGTGTGCGCGACCGAGTTGGCCGGCGACCACCTCCCGCACGACACGGATCCGGCTGACCTGCCGCCCGCGTACGCCAATTTCCTGGCCCAGTTCCCGCCGGCCGCGCGGGTCGACGGGCCGCGGGTGACGGCGGCGGCGGTCCGCCGTTTCACCGGGCCGGTCGACGGCGACGGAGGCAGCGAGCCGGTGCGTGAGCTGGTCGTGACGCACAACTTCCTGATCGGCTGGCTGGTCCGGCACGCGCTCGACGCGCCGGAGCGGCGGTGGCTGGGCGTGAACTCGCACAACGCAGGGCTGACCGTGATCCGGTACGGGCCGGCCGGCCCACCGAACCTGGTCGCCTTCAACGACGTGGCGCACCTGCCGTCGGAGCTGCGGGGCACCGGCCTGCCTGCGGACTATTTGGTGTGAGTGCCGACGGTCAGTCGGTGGCGCGCAGGATCAGATCGACCAGGGCGCGGGTGGCAGGTGGTGGGGTGGTCTCGCCGGGGCAGTCGACGTACCCGGTCTCGATGGCGCCGACGGTCAACCGGTAGCTGAACGCGTCCGCGCATCCGCTCGGGGCGGCCGTCAGGCGTGCCTCGGCGGCGAGGCGGGGGTCGGCGACGAGCCCACCCAGCCGACCGAGGTCTGCGGTGTCGAGTTGGCCGGCACGCCGGCTGCCGGCCCGGTCGACGGCCGTCCACCGGCCGTCCGGTTCGACGGTGACGGCGTCGCCGCGCCCGGCGAAGCCGCCGGAGCGCCGCAGCGTCACCTGGGGGGCCACGCCGCTGGCCGTGGGGGCGCCGGTGGGGACGACGGTCGGTGGGGAGTCGGTGGCCGCGACGGTCGGGGACGGGCCGGTGGTGGCGGGCGGCTGGTCCGGGGGATTGCCGCCCTGATCGGCGCTGGTGCAGCCGGCCAGGAGGGCGACCAGGAGCGCGACGGTGGCGCCGGTTGTCGAGGCGGATCTCATGTCCGTCGGACGCGTGGCGCCGATCCCCGGTTCCCTGTCACAACCCTCGTCCGTTCGGCCATTGTCGATGTCTGGGAGCGGTCCAGGCCTTCTCTTTTCCTCAACACATAGCTATATCTACACGCGTGACTACCCCGTCACACTCTTCTCCTTCCAGGAGGGCACGTGAAACGACCCCTTGCCGCCGTCAGTGCAGTGCTGCTAACCGGCGGCATGCTGACCTGTGTCGCCACCGCGGCACACGCGGCTTCGCCCACCGCTCCCGCGCCGGACGCCTCCGCCGCGGCCCGAGCGGCAACAGTCCTACGGACGAACCCCGGCGCTATCCAGGGTTCGAGCGCCGAGTCCTACCAGGTGCACAGCACCAAGGTGGACGCCACGGGTGCCGCGCACACCCGCTACAGCCGGACCTACCAGGGCCTGCGGGTGTACGGCGGTGACTTCGTCATCCACACCGCCCCGAACGGCACGTACGCCGGCAGTTCGGTCGGGTTGGCCGCGCCGCTGACCCTCGCCACCTCGGCCAGGATCCCGGCGGCCGCGGCGCAGAAGGCCGCCCGCGCCGGATTCGTCGGCAAGGCGGAGGCCGTCGGCACCCCTGAGCTGTTCGTCGACGCTACTTCCGGCACGGGTCGACTGGCCTGGGAGACGGTGGTGAGTGGCTGGCAGCCCGACGGGCAGACCCCGTCCCGGCTGCACGTGATCAGCGATGCCGTCACCGGCGCGGCCGTCGGGTCGTACGACGAGATCGAGTCGGTGGTCGGCAGCGGCCAGGGCATCTACACGGGCTCGGTAAGCATCGACACGACGCTCTCCGGCAGCACGTACCAGATGATCGATCCGTCGCACGGCAACGGCCGTACCTGCGACATGAACAACGGCACGTCGACCTGCACCACCTTCACCGACGCGGACAACGCGTGGGGCACCGGGGCCAACTCCAACCGGCAGTCCGCCGGCGTGGACGCCCACTTCGGCGCGGCGAAGACGTTCGACTACTTCAAGAACACGCACGGCCGTAACGGCATCTTCGGCAACGGCACCGGCGTGCCGAGCCGGGTGCACTACGGCAACAACTACGTCAACGCCTTCTGGGACGGCGCCCAGATGACCTACGGTGACGGCTCCAGCAACTCCCGCCCCCTCGTCTCGCTGGACGTGGCCGGGCACGAGATGAGCCACGGTGTCACCGAGGCGCTTGCCGGCCTGGTCTACTCCGGCGAATCCGGCGGCCTCAACGAGGCCACCAGTGACATCTTCGGCAACATGGTGGAGTTCTACTCCGCCGCGCCGAGCGACCCGGGCGACTACCAGGTCGGCGAGAAGATCAACATCAATGGCAACGGTACGCCGCTGCGCTACATGTACAACCCGTCACTGGACGGCTCGTCCGACAGCTGCTGGTCCACCAGCACCAAGAGCAAGGACGTGCACTACTCCTCGGGCGTGGCCAACCACTTCTTCTTCAACCTCGCCGAGGGCACCGGCGCCACCTCGTACGGCACCTCACCGGTCTGCGGTTCCGCCCCGGCGGTGACAGGAATCGGCCGGGCCAAGGCCGAGAAGATCTGGTACCGGGCGCTCGACGTCTACTTCACCTCCAACACGTCGTACGTCAACACCAGCAACCCGGCGAACACCGCGCGGGCGTACAGCCTGCGGGCGGCCACCGACCTGTACGGCAGCTGCTCCACCGAGTACAAGGCCGTGCAGGCCGCCTGGACCGCGGTGAACGTGGCCGGCAATGACACGCCCTGCTCGACCGGCAACGACTTCTCGGTGTCGCTGTCGCCGACCGCCGGCTCGGTCAACCCGGGCGGCTCGGCCTCCACCACGGTGGCCACCGCCACCACGAGTGGCTCGGCGCAGACCGTGACGCTCTCCGCGTCCGGCCTGCCCAGCGGGGCGAGCGCCTCGTTCAGCCCCGCCTCGGTGACCTCGGGCGGCTCGTCCACCCTCACCATCAGCACCTCGGCGGCCACCCCGCCCGGCACGTACTCGGTGACCGTCAACGGCGCCGGCTCGGTCACCCGCAGCGCGACCTACCGGCTCACCGTGAACGGCACCGGGGGCGGCTGCACCGCGGCCGGGCAGAAGCTGGCCAACCCGGGCTTCGAGTCCGGTGCGACCGGCTGGACGGCCAGCTCCGGCGTCATCACCAACTCCAGCGGCCAGGCCGCCCGCACCGGGTCGTACAAGGCCTGGCTCAACGGGTACGGCAGCAGCCGCACCGAGACGCTCGCCCAGTCGGTGACCCTGCCGTCGGGCTGCTCGTCGTACGCGCTCAGCTTCTGGCTGCACATCGACTCGGCCGAGACCACCACGAGCGTCGCGTACGACAAGCTCAACGTGCAGGTGCTGAACTCGAGCGGAACCGTTCTGGCCACCCTGGCGACCTACTCGAACCTGAACAAGGCCACCGGCTACAGCCAGAAGTCCTTCTCCCTGGCGGCGTACGCCGGCCAGACCGTCAGCCTGAAGTTCACCGGCACCGAGGACGCCTCGCTCCAGACGTCCTTCGTGATCGACGACACGGCGCTCAACGTCTCCTGACCTGACCGTCGTGCGGGCCCGGCGACCACCCCTCATCGGTGGTCGTCGGGTCCGCGCCGTTATGGTCGCCGCACCGCCGCACGTCGGCGGCTCGCAGGGGCGTCGGACGGCTGGCGCGGAGAGGGGCGGACGTGTCGGACGCGGAGTTGACCGTCGAGGTGACCGGACCGGTGGCGACCGTGGTGATCCACAACCCGGCCCGCCGCAACGCGATGACGGCTGCCATGTGGCGGCAGCTCCCCGAACTGCTGGACCGGCTGGAGCCCGACCCCGGCGTACGGGCGGTGGTGCTGACCGGTGCGGGGGACGCCTTCTGCGCGGGCGCCGACCTGGGCGATCTGGCCGAGCTGCTGGACGCCGGTGACGCCAGCATCGCGGTGGCCGCCGAGGAGCGGCTCGCCAGCTTCGCCAAGCCCACGGTGGCCGCGATCCGGGGCGCCTGCGTCGGGGGTGGCGCCCAACTCGCGGTCGCCTGCGACCTGCGCGTGGCCGCCGACGACTCCCGCTTCGGCGTACCCCCGGCCCGGCTCGGGCTGGTCTATCCGGCGCCCACCACCCGCCGGCTGTCCCGGCTGGTCGGACCGTCCGCGGCCAAGCACCTGCTGTTCACCGCCGAACTGATCGACGCCGAACGGGCCCTGCGGATCGGCCTGGTCGACGAGGTGCTGCCCGGCGACCGGCTCGCCGCGCGCGTGGACGAGCTGACCGCCACGATCGCCCAACGCTCACCGCTGAGCGTCGCCGCCGCCAAGGAGATCATCGACGACCGGGCCGGACCGGCGCGGATCGCCTGGTGGCACCGGAAGGTGACAACCACAGGCGAGGCCCGGGAAGGGGTGGCGGCGATCGTCGAGCGTCGACAGCCTCGCTTCGCCTGGCGCGCGCCGACCGACGGCTGATCACCCGACCGCCGGGACCTCCGACGTCTGCGCCATTGTGAAACCTCGATCCCGGGTGGTGTCGGGGCGGGTCGGTACGGCAGGCTGTCCGTCGTGCAGCGTGATGAGTTGCTTGCAGGCCGCTACCGTCTCCTGGAGCGTCTCGGCAGCGGCGGCATGTCCGCGGTGCACCGGGCGTACGACGAGGTGCTCGAACGGGACGTGGCGGTGAAGGTGCTCGTCGGCTCCGACGCCAACGCCCGGCAGCGCATCCGCGCCGAGGCCCTGGCGGCGGCCCGGCTGTCGCATCCGCACGTCACAAGCGTCTACGACTACGGTGAGTCGCTTCTCGACGGTGTACGGGTCCCGTTCGTCGTGTTGGAACTTCTCAGCGGCACCACCCTCGAACAGCGGCTGGCCGCCGGACCGCTGCCGCCCCGCGCCGGGCTTCGGATGTGTGCGGAGGTCGCGTCGGCGCTCGCGGTCGCCCATGCCCAGGGGTTGGTGCACCGCGACATCAAACCGGGCAACGTGATGCTGACGCCCACCGGCGCCAAGGTGCTCGACTTCGGCATCGCGGCCGTCGCAGGCGATCCGGAGATCGATTTCGAGGGGCGGCTGCTCGGCACGCCGGCCTACCTCGCGCCGGAGCGGCTGGCGGCCGGCGAGGTGCTACCCGCCTGCGACGTGTACGCCCTCGGCCTGCTCCTTTACCGGGCGCTCACCGGCCGGCTGCCGCGGGTCGCCGAGGGGCGGAGCGGGACGGCGCACGCCCAGGTTCACGTCGAGCCGGACCCGCTGCCCGAGATGGACGGGGTGCCGGCCGAGGTTCACCGGCTCTACCGCTGGTGCCTGGCCCGGGATCCGGACGACCGGCCGCCGGCCGCCGAGGCGGCCCGCATCCTGCGCGTCGCCGCGGGCGAATCCGCCGTCCTGGGCGGGCCTGTCGCACTCGCGGCGGACACCGACATGACGCCGGCCCAGGTCGTGGCGGGCGTGGAGTCAGCGGCGGAGGCCGGGTCAGGGGCGATGCCGGAATCTGCGCCGGGCGCGGTGGGGCCGTCGAGCGGCCCGGCTGTGCGGCCGCCGGGTAGGCCTCGGCGGCGGTCGTGGCGTCGGCGGCGGGCGGTGCTGGCGGTCGGCGGCGCGGTGGTCGCCGCGGTGGCGCTGGCCGGCGCGCTCGGTGATTCCAGCACGCACGACGCGGGCACCCCGCGAACCGCAATCGGATCGGGCGGCACCACCACCGTGGGGCTACCGCGGACAGTGGTGCCGCCCGACCCGGCCGACACCCGACCACCCGCCACGCCGCCGTCCGGGCACTCCTCGGCCGCCACCCGGACCGGTCCCCCGACCGGTCCGGGCGGCGCACCCCCTGTACGCCCAACCGCAGGCACCCCGAAACCAACCCCGTCCGGGGCCGCTCCCACGCCCACCGTGCCCCCGGGCGTTCCGGTGGGCGCGCGGGGCGGGACAGTCACCGTCCGCTGCCTCCACGGGTCGGTCGAGGTGCTCCGGGTGACGCCCGCACCCGGCTTTCAGGCCGAGGCGTACGACCCGGGTCCGGCGAAGCGGGTCCAGATCGAGCTGACCTCGGCCGAGCACGACAGTGAGATCCGGGTGCACTGCGCCAACGGCCGCCCGAAGCCGATGGTCAGGGAGAACTCCGACTGACCGGGGGCCGGCGGGTGCCGTGTCCGGGGCGTACCCCGGACACGGCCCCCCGTTCCCGCCGGCCCGTTCCGTCACCGCCGGCCAGCGCCGCCCAGCCCGGGTTCACCGGCTCCCGGCGCAGCGGCATGCCCGCCTCCGCCGGTGTCCGGTCGCCCTTGCGCTGGTTGCAGCCGTAGCAGGCGGCGGTGGTGTTACGCCAGGTGTTCCGGCCGCCGCGCGAGCGGGGCAGGATGTGGTCGATCGTCGACGCCGGGCCGCCGCAGTACGCGCAACACCGCTCGTCGCGGCGCAGCACCCCGGCACGGGACCAGGCCGGCCCGGCGCTGAACCGCCACCTGGTGACGACGTAGCGGACCAGCCGCACCACCCGGGGCATCGGGAAGACTCCGATCACCCGGTCCGGCTCCGCCTCGTGGATCTCGGCCACCCGTCGGCAGAGCATCCGGACGGCGTGTTGGACGGTGACCCGGTGCAGCGGGCCGAGGTCGGCGTTGATGACGAGGACGGCGTCCACCGGGACTCCTTTCGACAGATGCGACGGACAGCGAAGAGCCGCCCGGTCCGGCTTGTGGACGGGGCGGCTCGCGCGTACGGGTACGCGTCAGTCGGGCCGGCCCGCCCGGGGACCTTCCGCTCGGCAACCGTCGGCAGGGAGAGTCGACGGCACGGCGTTGACGTGCGACATCGTCATGAGCTGCTCCCGCTGCGGTGGTTGACCTTGCGCGATCACGGTAGGTCCGGGCGGGACAGGGGGGCAACGTATTTCGATCGGCTCTCGGGTTCCTCGGGGCGGCGCTGCCGGCGAGCGGTGGTCCCCGCCGTACGCCGGATGGTGGTCAGGGGGCGATCCAGTCGCAGCGCCATCCGTGCGGTGAGTTCGCTGTCCAGCAGCGGCCGGTTGACCTCACCGGCGACCGACATCGCCGGTCCGGAGACGGATCGCCAGATGGCGGCCAGGCCGGCGCCGAGGCCGAGCAGGGCGACTGTGGCCCTGGCTGTCGGTGAGCCGGCCGCGGCGGCGGCGCTCGCCGCGACCACTGCGAAGAGCACCACAAGCAGCGGCACCAGCACCGGCCAGAAGATCCCCCGGGCGGCCTGCGCCACCAGCCGCCGGTCCCGGATGATCAGGTTCCTGGCGACCACCGCGTAGTCCTCCTCGTCGAGAAGGTCGCGCGGGTGCAGACCGCCGGTGAGCACGCCACGCCACAGGTCACCCTGGTTGCGGAGCTCGCGGCTCAGTTCGGCGGGCTCGGGTTCGGTCGGGTCGCCCCGGCCGGCGCGTTCCACGGCGACTGCCCACTCGGCAAGCGAGCGGCGGACGACCGCCGCCGAGTACGGCGGCAGCACCGTGGCCAGTTCGTCCAGCCAGCGGCTGATCTGGACCTGCCGGCCGTTGAAACGCCGGAGCAGTTCGGTGGCGTCGCCGGGCCGGACCGTGTCGGCAAGTGACCGCCCCAGCCGGTAGGCGAGCCCGACGCGCAGGTTGGTGGCCATCGTCCACCGGAGCACCTCCACGTTGAGGTCGTCGAGGGCCAGCAGCAGTGGTTCGGTGTCGGTGGTGTCGGGCGGTCGCAGGTCGGGCAGCCGGTCCAGGTCGGGCAGCCGGGCGCGGGCGCCTGCCGTGTCGGGGCGGGGTCCGGTGTGCCGGGTGAGCGCGGCGATCTGCGCCAGCGCGACATCGACCCCGTCGAGGTACATCCGCATCCGCCGGGGCGGGGACATCTCGGTCAGGTTGGAGAGCTTCGCCGGTGGGCGGGGTGCGACGGTCGCAGCGGGCTGGGTGTTGCGAGCGTGGTGGTACGCGTCCGCCATCCACCAGCCCAGCCGCAGGGCGGTGACGACGCAGGCGCGCTCGTCACGGATCAGCGGGTACGCGTCGTCCCGGCCGGCCTCCTCGGTGAGCGGCCCGCTGTCCGCACCGGCACGGTGCAGTGGTGACATCTCCGCTGCCCTCCCGCCCGGTCGATAGACAGATGATCAACCGAGCGTACGGCAGCGTACCGTCGCTTATAGAGGGTTTTGTCGGTTTCGCTTGTCCCGCCCGGCGAGCAGCCCCCGCGGCCGGATCGAGCGCACCGGCTCGGCCGCGCCGCCCTCGGCGCGCAGGATGTGGTTCGCGGCCAGGATTCCCGTCGCCGCGGAACGCTCCATCAACGCGCTCGGGAAGTCCGTGCCGATGCCGTCCCCGGCGAGGTAGAGGCCTGGTGCGTCGGTGCGTACCCCCGGTCGCCAGGCGTGGCTGCCAGGCGTGAACGCCGGCGCCTGCGCCTCCACCCGGGCCCGCAGCTCACGGACCCGCAGGTCGGCGACCTCCGGCCAGAGAGCGATCAGCTCGCGGCGCATCCGCTCGGCCAGCTCCTCGGCCGGCACGTCCGGCTCGCAGGCGTACGCGTGCAGCTCGATGACCGACCCACCGGTCTGCCGCGCCCAGCGCCGCGACTCGTTCTCCAACCGGTGGTAGAGCGTCACCGAGTCCAGGGTGGGCTGCCGGGACACCCCGTTGAAGACCGCGCGACCGGCGGCGACGTCCCCGTCGCACCAGTACCGCGCCACCGCGTACGGCGGGCCGGGCGTGCCGAACGCGGGCATCCTCGCCACCAGCTCCGGCGCGTGCGTGGCCAGATCGGGGGAGGCCGCGACGAGCGCGGCGAGGGCGGGCGGGTCGACGGCCAGCACGACGTGGCCGGCCGGATGGTCGCCGCCGTCGGTGGTCGTCACCCGCCAGCCGCCGTCGTCGCGGTGCACCCCGGTCGCGGCGGCGCCGGTGACGACCCGACCACCGTGCTTCTCCACGTGCCGGGTCAGCGGCTCCCAGATCGCGGTCGCATAATCCTCGTCGGGGCAGTCGAACGCCAGCCCCTCCGGGTTGCCGAGCAGGTAGAAGTGGAACTGCGCGACCATCTCGGCGGCCGACATCTCCGCCTCGTGGTTGAAGAACGAGTGCGAGAAGACCTCGAACAGCATGGCCCGTGCCCGGTCCGGCAGCCGCAGCGACGACAGCAGTTCGTCAGCCGTCCGGTCGTCCAGGTCGGCGTACGTGCGCACCGGGTCGTAGGTGAGCAGCGGCAGCGCGGCGTCCCGGTCCATCTGTCGCAGGTCGGCCAGGCGCAGGCTGGGACTGCGCAGCAGCAGGGCGAGCAGGTTCGCCGGCGGCGCGGGCGGCAACTTGCCGAACTCCTCGGTCGGCCACTGCTCACTGAGGATCGGATAACCGGGGATCGGCTTGAGGAACCCCAGGTCGGGGTCGATCCGGCGAAGGATTGACCGCCAGTTGTAGTACTGCCGGAAGAACGCGTGGAAGCCGTGCTCGTTCTGCTGGCTGCCGTCGGCCAGGGCCTCCGGCCAGGCGCCCAGCCGGCCACCGAGGGTGGGCGCGGCCTCCAGCACCGTCACCGCCACACCCCGTTCGGCGAGAACCACGGCCGCCGACATGCCGGCGATGCCGCCGCCCACCACCACCGCCGTGACCGGTCGCGGCACGCGGTCCGCGCCACCACCGCCGGGGTCCACCTCATGCTGGCGTACGCCGATGACCCGACCCACCACCTGCGACACTGCCACGAGCACCTCCGTCGTCGGGCCCCCAGTCTCCCCTACGGGAGGCAGCGGCGCGCGCGGTCGGAGCCGGGCCAGACGTACTCCAGGTCCTCCGGCACGTCGTCGCCGAAGATCGGCCGGTAGTGCGTGGGGTCCTTGCGGACCAGCGACGAGCGGTGGCTCAGGTGCAGGTCCTCGCGGCCGAGCCAGGGCGGCAGCTCGCCGGCCGAGGCCAGCTCCTGCTGGGTACGCACCACGCCGGGCCCACACGCGGCGGCCAGGTCGACGGTCATCGTGGTGGCACAGGTGTCGGCACGCCCCGGTTCGGTCCAGACGGCACACATGTCCAGGCCGTACCGGGTGAGCGCCTCCTCGTACCCGGCCCACATCTTCACGGCCGGGTGGTTGCGCCAGCCGTACCCGGGTCGGGTGAGCCCGCGCAGCACCTGGATGGCCTCCACCCGCTGCTTGCCCAGCCGCCGCTGGTCCAGCGCACGGGCGCTGGCCAGGAAGTCCGGGTACGGCAGGAACGTCTGCATGGCGCTGCTCTACCCGTCGTCGGGGCCGACATGCGTTCGCGGGGATGATCCGGACGGGGTCGCCCACCGTGATCGTGCTGACTACGATCCGGGCATGGCGGAGCCGTGGCGGGACCGGGCGCGACGGGCGGTCGAGTGGAACTGGCGGCTGCGGCCCGTCGGTGATCCGCGACCGCACTACGTGATCTGCGGCAGGGACGCGCTCGCCTACTACGTGGCCCGGGCGTTGCTCGAATCCGAGCTGCCGGCCGGCGGCGCCCGGGTGACGGTCGTGGTGCCGGAGCGCTACCCGCGCAACGGGCCGGACGTGGCGGGGCTGCGCGGCGTGCGGGTGGTCCGTTCCGAGCGGCTGGACGTGGCCACGTTCGAGGCCGCCGGGCTGGCCGGGGCGACCGGGCTGGCCCTGCTGCACCAGGACGACGTGGGCAACCTGCACGCCGCGCTCTGCGCCCAGGCCGTGGACCAGCGGGTCCGCCAGGTGCTGCGGATGTTCAACGGCACCTTGGCCGACGGCGTACGCAAGCTGCTCAAGGCGCCTGTCGAGGTGCTGTCCGACGCGGAGATGGCGGCACCGGCGTTCGTGGCCGCCGCGCTCGGTGAGGTCGACCCGAGTTCGTTCCAACATCGGGACAAGACGTTCCGGGTTGCCCGCCGGGCCGACGTGCGTCCACAGGACGTGGTCTGCGCGTTGGCCCACGGCGGCGACGAGCAGGGGGTCGACCTGCTGCCCGCCGAGCAGGCGGGCGCCGACCTGGTGCTGGCCGAGGCGACCGGGCAGCCGCCGGGGACGGAGGTGGCGGCCCGCCGGCTGGTCCGGGCCCGGCGGCGACGCCGCCCGGTCACGATGGTGCTGGGGGCGGTACGCGGCTTCGCCACCCGCAAGATCGGCATCGCGGTGATGCTGGTGCTCGCGGTGATCGCGGTGCTCGGCGCGCTGATCTCCCGGGCCGAGGGCGTCTCCCCGGCCGAGGCCCTCTACCTGACGCTTGTCACGACCCTCAGCGGCGCCGACCCGGACACCGGGAAGACCGCAAGCGCGCAGGTCATGCAGGTGGTCCTCAACCTGGCCGGGCTGGCGCTGATCCCGCTGATCACCGCCGTCGTGGTGGACGGCATCGTCAACGCGCGGCTGGCCCTGCACACCGGGCGGTTGCAGCCCGCGCGGGTGGGCCACGTCGTGGTGATCGGCCTGGGCAACGTCGGCACCCGGGTGATGGCGCAACTGCGCGGGTACGACGTCGAGGTGGTGGCGATCGACAAGAATCCGGAGCCACGTGGCGGCGCGCTGGCCCGGCAGTTGGAGGTGCCGCTCATCGTCGGTGACGCGGCGCTGCCGGAGACCCTGGCGGCCGCCTCGGTGGCCGACTGCCAGGCGCTGGTGGTGGCGTCCACCGACGACGTCGCCAACCTGGAAGCGGCGCTCGCCGCCCGGGATCTCCGCGACGACCTGCGGGTGGTGCTGCGGCTCTTCGACGGCGACTTCGCCGAGCGGGTCGAGGAGACCTTCGCCCTCGGCGTGTCCCGATCCGTCTCCTACCTGGCCGCTCCGGCGTTCACAGGCGCGCTCACGGAACGCGCGGTGATCACTACGATCCCGGTCGACAGGCACGCGCTGCCGGTCGCCGAGGTGCCGGTCGCCGCGGGCTCCGATCTCGACGGCCGGCCACTGGGCACGGTCAACCGGGACGGGCAGGTCCGGTTGATCGCCCGTACTCCGGCCGGCGGGGCGAGGACGATCTGGTGGAAGGACCTCGACCCCCGACAGGTGATCTTCGCGGGTGACCGGCTCACCGTGGTCGCCCGCCGCCGCGGCCTGGACTGGCTGACCAGGCACTGCGCGCCGCCCGCCGGTTCCGGGCCGGTTCCCCGGCCCGGCGGGGAGCCGCACCCGACACCCCGGTCGGTGCCGGGGTCGGCGGAGTGGCACGTCGCCGCCTCCCCGACCGGTCCGGCGCATCAGGCGCCGGTGCCACCCGCGGCCGGCGCGGCACCTGTGACGAACGGCGGCTCGCCGAACGAGGTCGAGGTGATCCGCCAACCAGACGGGCCCGGCGAGGTGGGGTGAGCGGCCCGGCGCGATGCCGACCGGTGGGGTCCTCATCGTCGACGGCGGCCGAGTAGGGTGCGCCAGTGCTTGGTGGTGGGGTGGGCCGAGGAGCCCGGGACGCGCAACGGCGACGGCGCGCAGCAGCGGTCGTCAGGTGGATGCGGACCCGGCCGCTGTGGTGGCCGGTAGCCGCGTTCGGCCTGGTGGTGGCGGTGGTCGTGGGTTGGGCTCTGTGGCCCGAAGGCGAGCCGGAGCCGCGTCAACGTGACTACCGGGCGGAGACCGCCTGTCTGCTCACCGGCTCGGGAGGAGTCGCCGCTCCCGAGGCCCGTCCCGTGTGGACCGGGATGCAGGAGGCGTCCCTCGCGACGCTCGTGAAGGTGCAGTTCCTCGAAGTGGACGGTCCGCAGACGGGCGAGAACGCCGAGACGTTCCTCGCGAGTCTGGTGCAGAGCCGCTGTGGCGTGATCCTGGCCGTCGGCGACGCGCCCGTGCGGGCGGTCCGTCCGACCGCCGCGCGGTTCCCCTCGGCGAGATTCGTCGCCTTCGGCGCCGCGACGCCCGGCCCCAATGTGGTCGTCGAGCAGGCCACCGACCCGGAATCCGTGCAGCGCAAGGCCGTTGAGGTGGTCTCGGCGCTGGCGTCCGGCAGGGACTGACGCTCCAAGGTTTCTCTCAGGATTGGCCGTTCGGCCATCTTGTGCCCATGATCGGCGAGCCCTCACACTCCGCGTTGGTAATTTCACTTCACGGGGGAGGGGACCGGCCATGCGCCGATCCGTTACCAGTGGCACACGTCGTGCCGCATTCATGGTGGCTGTTGTCTTCGGTCTGACCGTCGCCGTTCCGGCCGACGTGGTCCGGCCGGGCGGGGAGTTCCCGCTGACGTGGCTCACCTGGTTCGCGCAGCGTCCCGCCTGGTCGGCGACGGCGGCGTTCGTGGGGCTCCCCGTGCAGCAGAGGGGAAAGCCGGTCACTGTCGACCCGCACGTGCCGGCGTCGGCGACCGACGCCGGGCGAGGAGCCGGCCGGGCGCCGGAGCCCGCTCCGGGCACCCTCGAGGCGTACCAGCCGCATCAGATCCCCACCACGCCCGAGGTGACGGGAGTGGCCGAGCAGGGCTTCGACGCCCGCACCAGCACGCGGGACGCCCGCAAGTCCAGTGCCCGCTCGGACATCTTCGCGAACGCCGACGGATCCTTCACCAAGCGCACGTACAACCGCCCGGTCAACTACCGCGCGGCGGACGGCAGCTGGCAGAAGATCAACTCGAACCTCGCCCGCCGCTCCGACGGTCGGTTGCACGTCACCGCGAACCGCCTCGGTGTGTCGGTCGCCGGCGGTGCCCCGGCCGCCCGCGCCGCGAACGCGAACGCGGCGGCCGATGCGAGCACTGTGGACACCGAACTCGCCAAACTCACCCTGCCCGGCGGTGAGAGCGTCGGTTACCGGCTCGAGGGCGGCACCATCACCGCCCCCGAGGTGACCGGGCCGACCGCCCGCTACCGGGACGTGCTCCCGCACACCGACCTGGAGCTGACCACCTTCGACGCCGGCGTCAAGGAGACCCTTGTGCTGCGCTCGCCGGAGGCGGCGTCGACCTGGGTGTTCCCGCTCCGCCTCACCGGCCTGACCCCCCGGCTCACCGCCGCGGGTTCGGTGGAGCTGCTCAACGCGGACGGCAAGGCAGTGGCCTGGTTCCCGCACGGCTCGATGCAGGACTCGAAGGTCGACAGGCGCTCGGGCGCCCCGGCCGAGTCCGACGCCGTCACGTTCGAGATCGTCACCGTCGACGGCGCTCCCGCGCTGCGGGTCGTGGCCGACCCGGCCTGGCTGCGCGACCCGGCCCGCCAGTACCCGGTGCGGGTGGACCCGACCGCCACCACGGGCACCACAGGCGACGTGTACGTCGACAACGACACCGAGACGACCAACCACAACGGGGACAACCTGCCCGTCGGCACGTACAACAGCGGCGTGACCAAGGCGCGCTCGTTCATCCACTTCGACGAGTTCGCGAGCGACGGGCTCGCCGGCAAGCGGTTCAGCGCCGCGAAGCTGCGCCTCTTCCACACCTGGTCGTACGACTGCACCTCGCACAAGGCGTTCAACGTGCACCGGGTGACCCAGGCGTGGACTGTCGACAACCTGTCGACCGCCACGTACCCGGGGCCGACCATCTCCTCCTCCTCGATCGGCTCGCTGACCATCGCCGACAACTACCCGGCCTGCACCAACGACCCGCCGAACCGGAGCACCGGCAAGTGGGTGACCGTGCCGCTGGCCGTCGACACGTTCAACGACTGGTCGACAGGTGGCATGAACGAGGGTCTGGCGCTTACCGCCTCGGAGACGGACTCGACGGCGTGGAAGCGGTTCACCGCCGCCAACTACTCCGACGGCAGCTACAAGCCGTACCTGGAGCTGACGTACACCAACAACGTCGCCCCGCAGGTGAACGTCCGCTACCCGACGAACAACGCGGTGGTGCAGACCCTCACGCCCGAGCTGCACTCGCGGGCCGTCGACCCGGACAACTGGCCGGCGAAGGGTTTCACCTACAACTACGTGGTCGCCGACGCCGGGACCGGCGCGGTGGTGGCCAACTCGGGTTGGGTGGCCACGGCGAGCTGGACCGTCCCGGCCGGCAAGCTCACCTGGAACAAGCGCTACCTCTACACGGTCCAGGTCAACGACAAGGCCGGCTCCAGCGCGGTCTACCCGGCGTACGCGTTCAGCACGTCGGTGCCGCAGCCACTGCTGACCGGGAGCCTGACGCAGAACTCCGGCAAGGGGTACGACCCGGGCATCGGCAACTACACCACCTCGGCCACCGACGCGAGCGTCGCCACTGTCGGCCCGTCCCTGTCGATCACCCGCAGCTACAACAGCCTGGACACCCGCCGTGGCAACGCCTTCGGGGCCGGCTGGGCGAGCATGCTCGACACCCGGGCCACCCAGGTCCGCGACATCGCGGGGCAGGTCCAGTCGGTTCTCATCACCTATCCGACCGGTCAGGACGTGGCGCTGGGGCGCAACGCCGACGGAACGTTCACCCCGGCGTCCGGCCGGTTCTCCGTCCTGAAGGAGAACAAGGACGTCGGTGGCGCGGTCACCGGCTACACGCTCACCGACAAGGACGCCTCCCTCTACGTCTTCGCGCAGGCCGCGGGCAGCGACGTCTTCAAGATCACGAGCATCACCGACGCCAACGGTCGGGCGATGACGTTCACGTACGACGGCAGCTCGAACGCCACAAAGATCACCTCCGCCTCCGGCCGGTCCCTGTACGTCACCTGGTCGACCCCGGCCGGCTCGGCGTACGCCCACCCGGCGACGGTGTCGACCGACCCGGCGGTCCCCGGTGACGCGACCACCGCGACGACCTGGCAGTACAGCTACGGCACCAGCGACCAGCTCGCCAAGGTCTGCCCGCCGACCAGCTCCACGGCGTGCACCACCTACCAGCACGACAGCACCTCGCAGTACGCCAACGCGACCCTGAACGCCGGGCCGTACTCGTACTGGCGGCTGACCGAGGCGGCCGGCGCCACCACGGCGGCGAGTTCGGTGCTCGGCAACGCGGGCGTGGACAACGCGAGTTTCAACAACGTCGCGCTGGGTCAGCCGGCGGCACTGCCCGGTTCAACGGCGACGACCGCCGGGTTCAACGGCACCAGCTCGTTCGTGCAGCTGCCGGGCAACCTGGTCAGCGACGGCCAGTACCAGTCGGTGAGCATGTGGTTCAAGACGACCACGCCGAACGGTGTGCTGTTCAGCTACCAGGCCGACGCGATCACGAAGGGCACCACGCCGGGCAACTACACCCCGTCGCTCTACATCGGCACGGACGGCAAGCTGCGCGGCTCGTTCTGGAACGGCAGCCCGTCCCCGATCAACACGAACGTGACTGTCACCGACGGCGCATGGCACCACGTGGTGCTGGCCGGTGCGGGCGACACCCAGAAGCTCTACCTCGACGGCGTCGACAGGGGCACCCTCGCCGGTACCGTCGCCCAGATCGCCGGCGGTTCGGCGAACGTGCTCGTCGGTGCCGGTTTCGTGGGCGGCGGCTGGCCGAGCCACGTGAACAGTGGTGTCACCCCGGCGCGGGCCACCTACTTCACCGGCTCGATCGGCGAGGTGTCGTTCTTCAACCAGGCGCTGACCGGCACCACGGTGTCCGCGTTGCACGGCGCGGGCCGCACGGCCCACCCGGTGCTCAGCACTGTGGTCCGCCCCTCGGGCGGGATCACCGCCCAGGTCGGGTACGACAAGAACACCGGTCGGGTGTCGACAGTCACCGACGAGAACGGCGGCGTCTGGACGATGGGCACCCCCACCGTCTCGGGCAGCAGTGACGTCTACGCCGCCTCGGTGCTGGGCGCCAAGCCGGCCGACTACTGGCGACTCGGTGACGTCGAGGCGACGGACGCCGCCAACGAGGTGCAGGGCGGTGTCGCCACCTACAGTTCCGCCACCCTCGGTGTCGCCGGGCCGTTCAGCGACAGCAAGGCCGCGTCGTTCAACGGAACGACCTCCTACCTGCAACTTCCGTCGGAGGATGCCCCGGTCACCGGGCCCAACTCGGTCGAGATGTGGTTCAAGATGCCGGCGGGCAACACCGCAGGTGGTGTTCTCTACGGCTACCAGGCCAGCCCGTTGTCGGACCCGACGGTGGTCGGTAACTGGACTCCGGCGCTGTACGTCGGGACGGACGGCAAGCTGCGGGGCGGTTTCTGGACCGCCGACGCCACCCGGATGATCACCAGCACGGCCCTGGTAAACGACAACAAGTGGCACCATGTCGTGCTCTCCGCCGCCAGCAACACGCAGTCGCTCTACCTGGACGGCGTCGCGGTCGGCAAGATCGACGCCGCGCTCGTCGCCGCCGCCAGGGACAACGTCTACGTCGGCGCGGGCAAGTGGGCCGGCGCCTGGCCGATGCACGGCACCCGCGACCTGGGCTACTTCAACGGGTCGATCGCCGAGGTCGCCTTCTACCGGTCGCAGCTCTCCGCCGACCAGGTCGCCGGGCACTTCCAGGCGTCGAAGCAGACCGCGCCGGTAGCCGTGACCATGGTCAACGGCGCCGCCAGCGCGATCGCGATGCCGGTCTCCACTGTCGCTGTCACCGGGCCGACCGGTGAGAAGATCAGCTACAGCTACGACCTGGTCAACGGCAGCCGGATGGTCGCCCAGACCGACGGCCTGGGCAACACCACCAAGTTCGGGTACGACGTGGGCGGCTACGGCAACCTGACGTACGACCCGAGGGGCGTGTGGACTCAGGAACTCCAGGACGCCCGGGGCAACACGAAGCAGGTCATCACCTGTCAGGACCAGTCGGCCAACAAGTGCTCGTCGGTCTACTACACCTACTACGCCAACTCGGCCGACCCCCTGAACTGGGGGACGGCCTCGCTGCCGATGATGTTCGAGGACTTCAACGGCGACGGCGCGCCTGACGTGGTCTACCGCGAGGCCGACAACACGATCCAGATGGTGCAGGGCAACGGCACCGGTGGCTGGCTCACCAGCCTGCCGGCACAGATCGGCACCAGCATGGCCTCGGCCAACCTGGCGGTCGCCGCAAAGGACTTCACAGGCGACGGCAATCCGGACCTGATCTGGCGCAGCGCCTCCGACAGCAACCTCTACGTCCTGGCCGGCAACGGCAGGGGCGGTTGGTTGAGCGGCACCTCGACGAAGGTCGGCCCGAGCGTCGGCTCCGCGGACCTGATGACCTTCTCGAAGGACTTCAGCGGCGACGGCAAGCCGGACGTCATCTTCCGCAGTTCGGTGGACAAGAACCTCTACCTGCTCAAGGGCAACGGCTCGGGCGGCTGGTTGAGCACCACCGCCACCCTGATCGGCCCGAACGTCAGCGCCGCGAACCTGCTCGTGTCTCCTGGTGACTTCGACGGCGACGGCAAGGCCGACGTGATCTACCGCAGTGGTGCGGACAACAACCTCTACCTGCTCAAGGGCAACGGGTCGGGCGGTTGGTTGAGCACCACCGCCACCAAGGTCGGCACCGGTTGGGGCAGCGCCAAGGCGCTGCTGTCCGCAGGTGACTTCGACGGTGACAAGAAGCCCGACATCGTCTACCTCAAGTCGACCGACAACGAGATGTACCTGGTGTCGGGCAACGGCACCGGTGGGTGGGCGACCGGCAGTTCCGTCAAGATCGGCGGTACGCCGGACCCGCGTAACGACGTCATCCTCACCATGCGCGACGGCCGGTCGTCGTCGGCCACCGACAACAGGTATCTGACCAGCTACGGCTACGACGGCAAGGGCAACCAGACCACCATCACCGACCCGCTGGGCCGCGTCACCCGTACCACCTTCACCGACGGCACGACAGTGGCGGCGAAGGACGGCGGGTTCGCCCCGGCCGGCCTGCCGGCGGCCGTCACCACGACCGGCGGGCAGACCCAGACGATCACCTACTACGCCAGTGGTGACGTCGCCGAGATGGTCGAGCCGAGTGGCAAGATCACCCGCTACACGTACGACGGGCTGGGCCGGCTGCTCACCGAGACCGAGTCGACCGACAGCTTCCCGGCCGGACTCACCACCAGCCGTACGTACGACCGGTTGAGTCGTGAGGTCACCGAGACCGAGCCGGGCGTCACGAACCGGGTCACCGGCGCGGTCCACACCGCCCGCACCGCCACCACGTACGACGACGACGGCAACATCACCGAGGTGACGGTCAGCGACCTGACCGGCGGCGACGCGCCCCGCACCGAGCGGCACGCCTACAACTCCTACGGGCAGGAGTCGTCCACCACCAACGGCGTCAACCAGACCACGAGCTTCGAGTACGACAGGTACGGTCGCGTGGTCAAGGAGACCGAGGCCGACGGTGGGGTGACCACCAGCACCTACGACGTCGAGGGCAACCTGCTCACCTCGACGGTGAAGAACTTCACGGGCGACCCGAACAACCCGTCGGCACCCCGCGACCTGGTGACGACCACCCGGGCGTACGACCCGGCGGGCCGGCTCGCCAGCGAGACCGACGCGATGGGCTGGACCACCAACTGGACGTACACCGACAACGGTCTGGAAGCGAAGGTCAGCCGTACCGACGGCACCCGGACGTTCGTGGTGGAGGAGAACGTCTACGACGCCGCCGGAAACGTGGTCAGCGAGATCAGCAACAACGGCCACACCGTCACCGCCACCGAATACGACGCGGCGGGCCGGACGACCGCCTCGGTCGTCGACCCGAACGGGTTGAAGCGCCGGACCGCGCTCACCTATGACGCCGACGACAATGTCATCTCCACTGTGTCCTCCGGGCCGGACGGTGCCGTCACCAGCGTCTCCGACGCGCTCTACGACAGCGCCGGCCGGGCCATCGCCGAGACCGAGTACCCGTCGACGGCGCTGATCCCGGTCGGACGCTGGAAGCTCGACGAGACAACCGGCACGAAGGCCGCCGACTCCACCGGCAACAGCCCGGCCACCGCCGTCGGAAACGTCGCCTGGTCCACCGACCGGGGTGGTTCGGCGGTCCTCGACGGCACCAGCGGATACCTGAGGACCGGCCCGGTGGTGGACACCAAGCGTGCCTTCACGGTCTCGGCCTGGGCGAAGCTCAGGTCCGGCGGCCCGACCACTGACCAGCTCGTCGTCGCGGCACCCGGCGCGAACGGCAACTCGGCCCTGAAGCTGTACTACGCGCCGGCCCAGAACCGCTGGTACTTCGCGATGGCGGTGAGCAAGGCGGACGGCACCGTCACCTGGATCGGCGGCGGCGGCCCGAACGGCTCCGCGGTCGTCGGCGCCTGGACGCACCTCTCGCTGGTCGTCGACCCGACCGCCCGGACGGTCAAGCTCTACGCCGACGGCAACCTGCAGACCACGCTGTCCGTCACCGACCCCTTCAACAACACCGCGACCGGCTTCACCATCGGCGGCGCCGACGGGTTCGGCTGGTTCGCCGGCGGCATCGACGACGTGCAGGTCTACCAGAAGGCGCTTACCGACGCGGAGGTGTCGCAGGTCAGGGCCGGTACCGTGCCGGCAGCCGACGGGTACGTCATCCGTACCTCGCAGGTCCTCGACTCCGACGACCTGCCCACCTCGGTCACCGACCCGAACGGCAACACCACCTACTACGGGTACGACGAGGAAGGCCGGGCGGTGAAGACCACCGCCCCGGCGGCCACCGTCGAGCAGCCCGGTCAGATCCCCGCCCAGGCCAACGCGGTGAGCTGGGTCGGGTTCAACACCTTCGACGAGCCCACCGACACCCGGGACGCGAACGGCAACTGGTCGGTGGTGGAGTACGACGCGGTCGGCCGCGTCGTGTCGGAGAAGGCGCCCGCGTACACACCGCCGGGGTCGTCGACGCCGATCGTGCCGGAGACGCGCTACAGCTTCGACACGGCCGGTCAGCTGAAGACCGTCACCGACCCGCTCGGCAAGATCACCCGCTACGAGTACGACCAACTGGGCCGCACGTCGAAGGAGATCGCGCCGAACGACGGCGCCACCACCTACACGTACGACGACGCGGGCAACGTGCTGTCGACGACCGACCCGACCGGCGCGGTGAGCACCGCGACCTACGACTACCTGGGTCGGACCGTCACCTCGACCGAGGTGGTGCGGCAGGAGGGTAAGAACCACACCACCAACTACACGTACAACGCGCAGGGGTGGCCGTCGCAGGTCACCTCGGCGGCGGGCGTGAACAATTCGATGACGTACAACGCCGTCGGCGATCCGTTGACGTCCACCGACGGCGCCAACAACGTGAGCCGGTTCGAGTACGACTCCGAGGGCCGGACCACGAAGACCATCCGCCCGGACGGCTCGTACGCCTCGGTCACCTACGACATGGCGGACCGGCCCACCCGCACCGCCGAGTACAGCCCGACCGGGACGCTGCTGTCCGAGCAGTCGGCCCGCTACGACCGGGCCGGCAACATGGTGGCCAGCACCGACGCGCGCAAGACGACTGTCACCTACGAGTACGACGCGACGGGTGTGGTCACCAAGGAGACCCAGCCGATCTCGGCGTCGGACTCCATCGTCACCACGTTCGGCTACGACCTGGAGGGCAACCGGACCCGGTTCACCGACGGTCGCGGCAACGCCTTCCTCACCAGGTACAACTCGTGGGGGTTGCCGGACGCGATGATCGAGCCGGCTACCGCGGCCCACCCGGACGCGGCGGACCGCACCTTCACCGTGGAGTACGACAGGTCAGGCCGGCCGTTGAAGCAGTCCATGCCCGGTGGGGTGACTGTCACCAACGAGTACGACGACCTGGGTCAGCTGGTGCGGCAGTCGGGCGCGGGCGCCGAGGTCGCCACCGAGGACCGGACCTTCGGCTACGACGTGGCCGGCCGGATGACCTCGCTGTCCGGCTCGGGCGGCACGAACACCATCGCGTACGACGACAGGGGTCTGCCCCGGTCGGTGACCGGCCCGTCGGGCAACTCGACGTTCGGCTACGACCCGGACGGCCGGATCGCCTCCCGGCAGGACGCGGCAGGCACGACCTCCTACGGGTACGACGGCGCGGGTCGCCTGTCGTCGCTGGCGAACCCGTCGGCCGGCGTGCAGATGGCCTACACCTACAACACGCTGTCCCAGGTCTCGAAGATCACGTACGGGTCGAACGGCAACACCCGCAACTTCACCTTCGACCCGCTGCGGCGGCTCACCGGCGACGAGTTGAAGTCGTCCGCCGGGGCGTCCCTCGCGAAGATCACGTACGGGTGGGACGAGAACAGCAACATCACCTCGAAGTCGACGACCGGGTTCGCCGGTTCGGCCTCGAACACCTACACCTACGACCTGGCCGATCGGCTGACGTCGTGGAACAACGGCGCCGCCACCACGGTGTACGCGTACGACAAGTCCGGTAACAGGGTGCAGAACGGTTCCAAGCTGTTCACCTACGACCAGCGGAACCGCCTGCTCACCGCCGACGGGGCGAGCTACACGTACACCGCCCGCGGCACTCTCGCCGACGCCGGCGGCAACATCACCCGCACCGACGCGTTCGGGCAGGTGGTGTCGCAGCAGTCGGCAGGCGGCACGCAGACCTACACGTACGACGGGTTGGGCCGGGCGATCCGGCCCGGCCACGCGTACACCGGTCTGGGTAACGACCTGGCGGCGGACTCCGGCGCGACATATGTGCGGGGGCCGTCCGGCGAGGTGGTCGGGACCACCGGCGGCGGCAACCAGCGGATGGTCTGGACCGACCTGCACACCGACGTAGTCGGGCAGTTCACCCCGACCGGGACGGCGCTGGCCGGCTCGGTGACCTACGACCCGCTCGGCAAGGCGCTCACCACGAGCGGCCTGCTCGGCCAGCTCGGCTACCAGTCGGAGTGGACTGACGCGTTGACCAGCCGGGTCAACATGCACGCCCGCTGGTACAACACGGACACCGGGCAGTTCGACACCCGGGACACGGCGAGCAACAGCCCGCTGCCGGACTCGATCAACGCCAACCGCTACCAGTACGGCGACGCGAACCCGCTCACCGTGACCGACCCAACCGGGCACTGGGGTCTGGGCAGCCTGAAGAAGTCCTTCTCCCGGGCGGTCAGCTCGGTCAGTTCGAGCTTCCGCTCGTACGCGTCGTCCGCCTACTCGTACGCCTCGTCGTACGCGTCCTCGGCCTACTCGTACGCCTCGTCGGCCTACAGCGCCGCCAAGTCCACAGTGAAGAAGACCGCTTCACGGGCCAAGGCGGCGGTGAAGAAGAAGTACCACCAGGCCAAGAGGAAGTACCACCAGGTCAAACAGAAGGTCAAGAAGAAGTACAACCAGGTCAAACGCGCGGTCAAGAAGAAGTACAACCAGGTCAAGAAGCGCGTCGCCAAGAAGGTCGCGGCGGTCAAGAAACGCGCCAAGCAGGCGGCGGCGAAACTCAAGCAGGCAGGTAAGAAGGTCGCCGCCAAGGCGCAGCGAGTCGTCAAGAAGGCCACCACGGCCGTACGCGACGCCGCGAGCGCCACGACCAAGTGGGTCAAGGAGCACAAGGACGTCCTGCTGGAGGTCGCCGCGATCGGCGGCGCGATCCTCGCCGGCATCGCCTGCACGGCGGTGACCGCCGGTGCCGGCGCGATCGCCTGCATGGTCGGCGCCGGAGCACTTATCAACCTGGCGAAGGACGCGGCGCAGGGCGACATCCACAGCATCGGCGACGCGCTGGGCTCCCTGGGCACGGGCGCGGTCACCGGCCTGATCGGCGGTGCCGGCGGTGCCATCGCCGCGCGCGTCGGTGCAGCAGTGGCAAAGAAGGTCGGCACCGGTCTCGTCGGCCGGTTGGCGACCGAGGCCGCCGAGAACGGCGTCGAGGACGCGGTCAGCCAGCTCGCCACGTCCGGCACCTACAACCCGCGGGCTGCCGCGGAGAACATGGTGCCGGGGCTCGGGGCGCTGAGCCGCAAGGGCGGCGGAGGTGCGCGTTCCGGCGGCGGCATCTCGGTCGGCGGCGGGGGCGGAGGGTGCCCGACATCGGCCGGTCGCCGGCACAGCTTCGATCCGAAGACCCGGGTCCTGATGGCGGACGGCACGAGCCGGCCGATCGAGGACGTCAACGTCGGCGACAAGGTCATGGCCACCGACCCGGTGGCCGGAAAGTCGGAGCCGAAGCAGGTCACCCAACTGCACCGGAACACCGACAAGGACCTGACCGACCTCACCGTCCGCGACCAGGACGGCAAGGTGACGAAGGTCGAGACGACCTGGCACCACCCGTTCTGGAACGCCTCCAAGCGCAAGTGGGACGACGCCAAGGACCTGAAGCCGGGCACCAAGCTGCTGGTCAAGGGCAAGGGCGCCGTCACCGTCGTCGCGGTGCTCAACAAGCTCGGCGTCGAGGAGATGCGCGATCTCACCGTCGCAGACATCCACACGTACTACGTGCTCGCTGACGATGAGCCGCTGCTCGTACACAACTGTGGAGGATCGGTCGACGGTCACCACGAGTCGTGTCGCTGTGCCGACAACGAGCAGCCTCGGATGGCCAACGGTCAGCGGGGATCAAACCGTGTGCGCGACCCGGATGCGGACGAGCCGGAGTGGGGGACGACGGAGCGGCGTGCCGAATGGAAGAAGCACTACAACGATCCCAATGCCCCGCTCACCCCGGCAGAGAAGGCGCAGATCAAGGCGAGGGGCTATGCTGGCCCGCAGCGAAATAATCCGTGGACCGGTGAGCAGGAGACCATGGAACTGTCTCATGAGCCAATTCCATTCCGGGAGGGCGGTGATGTGACGGTGCCCCGCTGGCCTGACGACCACGCGAGTATCGACCCGTACCGCAAGCTCAAGGGCAACCGCATTCCGTTCACCAACAAATATCCGGGCGATGACGACTAGGGCGGGAGCTGGCCAATGACTGGTGAGTACCGGGTTCGCACGGAGTGGGACGACGATCTTTTTGATGGCGACCCGGACGCTCTCTATCACACCTTGGACAGCCTTTCTGCTTCGGATGGAACCGGCGTCGCGATCCGGCCTGTCGGGGATGACGGCTCTTTCGCCGAAGCAGTGGTAAGCGAGGATGGGTCATTTCTCGTCCGCTTCAAAGACCGGGACGCTGGGCCGGCCGAGGAAGTCATGGGCGTGGACATCCTTGCTGCCCATCAGGCCCTGATGTCGTACGCGCGGAGCGACGG
Organism: Micromonospora sp. NPDC093244; assembly: GCF_040683695.1. Classification (NCBI taxonomy): domain Bacteria; kingdom Bacillati; phylum Actinomycetota; class Actinomycetes; order Micromonosporales; family Micromonosporaceae; genus Micromonospora; species Micromonospora sp. NPDC093244. The sequence continues at coordinate 227,968 of NZ_JBFBEO010000004.1, forward strand.
TGGCTGGGCTGCGACGTTCAGGAACCTCGAAGGCAGCTTCGGGTCAGTAGGTGTCACGTCCGAAGTCGACTATCGCACCACTGGTCTATCGATCGCTACCGCGCTGATCGACTCCACCAATCGTCGACGAAGGCTTGGCATGCGCCAGGCCGTTCCACCCACAATTTCGTGGGGGCCGCACACGGTCATGACTGGTGACCTGTGGACCGGCCTTCCGGTTACTGGACGCGTGACGATTCGCATTACTTCCTACAACGGCGTGAGAGAGGGTGGTGTAGCGGTCAACGCGCCCGGTGGATCGCTACGGGCGGTCGGCGAGACGGCTGGCTCCGAGGTGATCGTATGGCCGAGTCCGGAATCTCGTGAATTCGTAGTGGAATTTGATTCCCCGAGGGGCGTGCTTGGGGTCTGCAATGTCTATGTATCAGCCGGGCATAACTGGTCTCGCATCGATCGCTGGTCGGAGAACGCGGGCATGACTCGCGAGGTGCATTCTGACTACGAGCGTTCCTATGACTGCAACCATGCGCTCTCGGATCCTCCTACGTTCAGAGATCTGTCCTTCATCATGTCAGTGGAACCTGCGTGACCCGGCTGAGGGCGGCATGCATCCGTCAGCGCCCCGCCCCACGGTTGAGCCGCTGACTCCGGCCGTCCGCCAGGGTCAGCGGCGAGCCCGCAGGGTATGGAAGGCGGCGCCGAGCGCGAGCATGCCGAAGCCAGCGAGCACGCTGCTCAGCGGCAGGTTGACCGCGAGCAGCAGGCACCCGGTCAGCCCGAGAACGGCGAGCACCCGGACCGGCAACCGCCGGTCCGGGTCGCGGCCCAGGGTGAGCGCAGCCGCGTTGGTGATCGCGTAGTAGACGAGCACCGTGCAGCTGGAGAAGCCGATCGCGTCGCGTACGTCGCCGAGCAGCACCACCACGATCACCACGGCGGCCACTGCCAGCTCGGCGCGGTGCGGCACCTGGTGCACCTTGTGCACGGCGGCCAGCGCGCCGGGCAGGTCGCGGCGGCGGGCCATCGCGAGGGTGGTCCGGCCGACCCCGGCGACCAGGGACAGCAGCACCCCGACGACGGCGATGGTGGCCCCGGCGCGGACCACCCAGGCCAGGCCGGGCAGCCCGGCGGCGGTCACCACGTCGACCAGGGGCGCGGCGGACCCGGCCAGCCGGTCGGCGCCGAGCACGCCGAGCGTGACCACGGCCAGCACCAGGTAGATGGCGAGCACCGCCCCGAGCGCCAGTGGCACGGCCCGGGGGATGGTCCGCTGCGGGTCGCGCACCTCCTCGCCCAGGGTGGCGATCCGCGCGTACCCGGCGAACGCGAAGAACAGCAGCCCGGCGGCGGTGAGCACGCCCCGCGCGGAGCCGCCGGGGTCGGTCAGCCGATCCAGGTGCACCGGCCCGCCCGCCACGCCGACGACCGCGACCAGGGCCAGCACCGCGAACACGAGCGCGACAAGCACCTTCGTGGCGGTGGCCGTCTTACCGATGCCGCGCAGGTTCACGGCTGTCACCGCGAGCACCGCGCCGACGGCGACCAGCCGGGCCTGCCCCGGCCACAGGTACGCCCCGATGGTCAACGCCATCGCCGCGCAGCTCGCCGTCTTGCCGACCACGAACCCCCAGCCGGCCAGGAAACCGGCGAACGGCCCGAGGCGTTCCCGACCGTAGACGTAGGTGCCCCCGGACTCCGGGTAACGGGCCGCCAGCCGCGCCGAGCTTGTCGCGTTGCAGAAGGCGATGAAGCCGGCGAGCACCAGCGCGGGCAGCAGCCCGGCACCGCCGGCCGCCGCCGCGGCCGGCCCGAAGACCACGAAGACGCCCGCACCGAGCATCGAACCCAACCCGATGACAACCGCATCGGGTACGCCCAGCCGCCGCGCCAGTTGATCCACAGGCCAAACCTAGGGGTACGAGGTGAACGGCCGGTCCCATTCGCGTAGCCGGCCGGGGAGAGGCAGGTCGTCCCAGGGCACCCGGTGCAGCAGTCGGTCCAGGAGCAGGCCCAGCAGCAGCCCGGCCACCGAGTCGGTGAGCCAGTGCCAGCCCAGGTAGGTGGTGGTGGTGAGGACGACGAGCGGCGGCACCACCCGGATCACTGTGACCAGCCGGGCCGGGAGTTGCCGGCCGAAGCTGCGTGCGAGCGGGGCGAGCAGCAGCGCGATGACGCCGTACCAGACGATGGCGTTGGCGACGTGCCCTGACGGGTAGGACTGGGCGAATCGGACCGGCAGGTCGTCGTGGAACAGCGGCAGCGTCTGCTCGGGGGTCAGGAACGGCTCCTTGACGCTGGCGCTCGGCGCCGCCCGCGCGGTCCACACCTTGAGCGGGCCGATCGTGAAGGTGGTCAGCACGAATCCGACCACCGGCAGCAGGATGGGCCGCAGCGACCGGAGCCGAACGGCCAGCAGAACGCCCAGTCCGACGCCGATCAGGGTCAGCGGGGTGCCCTGGCCGAGGAAGTTCAGCACCCGGGCCACCCAGTACGCGGCGGTCGGCCGGTGCTCGTCGGCCCAGTCGGCGACCGCCCGGTCCAACCCGAAGAGCTGGTCGGCGGCGAGCGCGACGGTCAGCCCGACCAATCCGGCCAGCAGCAGCCCGTCGAACCACCAGCCGGCCGGTCGGACGGGACGCAACCGCAGCTCACGACGTACCCCAGTGGTTTTGAGCACGCGACCACGCTACCGGCCCCTGCGAGGCCGGGGTGTTCGGCGCTGTGGGCCGAGCCACGATGTGAGGCGGAGGCGGGGGCGAGGCGTCATGCTTGTGCCCGTGCGGATCACGTCTGCTCTCGTGGACCCGGCGCTGCTCGACCTGCCCTGGTCGACACCGCTGGAGGAGTGGCCTGCCCAGCATCTGGTCGCGCTGCCGCAGGGCATCTCCCGGCACATCGTCCGGTTCGTCCGGTTGGGCGACTACGTGTACGCCTTCAAGGAGACCCGCGAGCGGATCGCCGAGCGGGAGTACGACCTGCTGCGGGCGCTGGAGCGGATCGACTTCCCGTCGGTGGAGGCGGTGGCGGTCGTCGCCGACCGGCAGACCGACGAGGGGGAACCCCTCGAATCGGTGCTGATCACCAGGCACCTCCAGTTCTCGCTGCCGTACCGGGCGCTCTTCTCGCACACCCTGCGTCCGGAGACGATGAGCCGGCTGCTCGACGCGCTCGCCGCCCTGATCGTGCGGATGCACCTCACCGGTTTCTTCTGGGGCGACTGTTCGCTGTCGAACACGCTGTTCCGCCGGGACGCGGGCGCCTTCGCCGCCTACCTGGTGGACGCGGAGACGGGTGCCCTGCACAACTCGCTCTCCAACGGGCAGCGCGGTGAGGACCTGGAGATCGCCCGGGTGAACATCTTCGGTGAGGCGTTGGACCTCCAGGCCGCCGGCCTGCTGCACGAGTCCATCGATCCGGAGGTGGTCTGCGAGGAGGTCGTGCAGCGCTACGAGCGGCTGTGGCACGAGATCACCTACGAGCAGGCGGTCGAGCGCGAGGCCCGGCACGACATCGAGGGCCGGATCCGTCGCCTCAACGAGCTGGGCTTCGACGTGGCCGAGGTGGCCATGTCGACGATCGAGGGCGGGCGCTACCTGGTCCGGCCGAAGGTCGTCGACGCCGGCTACCACACCAGGCGGCTCCTGCGGCTGACCGGCCTGGACGCCGAGGAGAACCAGGCCCGAAAGCTGCTCAACGACCTGGACGCCTACCGGGCGGAGAGCGACCTGACCGACGAGCAGCAGGCAGCGCACCGCTGGCTCACCGAGGTCTTCGAGCCGGTGGTCCGGGCGGTGCCCGCTCACCTGCGCCGCAAGCTGGAGCCGCAGGAGCTGTTCGCGCAGATCATCGAGCACAAGTGGCTGCTCTCCGAGCGCGCCGGCCGGGACGTGGGCATGCGCCACGCCGTCCAGTCCTACCTGACCGACGTTCTCGTGCACCGTCCCGACGAGCAGGCCATCCTCGGCGTCGAGGTCCCCAGCCTGAGCTGACCGCAGCCGTCGCGCCGGTCTGGCGTCACTCCACCCAGGAGCCCGCGCGCAGCACGCGCACCACGTTCAGGTCGTCGTCCAGCACCACCAAATCGGCGCGCAGGCCAACCTGGAGGGCCCCGACCCGGTCACCCAGGCCGATGGCCCGGGCCGGGGTGGTGGCCACCATCCGGGCGGCGTCGGCGATCGGGATCCCGGCGTCCACGGCGTGGCGCAGCGCGGCGTCCATGGTGAGGGTGCTGCCGGCGATCGCGCCGTCGCGGGCCAGCCGCGCCACCCCGTCGGTCACGGTGACGGCCTGGCCACCCAGTTCGTACTCGCCGTCGGCCATTCCGGCGGCGGCCATCGCGTCGGTGATCAGCGCGGCCCGGTCCGGGCCGGCGGTGGCGGTCACGAACGTCAACATCCCGTCGTGCAGGTGCACCCCGTCGGCGACGAGTTCGCAGATCACGGTGGGCGCGTCGAGCAGCGCCACCACCGGTCCCGGTTCGCGGTGGTGCACCGGCCGCATGCCGTTGAACAGGTGGGTGGCGACGCTGGCGCCCGCGGCGACGGCGGCCCGGGTCTGCTCGTACGTCGCGTCGGTGTGCCCCACGGCGGCCACCACCCGCTGGGCGGTGAGCAGCTTGATGGCCTCCAGCGCACCGTCGCGCTCGGGGGCGAGGGTGACCATCCGGACGGCGCCCCGGCCCAGCTCGATCAGCTCGGTCAGCTCGTCGGTGGACGGGTCGCGCAGAAACTCCGGGTTCTGTGCCCCGCAGCGGGCGGCCGACAGGTACGGCCCCTCGAAGTGGACGCCCGCCAGCACACCCTCGTCGACAAGCGGGGCGAACGCCTCGGTGGCCGCGCGCATCAGCGAGAAGGGTGCGCTCACCAGGCTTGCCAGCAGCGTGGTGGTGCCGTGCGCCAGGTGGAAGTCGGCAGCCGCCCGGGCCTCGTCGACGTCCCCCGTGGTGAAGGTGTGCCCGCCGCCGCCGTGCGTGTGCATGTCGACGAAGCCGGGCACGATCCAGTGCCCGTCCCGCACCGACGGGTACTCGGCCACAGCGGTGATCCGGTCACCGTCCCACTCGACGCAGCCCTGCCTGATGACACCCGTCGGGGTCACCACTCGGCCGTTCACCCGTACGGTCATCGTCTCTCCTGATGGTCACGGACACCCATGGCGTCCAGGGCGAGCAGGGCGGCACCGAGGCAACCGGCCTCGTCGCCGAGGGCCGCCGCGACCAGGCGCGGCTCCCGGTGGAAGGTCATCCGTTCGTGCAGCGCCGTCCGCAGGGGGTCGAGCAGACCGTCCCCGGCCTGGGCCAGGCCACCGCCGAGCACGATCGTCGCCACGTCGAACAACGCCTGCCCGGTGGCCAGGCCGTCGGCGAGCGCCTCGACGGCCTCCTGCCAGACCCGACCGGCGAGCGGTTCGCCGGCCGCGGCACGCTCGGCCACCTGGGCCGCGGTCACCGCCCCGTCGGTGGACCCACCGGCCAGTTCGGCGTAGCGGCGGCCCACGGCGGAGGCCGAGGCCACCGCCTCCAGGCAGCCCGGCCGGCCGCAGCCGCACCGTGGGCCGTCCGGCCGGACCATGATGTGGCCGATCTCCCCGGCCGCGCCGTGCGCACCCAGCGCGGCGACACCGTCGACAACGTGCGCGGCGGCGATGCCGGTGCCGATGGCCACGAACAGCACATGTCCGGCGCCGCACCCGGCGCCGAGCCGCGCCTCGGCGAGGCCACCGACGCGCACGTCGTGGCCGAGCGCCGTGGGCAGGCCGAGCCGCGCCCCCGCCAGGTCCCGCAGCGGTACGTCCCGGAAGCCCACGTTCGCCGACCAGACCGCGACCCCGCGCGCCTCGTCCACCACCCCGGGTACGGCGATGCCCACCGCGACCGGGGCCAGCCCGTCGGCGCGGGCCTTGTCGGCCAGCCCTTCGGCGACATCCAGGATGGTCCCGATCACGGCGGCCGGGCCGCGCGCCGCGTCGGTGGGATGGCGTTCGGTGTGTATCGCCACGCCGTCCGGGCGGACCAGGGCGCACTTCATGCCCGTGCCGCCGACGTCCAGCGCGACGACCACCCGGTCGACGCCCGTGGCGTCGCCGTCGCTCACGGCGCGATCCCGGTGCGCGACTGCGGGGCTCGCCAACCCGGCTCGGTCCTCACGCTCACGCCAGCACCACCGAGCGGGACAGATGCCGGGGCGCGTCCGGGTCGAGGCCCCGGCTGGTCGCGAGCGCGACCGCGAAGCGCTGGGCGAGGATCAGGTCGGCCATCGGGTCGACAGGAGTCCGACCGGCAGACCAGCTGCCCAGCACCGTGCGCCAGCCGTGCGTACGGCTGTGCACGAAGGCCGCGCCGGTGGCGGCGACGTCCTCGGGCAGCCCGTCGGGCAGTTCGCCGAACGCCCAGACGAGCCGGCCGGGCGCGCCGATCGAGATGGGGCCGTGCCGGTAGTCCATCGCCGGGTACGCCTCGGCCCAGAACGTGGCCGCCTCGCGGCACTTCAGAGCGGCCTCCTGCGCCAGGCCGATCGTCCACCCCCGACCGAGGAAGGTCGCCTGCCCGATGGTGGCCGGGTCGATCGGCAGCGGCGAGCGCACCGCCACCTCGGCGTCGGCGGCGAGCGCCTTCACCGGGTCGCCGAGGTGTGCCCGCAGCAGCGCCAGCGCGGTGGTGGCGAAGCGGGTCTGCACCACCGACCGCTCGTCGGCGAAGGGCATGGTCACCGCGGCGGCGGCCAGGTCGACGGCCGGGGACGCCGGGTCGCCGACGATGACGGTGGTGGGCGTACGCCCGCGCAGCGCTGCCAGCAGCTCCAGCACCTCGGTGGTGGTGCCCGAGCGGGTGATGGCGATCAGTCGGTCGTAGTGGCGGCCGGCCGGGAACTCGGACGCCTGGAACGCGTCGGTCTCACCCTGGCCGGCCTGTTCGCGGCGGGCCGCGTACGCCATCGCCATGAACCACGACGTGCCGCAACCGACGACGGCGACCCGCTCGCCGGGGCGCGGCAGGTCACCGCGCACCACGCCGGCCAGTTCGGCGGCCTCCCGCCAGCAGTCGGGTTGGCTCGCGATCTCCGCGTCCACATACGCCATGGGAAACTCCTCGCAGGGCCGATCGATGCGCAATACGGCTCGTAACACCCGCATTTCGCGCGTTATTCTGCGCGAAAGCGGGTGGCCGTGGCAACCGACCAGCCGATCGCGCAGACCGGTCTTTTGCGCCAGCCCAGTTTCGCGCACTAGTGTGCACGCAATCAATCACCGTCCGTGCAGTCTCTGGAGGCCCCGCGGTGGACCGGTACGCCAGATGGAACGCCCTGCTGGAGATGCTCACCGACAACGGCCGGGTAAGCGTCGAGGCGGCAGCCGAGCGGCTGGACGTCTCCCAGGCCACCATCCGGCGCGACTTCGACCAGCTCGCCCAGCAGCAGATGATCACGCGGACCCGGGGCGGCGCGGTCGCGAACGGTGTCTCCTACGACCTGCCGCTGCGCTACAAGACAGCCAAGCACTCGGCCGAGAAGCAGCGGATCGGTGCCGCCGCCGCCTCGCTCGTCACGCCGGGCACGGTGGTCGGCCTGAACGGCGGCACCACGAGCACGGAGGTTGCCCGCGCGCTGGCCGTCCGCCCGGATCTGAACACCAGCGCCGAAGGTGCCCAGCTCACCGTGGTGACCAACGCGCTGAACATCGCCAACGAGCTGCTGGTCCGGTCCCGGATGAAGGTGGTGGTGGCCGGCGGGGTGGTGCGTCCCAAGTCGTTCGAACTCGTCGGCCCGCTGGGCGGGGCACTGCTGCGCGAGGTCACCCTGGACATCGCGCTGCTCGGCGTGGACGCGATCGACCCGCAGCTCGGCGCCGCAGCCCACCACGAGGGGGAGGCGGCGATGAACAACCTGATGGTGGCCCGCGCCAAACGGGTCGTGATCATCGCGGACTCGTCCAAGCTGGGCGGTCACGCCTTCGCCCGGATCTGCCCCGTCGAGCGGGTGGAGACGCTGGTGACCGACAACGGTGCCGCGCCCGAGGTGGTGGAGGCGTTCCGGGTCGCCGGCGTGCAGGTCATCTGCGCCTGAACGATCACTCTCCGTCTATCTCGCGGCGCGTACGGCGCGTCGATGCATACCCGGTATTGCGCGTGGCTGCATACCGCGTATGGTGTCGGCTGTCACGCCCACCATCGGGGGAGGTGCAGCTTGCCAGCTGTCCTGGAGATCGAAGGTCTACGTAAGACGTACAAGAGTCGTCGACGCGGCACCCGCAACGCGCTCGACGGCTTCGACATGCGGGTCGACGCAGGGCAGGTGCACGGCTTCCTGGGCCCCAACGGGTCCGGGAAGACCACCACGCTGCGTACGCTGCTCGGCCTCATCCGGCCCGACGGCGGCCGGATGACCCTGCTCGGGCACGACGTGCCCGACGCGCTACCCACTGTCGCCGGACAGGTCGGCGCGATCGTGGAGAGCCCGCAATTCTTCCCGCACTTCTCGGCACGGGACACGCTGTACCTGCTGGCCGGGGCGGGCGAGGTGCCCGCCAACCGGGTCGACGAGGTGCTGGAACTCGTCGGGCTACGCGACCGGGCCGGCGAGCGGGTCAAGACGTACTCGCTGGGCATGAAGCAGCGGCTCGCCGTCGCCTCCGCCCTGCTGAAGAACCCGAAGCTGCTCATCCTCGACGAGCCGGCCAACGGCCTCGACCCGGGCGGCATCCGGGAGATGCGCACGCTGATGCGGACCCTCGCCGAATCGGGGATGACAGTGGTGCTGTCCAGCCACATCCTCGGCGAGATCCAGCTGATCTGCGACTCGGTCACCATCATCTCGCTGGGCCGACGGGTCGCCTTCGGCCCGGTCGACCAGGTGCTCGCCCAGCACTCCTCCGACGCGGTACGCGTACGCCTGGAGGCCGTCAGCGACCTGCCGGCGGCCACCGAGGCGCTCACCCGGGCGGGGATCCGGGTCACCGGTCACCCCGACCACCTGATGCTGGCGGGCGTCGACAAGCCGGCCTCGGTGACGCGACTGCTCGCCGAGCAGAACCTCTACGTCAGCGAGCTCGCTCCGATCGCCGTCGACCTGGAGAGCGTCTTCCTCGAACTGACCGCCACCGCACCGGTACCCGGCCAGCACCGGCAGGTCGACGAGTCCACGAAGGTCGGTGGGACGGGTCAGCCCGGTGCCACCGCGGGAGGGTGGGGCGCGTGAGCCTCTTTCGTACCGAGCTGCGCCGGCTCACCAAGCGGCGCTTCACCCGCTACATGACGCTGCTCGGCCTGCTGGTGCTGGCCGCCGTGGTGGTCGGCGTCTTCTTCACCAACCAGAAGATCGGCGCCGACCAGCTCGCCAGGGCCGAACGTCAGGCCGAGCAGCAGTACCAGGAGCAGGTGCGCTGGAGCGAGCAGGAACGCTCGGCGTGCGAGCAGGCCAAGAAGGCCGGCACGGCGAGCGACGGCCGCTACCCCGACGACTGCTCGATGATCACGGCACCGCCGCGGGAGCAGATCGAGGCGGAGTGGTTCCTGCCGTCGACGTTCGATTTCCGGAAGACGTTCGACGAGACGCTTGTCCCGTTCGCCGCGATCCTCGCGCTTGTCGGCTTCGTGGTCGGCGCGTCCTTCGTGGGCGCCGAGTGGAGCACCGGCGGCATGATGAACCTGCTGCTCTGGCGGCCCAAGCGGCTCACCGTGCTGCTCACCAAGCTGGCCGCGCTGCTCACCGGCATCCTGGCGGTGACGCTGCCCGCCGCGGTGCTCTGGTTCGCGGGGTTCTGGGGGGTCGCCACCTTCCGGGGCAGCACCGAGAAGATGACCTCGGGGGCCTGGCAGTCGTTCGTCCTGACCGGGCTGCGCGGCGTGGCACTCGTGCTCGTGCTCACCACCATCGGGTTCGCGCTCGCCTCACTGGGCCGGCACACCGCGATGGCCCTGGGTGGTGTCGTGGCCCTGATGGTGGTCGGCCAGTTCGGTCTGGGCATCCTGCTGTCGATGGCGAGCGTGAAGTTCGCCGAGGCGTGGCTGCTGCCCACGTACGCGCTGGCCTGGATGACGAAGACGGTCACCCTGCAGAACTGGGACTCCTGCAACGCGACCTACTACGGCGAGTGCAAACCGGAGACGATGGACATCACCTGGCAGCAGTCGTCAGTGCTGTTCTCGATAGGTGTGGTGGTGATCCTCGGCGCCGCCCTCTGGGCGATGCGTCGGCGCGACATCTCCTGACCGATCGGCTACGAGGGCCCCCGGCTCCCCCCGGGGGCCTTCGTCGTGCGTCAGTGGACGCCGCGCCGGCTGCTGCGACCCGGGTCCTCCCTGGCTAGGCTGAGCGAATGTCCGCCGACGCCACCGCCCCCGAGCCGTCCACCGACGCTCGTCCGGGTGACGTCGCGGGTGGCGTCGGGCCGACCGTCCCGACTCCTCGACCGGTACCGCCCATCGAAACCGCCGACGAACCGGCACGGCCGGACGAGTCGGTCGACGAACCGGCGCAGGTCGACGCCGTCGACCCGGCACCGGGGCTGACCGAGCGCGAACGGGCCATCCTCGCCTTCGAGCAGCAGTGGTGGCGGCACGCCGGCGCGAAGGAGCAGGCCGTGCGGGACACCTTCGGGGTCTCCTCGACCCGGTACTACCAGCTGCTCAACGGGCTGCTGGACAACCCCGCCGCGCTCGCCGCCGACCCGGTGCTGATCGGTCGGCTCCGCCGGCTCCGCTCGTCGCGCGCCCGCAACCGCCGCCGCTGACGGCGGACGCCGCCCGTTCGTCCCGTTGCGCATCCGGTGCCGGTCTTCACTCCCGAGGCCTGCCGGTCCCACCGCATGGCGTCCGGCCAGGCGGGTAGGCGGGAGGCGTTCCGGGGTCGCCAGGCGACCGAGCACCCAGGAGGGGAGCGGAGCATGACGACAAATCAGAGCGGACGCGGGCAGCAGGCCCGGCAGGAGGCCTCCCGAGTCGGCCACCAGGCCGCGCAGGCCGGTGGTCAGATGGCACAGACCGCCGCCGCGCAGGGCGGAGAAGTGGCCGCCGAGGCGCGGCGACAGGCCCAGCAGCTGACCGGTCAGGCCACTGGACAACTGCGCGAACAGGCGCAGACCCAGCAGAAACGGGCCGCCGAAGGTCTGCGGGATCTCGGCCGTGAGCTGGGGTCGATGGCGGAACGGGACGGCGATTCCGGGCTGGCCGGCCAGGCGGTACGCCGGGTGGGCGACGCCGCCCAGCAGGCCGCCGGCTGGCTCGACGAACGCGAACCCGGCGAGGTTCTCGACGAGGTACGCACGTACGCGCGCCGCCATCCGGGGACGTTCCTGGTGGGAGCGGCCGTCGCCGGACTGCTGGTCGGGCGGCTCACCAAGGGTCTGACCGGGTCGGCCTCCGGCAACGGTGGGATCGGGAGCGCGGGCGCCGGTGCTCGACCGGCACCGCCTGGCGCTTCGGCGGACACCGGTGCGCAGCCGTACGTCGGGACGGCGCGGGCGCAGAACGTCTCGCCCGCCGGCCGGCCCCAGTCGGATCTGCCCGGCGGGGTGGCACCGTGAGCGCGCCGGAGAAGGAGCGGGCCCAGGCCTCGGTAGGCGAGCTGCTGGGCGAAGTGACCAGGGACGTCTCCACTCTGATGCGCAAGGAGGTCGAGCTGGCCAAGGCCGAGCTCCGTGAGGAGGTCAGTCAGGCCGGCAAGGCTGGCGGCATGTTCGGCGGTGCCGGAGTCGCCGGGTTCCTGGCGGTGCTCTTCGTGTCGTACGCCGTGTGGTGGGGGCTGTCCAACACGATGGACCAGGGGTGGGCGGCACTGATCGTCGCAATCATCTGGGCCGTCGTCGCCGGGGGGCTCTTCGTCAACGCCCGTACCCAGCTCAAGCGGGCACGTGCGGTTCTGCCCCGGACGAAACAGACGGCCCGGGAAGTGCCGGACGCCCTGCGGGGCCGGTGAACGAGTCGGGAGGGAACAGATCATGTCCAGTGATCCGGATCGGATCCGGCGGGAGATCGAGACCACCCGCAACGAGTTGAGCAGTGACGTAGACGCACTGACCGACAAGGTCAATCCGCGTCGCATCGCCGGTGACCGCGTCGGGCAGGCCCGCGGTGCGTTCACCCGAGCGAAGGAGAAGGTGATGGGCAGCTCGAGTCACATGGGGCACGAGACCAGCCAGCGGATGTCGCACATGGCCGGCTCGGTTCGCGACGAGACCCGATCGCTCGGGCACCAGTCTCGGGAGGCCGTGGGCTCGATGCGGGATGAGGCGCGCTCGCTCGGACATCAGTCCCTCGAGCAGGCCCAGGGCAATCCGCTCGCGGCGGGGCTGGTCGCCTTCGGCGTCGGCCTGCTGGCCGCTTCGCTGATTCCGCCGAGCGGGCGGGAGCGGCAGCTCGCCGGCCGGGCCCGCACCATGGTCAGTGAGCACTCCGACGAGCTTCGCCAGCAGGCGAGCCAGGTCGGCCACCAGGTCCAGGACAACCTGCGGGAGCCGGCGCAGCAGGCGGCCCAGTCGGTGCGGTCCACCGCCCAGCAGGGGGTGTCCGCGGTACGCGACCAGGGCCGCTCGGCCGCCGGCCAGGTGCAGGGGGAGGCGCATGCGGCCGCCGACGACCTCCGGCAGCGCTGACCCGATCGGCGCGACGGGGCCGGCGCCGGTGATGCGGGTACGCTCCGCGTCCGCGCCGGCCCCGGGCCGGGCGGTCAACGAGGACCTGGTCTTCCGGTTCGGGCCGCTCGTGGGTGTGCTGGACGGCGCGACGGTGCCGGACGGGTTCGACACCGGATGCGTACACGGGCCCGAGTGGTACGTCCGGCAGCTGGCCGCCCGGATCGGTGTGGCCGAGGCGGCCCGGCCGGCCGCCCGGCTGACCAGCAACCTGGCCGCGGCCATCCTCGCCGTGCGGGCCGACCACGGCGGCCAGTGCGACCTTGATCATCCCGGCACCCCGTCGAGCACCGTGTGCCTGCTTCGGGACTGCGGCGACCAGGTCGACTACCTGGTGCTCTGCGACAGTCCGCTGGTGCTGGACGCCGGCGGGCGGGTGAGCGTGGTGACCGACGACCGGCTGGAGACGGCGATGGCGGAGCTGCGCCGTACGGTCGCGACGGTGCCGGCCGGCCCCGTCGACCCGGTCACCCGGTTCCGGCACGCGGTGGGGGTCCAGCGGGAACGGATGAACCGTACGCACGGCTACTGGGTGGCGGCGGCCGACCCCGATGCGGCGTTCCACGCGGTGACCGGCTCGGTGCCCCGGCACGGTCACGGGGCGGTGCGCCGGGCGGCGCTGCTCAGCGACGGCGCGTCGAGCGCCGTCGAGCAGTTCGGCCTGACCGACTGGACCGGTCTGCTCGACCTGCTGAGCGCCGACGGTCCGGGCGCGCTGCTCGACCGGGTCCGCGCCGCGGAACGCGACCACCCCGACCGGCTGCGGCGGCACAAGGCCACTGACGACGCCTCGGTGGTGTTCTGCGAGTTCTGAGCAAGCCGTCACCCCGACGGGTGACAGCGGAGCGTGAGGAGAAACACCCACGCCGCCCGACCGGCCGGTACCGCTGACCGGACCGCCAGTGGATGTCCAATGGGGTGGACTTCGGCCGATGAGGCCGGCAGACTGCGGCACGTGGCGGGTGCGGTCCGGCTGGAGCCGGTGGACGAGCGGAACTTGGAGCCGTTGCTCTCCGTAGCGGCTGCCGAGGCCGAGCCGGATGACGTGATGCCCCCGGTGGAGGCTCCGGCCGGTTGGTCGCTGGCCCGTCGGGAGGCGTTCCGCGAGTTCCACAGGGCGAGTTTCGGTGGACTGGACGGCCCGACCGGGTCCCAGATGTACGCGATCCTCGTCGGTGGCGAGGTCGTCGGCATGATCCGGATGACGCGCTGTGACGAGCCGGGCACTGTGGAGGCCGGGATGTGGCTCGGGCGCTCGGCCCGGGGTCAGGGGATCGGTCCCGCCGCCCTGCGCGAGTTGCTGAACGCCGCCGCCGGGGCCGGAATGCGGGCCGTGGTGGCCGAGACGACCCCGGACAACGTCGGCGCGGTCTCCGTACTCGAAAAATGCGGTGCGAAATTGCGTGAGAGCGGCGGCAAGGTACGCGCCGAAATATGCCTGGATTCGACCCCTCCCGCTTTCTGAGTGGCTCCTCTGCGTTTCGCCATCCCTTACGTTATCCCTGCTCGTGACCGTGCTGACGTCCGGTTTGAACTATCCGGTGCCGCCTTTCCGAATGCGCTTCTCCCATCGTCGACGGAAATTGTCGTAGCGGTTTCGGAGTAATCCCGACGGGTACTGCCCGCCGGGTCCGCAGATACGGGACGTCGGATCGGGGGCGCGGTTCGCGCTGTTCCCCGTAGCCCTTCTCCGGCCCTCACCGGGCAGACGTCCGGACTCAGCGGGGAGCGAGGGAGGCCTGATGAAGGCCGGAACACGAATCGGGCTGGCGGTGGGCTTCGGCTACCTGCTGGGCCGACGCCGCAAACTGCGTACGGCGCTCACCCTTGCCGCGGCGGTCGCCGCCGGCCGGGCGAGCAAGCACCCCGGCGGCCTGCTGAAGCGGGGCACCGACGCACTCCAGTCGTCGCCCCAACTGGGCAACCTGAGCCGGCTCGGAGGTCCGCTGGTCAACGCCGGTCGGGCAGCCGCTACCGCCGCCGCCGGCAGTGGTGTCGACGCGCTCACCGGGAAGTTGCGCGGCTCCGCTGACGCCCTGCGCCGCCGCTCCGGTGGCCAGAACGACGGGGACGACCAGGGCGGCGGTAACACCAAGAACGGCACGGGCGGCCGGAGCGGTGCCGACGCTGGTGGTGCGGGTGCGGACGGCGACAGCGGCGCGACCAACGATCGTGGCGACGCCGCAGCCGCGCAGCGGCGGGGGCGGTGACCATGGCGGCCCAGAGCAGCCCGGGCGGGCTCGGTGACAAACTGCGCGGCCAACTGGCCGACGAGGTGCGCAACCTGGCCGGGGCGATAGGTGACCGCGTGATGAGCGTGGTGACCGAGCGGATCACCGGCGCGACAGGCCGTCTCAGCGAGTACGCGCGTCAGGGCGGCGGTCCCGGCCTGATCGCCGCCGCCACAGGGGCGCAGAAGTTGGCCGAGGGCGGCTCGCCCATGAAGGCGATGGTGCATGCCGGCGTGGCCGGCGGTAAGGAGAAGGTGATGGCGGCTCTCGGCCGCGCGGGCGGTAAGGGCGGCAAGGGCGGCGGCAAGAAGAAGGTCACCAACATCGTCGAGACGATCGAGGTCGGCGTACCGGTGCGGGCCGCGTACAACCAGTGGACGCAGTTCGGTGACTTCCCGAGCTTCATGAAGAAGGTCGAGCAGGCCGAGAACGACTCGGACGAGAAGATGACGTGGAAGGCGCAGGTCTTCTGGTCGCACCGGACGTGGGAGTCGACGATCGTCCGCCAGGTGCCGGACAAGCTCATCCACTGGCGGTCCAAGGGCGAGAAGGGCTCTGTCGACGGCACCGTCAGCTTCCACGAGATCACCCCGGACCTGACCCGCATCCTCGTGGTGCTGGAGTACCACCCGCAAGGTCTCTTCGAGCACACCGGCAACCTGTGGCGTGCCCAGGGCCGGCGGGTGCGGCTGGAATTGAAGCACTTCGTCAGGCACGTGATGACCGAGGTGGCCCTCGACCCGGACCAGGTCGAGGGCTGGCGCGGCGAGATTCGCGACTCGCAGGTGGTCAAGGACCACGAGACCGGCCTGCGCGAGGAGCGGGAGCAGGGTCCGGAGGAGGAGGCGGAGTCGCGCCGCCGGCCGGGCGGGCGACCGCGCCAGCGGCCGCCCCGGCGGCCGGCCGAGCCGGAGTACGACGAGGAGTACGACGCGTACGAGGACGGCTACGACGAGGGGTACGCGGACGAGCCGGACGAGGAGCCTCCGCCGCCACCCCGCCGCCGGGTGCCCGACCGGGCCCGGCGCGCCCAGCCGCGCGAAGAGCCGCAGCGGCCCCGGCCGCCCGTCCGACGTGGCCCGGAGCCGCCCCGCCGACCCGTGGTACGCCGCCGCCGGGAGGAGGACGAGTGACCCTGGTGCCCGAGGACGCCGTCGGCGGAGCCCTCGAACGGGTGGGTTCCGCAGGCCGCCTCGCCGACGTGGTGGAGACCGTGCTCGACAAGGGCGTGGTGATCGACGCGCAGGCGACCGTAGGGGTCGTCGGTATCCCCCTGGTGGAGATCGACGCCCGGGTCGTGGTGGCGAGCATCGAGACGTACCTGCGGTTCGCCGAGGCCGTCGACCGGTTGGACATCGCCCCGGAGGAGGGCGAAGGGCTGGCCGGCCTGCTCGGCGGTGTCACCGGCGCGGTGCGGGACGTCACCGATCCGGTCGGAGGCGCCACCGGCGACGTGCGGGACCTGGGAAGGAAGTGAGATGGCCGACGAGACGGGACTGTTCGTCTACGGGCTGGTGCCTGCCGACGTGGAGGCGACGCCCGACGCCGCCGGGGTCGGCGACCCGCCCGGCGAGGTGACGGTGATCCGGCACGGAGACGTCGCCGCCCTAGTCAGCCCGGTGCCGCTGGACGCGCCGCTCGGCCGGTCGACGGACCTGCGGGCGTACCAGGACCTGCTGGACGGAACGGCGGCGGTGGCGCCGGTGCTGCCTGTGCGGTTCGGCACGGTGGTCACCGGCCCGGACGCGGTGCTCGACCTGCTGCGACCGCACCACGACCGGTTCGCCGCCGCGCTGGCCGAGTTCGAGGGTCGGGTGCAGTACGTCGTGCAGGGTCGGTTCGACGAGCGGGAGTTGCTGCGCGGCATCCTCGACGAGAACCCGGCGGCCGCCCGCCTCGCCGAGCAGGTGCGTGGTCGCGCCGAGGCGGCCACCCGCGAGCCACGGATCCGGCTCGGCGAGTTGATCAGCCAGGCGGTGGAGTTGCGCCGCGAGGCGGAGAACCGCCGGCTGCTCGACGTCACCGCCGAGTTCGTCGTCTCCACGCAACTGCGTC
This sequence comes from Micromonospora sp. NPDC093244, assembly GCF_040683695.1. NCBI lineage: Bacteria > Bacillati > Actinomycetota > Actinomycetes > Micromonosporales > Micromonosporaceae > Micromonospora > Micromonospora sp. NPDC093244. Next base: position 244,878 of record NZ_JBFBEO010000004.1, read on the forward strand.
CGCCCAGCCACGAGATGGACGCGGCCCACGCGGCCCTGCTGGTGGACACCGACCGCGAGGCTGCGCTGGTGGACGCGCTGGAGGAGTACGCGCAGGACCGCAGGGGTCTGCTGCGGCTGCGTCTGCTCGGGCCGCTCGCCCCGTACGACTTCGTCGGCGCCCACCAGTTGGCGGGCTGACCGGTGGACCTGCTGTGGGCGCTGCTGACCCTGCCGTACGCGCCGGTGCGCGGGCTGACCGCGGTGGTCGGGGTGGTGGCCCGGGAGGCCGAGGCGCGGCAGCGGAACCCGGTGAACGTCCGCCGCGAGCTGGAGGAACTGGACGCCGCCGTCGCGGCCGGTGAGCTCAGCGCGGAGGAACGCGACAGGGCCGAGCAGCGGGTGCTGGACCGGCTGACCGGGGTTACGGCCCGGCCGGGTGCCAGGTCGGGTCCGGCTCGGCGCGGCCCCGCACGCGAGAAGGGAGTGCGCCATGACCGACGACGCCCGGGCCCGGCGACGTGACCCGGCCACCGAGGGCTACCCCGACGACGAGTACGTGGATCCGGTGTCGGCGGCCGAGGCGGCCCGGGCGGGGCTGCGGCAATTGGTCGAGCTGACCGGCCGCGAGCCGTCCGTCACCACGTCCCTGGAGGCCACCGAGGACGGCTGGCTGGTCGGGGTGGAGGTCGTGGAGGCGCGCCGGATCCCCACCTCGATCGACCTGCTCGGCCTGTACGAGGTGGAGTTGGACATCGAGGGGAGCCTGCTCGGCTATCGGCGGGTGCGGCGCTACCAGCGCGGGAAGGGTGAGGTGGGCTGAGATGACCGCTGCGCAGCCACCGCCTGTGGTGCAGAACTCCGGCCAGGTCCTGCCCGCCGGCCACGAGCCGGCGAACCTGGGCGACATCCTGGAGCGGGTGCTCGACCGGGGCATCGTCATCGCCGGCGACATCCGGGTCAGCCTGCTCGACATCGAGCTCCTGACGCTGAAGCTGCGGCTGGTCATCGCGTCGGTCGACACGGCACGCCAGATCGGCATCGACTGGTGGGAGCACGACCCGTGGCTCAGCTCCCGCGCCCGGCCCCCGGTCGAGCCGGGTCCGCGCGACCCGGAGCAGGTCGAAGCGGAGCGGCGGCCCCGGGTGGCGGCCCGGGCGCTACGCCGGGATGCCGAAGCGCAGGAGTGGGGTGACCTGGATGGTTGAGGTGGCCGTGGAGCTGACCGTCCCGGCGGCCGGTGCCTGGCTGCACGGCGTGGTCCGGGACGCCGAACCGGCGACGCTCGCGGCGATCCCCGGGATGGACGGCGGACCGGTCCGCGCCGTGCCCGCCGCCGGACTGGTGGCCGTGGTCAGCACCGCCCCGCTCGACGAGTACGGCGAGCAGCCGCTACGGCGCAACCTGGAGGATCTGGCGTGGCTGGAGCGGGCCGCCCGGTCGCATCACGCGGTGGTCGAGGCTCTGGCCCGGCGAGGCCCTGTGGTGCCGGCCCGGCTCGCCACCGTGCACACGGACGACGAGCGGGTGGCCCGCTCGCTCACCGACCGCCGTGCGGAACTTGTCGCCACCCTTGACCGGTTGACCGGGCGCGGGGAGTGGGGGGTCAAGGGCTACCTGGCGCCGGGAGCGGCCACCGCGGACGCCGAGACGACCGGGCACGGCGGGGTGGGGACGGCGTATCTGCGGCGCCGACGCGCCCAGTTGACCAGCCGGGAGGAACGCCAGCAGGTGGCGAGCGCGGCCGCCGACGCGCTGCACGGCGCCCTGTGCGAGTTGGCCGTGGCGGGTCGGCGGCACGCCCCGCAGGACCGGCGGCTCTCCGGGACGTCCGCGCCGATGGTGCTCAACGGGGCGTACCTGGTCGACGTCGCGGCGCTGCCCCGCTTCACCGACCTGGTCAGCTCGCTGGGTCACCGGCATCCGGGGGTACGGCTGGAGCTGACCGGGCCGTGGCCGGCGTACTCCTTCGTGGCGGAACGGCCGGAGCCGGCGCTCACCGTACGGGAGCCGGGGTGACCACCTCACTCGCGCCCAGCAGCGCGGACGACCCGCTGGCGTACCGGCCGGTCGCCCTGGTCGACCTGCTCGACCGGGTCCTCGCCACCGGCGTGGTGATCAGCGGTGACATCACCCTGGCCATCGCCGACGTGGACCTGGTACGGATCTCGCTGCGGGCGCTCGTCGCGTCGGTCGGCGCGCTGCCGCAGCAGGAGGACGCCGCGTGACCGGGCGGGACGAGGCGACTGAGCTTGCCGCCGCGCTCGGCGCCGCGTCGTGGCAGCCGCCCCGGGTGACGCCGCTGGACCGCCGGATCGCCGTGGATCGGGACTCGGTCGAGCGTGGGCTGGCGAGCCTGGTGCTCACCGTCGTCGAGCTGCTGCGTCAGCTCATGGAGCGGCAGGCCCTGCGCCGGGTGGACCTCGGTGACCTCACCGAGGAGCAGGTCGAGCGGATCGGTGTGACGCTGATGGCGCTGGAGGAGCAGATGGTCGGACTGCGCGACCATTTCGGCCTGGCCCCGGAGGACCTGAACCTGGACCTGGGGCCGCTCGGCCCGCTCCTACCGACCGACTGACCGGGCCGGCGTCCGGTCACGACCGGCTGTCGGCGTACGCGGCCAGCCAGGCGACCTGGGCCGGGTCCAGCGACGGGCGTACCCGTTGCCGGGCCGTCGCCACGTGCGCGGCGGTGACAGTCGCGGCGGTCAACGACTCCCGCATCGCGGCCAGCGCCGCCTCCCGGACCAGCGCCGCGCAGTCCGCCGCCGAGAAGCCGACCAGCTCGTCGCCGAGGGCCGCCAGGTCGACGTCCGGTGCCAGCGGCACGTGCCGGGAGGCGGCCCGCAGGATGTCCGCCCGCGCGCCCGGATCCGGTGGCGGCACGTAGACCAGCCTTTCCATGCGCCCCGGCCGCAGCAGCGCCGGGTCGACCAGGTCCGGCCGGTTCGTCGCCCCGACCACCACGACGTTGCGCAGGGTCTCCACCCCGTCCAGCTCGGTGAGCAGCGCGGCGACGACCCGGTCCGTGGTGCCGCCATCGGTGGCCTGGCCGCGTACCGGCGCGAGCGCGTCCACCTCGTCCAGGAAGATCAGCGTCGGGGCCGCCTCCCTGGCCCGACGGAACAGCTCGCGGACGGCGCGTTCGCTCTCGCCCACCCACTTGGAGAGCAGTTCGGCCCCCTTCACCGAGAGGACGTTCGCCCGGCCCGACCCGGCGAGCGCGGTCACCAGGTACGTCTTTCCGCAGCCCGGCGGCCCGTACAGCAGCACGCCGCGCGGCGGTTGCACACCGAGCCGGGCGAACGTGTCCGGGTAGGTGAGCGGCCACAGCACGGATTCGGTGAGCGTCTGCTTGACCTCGCCCAGACCGCCGACGTCGTCAAGGGTCACCGAGGCCACCTCCAGGGTGGACGCGGCCATCGTGGTCGGCCTGACCACCTCCAGGGCGGCGGTGAAGTCACCCATCGACACAGTCGGCGTCTCGGCCGCCTTCTGCCGCAGCGCGGCCCGTACCCCGGCCTCGCGGACCAGCGCGGCCAGGTCCGCCGCGACGAACCCGGGAGTACGCGCGGCCACCTCGTCCAGCCGTACGTCGTCGGCGAGCGGCACCTGGCGGGTCAGCACGGTGAGTTGTTCGCGGCGCAGCGCCGGGTCGGGTAGCGGGATGCTGATCCGCAGCGACAGCAGGTCCGGTGCACGCAGGGCCGGGTCGACAGCCTCCGGTCGGCTGGTGGTGCACACCACCGCGGCGCCGGCCCCTATGGTCTCCGCGAGCACCTGCCGGAACACGGTCGCCACCGGGCCGGGCTCGTCGGCCGGGGCGAGCGCCTCCACGTCGGTGATCAGCAGCACCGCCGGTCCGCCGGCGCGTACCGCCGTCGCCGCGGCCCGCAGCCGCTCTGCCGCGGCCTGGTTGGTCAGCGCGGCCACCTCGGGCGCCCACAGCGGGTGCACGCGGGCGCCGACGCGGGCCGCCACCGCCCGGACCAGCGCCGACTTGCCGGAGCCGGCGGGCCCGCCGAGCAGCACGCCGAGCGAGATGGTGGTGCCCAGCCGTCCCAGCACCTCCCGATGGTGGAAGCCGAGGTCGAGCAGTTCGGTCAGCTCCTCGGCCTGGGGTCGCAGGCCGGGCAGCTCGTCGACGTCCGGGGCGTCGTCGACCGGGGCGGCCGGCGGGGCCGTGCCGGTCGCCCGGAGCGGCGCGGCGGCGGCCGGGCCGGGCGTGTCGTGCGTGGCCGGCCCGTGCTCCCACCCGACAAGCGTGTCCATGGTGACGAGCGCGCCGGCGGCCGGTTCCACAGCGACCACTGTGAGAAGCGTGCTCGTCCAGGCCAGGCCGACCGTGTTGGCGAGACTGCGACGGGCCGCCTCGACCAGGCTGCGTACCGAGGCGTCCGGCAGCACGTCCTGCGGCAACAGCGACACGTCGTCGCCGACGGTGACCACCTTGCCGAGCAGGGCGAGCCGCAGCATCTCCGGGCTGACCGCCGCCACCACGCCCACCGGGCCACGCAGGACGACCCGACCCGCCGCCGTCAGCGGCATCGGGCTCACCCGTACCTGACCACCGTCGCGCAGGCCGAGGTTGCCAAGCGTCAGGTCGTCGGCGTACAGCATCGCGGCGCTCGCGCCCGGGTCGGCGGCCGCGACGATCCCGGCCGTCTCCCGGCGGCCGCTCAGCCGCACCGGATCACCGGGACGCAGGCCCAGCGCGGTGAGCGCCTCCGGGTGCAGTCGCACGACGCCACGTCGAGCGTCGAGGGCCGCCGGCCGTAGGCTCGCCAACAGGGTCAGGTCGGGTTGTGCCACCGCCCGACCGTAGCCGCCCGCGGCGAATCCCGCGTCGGGTCAGCGCCGCGGGTCCAACTCGTCCAGCAGCGACGGGTCCCGCCGGATCAACTCGGCCAGGCGGGCCGCCGGGTCCGGGGACAACCCGTCCGGGCCGGGGGCCCACGCCGGCACCGTCCGCCCCGACAACGGCCAGGCCGGCGGGGGTTCCACGGGCGCCGCCGGCAGCTCCGGGCCGACCGTGACGTCCGGGCCGTCCCAGGACACCCGCAGCGGGTACGTCCGCCCGGCGTGCTCCACCCGGACGGTCACCGCCAGACCGGGGTTGGCGCCGACGATCTGGCGGACCGCCTCGGCAACCTCCTCGACCGGACCCCAGCCGGCCGGCTCGTCGGGGACGTCCCGTCCGTGCCGGCCCGGCCCGGAGTCGCGGGGGTTGGCGGGGCCGCTCGGGTGGTTGACCGGGCCGCCGACCGGCCCCGGTGGTGGTGTGTTGTCGCGGTCGTTGGCCCGCCGGCGCAGCGCCTCCTCGCGCCGAGCCAGTCGGGCCAGCGTCTCGTCCAGGTCGCCCCTCACCAGATCACCCCTTCCCGCCACGGCCGGAGCCGGTCGGCTCAGGCCCTCCTGCTGTCCCGGGTGGCCCGGTCCAGCGCACGGTCCAGGACGACCAGCAGGGCGTCCCGCACCGAGAGCCGGTCCCGGGCGTCGAACTGCACCAGAGGTACATGATCACCGATGGCGAGCGCCCACCGGATCTCGTCGAGTTGCAGGGCCAGCCGCCCGTCGAAGGCGTTGACCCCGACCACGAACGGCAGCCCGGCCTGTTCGAAGAAGTCGACAGCCGGGAAGCAGTCGTCCAACCGGGCGCTGTCCACGACCACCAGCGCGCCGAGCGCCCCACGGGCCAGGTCGTCCCACATGAAGCCGAACCTGGTCTGCCCGGGCGTGCCGAACAGGTACAGCTTCAGGCTGCGGTCGATGGTCACGCAACCGAAGTCCATCGCCACGGTGGTGGTGGTCTTGGTCGACCGGGTGCCCGGGTCGTCCACGCCGATCCCGGCGGTGGTCATCTCGGCCTCGGTGGTGAGCGGCGCGATCTCGGAGATCGCCCCGACCGTGGTGGTCTTGCCGACCCCGAACCCACCGGCGACCAGGATCTTGACCGGGACCGGTGGTGCGGCGGGCCGGTCAGCGGGCTGCGGGGTCGCCCCGCTGACGGCCGGCGGCCGGTACGGCGGCGGTGCGGCATCCGGCGGGCCGGTGCGTCCGAGCAGGGGGCCGGTGCCCGGCTGCATGCCGTAGCGGGCGGTGGCGCTGTTGCCGGCGGGACCCCCCAGCGGGGCGACCGGCCATTCAGGAGATCGCACGGAGTCCATCAATCACTCGCAGGATGAGATCGGGGTCGTACGCTTCGTCGGAGTCGCTGACGTGCACGTCCAGGTGCCCGGCGGCGCGCAGGTCGCCGACCAGGACCCGGGTCACACCGAAGTGCAACCGGGTCCGGGCCGACAACTCCGCCACCGAGATCGGTTCGGCGCAGAGCGCGATGATCGCGTGGTGTTCCGGTGCCAACAGCGTGTCCTGCGCGCCGGTCCACCAGCCGCTCTCGGAGCGCACTGTCACCTGCGTCTCCAGGCCGATCGCCGGATCGGCGCCGGTGACCCGCCCCGAGGTGAGCACGAACGGCCGGGGAGCCGCCGGCCGAGCACCGCCCGGCTCGGACTGCGTCGCCGCCGGCGCGGCGTCCCCGCCCGGGGGCGTACGCAGGTAGGGGCGGATCCGTACCCCGGGTTCCGGGTCCGGTTCCTCGGCAGCGACGTCGGGGGTCATTGCTGGACGGCGTTCTTCAGTTCGACGATCAGCCGTGGGGTGAGGGCGTTGCCGGCCCGCCCGGCGAAGAGGGTCATCTCGTACGCGACGGTGCCCAGGTTGGCCGACCGGTCGGCGACCACACCGAGCACGGAGCCGCTGCTGATCGCGCTGATCAGCAGGTAGCCGTCGGCCATGTCGACGATGACCCGGTTCAGGCCGCCGAGGGCGTACCAGCTGGCCGCGCCGCCGGCGAGGCTGGTCATGCCGGAGACCACGGCGGCCAGTCGCTCCGCGTTGGACCGGTCCTTGATCGCCGACATGGCCATCAGCAGCCCGTCCGAGGAGACCGCGATCGCCTCCAGCACCCCGGCCGTGCTGGAGGTGAAGGAGTCCAGCAGCCAGTTGAAGGTGCGCGCCTCCGGACTGAGGTCACCGGCGGCGCCGGTCGGGTTCTGGTCGACGTTCTCGTGCACAAAGGGGCTGGTCACCGTGATGATCCTTCTTCGTTCCGGCGGTCTGGGCTGACTTCGCGGAGAGCACGGGCGACGCCCGCCTCGAACTCGGTGATGAGCTGGCGCACCTCGGCGGGGTCGCCGAGGTGCGTGCTGGCCGGCGGGCAGGGCGGGGTGACCGTCAGGTTCGCCCCGGGGACCCGTCGACTCAGCAGGGGCCGGTCGGGAGCAGCCGGCCCGCTCCGCTCGGCCCGACGTACGCCGGACTGGAAGGCCTCGACGAGCGCGCGGGCCGCCGCCGGGTCGGCGGTTGTGGCGTCCACCGGCTTCGACGGGGCGGTGGCGGCGGTCAGGCTGGCCCCGGGGACCCGCTGTCGGATCCGGGGGTTGGCCGGCGCACCCGAGGGCTCCGGGCGCGGCGACGCGGGCGTCTCCGGTTCCGACTGGTCGGCGCCGGCGCCGAAGGCGTCCCAGGACGGGCCGGACTCCAGGCTGCGGGTCGCCCGGCTGAGCAGGTCCGCGTCGACGTGGACGGTGGCGGTGGCCGCCGCCGCGAGAGCCGGCGCACCGCGATCCGGCTCGACCGTCCGATCGGGCACCGCGACCCGGGCCACGACGGCGCCGACCGGGTCCGCGCGGCGTAGCACAAGCGACTGCGACGGGACGTCGACCTGGGCGGTCACCCCGCCGCCGGGGGTGGCGGCGAGGCTCACCTCCCAGCCGTGACGGCGGGCCAGCCGGCCCACCACGAAGAGGCCGAGCACCTCGGTCGGCGCCAGGTCGAGCCGTTCCCGGCGGGTGAGCCGGGCGTTCTCCTCGGCCAGCCGCTGCTCGGACATGCCGATGCCGTGGTCGACGACCGTGATCCGGGCGCCGAGCCCGGACGTCTCGCCTGTCACCAGCACCCGGGTGTGCGGCGGGGAGAAGACAGTGGCGTTCTCCATCAGCTCGGCCAGTGCCAGGACGAGGTCGCCGACCACCGCCGGCGCGGCCGACACGCCCGCCGGGGCCCGCACCTCCACCCGGGTGTAGTCCTCGATCTCGCCAAGCGCCAACCGGACGACGTCGGCCAGCGGCACCGGCGCGGTGTGCGCGTCCGCCCCGGCCGACCCGGAGAGCACCACGAGGCTGCCGGCGTTTCGCCGCAGCCGGCTGGAGATGTGGTCGAGCCGGTACAGGTGTTCCAGCCGGCCCGGGTCTGCCTCCTGCTGCTCCAGCCTGTCGATCAGCGCGATCTGCCGGCCTACCAGGTTCTGGGTACGCCGTCCGACGTGGCCGAACATCTGCGCCACGTTGCGCCTGCCGACGACCTGCCGTTCGACGAGCTGGGCGGCGGTGCTCTGCACCCGGTCGAAGGCCCGGGCCAGGTCGCCGATCTCGTCGTTGGCCCTGATGTCCACCGGCTCCAACCGGACCGACTGGGAGCTCTCGGTCTCGTCGTCGATGACCCGCACCAGCTCGGCCTCGGCGACCCGGGCGACCCGGTCGGCGGAGCGGGTGAGCTGGGTCAACGGCCGCGCCACCGTACGCGCGACCGCCACGCTGAGCAGGACCACGAGCGCCAGGATCAGCGCCGCCGCGGAACCGACCAGGTACGCGGCGGTGAGCGCCCGTCGCTGCTCGGCGGTGACCTCGGCGAGTACGTCGGCGACGAGCTTCTTCTCCACGAACTGGCCGAGCCGGATCATCGTGCGGACGGCCGGGAAGAGCGCGTCCATCGGCACGTCGCGGACGGCACGGGCCGGGTCCCGGGCGCTGGTGACCAGGAAGTCGGGGCTGGTACGCGCGGCCACCGCCGCGTCGTTGAGCTGGGACACCTTGAGCTGCTCGGGGGTGATCAGGCCGCGGAAGCGCTGGTTGTCGACCTGGAGGGCGGCGATGCACGCCACGTAGGCGGCTGTGGTGTCAGGCGTGCCGATCGCCTTGACCAACAGGCTCAGGGTGGCGCAGGCGGCCAGGCCCTCGTCGGCGCGCAGCAGCCCGTCGAGGGCGAGCACCTGGCGGCCGGGCAACGTGTCGGTGTCCACGCCTACCACCAGCCGCAGCGACGCGATCATCCCCATGTTGACCGGGCCGAACGCGTCCATCACCTGGCCGGGGTTGACGGCCCGGGCCAGCACGGCCGTACGCAGGTCGACGAGGCTGGACACCCGGCCCAGGGCGGTGTCGACCTGATCGGTCAACGCGTCACCGCCCGCGGCCCGCAGGTCGGCCACCCGGTCGTCCACGTCGGCGGACTTGCGGATCACCTCGGCGCGTTCGACGCGGCCGAGCAGGAAGCCGACGGAGAGGATGCGTTCCTGCTGGAGGTCCTGGACGAGGCTGCCGACCCGGCTGGAGAGGCGTACCCGGTCGGTGATGTCACCCGCCCGCTGGGCCGCGGCGACCCGTTCGAGCACCACGGGCACGGCGAGGCCGACCATGCTGAGCAGTGGGATCACCACGAGCAGCGCGAGCTTGCCGCGGATCCGGAGCCTAGCGAGCAGCATCGAACGGCCCCCACGGGGTGACTTCCGCCTCGCGGGCCGCGCCTACCGGTTGCAGCGCCCGCTTGTCGCTCGGCCGTCCCGCGCCGATCGGTGGCTGCCAGGCGTCCGCCGCCGCTGGTTCGTCGGGGGCGTCCGCCTCGGGCATGCCGGCGCGGCGGCGGGCCCGGCGCTCGGCGGCGATCAGCAGCGCGGCCAGCCAGCCGGCCAGCAGCACGAAGACCACCACCGCGCCCGCGATGATCCAGCGGTCCCGGTCCAGGTCGTCGACCCGGTCGGCCAGCAGGGCGTCCAGCTCGGCGAGGATCACCGGCTGGAGCTGCCGGGCCGCCGTGTGCGTGTTGATCCCGGCGGCGCCGAGCCGGCCCGCGTCCACCTCTGTGGTTCCGCCGGCCGGCAGTGAGTACGCGGCCAGCGCCTCCACCGAACGCTGGTAGTTGTCCAGCGGGGTCAGCACGTTGGCGCCCAGGTCGGTGCTCTCCGACCCGTCCACCGCGGACCTGAGGTTGTCGACCAGGTCGTTGGCGGGGGCCAGGGCGGACACCCGCAGCGCGGTCAGTTCCAGCAGGCCGCGGGACTGCTCGGCGGCCGGTCGGCGGGCGAGGAGGGTGCCGAGGTCGGCGAGCCGGCCGGCGCCGACCACCGCCTCGGGCAGTTCCTGGCCGGCGCTGTCCTGGAGGAAGAACGAGTCGGGGGCGGGGTCGCGGACCAGCCCGGAACTCTCCCGGACCTTGCGGTGCAGGGCCAGCAGCAGGTCGGTCGCCTCGCCGTACGCGGTGAAGGCGGCGGCCGGGTCGGCGGGGCCCCGGGCACGCAGTGCCTCCAGTTTGGCCCGCAGCCCAGCCCAGCGTTCCTGGCTGCGCAGTTCGACGCCGATCCGGGCGTCCACCGTGGCGGCCTTCTCGACCGCCCGGGCCAGTGCCTCACCGGAGGCGGGGCGGCCGCTGACCGCGGCGGACTGGGCCTCCACCAGCGCGTCGGTGACCGGGGCGAGGGCGCGTAGGTACTGCACGCCGAGCCGTTCCCGAGCGGCCAGGTCCCGGTCGTCGCCTGTGTGCTGCCAGGTCTGCGCGAGGAGCAGACCCATCGGTGCCAGCAGCGCCACGACGAGCAGCAGCGGAAGCAGCCGGCCCAGTGTGGAGTGCCGTCGACGGGCCCGTGGTGCGGGGACTGCCATGGTGTGTCTCCTCCGGCGTCGGGCTGGGGGCGGCACGGTGGGCTTCGCCGATGGGGTCCCGTGCACCGGACCGGAAAACTAATCGAACCTCGGTGGTCCGGACCGTTGTCGACGAGTCGGCTTTGCGTCAGTACGGGCGACGTCACGGTTCGTCCTGGTTGGCAGCACGCTGCGTTCTGTCGATGGGTGTGACATGAAGGCATCGAGGGGGATATCTGAGAAAGATCGGAATTCACGGGATGCGAACTCAACTCGCTGGGCCGCGTCCGACGATGCGCGGTCGCACCGGTCCGGATCACCGATCGGAGCAACCGGACAGACGTACGGCGGATCTCAGCCAACGCTCAGGCTGCGGGCCGTACCGTGTGCCGCATGAGATCGCCGTCGCCGGCCGCGTGGATCCGGCGTGCACTGCCCACCCGCCGCCGCGCGATCGCCGCAACAGTCGTCGTCCTTCTGCTGGCCGCCGCCGTGACCTGGGCGGTGTGGCCGCAGGGGTCGGGCGTACGCACCGAGAGCGCGATGCTCACCGTCCGCTCCGGACCGGCCGGCGACGAGCCGGTGGACCTGGACACCACCTTCTACCTGCCGGCCGACGCGTCGCCGGGGCGGAAGGTGCCGGCGGTCCTGCTGGCGCACGGGTTCGGCGGCACCAAGGAGTCGGTGCGCTCGGACGCGGAGGAGTTCGCCGGGCGTGGTTACGCCGTACTGACCTGGACCGCGCGGGGCTTCGGCCGCAGCGGCGGCGAGATCCACCTGGACAACCCGGACTACGAGGTGCGCGACGCCGAGCGGCTGCTGGACTGGCTTGCTGCCCGCCCGGAGGTGCGTACCGACGCGGCCGGCGATCCGAAGGTCGGCGTGGTCGGCGGCTCGTACGGCGGCGGGTTGGCGTTGCTGCTGGCCGCCCAGGACCGTCGGGTCGACGCGATCGTCCCCATGATCACCTGGAACGACCTGTCCCGGGCGTTCCTGCCGGAGAGCACCGGCGGGGCACCTACCGAGGGCGTGTTCAAGAAGGGCTGGGCCGGTCTCTTCTTCGGCGGGGGCGGCAACGTGGGCAGCGGCCCGGCCGGACTGTCAGGTGCGACGGCCGCCCAGCCGGAGGGCGCGCCGGCGTCGGCCGGGCCGCCCAGCCCCGGCCCCGGTGCCGGCCCGGGCACCGGCCCCGGTGGCGCTCCCGCCGGTGCCGCCGACCCGTCCTGCGGACGGTTCGCCGCCGACGTGTGCGCCGCGTACCTGCGGATCGCCACCACCGGTCAGGCCGACCAGGCCGCCGTGGACCTGCTGCGCCGCTCCAGCCCGGCGGGCGTACTGGACAAGATCAAGGCACCGACCCTGCTGGTGCAGGGCGAGGCGGACACGCTCTTCCCCCTCGGCGAGGCGGACGCGAACGCGAAGGGCATCGCCGCCGCCGGCACTCCGGTGCGGGTCGCCTGGTTCACCGGCGGGCACGACGGCGGCGCCGGCCCCCGCTCGGACTCGGACCGGGTGAAGTTCCTGACCGTCCAGTGGCTCGACCACTACGTCAAGGGCGAGGGCGACGCGCCGGGCGACGACTTCACCTGGTCGCGGATCGCCGGCTTCGACGCGCTCGACCGGGGGCTTGTCGCCACCGGTTTCCGCCGCGCCGACTATCCGGGCCTCGCCGGCACCGGCCGCCGGGAGGTGGCGGTCGCCGGTCCGGCGCAGCCGATCGCGAACCCCCCGAACGGCAACCCGGCAGCCATCTCCTCGATCCCGTTCGCGGGCGGGCTCGCCTCGCTGCTGGACGGGGTGGCCGGTGACGTCCCGGGCCAGCACGCCCGCTTCGAGTCGACGCCGCTGACCGAGGCGGTGGACGTGGCCGGCTCGCCCACAGTCACAGTGCGGGCCGCGTCGCCGACCGGCGAAGCGGTGCTGTTCGTCAAGCTCTACGACGTCGACAAGGACGGCGCGGCCACCCTGCCGAACGGGCTGGTCGCCCCGATCCGGCTCACCGGCCTGCCGCAGCGGGTGCAGGACGCCCGCCCGGTCACCGTGACGCTGCCCGGGATCGTCCGCCGGGTGGAGGCCGGGCACCGGCTGCGCCTGGTCGTGGCCAGCTCCGACCAGGCGTACACCACGCCTGCCGCGCCCACCGTCTACACGGTGGCGGCGGACGGCGCCGTCAGCCTGCCCACTGTCGACGGCGAGCCCATCCCCACCACGGCGACGGTCTGGCGCTGGGTGCTCGCCGGCCTGCTCGCGGCGATCGCGATCGGGCTCGTCGTGGTCGTGGCAGTGGTCCGCCGCCGGCACCGCCGCCAGGACCGTTCGGTGCATCCGGAGTACGCGGACACCCCGCTGGCCGTGCGCGCACTGCGCAAGGAGTACGCGGACGGCTTCGTGGCGGTGTCGAACGTGGACTTCGAGGTGCACCCCGGTCAGGTGGTGGGTCTGCTCGGGCCGAACGGAGCCGGCAAGACCACCACTCTGCGGGTGCTGATGGGGCTGACCCAGCCGACCGCCGGAGAGATCTACGTCTTCGGCCGCCGGCTGGTGCCCGGTTCACCGGTGCTGTCCCGGATCGGCGCGCTGGTGGAGGGGCCCGGCTTCCTGCCGCACCTGTCGGGGCTGGACAACCTGAGGGCGTACTGGAAGGCCACCGGGCGGCCGTGGGAGGACGCGCACTTCGACGAGGCGCTGGAGATCGCCGGGCTGGGCGACTCCGTACACCGGAAGATCAAGAACTACAGCCACGGGATGCGCCAGCGACTGGCCATCGCCCAGGCCATGCTGGGCCTTCCCGAGCTGCTGGTGTTGGACGAGCCGACCGACGGGCTCGACCCGCCGCAGATCGCCGAGATGCGCCGGGTGCTCCAGCGGTACGCCACCGACGGCCGGGCGGTGCTGGTCTCCAGCCACCTGCTGGCCGAGGTGGAGCAGACCTGCACGCACGCGGTGGTGGTGAACAAGGGCCGCATCGTGGCGTCCGGGCCGGTGGAGGAGATCGTGGGCGAGTCGCCGAGTGTGCTGTTCGACGTCACCGACCCGGTGGCGGCGCGGGCGGTGCTGGACCGGCTGCACGGGGTGACGGTGCTGCCGGAGAGCGACGGTCAGCTGGTTGTCGACACCAACGGCACGGCCCGCAGCGAGGTGGTGGCCGAGCTGGTACGCGCCGGCATCGGGGTGGACCGGGTGGTGCCGCGGCGGCGCCTGGAGGACGCGTTCCTCGCCCTGGTGGGCGAGAACTCTCGGGGAAGCGGTGACCGCTGATGGTTGTCTCTGGCGCGGGTGAGGCACGCGGCTACCGGCCGTCGGCCACCATGCCGTTCGCGGCGGAGTTCCGCAGGCAGGCGTCCCGGCGGCGGACCCAGTTGGCGCTCGGGTTCATGGTGTTGCTGCCGCTGATCATCCTGATCGCGTTCCAGTTCAACTCCGGTGGCGACGACGACAACGGCAACAACGAGTTCGCCAGCCTGGTCGACCTGGCCACCTCCGGCGGGCTCAACTTCACCCTGTTCTCGATCTTCGTGTCGGCGTCGTTCCTGCTGGTGGTGGTTGTCGCGCTGTTCTGCGGCGACACGGTGGCCAGCGAGGCGAGCTGGGGCAGCCTGCGGTACCTGTTGGCGATCCCGGTGCCCCGGGCGCGGCTGTTGACGGTGAAGCTGGTGGTCGCGCTCGCGTACTCGGGTCTGGCCCTGCTGCTGCTGGCCGGCACGGCACTTGTCGCCGGCACCCTGCGCTACGGCTGGTCGCCGCTGCGCAGCACTGTCGCGGCCGAGCTGGAGCCGACCGAGGGGCTGCTCCGGTTGCTGGCCGTGCTGGGCTACCTGGCGGTCGTACTCCTGGTGGTGGCCGGGCTGGCCTTCCTGCTGTCGGTGACGACGGACGCCGCGCTCGGCGCCGTCGGTGGTGCCGTGCTGCTGTGGATCCTGTCGAGCATCCTCGACCAGATCACCGCCCTGGGCGCGCTGCGGGACTTCCTGCCCACCCACTTCAGCACCGCCTGGCTGGGGCTGCTCTCGACGCCCGTGCAGACCGACGACGTGGTACGCGGCTGCATCTCCGCGATCAGCTACGCGACGCTGTTCTGGGGGTTGGCGTTCTGGCGTTTCACCCGCAAGGACATCACCTCATAGCGGGGCCGTGCGCCAGGCGCTGACGCCGATCCGGCCCGTGTTGCCCACGTCGATCGGCCCGTCCGGGTCGACGTCCTCGGACGGCTGCCCGGCGGAGGGCGCGACCCGCAGGTACGCCCCTGCGGTGGCCCGCACGGTCGCGTCGGTGACGAGGTTGCGCCACAGGACGGTGGCGACGGCCCGCTCGCCCTTCTGGAGCGTGAGCTGCTGGGGCGGCTGGTCGAACCCCGACGTGATGTCCCCGGCCCCGTTCACCACCCGCAGGATGATCGGTTCGCGCTCCTCGTTCAGGACCCACAGCACCGGGTAGCCATTGAGCCGGTAGGGGCGGTCACCGCAGTTGGCCAGCTCCAGGCCGAGGGCGCGCAGCCCCATCGCCGCGTCCCCTCCGGTCGACCGGATGCGCACACCGGAGGCTGGGCAGTCGGCGATCGGATCCACGCTCGCCGACGGGGTGGGACTCGGCGATTTCGGCGGAGGGCCGGTGGGGTCTCCGCCCTGGCCCCGATGGTCAGCGGGCGTACATGCGGCGAGCAGAAGAGTCGCCGCGACCGCCGCGCTGGTCCGTCGCCGTGCTGCCGTGCGGAGGGAGATCATCCGCCGATCCTCGCTCATGCGGGCGTCCCGCCGACGGCGCGCCGGAACTCGGGAGGTGCGGCGGCGATGACGGTGTCCAGCGCCTCCCGCGACGCCTGCAGATCGTTGATGGCCTGGATGATCCGCCGCCGCTCCTGGGTCAGGTCGGCCAGCATGACCGAGCAGGTCGGCACGAGCCGTTCGCCCTCCTCCCGGACACACGGCAGAACGGCGGCGATGGTCGTGGTGCTCAGGCCGGCGGCGAGCAGACTACGGATGCGCCGCACCACGCCGATGTCGGCTTCGCTGTACTCCCGATAACCGCTGGGACTCCGCTCGGGCTGGAGCAGGTGCTGCTCCTCGTAGTAGCGCAGCAGCCGCTCGCTGACGCCGGTCCGTCGGGACAACTCGCCGATCCGCATCGTGTTCCCCGTCCGCGTGTCGATTGATGTGTGCTGGCTCACCCCGTCAAACGGTGGACCTTCACATCGATGTGAGACTTTAGCATCGCCGCCATGAGGAAGAACCTGCTGTCGCTGGCCGCGCTCTGTGTCAGCGTCTTCATCATCGGAACCGCGGAGTATCTGATCGCCGGCATGCTGCCGCAGGTCGCGGGGGATCTGCGGGTGTCCGAGGCCACCGCCGGACAGGCCGTGACCGCGTACGCCCTCGGCGTGGTGATCGGTGGCCCGCTCGTCGCGATGATCACGTCCCGCGTTCCGCGCAAGGGCCTGGCGATGGTGCTGGTACTGCTGTTCGCCGTGGGCAGCGCACTGTGCGCGTTCGCCGGATCGTACGAGATGCTGCTGGTCGGTCGGGTGGTCTCCTCCCTCAGCCACGCCGCCTTCCTGGCGGTCGCGGTCGTGGTGGCGACGACCCTCGTGCCGGCCGGTAAGGTCGGTACGGCGATCGCCGCCGTCGCGTCCGGCTTCACGGTGGCCACCCTGCTCGGCGTCCCGCTCGGCGCGATCCTCGGCCAGGCGGCCGGCTGGCGCGCGCCGTTCCTCGCGTTGACCGTGCTCGCGCTGCTCGCCAACGTCCTGCTGGCGGCCGTCCTGCCGCGACTCGACGCGCCCACCACCGACCTCCGTGACGAGTTGTACGTCGTGACCCGCAGGCCGGTGCTGCTGTCGATCGCCACCGCAGCGGTCGCCTTCGCCGGCGTGACTGTCGTCTTCACCTACATCGCACCGCTGCTGACCAGGATCGCCCACTTCTCCGCGGCGACCGTCTCCGGGCTGCTGCTGGCCTACGGCGCAGGCAGCCTGATCGGCAATGTCGCCGCCGGGCGACTGACCGACCGGTCGGTGGGCGCGACGGTACGCGGTGTGCTCGGTTGCCTCACCGGTGTGCTTCTCATGATCCCGTTCGCGGTCGTCTGGCAGCCGTCCGCCGTGCTCGCCGTACTGCTCCTCGGCCTGCTCGGCACCGCCATCATCGCGCCGCTGCAGGCGATGATCCTGCATCACGCCGGTAATGCGCCGACCTTCGCCGTCGCCGTCAACGTGGGCGCGATCAACCTCGGCGCCGCCGCCGGGTCCGCCGGCGGAGGCCTGATCCTGGCCGCCGGCGCCGTGCGCTGGTCCGGCCTCGTCGGGGCAGCCCTGAGTCTGACCGGTCTCGCCCTGACCTACCTGATCCTGCCGCGCGGCTCCCGCCGGCCTGAGTCCGCGCAACCGCAGCCGTCCGCCGCGACGACCTGAAGGAGTCCTCGACCGTTCCGAGGGCCGCGCTCGTGTCGTTCACGGCGCCGGAGCCGGCAGGGTCATGAGGCGTACCGCCGGCGAAAGGGGTCGAGCCGTTCCCGTTCCGCCGGGTTCCTACGCCCAACAGGTGGGGCAACTCGACAGCGTCCTGATACCTCGACCTGCGCTGGGCGCAACTCGACAGGGTGTACGGCCGTCTCGACTCGCGGTACGTTCGGTGCGGGAGCGCTCCCACAGAGCGATATGTTTCGACCTGGGATTATCCCACCAGCAAGGAATTTATTAACTTCGATACATTCTTGGCCCACCATTGAAGAGATCTGTCCCCTTCGATGGAGGTCTCCATGAACGTCTCTCGGCTCGGCGGGCCGACCCTGTCCCTGTTCCGCATCGTGATCGGACTGCTGTTCACATTGCACGGCCTGTCCTCGGTCTTCG
Source organism: Micromonospora sp. NPDC093244 (assembly GCF_040683695.1). Classification (NCBI taxonomy): domain Bacteria; kingdom Bacillati; phylum Actinomycetota; class Actinomycetes; order Micromonosporales; family Micromonosporaceae; genus Micromonospora; species Micromonospora sp. NPDC093244. Next base: position 262,396 of record NZ_JBFBEO010000004.1, read on the forward strand.
GGTTGTTCGGCGGCAACCCGATGACCGGCAAGGCGGTACCGCTCGGCACCTGGCCGGGCTGGTGGGCCGCCCTCATCCAGCTCGTCTGCGGCGCGTTGGTGCTGGTCGGGCTCTTCACCCGACCCGCCGCGCTTCTCGCCTCCGGCTCGATGGCGTACGCCTACTTCGTCGTGCACCAGCCCGACGGCCTGCTGCCGCTGCGCAACGGCGGTGAGCAGGCAGCGCTCTTCTGCTGGTCGTTCCTGCTGGTCGCCGCACTCGGCTCGGGCCCGTGGGCGCTCGACGCGCTGCTCTTCCGTCGTCGCGGCGAAGCGCCGTCGCCGTCGGTGGCCGAACCCAGCCCCGTGTCCGTCTGACCGCACCCGTGTCCGCGCGGCGTCGAAGCCTCGACGAGGCGGCTCCGACGCCGCGCCCGGGCGGGGGCACCGTCGACGTGCGGCCGTCGACGATCCAGCCCCGGAGCCGAGGATGCGACGTCAGGCCGGCGGGCGTGGGGTGAGGACAGCGTCCAGCAGGCCTGGGTAGAGCTGGTCCATCTCGTCGCGGCGCAGCCGCACGTAGCGGCTGGTGCCGGCAGCGCGCGTGCGGGTCAGGCCCGCCTCGCGCAGCACCTTCAGGTGGTGGCTGCGGGTCGCCTTGGAGACGCCGAAGTCGAGGGTGCCGCAGGCTGCCTCGCCGCCCTCGGCGAGTGCCCGCACCATCTGCAGCCGCACGTCGTCCGCGAGTGCGGCAAGGACGGCGGTGACCGGTACGTCGGTCAGGTCGGGTTCGTACGGCTCCATGTGACAAGTGTAACCGTTGTTCGACAATTGTCGAACAAGCTCCTACTGTCAGTTCCGTTGGTTCGACGATACTCGAACATTGGAGCTGACGATGCGATCCCGCGCCGCCGCCTACCCGCTGCTCGCCGTGGTCGGCTGGGGAGTGATGTTCCCCGTCCTGGCCAGCGCGCTGACCCGGGTCGACCCGCTCAACCTCACCACCGCCCGATACCTGCTGGCCGCCGCCGTCCTGGTCGGCCTCCTGCTGCTCCGCGAGGGTGCCGGCGCGCTGCGCCACGGCGGCCGGACGGTCGAGGTGGTGGTGCTCGGAGTCGTCGGGTTCGCCGGGTTCAACCTGCTCACCAACCTGGCCCTCGAGCACGCCGCCCCGCAGCAGATCTCCCTCTTCGTGGCCACCACCCCGGTGATCACCCAGCTGGTCCGGTGGGTCCGCGACGGCGTACGCCCCAAGCCCCTCCTGCTCGCCCTCTCCCTGGTGGCGCTTCTCGGCGTCGGCCTGGTGATCACCCGCGGCAGCCTCGCCGGGCTCGGCCAGTTCGGCCTCGGCGGCCTGATGATGATCAGCGCGGTGCTCGGCTGGGGCATCTACACCCACGGCGCCAGCCGGTTCGGTGACTGGTCCCCGCTGCGCTTCACGACGCTTACCGCGCTCTCCGGCACCGCCGCCATGCTCGTCGCGAGCATCGGCGCCGACGCCGTCGGCTGGCAGCACGCGCCGGCCGCCGCCGACCTCGTGGCGGTCGCCCCGCAGTTGGCGTACGCAGTGGTAGTGGGCGCCGTGATCGCCGTCCTGGCCTGGAACACAGGTGTGCAGCGGCTCGGTGCCGCGAACGCCGCGCTGTTCATGAATCTGGTCCCGGTCACCACGTTCGCGGTGCAGATCGCCCGTGGCTACCGGCCCGACCCGGTCGAGCTGGTCGGCGCCGCGATCACCATCGCCGCACTGGTCGCCGCGAACCTGGCCAACAGGGCACCGACCAGGACGTCGTCCCTGCCGCAGCCGACCGCCGTCACGGACCCGACAGCTGTGGTCGACCCCGTCGCGGTGGCCGCCCGCTGACCCACTCCCTGGGATGCCCGGTGGAGGCCACGGGCAACGTTGCCTAGACTCGACGGCACAACTGCATACCTCATCCAGAGGGGCTGAGGGATACGGCCCGACGACGCCCCGGCAACCACCCCGCGCGCTCACCGCTGAGCGACAGGCGGGGCAGGTGCCAATTCCGTCCCCGCCGCACCGTGCGATGCGGGGAAAGATGAGAGGACTCTCGACATGACGTCGACGCTCGCCGCCCCCGGTATCGACACCTCCGCCAGCCCCGCCCGCGCCCTGGTCTGCCGCGCCTGTTCGGCCCGCTACCCGCTCGCCGCCCAGCACGCCTGCTACGAGTGTTTCGGCCCGCTGGAGGTCGACTACGACACCGCCGCCCTGGCCACTGTCACCCGCGAGCAGATCGAAGCCGGCCCGAACAACATCTGGCGGTACGCCGCGCTGCTGCCCGCCGGTCAGGACCCGGCCACCCGGGTCACCCTCAACCCGGGCCTGACCCCGCTGGTGGCGGCCCCGAACCTCGCCGCCGAGCTGGGCATCACCGCGCCGCTCTGGGTCAAGGACGACAGCGCCAACCCGACCCACTCGTTCAAGGACCGGGTCGTCTCGGTGGCGCTCACCGCCGCGAAGGCGCTCGGCTTCACCCGGTTCGCCTGCGCGTCGACGGGCAACCTGGCCAACTCGGTGGCCGCCCACGGCGCCCGTGCCGGGGTGCCGTCGGTGGTCTTCATCCCCAGTGACCTGGAGCAGGGCAAGGTCATCACCACCGCCGTCTACGGCGGCGAGCTGGTCGCCATCGACGGCTCGTACGACGACGTCAACAGGCTCTGCGGTGAGCTGGTGGAGACCGACGAGTTCGAGGACACGGCGTTCGTCAACGTCAACGTCCGTCCGTACTACGCGGAGGGCTCCAAGACCCTCGGCTACGAGGTGGCCGAGCAGCTCGGCTGGCGGATCCCGGCGCAGGTGGTCATCCCGATGGCCAGCGGCGAACTGCTCACCAAGATTGACAAGGCGTTCTCCGAGCTTGTCGAGATCGGCCTGGTCGAGGCGCCGGCCGGCGGCTGGAAGGTCTTCGGTGCCCAGTCGGCCGGCTGCAACCCCATCGCCACCGCCCTGCACGCCGGCACCGACACGATCACCCCGGTCAAGCCCACAGGCATCGCCAAGTCGCTGAACATCGGCGACCCGGCCGCCGGCCTCTACGCCCTGGAGGCGGTCCGCCGTACCGGCGGATGGATGGAGTACGTGGACGACGACGAGATCCGTGCCGGCATCCGTGACCTGGCCCGCACCACGGGTGTCTTCGCCGAGACCGCCGGTGGGGTCACCGTGGCGGTGCTGCGCAAGCTCGTCGAGTCCGGCCGGCTCGACCCGGCGGCGGAGACCGTCGTCTTCAACACAGGCGAGGGCCTCAAGACCATCGACGCGGTGGCCGGGCAGGTCGGGCCGACCCACCACATCAAGCCCTCCCTGCGCGCCGCCCGGGACGCCGGCCTGCTCGGCTGACCGGCCCTGCCTGGGCGATCCGCCGGGTAACTGGCTTTTCGCTGTGAGTGTGGAAAACCCGCCGCTCTGGACTTGACGGCAGGAACCGGACGGCGCAAGATGCTCCGTGCGGGAGGGCATTTCGCCGGAGACTTTTGAAGTTCTTGCGACCCAACGCCGGAGGCGTTGTGCGAGTGTCCCTCCCGACCACGTCCGATCGGGCCAGCGAGTAAATCGCTGGCCCGATCGCTTTTCCGGTGCCAGTCTCGCCCGCATGAGCATCACGATCGCGTCCTTCGACGGCACCGACCCGGCCGCGGTCGACGAGGCGTACCGGATCGGCGCGGCGGCGGGCGACGTCGACGTGCCGGACCTCCCGCCGTTCTGCCGGCGTCGCTTCGACGCGCTGTTCCACACCCCGATGCCCGGCACCGAGTCGCTCTGGGCGCTGGCCCGCCTGGACGGCGTACCGGCCGGCTACCTCCAGGTGGACCTGCCCTTCCTCGACAACACCGAGAACGCCACAGCCGATCTGACGGTGCATCCGGAGCTGCGGCGCCGGGGCGTCGGCCGGGCCCTGCACGAGTACGGGGTTCGCCTGCTGCGCGAGCGCGGACGTAAGCGGGTCGTCGCGATGGCCGTCTCCGCGCTGCCCGACGGGCCGGCCCGAAGCGTCGCGGGCGACGCGTTCGCCGCCACCACGGGTGCCCGGCCCGCGCTCGCCGAGGTGCGTCGGCGTCTCGCGGTCGCCGACATCGACCGGATCGCGTTGCGGGCGGCGCTCGCCGAGGCCACGCCGCGGGCCGAGGGCTACCGGTCGGTCTGCTGGCAGGGCTCCACCCCGCAGGAGTACGTCGCGGACATCGCCTACCTCGACGGCCGGTTGCTGACGGACGCGCCAATGGGCGACGTGCAGTGGGAGCCGGAGCAGGTGGACGCCGAACGCATCAGGGGAAACGAACTGTCGCTTGACGCCCGTGGCCGGCGGCGCTACCACCTCGGGATGCGGCACGAGGAGTCCGGGCGGCTTGTCGCGTGGACCGTGCTCGACGTCGGTGCCAACGCCGACTGGCACGCCTACCAGCAGATCACCATCGTCGACCCCGCCCACCGCGGGCATCGGCTCGGCCTCATCGCCAAGGCGGAGAACCTGCACCACCTGCTCACCCACGAGCGGGCGGTACGCGTCATCGACACCTTCAACGCCGCGAGCAACAGTTACATGGTGGCGATCAACGAGCAGCTCGGCTTCCGCCCGGTGGACGCCTGGACCGACTGGCAGCTGACCCTCTGACGGAGATCGGTGCTACTGCTCGCGGTGCGTCCTCAGGCATGATGGCGGGCATGACGGAGACCCCGCATCCCCTGTACGACAGGCACGCCGACACCCTCAACCGTGCGCTGACCGCGATCACGGAGCGGGGCTACTGGTCCGCCTATCCCGAATCCCCAAGCCCCCGGGTGTACGGCGAGAACGCCGCCGCCGACGGCAAGGCCGCCTTCGAGGCGTACCTCGGTGGTGACTTCCCCCTCGACCAGCCGGGCGCGGGTGAGCGGGTCGCCACCGAGGCCAGCCCGTTCGGGGTGGAGCTGGCGGTGCGCTACCCGCACGCCGGCGTCGACGAGCTGATCCGCGCCGCGTCCGCCGCGCTGCCCGCGTGGCGTGACGCCGGCCCGCAGGCCAGGGTGGGTGTCTGCCTGGAGATCCTCGACCGGCTGCACAAGCACATCTTCGAGCTGGCCAACGCGGTGCAGTTCACCAGCGGGCAGGCGTTCGTGATGGCCTTCCAGGCCGGCGGCGCGCACGCGCTGGACCGGGCGTTGGAGTCGCTGGCGTACGCGTACGCCGAGATGACCAGGCACCCGGGGACGGCCGGCTGGGAGAAGGCCGCCGGCAAGGGCGACCCGCTGCGGATGACCAAGACGTTCCACGTGGTGCCGCGCGGGGTGGCGGTGGTGATCGGCTGCAACACCTTCCCGACCTGGAACTCGTACCCCGGGCTGTTCGCCTCGCTGGTCACCGGCAACCCGGTGATCGTCAAGCCGCACCCGCGCGCGGTGCTGCCGCTGGCCATCACCGTGAAGTACGCCCGGGAGGTGCTCGCCGAGGCCGGGTTCGACCCGAACCTGATCCTGCTGGCGGCCGAGGCGCCAGGTGAGAAGCTCGCCAGCGACCTCGCCCTGCACCGCTCCGTCAAGATCGTCGACTTCACGGGCTCCACCGAGTACGGCGACTGGCTGGAGACGCACGCCCGGCAGGCGTCGGTCTACACCGAGAAGGCAGGCCTGAACACCGTCGTCATCGACTCCACCGACGACTTCGCCGGCATGTGCCGCAACCTCGGCTTCACCCTGACCCTCTACAGCGGTCAGATGTGCACCACCTCGCAGAACATCCTCATCCCCGCCGGTGGCATCGAAACCGACCAGGGGCACAAGAGCTTCGACGAGGTGGCCGGCGGGATCGCCGCTGCGGTAGGCAAGCTGACCGCTGACCCCGCCCGGGGCGTCGAGCTGACCGGCGCCATCGTCAACGACGGGGTGCTGGAACGGCTCTCCGACGTGACAAAGGTGGGCGAGCCGGTGCTGGAGTCGCGCGCCGTGGCCCACCCGTCGTACGCCGACGCGGTGGTGCGTACCCCGACGATCGTGAAGTTGACCGCCGACGACGCGGAGACGTACGGCCGGGAGTGGTTCGGGCCGATCTCCTTCGCCATCGCCACCGACTCCACAGCCCACAGCCTGGAGCTGCTGCGCCGGACCGTCGGCGAGAAGGGCGCGCTCACCGCGGGGGTCTACTCCACCGACGAGTCGGTGCTGGACGCGACCGAGGCGATCGCCGTCGAGGTCGGGGTGCACCTGTCCTGCAACCTGACCGGCGGGGTGTTCGTGAACCAGTCGGCGGCGTTCTCCGACTTCCACGGCAGCGGCGCCAACGCGGCGGCCAACTCGGCGTTGACCGATGGCGCCTACGTGGCCAACCGCTTCCGGATCGTCCAGTCTCGGCGGCACGTGTAGGTGCGGTTGGGGTTTCCGGGGCAGCCCGACCCGCTCCGGGCGGTCAGGCTTGATCCCTGCGCGGCTCGGGCTGCCCCGGAAACCCCTCTTGGAGACGGTGGCGCCGGCTGCATCACCAGGGTTCCGCCGTGGGACGGGTCCTAGGCGGGGCGGCGCATCTGTAATTCGGTCAGGGCGGGGATCGTGGGGTGGGGGACGCGTACGCCGGTGTCCTCGAAGCCCAGCCGCTGGTAGGCGCGGTAGGCGCGCTTGTTGCCGACCACCACCTCCAGCAGCAGCTCCGGTCGACCGCACGCCCTCGACCAGGCGGCCACCTCGTCGACCAGCTCACCGAGCAGGCCGCTGCCGCGCCACGCCGGCGTGACGTAGACCGCGTAGATGACTGTCAGCCCGGCCTCGCGGGGCGCCGCCGTTCCTCCGGCGTGCCCGACGAACCGGCCACCCGGATCCGCCACGAACTGCGCCGTCTCCGCGCCCCGCGAGGTGTACGCGACCCGGGCCGCGTACTCGGCGTGCGGGCGGGCGGCCGCGTCGGCGATCGTCTCCAGGAAGGCCAGCGGCGCGTCGGCGAGCATCTCCAGGCGCAGCGCCCGCATCCGGGCGGCGTCCTGCGGCCGGACCCGGCGGATCTGCGCCTGCCGCAGGGCGTGCGAGCCCGTGTCGGTGGTCATGCCGCATGCCTATCACAGGGCCGGAATCGGTTTTCGGCGACAACCACGGACATGGATGCTCTGCCCGGAAAACCAGGGCTCGTCGACGCCGTCGGAGCGCCCTGGACCATGCCCGATTTGTGGTCGTGCGCGGCCGTCACTCCTCGTGTAGCGTGCGATTTCGGTCACCCGTTTCAGCGGCCGTCATCGATCGCCGAGCGGTGGTCCACAGGCGCCCGGTCACGCCGCGCGCCGGGGCAGGTAACGCCGCGCAGAGTGAGGAAGTGCACCGTGGCACAGGGCACCGTGAAATGGTTCAACGCCGAGAAGGGCTACGGCTTCATCGCCGTCGACGGCGGTCAGGACGTGTTCGTCCACTTCTCCGCGATCGAGATGGACGGCTACAAGGCGTTGGACGACGGTCAGCGGGTGGAGTTCGAGATCGCCCAGGGCCAGAAGGGCCCACAGGCCGAGCACGTACGCGTCGTCTGATTTCCCGCGCGTCGCGGGCTGCGGTGCGGGCACGTAGCCGGGAAGATCGTGAACCGTTCCAGCCGATGCTGAGGAGGGTTCATGACCGACCAGCCGCCCCCGACCACCCCGCCTCCCGGGCCGGGGGAGCCGGGCCCGTCCGACCCGGGCGCAACCGGCGGCCAGGCCGGCCCGCCGCCGGGCTGGGACCCCGCGCAGGGCGGCTGGGGTACGCCCGCAGCGCCCGCCCAGTGGGTGTTCCCGCCCACCGGCGGCTTCCCGCCGGGCGCCGGCCCCTACCCGGGGCAGTCCTGGTATCCGGGGTCGCCCGTCGGGTGGTACCCGGCGGGTCACGGGTTCGACCCGAACGACGCCCTGGTCACCCCGCCCGGCGCCGGTCTCGGCGGCTGGTCCGCCAGGTGTGGGGCGGCGCTGCGTCGGGGGTGGCGGCTGCTGGTGCCCATCATGCTGCTCACCCAGGTGGCGCCTGCCGCCGTACTCTCGGTGCTCTCCCTCGGTGTGGACCCGTCGGCGCGCTGGGAGGCGCAGGCTGAGTCACCGTCCAGCCTGCCGGAGACGTTCGTCACGGACCTGGTGACCCTCCTGGCCGTGCTGATCGGCGGCAGTCTGCTGATCGGGCTGGTGCAGGCCATCGGGTGGGCCGCCGGGACCTGGGTGATCACCCGCCAGGCGGCGGGGGAGTCCGCCGAGCTGGGGCCGGCGCTGCGGTACGGCGCACGGCGCGCGCTCGGGCTCTGGGGCTGGACGCTGTTGATCAGTCTGCTGATCGGGGTGGGGTTCTGCTTCTGCGTGCTGCCGGGCATCTACCTGGCGTTCGCGTTGAGCATGGCCGGCCCGGTCTACCTGTTCGAGCGGCAGAACCCGATCGGCAGGTCGTTCCGGATGTTCCACGACCGGCTCGGTCTGCTGCTCGGCCGGGTGGCGCTCGTCGTCGCGGTGGTGATCGTGGCCACGGTGGTCCCGTCGGTGCTGGAGTCGATCCTGTCCGTCCCGCTGGGTACGGACCCGCTCTCGTCGCCCGGCACCGCTGTCGGCATCGTCGCGGTCCTCGCGGTCTCGGCCGTGCTGGCCCTGCCGGCGCACCTCGCCCAGTTGATCGGTCTGCTGGTCACGTACGCCGAGCAGCGGGCGCATGAGGCGCCGGTGAACAGCACCGGACTGGCTGCGGAACTCGGCTGAGCCGCACCATCGTGCTTGCACTCGGCAGGGGAGAGTGCTAAACAAGTCATTGGCACTCGCATACCGTGAGTGCCAATGGTCGGGACGGTGGGGCCAGGTTGCACCGGCGTGGAGACGCCGGGGCGGCATGGCCGGTCGTCGCGGGCTATCCGGCCCGGCCGAAGGACGTCGTCGTCGCCAGGTGGCGACGTCCCAAGGTGCGTACACCAGGCGGCCCATCCGGGGCACACATCTCGGGTGGCCCGTGAGTGTCCAGGAGGACAACGCCGTATGGCCAAGATGATCGCGTTCGACGAAGAGGCGCGCCGCGGCCTCGAGCGGGGCATGAACCAGCTCGCTGACGCCGTAAAGGTGACCCTCGGCCCCAAGGGCCGCAACGTCGTGCTCGAGAAGAAGTGGGGTGCCCCCACCATCACCAACGATGGTGTGAGCATCGCCAAGGAGATCGAGCTCGAGGACCCGTACGAGAAGATCGGCGCCGAGCTGGTCAAGGAGGTCGCGAAGAAGACCGACGACGTTGCCGGTGACGGCACGACGACGGCGACCGTCCTGGCCCAGGCCCTGGTTCGCGAGGGCCTGCGCAACGTGGCCGCCGGCGCCAACCCGATGGCCCTGAAGCGGGGCATCGAGGCCGCGGTCGCGAGCGTCTCGGAGGAGCTGTCCAAGCTCGCCAAGGACGTCGAGACCAAGGAGCAGATCGCCTCCACCGCCTCCATCTCCGCTGGTGACACCAGCGTCGGCGAGATCATCGCCGAGGCGATGGACAAGGTCGGCAAGGAAGGCGTCATCACCGTCGAGGAGAGCAACACCTTCGGGCTGGAGCTGGAGCTCACCGAGGGTATGCGCTTCGACAAGGGCTACATCTCGGCCTACTTCATGACCGACCCGGAGCGCATGGAGGCCGTCTTCGACGACCCCTACCTCCTGATCGTCAACAGCAAGATCTCGTCGGTCAAGGACCTGCTCCCGATCCTGGAGAAGGTCATGCAGTCGGGCAAGCCGCTGCTGATCATCGCCGAGGACATCGAGGGCGAGGCCCTGGCCACCCTGGTCGTCAACAAGGTCCGGGGCACCTTCAAGTCCGTCGCCGTCAAGGCGCCGGGCTTCGGTGACCGCCGCAAGGCCATGCTCGCCGACATCGCCATCCTCACCGGTGGCCAGGTCATCAGCGAGGAGGTCGGCCTCAAGCTGGACGCCGTCGGCGTCGACATGCTGGGCCGCGCCCGCAAGGTCGTGGTGACCAAGGACGAGACCACCATCGTCGACGGTGCCGGCGACGCCGACCAGATCCAGGGTCGGGTCAACCAGATCCGGGCCGAGATCGACAAGAGCGACTCCGACTACGACCGCGAGAAGCTGCAGGAGCGGCTGGCCAAGCTGGCCGGCGGCGTTGCGGTCATCAAGGTCGGCGCGGCCACCGAGGTCGAGCTCAAGGAGCGCAAGCACCGCATCGAGGACGCCGTTCGCAACGCGAAGGCCGCCGTCGAGGAGGGCATCGTCCCGGGTGGTGGCGTCGCGCTGGTGCAGGCCGGCAAGACCGCCTTCGACAAGCTGGACCTGGTCGGCGACGAGGCCACCGGTGCCAACATCGTCAAGGTCGCGCTGGACGCCCCGCTGCGGCAGATCGCCGTCAACGCCGGCCTCGAGGGCGGCGTCGTGGTGGAGAAGGTCCGTAACCTCGAAGCGGGTCACGGCCTCAACGCCGCCAACGGCGAGTACGTCGACCTGCTGGCCGCGGGCATCATCGACCCGGCCAAGGTGACGCGTTCGGCGCTGCAGAACGCGTCGTCGATCGCCGCGCTGTTCCTCACCACCGAGGCCGTCGTCGCGGACAAGCCGGAGAAGACCCCGGCTGCCCCGGCTGGCCCGGGTGGCGGGGACATGGACTTCTGAGTCCAGTTCCGACACACCGAACGGGGCGGGCCGCTGACGCGGTCCGCCCCGTTCGTCGTCAGGTGGGCAGCGGGCGCTGGTTACGCCTCTTCTGTGCCCTGTCGTACGGCGGAAGCAGTTGGATCGGGGCGTCCACCATCTCCTGCGGCTCCTCGACCGCCGGCTCGGCGTCGGTGGTCATCTCGGCCAGTTGTTCGGCGTCGCCGTAGTCGAGCCTGTCGAACGGCAGTTGGCCTGGCAGTTCGCCTACCGGTTTCCAGGTGATCGGCGGGCCGTCCTCGGTCTGGTCGTCATCCGTGGTCATGGCTGCCTCCTCTACCGAAACGGTAGGGGGCGGTCGATGGGCGATGCGGGCGAATGAATCTATGTCCCATTTGCCCACTTATGCCACTGGTAGGGTCCGCCGGTACAGAAAGAAGACCCGCTCGATCCGCGCGCCCGCGCTGCCCGAGTAGAACGGCACCGGCCCCACCCAGCCGATCTGCGCGCGGTCCAGGCCCTGCGCCCGCTGGTCGCGCAGACAGCGACGCAGCAGCACCCCGCCGATCCCGGAACCCTCGGCGGCCGGAGCGGTGCCCATCGGCCCGAACCAGCTCGGCCGCGACGACCCGTACGCGGCGAAACCGAGCAGCTCGCCGTCCTTCTCCGCCAGGTGACACCCGGCCCCCGTACGGCCCACCGAACCGGCCACCTCGCCGTCCCACGCCCCACCGAAGGTGGCCCGGGCGAACGCGGTCAACGCCGGCAGGTCCGCCGGTTCCGCCCGCCGTACCGTGATGCCCCGCTCGGCCAGCCGCCGCTCCGCCGCCTCCGTGGACCGCAGTGCCGGCGACTCGTCGTACGACAGGTCGGCTGTCATGTTCCAGGCCGTCCGGTCCTGCCGGTAGCCCGACGCGAGGGCGGCGCAGACCGCAGGCGTGTACCGCACGTCGATACCCGGCCACGCGTAGTACGGCGGGTTCCCGGCGAGCAGCACCTCGGTCACCCCGCGCTCGGCGAGCACCGCTTCGGCCCGCGCCAGCAGCGCCCGCCCCACTCCCCGGCGCCGCTGGTCCGGCAGCACCGCGACCAGGTCCACGTGCCCGACTCCCGGATCGGTCGGCGACACCGAGCAGAGCAGCACACCGACCAGATCGGCCCCCCGCTGGACGCCAAGTGCGACCACCGGTCGGTCGGCGCCGGCGCGGGGCCAGAGCACGTCGACGATGGGGGCCGCCTCGGTGGCGTCCTCGGGCAGGTCGAGAGCCAGCTCGCAGAGCCGCACCACGGCGGGGCTCAGGTCGGGGGTCAGCTCGGTGACGGTGATCTCGGCGTCCATGGTCGCGACCCTAGATCACCCCTGGGCGGCGCGGACGGCGGCGAGAGCGTCGACCTCCCCGGCGCCCGTGACGTTCGCCGGGCCGCCGCAGGCGTCCGCCTGGTTACGCGAGCGGTACGTCGGCACGGCCGGCGTCGCGGTGTCCCGCAGGATCTGCCGCGTACGCGCCAGGTCGCCGACGAGCGCCGGATTCGCCGACCACATCAGCGCCACCACGCCGGCCACCTGGGGAGACGCCATCGACGTTCCGTCCAGGACGCCGTACCCGCCGCCCGGCATCGCCGACACCACCTCCACGCCCGGTGCCAGCACGTCCGGCTTGACCACACCGCCGGCCACCGGCCCACGCGAGGAGAACTCCGCCACCCGCCGTTGCGCGTCCACAGCGCCGACGGTCAGCACGTCCGGGTACTGCGCCGGCGGGTCCTCGATCGACCCGCACCACGGACCGGTGTTGCCGGCGGCGGCGACCACGAAGATCCCTGCGGCGTCCAGTGCGGCGGTGGCCGGTCGCAGGACCCTCTGGTCACAGCCCTCGACCGGCGGGCAGCCCCACGAGTTCGTCAGCACCTGCGGGGCGCGGTCCGGTCGCCCGTCGGTGAAGGGGTCACCGCCGGCCGGGAAGGGCGCCAGCATGAACTGCAGACAGTCCAGGTAGTGCCCGGGGCTGCCCAGGTTGCGGTCCAGGTTGACGCAGCCCACCCACTGCGCGTCCGGCGCCACACCGATGCCGTCCCGCCCGACCGCGCTGCCCACCGTGTGGGTGCCGTGCCCACCCTTGTCGGTCGGGGACCGGGTGCCGTTCCACGGGTCGTACCAGGAGTCGTCGCCGCCGCGGAACCCGGCCCGCAGCGCCGGGTGGGCGCCGTCCACGCCGGAGTCCGAGCTACCCACGACGACGCCCCTGCCGGTCACCCCGAGCTGCGACCACACCCGGTCGGCACCGAGCTGGCGGATGTTCCACTCCGGACCGGTGGGCGCGGGCGCGGTGCCCCGGGTCTGCCCGGCCGGCGCGGGCAGGGGCCGCAGACGCTGGCTGACCAGCACCCGGTCCACTTCCGGCCGGCGCGCGAGCCACGCCCGCGCCAATGGACCGCCGTCCACCTCCACCGCGTTGACCAGGTAGTACGACACCGGATCGAGCCCCAGCCGGCGCAGGTCGCGGCGCAGGTCGCTCTGGCTGCGTTCGGCCGTGTCCACCAGCCGCCGGTAGACCTCGGTGGCCCTGGCGTCCCGACCCGCCCGGCCCGGTACGCCGGCCGGCAGACCGGTCAGGTCGGCCTGTTCGCGCAGCACCACCAGCAGCCGCTCGCCGTGCAGGCCGGGCTGCCCCGGCCCGACGTCCACCAGGGCGAACGTCACAAGCAGCACCAGGGCGGTGATCGCGGCCACCCGCCGGCTCGGGGTACGGGCCGACTGCCGTGCCAGCCACACCGCGTACCCGATGGCGACGACTGCCGCGACGGCGAGCCCGGCACCGGCGGCGGCCGCCACCCAGAACGGCACGTCGCGGGTGCCCACCAGCAGCAGGCTGATCTCCTCCGGGTCGGTGAACGCCAGCGGTCCGAGTACGCCGAGCCCCACCAGCCAGCCGGTCGCCGTCCGCCCGGCCCGCGCCGCGCCCGCCGGGTCGGCGGTGGATCGCCAGGTAGCGGCCCAGAGGGCGGCCAGCGTGAAACCCGCGGGCGGCAGGGTCAGCAGCGCGGGTAGCTGGGTGCCGGACTGGCCGGTACCGGCCGCGAGCAGCAGCAGCGCCACCCCGGCGACCAGGCCGCCGACAAGCACCAGGCGGGCCGGCCGGGGTGGCCTGCCTACCGCGAAGCGGGACCAGAAGGTCGCGTCGAGCAGTGTCGCGGCGAGTCTGCCGATCGCGGCGGCGGCCAGCAGCGCCAGCACGGTCTCCAGCAGGCCGCCGAGCGCGCCCAGCCAGGCCCAGGGCAGCAGCAGCGCCAGGCCGGCGGCGACGGCGAGCAGCGGCACCGCACCGGGCCGGCGGAACCGTCCTCCGGCCGGCGCGGGTCCGCCGTCGGCGTCCGCCGCGCCGGCGTGCGATGCGGGGCCGTCCAGCGCTGGGCCGTCGGGTGCGGGGCCGTCCGGCGCCGGGCTGTCGGGCGTAGCGGCGTCGCCGGTGACGGCCGGGCGGCGCGCCCACCGGGTCGCGGCGAGCGCGCCGAGCGCCGCCACGGCGGCCAGCGCGGCGAGGTACGCCTCGTGGTGCACAAGCGGCACGATCCGCAGCAGGGTGAACACCCCGAGCGCGAGAACGGCGGCCAGCCACACCCGTCCGGTGGCCCGCACCGGGGCCGACCGGGGCAGCACGGCCAGCAGCAGCGCGGGCGTGCCCACCAGGACGACTGCGGCGAGGCCCAGCACCGGCCAGAGCCAGCCGGCCCGGTCCCGTCCGAAGCCCAGCAGCACCTGGTCGGTGACCCAGCCACCGGTCTGGGTGCCAACGGTGACCACGACGGTCCAGCCGCCCACCAGCGCGGCCGCGACCACCGGCCACGGGCTGGCCGGGCGCGGAGGCGGCCGGTACGGCAGCGGTTGACCAGCGGGTGACGGAGAGCCGGCCTGCATGACTCGCACAGTACGGGGCGGACGGCGCATGTCGGCGCGCTGCCCACGGCGGATACGGTGGACGGGTGCGAGATCCCAACATCTCCCGATCCGTCGCCGGGCAGCTCTCGCCGGTGCGCCGTGCCGCTGACCTGCGTCGACTGCGCGCCGAGCGCTTCGACGTGCTGGTCATCGGCGGCGGGGTGACAGGTGCCGGCGCCGCAGTGGACGCGGCGTCCCGGGGGCTGAAGGTGGCCCTGGTGGAGGCGCGTGACCTGGCGGCCGGCACGTCGAGCCGTTCCAGCAAGCTCATCCACGGCGGCCTGCGCTACCTGGAGCAGTTGGAGTTCCACCTGGTCCACGAGGCGCTCACCGAACGCGGCCTGCTGGCCACCCGGCTCGCGCCGCACCTGGTCCGCCCGGTGCCGTTCCTGGTGCCGCTGCCCGCCGGTCGGGGCGTGCGGGATCTGCCCGCCCGGCTCTTGCGCCGCTCCTACTACGGCGCCGGTGTGGCCGCCTACGACGCCTTCGCCGGGGTCCTCGGCGGGGGCCGGGGAATGCCACTGCACCGGCACCTGACCCGTGAGGGTGCCCGGCGGATCTTCCCGAGCCTGCGGGCCGACGCGCTTGCCGGCGCGATCCGCTACTACGACGGTCAGGTCGACGACGCCCGGCTGGTGGTCACCCTGGCCCGTACGGCGGCCAGCCTCGGCGCCACTGTGGTGAGCAGTGCCCGCGCCGTCGGGTTGATCCGCCAGGCGCGGGAGGTGACGGGCGTCCGGGTCCGCGACCTGGAGGCGCCGGCCGGCTCACCGGACGCCGAGTTCGAGGTGCAGGCCCGTACCGTCATCGCCGCCACGGGTGTGTGGAGCGACGACATGTCGCGGATGCTCAACGACGTGGGCCTGCGGCCCGGCATCCGGGTACGCGCGTCCAAGGGCGTGCACCTGGTGGTTCCCCGCTCGGCGATCACCGGCGAGACCGGGCTGATCCTGCGTACGGCCAGTTCGGTGCTCTTCGTCATTCCCTGGGGCGGGCACTGGATCATCGGTACGACGGACACCGACTGGCGGCTGGACCGGTCCCACCCGTCCGCCTCGGCCCGCGACATCGACTACCTGTTGCAGCAGGTCAACACGGTGCTGGAGCGGCCGTTGACCACGGCCGACATCGAGGGCGTCTACGCCGGGCTGCGGCCCCTGCTGGCCGGCGAGGCGGACTCCACCTCGAAGCTGTCGCGCGAGCACGCCGTCTTCGAGCCGATGCTCGGGTTGCTGCTGGTCGCCGGCGGCAAGTACACGACGTACCGGGTGATGGCCTCGGACGTGGTCGACCGGGCCGCCCGCCGGCTGGGTGGCGCCCGGCCGTCGCGTACCGCCGACCTGCCGTTGCTGGGTGCCGACGGGTACCCGGCCATGTGGCGGGACCGGGCCGATCTGGCCCGTCGGCACGGCGTGCCGGTGGGTGTGGTGGAGCACCTGCTGGAGCGGTACGGCACCCTGACGCTGGACCTGCTGGCGCTGATCGACGCGGATCCGCTGCTCGCCTCCCCGTTGGCCGGTGCGCCCGAGTACCTGGCGGCGGAGGTCGCGTACGCGGCGCGGGCCGAGGGCGCGTTGCATCTGGAGGATGTGCTGACCCGGCGTACCCGGATCTCCTTCGAGACCTCCCACCGGGGCCTGGAGTCGGCCGAGCACGCCGCCGAGCTGATGGGTGCGGTGCTCGGCTGGGACGCGGGCACCCGGGTCCGCGAGGTGGAGCACTACCGCGCCCGGGTGGAGGCCGAGCGGCAGTCCCAGTTGATGCCTGACGACGCGACGGCGGACGCGGCCCGTCTCGGTGCTCCGGATGTCAGGGGTTACGCGGCCGACCGTGGCGGCGACGACGATCAGGCGACCTTGCCGTCATCGGCGCGATGACCGAATCGTGACGTTACCGAAGGGTAACCATCGATAGCGGCCCGGATGGTGGTTTCGCACGCTACCTACGGTGGGGTAGGTTTCCGCGCGTGCTGTACCGCGCGCGCCCCCGTCTGCTCGGGCCCCTTCTCGCTGCGGCTCTCGCCATGGCCCTGACCGGCTGCTCGCTGTTCGAACGGGACGCCGGTGCGACACCGCAGGCGGCGCCCCCGGTGGGCTCTGCGGCCGGCGGACCGCTGCCCGAGATCCCCACCACCGTCGCGGCGGGGCAGGTCAGCCTGCTCCAGCGGCTCGGCACCGACGGCCCGCTGCGCACCCTGAGCGTCGAGCGCAACGGCGCGTGGCAGTGCCTGGACTGCGCGGGCGACGGGGTCAACTCCCGTGGCACGCTCGCGCCCGAGCAGACCGAACGGCTCCAGGTGCTGCTCGCCGACCCGAGGCTGGCCGAGGAGACCGACCAGGTCCGGCGGTACCGGGCGACCTGCATCGACGCGCTGACCTCCAGCCTGCTCACGTCGGCAGGGCTGATCACCTCACAGGACTGCCCTGGCGAGGAACGACCTGTCGTCGCCGGGGAGATCCTGCTGCTGCTCACCCAGGCGACCCCGGCCGAGGTCATCGGCTGAGCCGCCGGGGTCAGAGCACCTTGCCGGGGTTGAGCAGGCCGGTCGGGTCGAGCGCCGACTTGATCGCCTGGTGCACCCGGACGCCCACCGGCCCGATCTCCCGGGCCAGCCAGTCCCGCTTGAGCAGCCCCACCCCGTGCTCGCCGGTGCAGGTGCCGCCCAGGTCCAGGCCGAGCCGCATGATCTCGTCGAACGCCCGCCGACCCCGCTCCACGCTCGCCGGGTCGGCCCGGTCCACCACGATGTTCGGGTGCATGTTGCCGTCCCCGGCATGCCCCACCACGCCGATCGGCACCTCGCACTCCGCCGCGATCCGGGACACCCCGTCGAGCAGGGCGGCGAGCGAACCACGAGGCACCGCCACGTCGTCGATCACCAGACCGCCGTTGCCCCCCGGGTAGGCGTCGGCGGCGAACTTCTCCATCGCCGGGTGCGCCAGCCGCCGGGCCTGCAACAACGCCGCCGCCTCCACCGCGTCGGTGGCCGCGTACACCTCGTCGGCGCCGGCCGCCTCGCACACCTCGGCCAGCCCGGCCAGGTCGTCCGCCGCCCGGGTGCCGGTGTCCGCGGCGGCCAGCAGCAGGGCCTGCGCGTCCGTCCGCAACCCCATCGGCTGGTACGCCTCGATCGCCCGCAGGTGGGTCTGGTCCAGCAGTTCCAGCAGGCTGGGCGTCAGCCCCCGGGCGGCGATCGCGGCCACCGCCGCGCCGGCGGCGGCCGTGGACGGAAAGACCGCCACCATGGTCAGCGACTCGGCCGGGGCGGGCCGCAGCGCCACTGTCACCTCGGTGATCACCCCGAGGGTGCCCTCCGAGCCGACGAAGAGCCGGGTCAGGTCGTAGCCGGCCACGCCCTTGGCGGTACGCCGGCCGGTGCGCAGCACCTCACCGGAGGCGAGCACGACCTCCAGGCCGAGCACGTACTCGGTGGTCACTCCGTACTTGACGCAGCACATGCCGCCGGCGTTCGTGGACACGTTGCCGCCGATCGTGGACGACTCCCATGAGCCGGGGTCCGGCGGATACCACAGCCCCTGCTTGGCCACCGCCCCCGCCAGGGTCGCGTTGACCACCCCGGGCTGGACCACGGCGATGCGGCTCACCGGGTCGATCTCGCGGATCTCGTCCATCGCGACGGTGCTGAGGACCACCGCGCCGTCCACCGCGTTCGCCGCTCCGGCGAGGCCGGTCCGCGCGCCCTGCGGCACCACCGGTACGCCGTGTCGAGCCGCCGCCCGGACGACCGCGACCACCTGCTCGGTGGTGCGGGGGCGGGTCACCACCAGCGGTGTGCCGGCGGCGCAGAGGTCCGCCTCGTCCCGCTTGTGCATCAGCAGCAGGTCCGGGTCGGTGAGGACGGCGTTCTCGCCGAGCGCGGCGCGCAGGTCGTCGAGGAGTCCGGTGGGGGCCATGCAGCCGAGGCTAGGTCCCCGGCCGCCGATCATCAACGTGATCCACTGCGCGGGATAGCGTGGATGCCATGCTCTACCTGGACCGGCCTGCCTGGCCGTGGCGCGGTCGGCTCTGGTCACACCTGATCAGCGACGTCTCGTACGCCAAGCTGCACGCCTTCGCCGAGGCGTTGGGCGCGCCCCGGCGCGGCTTCGACAGGGACCACTACGACATTCCCGCCGATCGGTTCGCGGCGGCGGTATGGCTCGGTGCCCGGGTGGTGCCGAGCCGGGAGCTGGTCCGGTTGCTCCGCGACGCCGGTCTGCGCCGCCCGAAGCACCTGGTCAGCCCGCCCGCGCCGGTGGGTCGGTGAGCGCGGCCAGCTCGCGGCGCAGGTTGTCCCGGGCCGGGCGTTCCCAGCGGGCGGCCAGCGGCGGCAGCCGGAACAGCGCGGGCAGTTCCAGCAGACCGGTCAGCACCGCCGCCCGTCCGGCGCGGAAGGCCGGCTCCGGTACGTGCGCGTACTCCCGCCGGATGGCCGCCGCGTAGCTGTCGTACGCCTCAGGCGGCGTGGCCAGCACGGCGAGGTCCGCGTCGCAGAGCAGCGCGCCGTCGCGGTCCTGCGGTGTCACCGCGTGCCCGGCGGTGAGCAGCACCAGGCGGTGTACCTCGGCCACGGCGGACGCGGGCACCCCGAGCCCGGTGAGCACGCCTGTGGCCAGCGCGGCGCTGTCCCGTTCGTTGGCGTCGCCGGAGGCCCGCGGGTCGTAGACCGCGTCGTGGTACCAGGCGGCGAGCCGCACCAGGTCGACCCGACCGGCCAGGTCGGCGTGCCGGTCCACCACGTCCAGGACGGCGACCAGGTGGGTGAGCGTGTGGTGGTGCCGTTGCGGCTCCCGCCAGCGGTCGAGCAGGTGCTCACCGGCCCGCGTCACCGCCGGCCCGGGCCGCGCGCCGGCACCCTGGGCCGCCACCCGCCACCGGTCCAGCAGATCAGCCACCGCCCGATTCTGTCGCATCCGCCCGCGACGCGCAGGACCTGAGGATTCAGCGGGCCCGCCACGGGTAGTCGCGCCCATGGCCGTGGCCCGGGACAAGCGACCACCGATGGTGCGGCGTACCGCGCTGCGCGATGGGCTGGTGGACATCGACGGCGCCCGGATCGCCGAGGCCACCGAGGAGCTGCGTCACCGCAGCCGGGCCACCCTGCACGACCGCCTGCACCGGGTGCGGATGGCAGGTGGACTGGCCGTGCAGGCCGGGCTCGCGGCCGGCCTTGCGTACTTCGTCTCGCACCGGCTGCTCGGCAACCCGCAGCCGGTCTTCGCGCCGATCTCGGCGGTCGGCACCCTCGCCGCGTCGGTCGGCCAGCGGTTCCGCCGCACCGTGGAGTTGATCGCCGGGGTGGGCGTCGGGGTGTTCGTCGGTGACCTGCTGATCTACTTCCTCGGCACCGGCGCGTGGCAGCTCGGCCTGGTGGTCACCGTGGCGATCCTGCTCACGATCTTCGCCGGGGCGAGCGTCGCCATCGTCATCCAGGCGGCCGCCACGGCGGTGCTTATCGTGACGCTGAGCCCGTCGACCCAGAACCTGGAGATCCCCCGCTTCGTCGACGCGTTCCTCGGCGGTGGGATCGCCCTGCTGGTGACGGCGGTACTGCTGCCGCTGAACCCGCTACGGGTGATCAACCGGGCTGCCCGGCCGGCGCTGGACCTGCTCGCCGTCCAGCTCGACGCCACCGCGGACGGGCTGCGCAACCGGGACCGGGCGGCCGTCCAGCGGGCACTGGACCGGCTGCGCGACAACAAGGAGGAACTGGCCACCCTGGCCGAGGCCATCGAGGGGGCGAAGGAGACCGCCACGCTGTCCCCGGCCCGCTGGCACCGCCGCGACGAGCTGACCCACTACGCGGAGGCGGCCGACCCCATCGACCGGGCGATGCGCAACAGCGGCACGCTGATCCGCAGATCGGTCACCCTGATCGAGGACGACGAGCCGATGCCCGACCCGATGGCGGACGGGATCGGTCACCTCGCCGAGTCGGTGCGGCTGCTCAAGCACGAGTTCGCCGCGGGCGAGACGCCGGAGAAGGCCCGGGAGCGGTCCCTGCGCGCCGTGAGCGAGGCCGGCCGGGCGTACGGCGCGGGGGTCGGTTTCTCCGGCAGTGTGGTCATCGCCCAGATCCGCACCACGGCCAGTGACCTGCTGGTGGCCTCCGGAATCGACCAGGAGGAGGCGAACCGGTGGATCCGCAACGCCTTCGGCGAGCAGGAACGGCCCATCGGTGAACCGGCCGAGCCGGGCGGCGCACCGAAACCGCCGACCGCCCCGCCCGTCGGCTGAGCGGGCCGCGCGCCTCACCCCAGCTCGGCGAGCGCCGCGAGGAGCCGGTCCACCTGGTCGACGGTGCTGCCCAGGCCGATGCTGGCGCGCAGCGCGGTGGCCGGCAGGTCCCGTCGACCGCTGCGCCCGGCCGCCTCGGCGAGCAGCCGCCGGGCCAGCGGGTGGGCACAGAACAACCCGTCGCGTACGCCGATCCGGTGCTGGACGGCCAACCGGGCCGCCACCTCGGCGGAGTCCCACCCGGCGACCACGAACGAGACGATCCCGACCCGGGAAGCGTCCGGGCCGAAGGTGCGCAGCTCCACCACGTGCGGCAGGGCGGCGACCCCGGTGCGCAGCCGAGCCAGCAGCGCCTGCTCACGGGCCGCGAGCGCGGACCGGTCCGCCCCGGCGAGCGCCGTACACACCGCGGCCAGCGCCACCGCGCCGAGCAGGTTCGGGGTGCCGCCCTCATGCCGCGCCGGGCCGGTCGCCCAGGTCACGTCGTGGGTGGCCGGGCCGACCCGGCTGGTGGCGCCACCACCGGCCAGGTACGGCGGGGCGGCGTCCAGCCAGTCGGCCCGGCCGATCAGCACACCCGCGCCGAACGGGGCGTACAGCTTGTGGCCCGACACGGCCAGGTAGTCCACGTCGAGCGCGAGCCTGTCGACCGGTTCGTGCGGGGCGAGCTGCGCGGCGTCGAGTGCGATCCGGGCCCCGTGCCGGTGGGCCACCCGGGCCAGCTCCGCGACCGGCCACCGTTCCCCGGTCACGTTGCTGGCCCCGGTGACCGAGACCAGCACCGGCAGTGCCGGACTGCTGTCCCGGCGCAGCTCGGCCAGGGCGGCGGCGAGGGCGCGTACCGCCCCGGCGGGGTCGGCGGGCACCGGCAGTCGTACCGAGCCGCGCGGCCAGGGCAGCAGGTTCGCGTGGTGCTCGCCGGCGAACGTGACGACAGTGGTGCCGGCGGGCAACGCCCGGCCCAGCAGGTTGAGCGCGTCTGTGGTGTTCCTGGTGAAGATCACATGGTCGTCGGCGCGGGCTCCGAAGAAGTCGCCGACCGTCTGCCGAGCCTGCTCGTAGGCCAGCGTGCAGCGCCGCGACAGCGCTCCCGCGCCCCGGTGCACACTCGCGTACCAGGGCAGCAGCTCGGTGACCGCGTCGGCCGCGGCCCGCGCGCACGGCGCGCTTGCCGCGTAGTCCAGGTTGATCTCGCCGGGGACGCCGAGCACGTCGAGCGGAGCGGGCGCCGCCGTGGGCAGGGCGGGCAGCGAGGGTACGAGAGTGACGGACACGCCGGAACCTCCGGGGTCAGGGACCCCGGGTGCGGCATCGGGACGGGGTCCGCGCTTGCCCAGCACACCGATCGGGCTGGGCCCGGTCATCACCCGGGGCACCCCACCGCGAACTCGACGAGGGTTGCCGGCCAGCAAGCCGGGGCTTGACGCTGGCGCTCGTGACCTGCCCGCAGCATAGCGGCTGCCGATGCGACCGGACCAGCCGGCGGCGGATGGCTACGCTGACCGCATGGCCGACACCCCGCCCGGTTCACCCCTGCCGTCGACGCCGCCCGCGCCCGCGGCTCCGCCCGCTGGCGAGGCACCCCGGATGCCACTGCGCCGGCTCGGCTGGCGGCGGTTCCTGGTGCTGGCCGGGGTGGTGCTGGTGATCGCCGCGTGCGCGGTGTTCATGGTCTTCACGCTCGGCCAGTCACTCGGCGCGCGGGCCCTGCTGGTCGGGGTGGTCGCCGCCATCCTGCCGGTGCCGGTGCTGGTCGCCTGCTTCCTCTGGCTGGACCGGTACGAGCCGGAACCCCTCAAATACCTGATCTTCTGCTTCGCCTGGGGTGCGTTCGTCTCCACGGCCGCCTCGCTCACCGTGAACGAGTTCGCCGCCGGCCGCTTCGCCGACTGGGGCCTGCCGGCCGCGCTCACCGGAGTGCTCGTGGCACCGTTCATCGAGGAGCTGACCAAGGCGCTCGGCCCGATCCTGCTGCTGGTGTTCCGCCGCCGGGAGTGGTCCGGGATCACCGACGGACTGGTCTACTGCGGGCTCTCCGCGGTCGGCTTCGCCATGGTGGAGAACATCCTCTACCTGGGCGGGTACGGCTACGCGGCAGGCGCCGACCGCTACGGTCCCGCGACCGGCACCCAGCAGGTGATCGCCATCTTCATCGTGCGGATCCTGCTGTTCGGGTTCGCCCACCCGCTTTTCACCTCGATGACCGGTGTGGGGCTGGGTGTCGCGGCCCGGACGGCGGACCGGCGGGTCCGCGTGCTGGCGCCGGTCGCCGGTCTGCTGCTGGCGATGATGCTGCACGGCACCTGGAACCTGCTGCCCACTCTCACGCAGGCCACCGGCGAGGCGATCATCATGCTGTACGGCTTCCTGGGCCTCATGGTGCCTGTCTTCTTCGGCATGGTGGGGCTGGCGGTGTGGCTGCGCGCCTGGGAGGGGCGGCTCACCGAGCGGACGCTGCCGGACTACGTACGCGCCGGCTGGCTGACCCCGCCCGAGGTGGCCGCGCTGAGCAGTCTCGGGCGTCGGCACGCGGCCCGCAGTTGGGCCCGTCGGGTCGGCGGGGACGCCGGCCTGCGGGCGATGCGTGGGTACCAGTTCGCGGCGACCCGGCTGGCGCTGCTGCGCGACGGGACACTGCGTGGCCTGGACCGCAAGCCCGCCGACCAGGAACGGTCGGCCCGGGAGGAGCGGGAGTTGCTGGAGGCGATCGGGGCGTACCGGTCGTTCTTCGTGGGTCGGGACCCGCAGGCTCCGGTGGGGGTCTGGGACGGCAGCCGCTACCACCTGCGTTTCCCGGACGGCACGCAGCGCCCGGTGGACGCGCCGGACGAGCCTGTGGTGCCGATCCCCGTGGTGCTGGCTCCCGCGCCGCCCACGCCCCCGGTCAGGTACGCGCCTCCCGGCTGGCCCGGCATGCGGCAGGCCGCGCCGTGGACGCCCGGCCAGCACTGACAGCGGGCGGTCAGGTCATCAGGGTGGTGAGGAAGTCACCGAGGCCCTGGGCCATCGCGACAAGCGCGGCGCCGATCGCCTTGAACATCTGCGCGGCCCCGTCCGGCCGGAACGCCATGAAGTAGATCAGGAACGCGACGCCGCCCCAGGTCAGCAGCTTCTTCACGAATACCGGCATCGTCCCTCCCCAGGGCCACGGTCGCCGGATGGCTTCCCGTCGTGCCGCGCGGCAAACGGTGCGCGGCGGGGAGGAGGAGCGTCAGAGGTACAGGCCTGTGGAGTCGTTCTCGATCCGCTCGGCGGCCACGGCGTGCACGTCCCGCTCGCGCAGCAGCACGTAGCCACGGCCATGCAACTCGACCTCGGAGCGGTCGTCCGGGTCGAAGAGCACCCGGTCGCCGGAGACGATGGCGCGGACGTTCGGCCCCACCCCGACGGCGGTGGCCCACGCGAGCCGTTTGCCCACGGCGGCGGTCGCCGGGATGACGATGCCCGCGGTGGAGCGGCGCTCGCCCTCGCCGCCCTCCATCCGTACCAGCACACGGTCGTGCAGGAGGCGGATCGGCAGGCCGGCGTCGAGATCCTGGTCGGCGGTCACGACGCAGACGCTACCGTGTCGCCGTCGGCCGGCCTCCGGTGGTTACGCCGGGAGGCCGGGGGGCAATGTGTGGCGGAACTGCCCTACGGTGTCGGGAACGGACGTATGCTGTCCGACCTGTCGCCGTGGGCGGACCGTTCTTCTGCCAGGAGGTGCGCTTGAGCCGCTTCGAGCGGGTACGCGGGCGGCTCCGCCGCGCCTACCAGTCGAGCCGGGAGCCGGTCCCCGCCGACCAGGATGCTCCGGAGCCGGCCCGGGTGGCCTCGCCGTCCGTGCCGGGGCCGAGCGCGCCGCCGAGCGCCACTGTCGTCGGCGCGGAACCCCAGGTGGACCTGCACACCTCCACGTCCAGCCGGGACGACGCCGACGTGCCGCACGGGCTGCGGATCGCCGCCGCCTGGTGCTGGCGGTTGATCGTGATCGGGGTGGTCGCCTGGGCCCTGCTGCGGATCGTCGGCACGATCAAGATCGTGATCATCCCGCTGGCTGTCGCGCTGCTGCTCTCGGCGCTGCTCGCGCCGGCCGTCGGCTGGCTGCTGCGGGCCCGGCTGCCCCGGTCGCTGGCGACGGCGGTGGTGCTTGTGGGCGGCCTGGCGGCGGTGATCGGCACGCTGACGCTTGTGGTGAACGAGTTCATCCGGGGCGTGCCGGAGCTGAGCGAGAAGTCCTCCGAGGGTGTCCGGCAGATCCAGAACTGGCTGAAGACCGGCCCGCTGCACCTCTCCGACACTCAGCTCGACCGGTACATCGACGAGGCGCAGGCCTGGATCAACGACAACACCTCGAAGTTCACGAGCGGCGCGCTGAGCACCGCCGCGACGCTCGCCGAGGTGCTGACCGGCACCATCCTGGTGCTCTTCGCGACGTTCTTCTTCCTGCGCGACGGCAACCGGATCTGGCGTTTCCTGGTGCGGCTGCTGCCGGTGGCCGCCAGGTGGAAGGTCGACGACGCGGGCCGCGCCTCCTGGCAGACGCTCGGCGCGTACGTCCGGGCGACAGTGCTCGTCGCCTTCATCGACGCGGTGGGCATCGGCATCTTCCTGGTCGTCTTCGACATCCCGTTCGCGTTCCCGCTGGCCGCGCTCGTCTTCCTCGGTGCGTTCATCCCGATCGTCGGCGCGACGCTCTCCGGCGGCGTGGCGGTGCTGGTGGCGCTTGTCGACAGCGGCCCGGTCACCGCGCTGATCATCCTGGGTGCGGTGATCGGTGTGCAGCAGGTCGAGGGGCACGTGCTCCAGCCGCTGATCATGGGTCGGGCGGTGGCTCTGCACCCGCTCGCGGTGATCATCGGGATCGCCGCCGGTGTGGTGCTCGCCGGCATCACCGGCGCGCTGGTCTCCGTCCCCCTGATCGCCGTGCTGAACACGGCGGTGCGGCGGCTGGCCGCGCGGACCGTGCCGGACACCCCGCCCGACGCCGTGGTGGTCGCCGCCCAGGCCCCCTAGGGACCGGCGCCGCGCCGTACCCCGGTCAAGATCGTGCTCGATCCTCGAAGTAGTGGCGTCCTCCCCGGGAGGAGGCCACTACTTCGTTGTTGGTGCGCGATCTCGACCGTCGGGGCGCTTGTCGCGCGGGCACACGCGCGTCAGGTCGTCGCGAGGCGTTGCAGGGCGCCGCGGGCCACCTCGGGACGGGTCGTGTACCAGAACGGCGGCAACGAGCGACGCAGGAACGGCCCGTAACCGCGGGCGGTCTCCAAGCGCGAGTCGAGCACGGCGACCACGCCCCGGTCGCCGGTCGCCCGGATCAACCGGCCCACGCCCTGGGCCAGCCGCACCGCCGCGATCGGCACGCTCACCGCCGCGAAACCCGAGCCGCCGCCCGCGTCCACGGCCGCCGCCCGCGCCGCCGCGAGAGGCTCGTCCGGTCGCGGGAAGGGCAGCCGGTCGATGACCACGAGCTGGCAGGCGTCGCCCGGCACGTCCACCCCCTGCCAGAGCGACATCACGCCGAACAGGCAGCTGGACCGCTCCTCCCGGAACCGGCGTACCAGCAGCGGCAGCGCTTCCTCGCCCTGCAACAGCACAGGCAGGTCGGTCCGCGCGCGCAGCAGCTCCGCCGCCTGCTGCGCGGCCCGCCGCGAGGAGAACAACCCGAGGGTACGACCACCGAGAGCCTCGACCAGCCCGAGCAGTTCCTCCCCGGCCGCCTCGGGCAGGCCGGAGACGCTGGGCCGGGGCAGGTGCGCGGCGACGTACAGGATGCCCTGCCGCGCGTAGTCGAACGGCGAGCCCACGTCCAGCGACCGCCACCCCGGGCCCTCGGTCGCCGGGATGGTGGTGGGGTCGGCCAACCGGCGGCCCGGCGTCTCGGCGGCCGGGCGACCCGCCCCGGTGCGGGCGGCCAGCGAGGCGGCCGCCGGGGACGCCGGGACCGGCGGTGCGTCCAGCCCGAGGGCACGGGCCACCGTGTCGAAGCGCCCACCGAGCGCCAGGGTCGCCGAGGTGGCGACGACTGTGCGCTCGTCGTACAGGTGGGTGGCGAGGGTGCCGGCCACCGACAGCGGCGCGACCACGAGTGCCCGGCGGCTGCCGCTGTCGTTCTTCTCCACCCAGGCCACGTCGTGCTCGGCCTCCTCCAGCAACCGCTGTGCCGTCGTGGAGAGGTCGTCGAGCGCTGCCTTCGCCTGCTGCTTGCGGACCGGGTCCGGATCGTCGGACTTGATGTCGCCTATCGCGTCCAACGCGCTGCGGGTGGCCGCGTCGAGCAGTGTGCACGCCTCCCGCAGCGGCGCCGGCAGGCCGGCGGTGAGCCGCCCGGCCGGCGCCTCGGCCAGCCCGACCGCGAGGGCGTCGCCGGCGGCGGTGAGCGCCTCGGCGGTCTCCGGTCGCAGCAGCGGGCGGGCCCGCCGGGTCGACCTGTCGATCAACTCCGGCACCAGCTCCGCCTGCGCCGCCGAGGAGACCCGGTCGGCCAGCTCGTGCGCCTCGTCCACGATGAGCAGCTTGTGCGGCGGCACGATGTGCCGGTCCGCGAGCATGTCGACCGCGAGCAGGCTGTGGTTGGTCACCACGATGTCGGCCTCCCGGGCCCGGGCCCGGGACGCCTCGGCGAAGCACTCCTGCCCGAACGGGCAGCGGGTCGCGCCCACGCACTCCCGGGCCGGCATCGACACCAGCCGCCAGGCCTGGTCGTCGACGCCCGGGTCCAGTTCGTCCCGGTCGCCGGTGGCGGTCTTCTCGGCCCAGTCGCGTACCCGTTCGATCTGCTTGCCCAGCCGGCCCGCCTCGCCGAGCCACTTCGTGCCGCCGCCGGGGCGGGCGGCCGGAGCGTCGAAGAGCGTGTCCTCCGGCTCCTCCTCGGTGGAGTTGTCCAACCGGGCCAGGCAGAGGTAGTGGTGACGACCCTTGAGCACCGCGAAGGTGGGCCGGCGACCCAGCAGCGGCTCGACCGCGTCGGCCAGCCGGGGCAGGTCGTGGTCGACGAGCTGGGACTGCAACGCCAGGGTGGCGGTGGACACCACCACCGGGCCGTCCACGGTGAGCGCGGGCGCGAGGTAGGCCAGCGACTTGCCGGTGCCGGTGCCCGCCTGGACGAGCAGGTGCTCGCCGCTCGTCACGCACTCTTCGATCGCCGTGGTCATCTGCTGCTGGCCGGGGCGTGCCGCGCCACCGGGGACCGCGCCCACGGCCGCCGCCAGCAGCTCCGTGCCGCTGGGTCGGGCGCCCCGCCGCCGGCTCCCGGCACGGGCCGACGGGGAGGCGGAACCGGTGGCGGTGCGGGGCGGAGTCACCGTGCGACGGTACCCGCCGCCGCCGACACCGGCAGCGCCCATCCGCCCGCGTGGCGCGGACCCACCCGTACGCCCGATGGCCGTGCCGTCCCGTTACGACCGCGCTACGACGCGTGGGCAGTATCGGTTAGGGTGCGAATCATGCCGAGCGACGTGGTCCGAGTGATCTACCGCAAGTACGACGGCAGCGCCCACCGTGACTACCCGGCCCGCCGGCTCGCCGAGGACGACCTGGGCGTCTGGCTGGGCGTCCCGTTCGGCACCGAGTCGGTCTACCACGGCCGGCCCTCGGTGGAGAAGATTCCCTTCGTCCTCCTGGTGCCGCACCACGCGTGGTGGACGTGCATGTTCAACCCGCCACCGCGCACCAGCGAGGTCTACTGCGACATCGCCACCCCGGCCCGCTGGGAGTCCGACGAGACCGTCCACCTCATCGACCTCGACCTGGACGTGGTGCGCCGCCGCGCCACAGGTCTCGTGGAGCTGCTCGACGAGGACGAGTTCGCCGAGCACCGGGCCCGCTTCGGCTACCCCGAGGACGTGGTGGTGGAGGCCGAGGCGGCGGCCCGGTGGCTGTACGGCGCGTTGGGCGACGGCACCGAGCCGTTCGCCACCTCGTACCGCAAGTGGCTGGCGTTGGTGGTCTGAGCCGGCGCCCGGGTCACCAGTGCGGCGGCCAGGTGTCGTCGTCGCCCAGCGGTGGCAGGTCGGCCAGTTTCTCCGGGTTGAGCTGGTTGAAGATGCCTGTTATCCGGCCGTGGTCCACGGCGAACGCGGTGATCAGGCGGATCGGCCGCCCGTCGCTGTGCACCGTCTCCATCTGAAGGCCCGGCACGCCGTCGACGAGCACCAGCCGGGACAGCACACGGTGGGTGTACCTGCCGGCACGGCCGAACAGGCCGAGCGTGAAGCGGCCCACCTGGTCCGCGCCGACCACCGGCCGACGGGCCGACGGGAAGTGCCCGCCGGAGTCGCCGAGCAGGACCACGTCCGGCGCGAGCACCCGCACCAGCGCGTCCAGTTCGCCGGACTCGGTGGCCGCGACGAACGCCTCGATCACGCGCCGCTGCTCGGCCGGGTCGGCGCTGTGCCGGGGCGCGTCCGGCGCGGTCACCGCCCGGCGGGCCCGGGAGGCGAGCTGCCGGGCCGCGCCCTCGGTGGTGCCGAGCACGTCGGCGACGCCGGCGAACGGCACCGCGAACACGTCGTGCAGCACGAGGGCGACCCGCTGCTCCGGCGCGAGTCGCTCCAGCACCACGAGCAGCGCCGTACCGACCTGGTCGGCACGCACCGCCCGCTCCGCCGGGTCGGGGGCGTACCCGTCTGGTGCCGGACGGCTGTCCAGTGGGCGTACCTCCGGCTCCGGTAGCCACTGCCCCGGGTACGCCTCCCGCCTGACGCGGGCCGAGCGGAGCACGTCGAGGCAGATCCGGGCGCACGCGGTGGTCAGCCACGCGGGCAGGTCCCGGATCTCCGCGCGGGCCGCCGGGTCGGCGAGCGCCCCGGCGTAGCGCAGCCAGGTCTCCTGCACCGCGTCCTCGGCCTCGCTGCGGCTGCCCAGCATCCGGCGGGCCACCGCGAGCAGGCGGCCCCGCTCGGACTCGAACTCCGTCGCCAGGTCCCGCACGGACCCACCACCTCCCGGCCGGTTGCCTCCTGGACGTCCATCCTCCCGCCGAATCCGGGCGCGGGCAGCCCCGGATGCCGGCCGCGGCGGCTCTCGGCCGGCGGACCGCCGGGGGGTGGGCGATGATCCGTGCATGAGCGCATCCCAGGAACCGCGGATCGTGGCGCCGGACGGCGGCGGAGTACGGGAGCTGCTGCGGGTCACCGCGCCTGTGGATCTCGGCGCGATCGATCCCCGGTCCACGCCCGGCCTGCCGGTGGCGGAGATGGACGGCGGCCGCCGCAAGACCTGGGCGCGGGAGCAGGTGGAGCTGGTCGGCGAGGAGCTTGGCCGGCAGCAGGAGATGCTCTTCGCGATGGCCCAGGCCGGGTCGGAGCGGCCGGCGCACCGGGTGCTGCTGGTGCTCCAGGCCATGGACTGCGGTGGCAAGGACGGCACGATCAAGCGGGTGGCGGGCGCCATGAACCCGCTGGGCCTGCACATCCGCTCGTTCGGTCCGCCGACCCCGCAGGAGCTGCGACACGACTTCCTGTGGCGGATCCGCCGGGCGCTGCCCCCACCCGGGTACGTCGGGGTGTTCAACAGGTCGCACTACGAGGACGTGTTGATCGCCCGGGTCGCCTCGCTGGTGCCGGACGCCACCTGGAGGGCCCGGTACGACGAGATCAACTCCTTCGAGCGGGAGCTGACCGACGACGGCGTGACTCTGGTCAAGGTGATGTTGCACATCTCGTACGCCGAGCAGGGCGAGCGCCTGCTGCAACGGCTCACCGACCCGCGCAAGCACTGGAAGTACAACCCCTCGGATGTCGACGCCCGGGCCCGCTGGGACGACTACCAGGCCGCGTACGCCGAGGCTCTGAGCCGGTGTGCCACGGACGCCGCGCCCTGGTTCGTGGTGCCGGCGGACCGCAAGTGGTACCGGGACTGGGCGGTGGCCCACCTGCTGAGAGAGACGTTCGACACGCTTGATCTGGGGTATCCGCCTGCCGATTTCGATGTGGCGCACGAACGGGAGCGGCTGCGTACTGGGGGAGCGGGGGCGGATGGGGCGCCCGAGATGAACGGCAGGTGAACGACCGGTGAATGTGGCTTGGCCAGGGGTGGGCCGCCGAATTCGCGGTCCAGCCGTTTTCTAGCATTCACCGGGCGGGTGCCCAACGGGTGCCGCCACCCTTCCACCGACGCGACGAGGTCTGTGCTGTGAAGTTTTCCTTCCGCCCCACCGAGGGCGCCTTCTACGAGCTCTTCACCAGGGCCGCGCAGAACCTGGTCCGGGGCACCGAGCTGCTGAACGAGCTGGCGCTGCCCGGCGTCGACGTGCAGTCGGTCAGCGAGCGGCTGACCGAGGTCGAGCACGACAGCGACCAGATCACGCACGACCTGTACAAGAAGATCAACTCGACATTCATCACGCCGTTCGACAGGGAGGACATCTACCGGCTCGGCTCGCTGCTCGACGACGTGATGGACCACCTGGAGGCGGTCGGCGACCTCCTCTACCTGTACGGGCTGACCGAGCTGCCCGCGTTGCCCCGCGAGCTGCACGAGATGGTCAACGTGCTCGACCAGCAGGCCAAGCTGACCGCCGAGGCCATGCCCCGGCTGAAGTCGATGAAGGACCTCGAGGACTACTGGATCGAGTGCAACCGGCTGGAGAACGAGGGCGACCGGATCAACAGGCAGCTGCTCGTACGCCTCTTCTCCGGTGAGTACGACGCGCTGACGGTGCTGAAGATGAAGGAGGTCGCCGACGAGCTGGAGGCCGCCTGCGACGCCTTCGAGCACGTGGCCAACACCGTCGAGACCATCGCCGTCAAGGAGTCCTGAGCCGGTGTCCCCTGAACTCATCGCCGTACTGGCGGTGATCGCGGTGGCCCTGGCGTTCGACTACACCAACGGCTTCCACGACGCCGCCAACGCGATCGCCACAAGCGTCTCCACCCGGGCGCTGACCCCGCGGATCGCCCTCGGGCTCGCCGCGGTCGGCAACTTCGTCGGCGCCCACTTCGGCGCCGGCGTCGCCAAGACCGTCGGCGACGGCCTGGTGACCCTCCCGACCGGGGTGAGCAGCCTCGGGGTGGTCTTCGCCGGAGTGCTCGGTGCGATCGCCTGGAACCTGATCACCTGGTACTTCGGTCTGCCCTCGTCGTCGTCGCACGCGCTCTTCGGCGGCCTGGTCGGCGCGACCCTGCTGTCCACAGGCGGTCTCGTGCAGTGGGGCAACATCGGCGAGAAGGTGCTGCTGCCGATGGTGCTCTCGCCCATCGTCGGTCTCACCCTCGGCTACCTGCTGATGCTCGCCATCCTCTGGCTGTTCCGCAAGGGGCAGCCGGGCAAGCTCAACAGGGGCTTCCGGTGGGCGCAGACCGCCTCGGCCGCCGCCATGTCCGTCGGCCACGGCATGCAGGACGCCGCCAAGACCATGGGCATCGTCGTGCTCGCGCTGTACACGGGCGGTTTCCAGGAGAGCAAGACGCACATCCCGGGCTGGGTGTTCTGGACGTCCGCGACGATGCTGGCCCTCGGCACGTACGCCGGTGGTTGGCGGATCATCCGGACCCTCGGACGCAAGATCATCGACCTCGGGCCGCCGGAGGGCTTCGCCGCCGAGACGGTGGCCAGCGCGGTGCTCTACTTCAACGCCCTGGTGCTCAAGGCGCCGATCTCCACCACCCACACGATCACCTCGGCGATCATGGGTGTGGGCGCGACCAAGCGGCTCTCCGCGGTGCGCTGGAACGTCGCCGGCAACATCGTGATCGCCTGGATCATCACGTTCCCGGCCGCGGCGCTGATCGCCTGCGTCACGTACCTGCTGGTCCGCCCGCTCTTCGGCTGACCGGTCCCCGCACGCGAAAAGGCCCCCCGACCGGGGGGCCTTTTCGCGTTCAGACGTACCGCACGCCGATCTGCCCGCGGATCGTGTCCAGCAGCGCCATCACCTCGAGTGTGGTGGTGTGCGGCACGAGCGGGCTCTCGGTCAGCCCGGCGGCCAGGCAACGCTGCACCTCGATCGCCTCGTACTGGTAGCCGTTGCCGGCCTCCTCCGCGACTATCGTCTCCGGCTCGGCGCCGGCCCGGTGCACTGTCAGCGACGCCGGCCGGAAGAACGGCTCCGGCAGGTCGATCCGGCCGGTGGCGCCGGTGATCGAGGCGGACAACTCGCTGGCCCCCACCATGCCGCAGCTCAGCGTGGCCAGCGCCCCGGTGTCGTAGCCGAACAGGATGCCCGTGTTCTCGTCCGTCCCCTCCGGCCCGAGCTGCGCCCAGGACCGGATGTGCTGCGGCACCCCGAGCAGCAGATGGGCCAGGCTGATCGGGTAGATCCCCAGGTCGAGCAACGCACCCCCGCCCAGCACCGGGTTGCGCATCCGGTGCTCCGGCGGGAACGGCCCGGCAACCCCGAAGTCGGCCCGGACGCCGCTCACCGTGCCGATGGCCCCCTCCCCGATCAGCTCGACCACCCGCTGGATGAGCGGGTTGGTCCGCATCCACATGGCCTCCATGAGGAAGACCCCTGCGGCGCGGGCGGTGTCCACCAGCTCGGTGCTCGTCGCCAGGTCCAGCGTGAACGGCTTCTCCAGCAGCACCGCCCGCCCGGCGGTCAGGCAGGTCATCGCCGCCTCGTGGTGCGCGGCGTGCGGCGTGGCCACGTAGATGACGTCGACCTCCGGGTCGGCCGCCAACTCCACCCAGGAGCCGTACGCCCGCTTCGCCCCGTGCTTGTCCGCGAACCGCTGCGCGCTGTCGGCGGCCCGGGACCCGACCGCGACGAGCTCGGCGTCCGGCACCAGCCGGAGGTCTTCGGCGAAACGACTGGCGATGTGGCCTGTGGCCAGGATGCCCCAACGAGTCATGCCCGGCACGCTAGCCGAGCCGGGTGAACCGCCCGATGCCCGGCCGCCGCCCTGCTCATCCGTCGGGACCTCGGGGTGCCCCGACCGCCGTGCCGCCCTGCACCGCTGCCGCCGACCGGAGCGCCGGCCGGCTGGCGTCGGCGGGTCGGGGAACTAGGCTCGCGGCATGACGATCGACAGCGACGGCTTCGCCGCCCCGGCCGCCCTGGTCGAGCACGCCCGCCGGTTCCAGGCCGAGGGCGGCACCCCGGCGGTGCCCCGGGTCGCGGCCACGGTGCTGCTGCTGCGTCCGACCGACACCGACTTCGAGGTGTACGTCATCCGCCGGGTCGCCGCCATGACCTTCGGCGGGATGTACGCCTTCCCCGGCGGCGGGGTGGACCGCTCCGACTCGGAGGCGCACCTGGACTGGGCCGGCCCGACGCCAACCGAGTGGGCGGGACGGCTCGGGGTCGCCCCGGACGCCGCCCAGGCGGTGGTCTGCGCCGCCGCCCGGGAGGTCTTCGAGGAGGCGGGCGTGCTGCTCGCGGGCCCGGACGAGGCGACAGTTGTGGGTGACGTCAGCGGCGACGACTGGGAGACCGCACGGCAGGATCTGGAGGGGCGCCGGCTGGGTTTCGCGGCGCTGCTCGCCGACCGGCGTCTCACCCTGCGGTCGGACCTGCTGCTGCCGTGGAGCCGGTGGATCACCCCCGAGTTCGAACCGCGTCGCTTCGACACGTACTTCTTCGTGGCCCTGCTGCCGGCGGGGCAGCGGACCCGCGACGTCTCCGGCGAGGCCGACCACACCCTGTGGATCCGGCCGGCCGACGCCCTGGCCCGGGCGCGGGCCGGCGAGCTGACCATGCTGCCGCCGACCCTTGTCACACTCGCCCAGGTGGCGGCGGCCGGTGACCTGGCCGGGGTGGCCCGCGCGGCGGCCGACCGGGACGCCGCGACCCCTGTCACCCCGCGCCTCGACCTCCCCCCGGACGGCGAACCCCGCTTCGTGCTCGCCTGACCTGCGCGCTGCCGGGTGCCGTCAAGATCCGCTCAACTTCAGGGAATCTGCTGCGTCCGACGAGCGGGAGGCAGCAACTTCCGGGAAGTTGCGCAGATCTTGGCCGCGTCGGGTCGAGCCGGGCGGCCGCGCTGGGTCGCGCTGTGGGTACGCGAAGGGGCGCCGGTCAGGTCGACCGACGCCCCTCGCGGACCCGGATCCAGCGGTTCAGCCGAAGCGGCCGGTGATGTAGTCCTCGGTCTTCTTCACGCTCGGGTTGCTGAAGATCTTCTGGGTGTTGTCGTACTCGATGAGCCGGCCGGGATCGCCTGTCTTCTCGATGGAGAAGAAGGCGGTCCGGTCCGACACACGCGCGGCCTGCTGCATGTTGTGCGTCACGATGATGATCGTGAACTTGTCCTTGAGCTGGAACATCAGGTCCTCGATCGCCAGCGTGGAGATCGGGTCCAGGGCGGAGCACGGCTCGTCCATCAGCACGACCTGCGGCTCGACAGCGATGGTCCGGGCGATGCAGAGCCGCTGCTGCTGACCGCCGGAGAGGCCCGCGCCGGGCTTGCCCAGCCGGTCCTTGACCTCGCCCCACAGGTTCGCGGCGCGCAGGGCCTTCTCGGCGGCGTCCTCCAGGATCGACTTCTTGCGGACCCCGTTGAGCTTCAGCCCGGCGACCACGTTCTCGAAGATGCTCATGGTGGGGAACGGGTTCGGCCGCTGGAAGACCATGCCGATCATGCGCCGGACCGCTGTGACGTCCACGTCCCGGTCGTAGATGTCCTGGTCGTCGATGGTCAGGCTGCCCTCGACCCGAGCACCGGGCAGCACCTCGTGCATCCGGTTGATCGACCGCAGGAACGTGGACTTGCCGCAACCGGACGGGCCGATCAGGGCGGTGACGGTCTTCGGCTCGACCGTCAGGTTGATGTTCTCGATCGCCTTGAAGCCGCCGTAGTAGGCGGTGACGTTCGAGGCTTCGACACGCTTGGCCATGGTGGTGGTACCTCCGGGGTTCATCGGCTGAGCCGGTTGCGACGGGCCAGCAGCTTCGCCGCGATCGTCAGGATGAGCACGAGGGCGACCAGGGTGAGAGCCGCCGTCCACGCCCGTGCCGGCGCGTACCTCGACGCGTCACCGGCCTGCTGGTAGACGAAGAGGGACAGCGACGACTGGCTGTTCTCGAAGGGGTTGGTGTTGATGGCGGCGCCGCCGCCGGCGACCAGCAGCACCGGCGCGGTCTCGCCGGCCGCGCGGGCGATGGCGAGCATGACGCCCGTGACGATGCCGGGCAGCGCCGTCGGCAGGACCACCCGCAGGATGGTCTTCCACTTGGGTACGCCGAGGGCGTACGCGCCCTCGCGCAGCGGCGCCGGGACGAGGCGGAGCATCTCCTCGGTGGACCTGACGATTGTGGGCAGCATGAGCACGCTCAGCGCGAGCGCCGCCGCGAAGCCGGAGAAGCTGGGCCGGCCGTCGTTGAACCACGGCGACACGATCAGCACCCAGAACGCCAGCACGAAGAGGCCGGAGACGATCGACGGGATGCCTGTCATCACGTCCACGAAGAACCGGATCGCGAAGGCGAACCTGCCGCGCCCGTACTCGACGATGTAGATGGCGCACAGGACGCCGAGTGGGACGGTGATCAGGGTGGCGATGCCCACCTGCTCCAGCGTGCCGACGATCGCGTGGTACGCGCCGCCGTTGGCGTCCCGGGCCCCGATGTTGTTCATCGAGGTCTGGAAGAAGTTGACGTCCAGCCGCTCGGTGCCCTTGCTGACGAGCGTCCAGACCACCGAGACGAGCGGGAGCACCGCCAGCACGAACGCGGAGTGGATCAGCGCGCTCCAGGTGCGGTTGCGGGCCGACCGGCGCCCCTCGACCGCGTTGGCCGCGGCGAAGAGCCCGACCAGGTAGAGGACCGCGCCGAGGGCGACCACGAGGACCGGGCCGCCGATGCCGGCGCCGTAGACGACCGCCGCAGCGAGCGCCAGGGCCGCGACGGCGATGGCCGGTGCGGCGTACCAGGGAAGTCGCCGACCCCGCAGTGACGCGGGCTGGGCCGGCGGGCGGGTGCGGTGGGAGGTGACGGTTGTGGTCATGCGGCCGACTCCGTGAACTCCCGGCGGCGGTAGATGATCGCCCGCGCCGTGATGTTGACGATCAGCGTGATGGTGAACAGCACCAGGCCGGAGGCGATGAGCGCGCCCCGTCCGGTCTCGTTCGCCTCGCCGAACGCGTTGGCGATGTTGGCGGCGATGGTGTTGCCGCCGTTCTGGATGAGGTTGAACGAGATGCCGAAGGTGATGCCGAGGGTCAGCGCCAGGGCGATTGTCTCGCCGAGGGCGCGGCCCAGGCCGAGCATCACCGCGGCGATGATGCCGGGGCGGCCGTAGGGGAGAACCGCGGTACGCAGCATCTCCCAGCGGGTGGCGCCCAGCGCGAGGGCGGCCTCCTCGTTCGCGGTAGGCGTCTGGAGGAACACCTCACGGGAGAGCGAGGTGATGATCGGCAGCACCATGATGGCGAGCACCAGGGCGCCCAGCATGATCGACTTACCGAACGGGCCGTCGCCGCCGAAGATCGGGATCCAGCCGAAGTACTCGTTGAGCCAGACCGAGAAGTCCCGCACCGGGTTGATGAAGATGTCCCGCCCCCAGAGGCCGAAGACCACGCTCGGCACGGCGGCCAGCAGGTCGACCAGGAAGCCGAGCGCGGTGCCCAGCCGGCGCGGCGCGTAGTGCGAGAGGTAGAGCGCGATGCCCAGCGCCACCGGCACCGCCATCAGCAGCGCGAGAGCCGAGCTGAGCACGGTGCCGAAGGCGAGCGTACCGATGCCGAACTTGGGCTCTGTCTCGTTCGGGGACCAGCCCTCGTAGGACCAGAAGTTCTCGGTGTTGGCGCGCAGGGCCGGTACCGCCTTGGCGACCAGGAAGATCGCGATGGCGGCGATGATGACCAGAACGGCGGTGCCGGCGGCAAGTGTGAGACCGCGGAAGGCCCGCTCGGCGCCGAACTTCCGGCTGCGCGGCAGCGCGCCGCCGCCGCCCAGCCCGGCGCCGCCCGGGGAACGGGTGCTGACTGGTGCCTCGGCCACACGCGCCGAGGCACCAGCGGGCCACTCGTGACTCTGGGTCACGCGCGTCCCGCCGGTGCCGGCGTCGGCCGAGCGGTGAGGGGTTTCACCCATCTGCTCGCTCGATTCGGTTGCGGAGGTGGTGGGGTCGGGTCAGGAGAGGTTCGTGACCGCGGTCTCGACCTTGGTGCGGACCGTCTCCGGCAGCGGGGCGTAGCCCAGGTCGGTAAGCGAGTTCTGGCCCTCGGCGCTGGCGGCGTAGCCCAGCAGACCCTTGACCAGCTTCAACTTGTCGGCCGCGAGGCCCTTGCTGCAGACGATCTCGTACGTCGCCAGGACGATCGGGTAGGCCCCGGCCTCCTTGGTGTTGTAGTCGATCTTCAGCTTGAGGTCGTCGCCCTGGCCCTCGACCGCCGCGCCGGCGATGGTCTTGCCGGCCGCCTCGGCGGTCAGCGCGGCGAACTCGCCGTTGCCGTTACCGATCTTGGCCATCTTCAGGCCGGCGTTCTCGGCGAACGACCACTCCATGTAACCGATGGAGCCGTCGGCGCCCTTGACCGAGCTGGCCACGCCGTCCGAGCCCTTGGCGCCGGTGCCGCCCGGGGCCTTCCAGGCCTTGGCGTTGCCCAGCGTCCAGTCCGCCTCGGAGGTCTTCGAGAGGAACTTGGTGAAGTTGTCGGTGGTGCCGGACTCGTCCGAGCGGTGGACGGTCTGGATGGTGGTCGCCGGGAGCTTGGCGGCCGGGTTGTCGGCCTTGATCGCCGCGTCGTCCCACTTGGTCACCGTGCCGGCGAAGATCTTCGCCAGGGTGGCCGGCTTGAGCTGGAGGTTGTCCACGCCGCTGACGTTGTAGGCGACGGCCACCGGGCCGATCACCATCGGCAGGTGGATGGCCTTGCCGCCGACGCACTTGGCGTCGGCCTTCGGCTGCTCCTCCGGCTTGAGCGCGGAGTCGGAGCCGGCGAAGTCGGCGGTGCCGGCGATGAACGCCTGGATGCCGGCGCCCGAGCCGGAGGCCTCGTAGTTGATCGTGGTGCCCTGGCACTTCTGCTGGTACGCCTTGATCCACTCGGCCATGGCGTTCTTCTGCGCCGACGAGCCCTGGGCGTTCAGCGTGCCGGTAGCGCAGTCGACCGCGGCGGCCGAGCCCGAAGCAGTTGCGCCGGAGGCGGGCTCGTTGTTGTCCGAGCCGCATGCACTGAGGCCGAGCGTCGCGGCAAGAGCGAGGCAGGCAATAGTGCCGTACCGCTGGAGCTTCACCTGAGGGGTTTCCCTTCGCGTCTGACTTGGCGCCCCGATCCCGGGGCCCGAGGACCGGCAGTGACCGGCTGACACGAAAGTTAGAAGTGCCAGGTGGCCGGTTCGCCGGTCGCAAATGAACGCGAGGTGAACACGTACGGCCCGTCAGGTGACCGCTTGCTGAGGGTGAGTTGTCCGTTAAGTGAACCGGGGCACTTCAGTGCCCGTTCCCGCTCAGCCGAGGTGGTAGTTGATGTGCGCGGACCAGCGGGCGAAGCCCATCCGCTCGTACAGCGCGACGGCCCCGGTGTTCGAGTCGTCCACGTAGAGCATCACCCGGTCCAGGCCCTGCTTGTCCCGCAGGTACGCCAGACCCGCGGTGGTCAATGCCCGACCCAGCCCGCCGCCGTGCGCGGTCGGCTCCACGCCCAGCACGTACACCTCGCCGATGCGGGCCGATCCCGGCCGCTCGTGCACCTTGGTCCAGTGGAATCCGAGCAGCCGACCCGTGGCGGTCTCCTCGGCGAGCAGGAAGCCCGCCGGGTCGAACCACGGCTCGGCCAGGCGGACCCGCAGGTCGTCCGAGGTCCACCGGCCCTGCTCGGGGTGCTTGGCGAAGGCCCGCGAGTTGAGGGTCAGCCAGGCCGCGTCGTCCGCCCCGGGCCGGTACGCGCGAAGCGTCACCCCGTCGGGCAGGCGCGGCTCACCAAGCGGGGCGGCCAGTGGCCGGCGCAACTGCCAGAGCACCCGGGCGCGGGTGAACCCGAGGTCGACGGCGAGCGCGGCGGCCGAGGGGTGGTCGCCGTGCGCCCACGCCCGCAGCGGCCCGGTTGCCGAGGCGAGGACGCCCCGGGCGAGTGCCCGACCGGTGCCCCGACGCCGGTACGCGGGGTGCACCACCAGCTCCACCCCGATGCCGTCCACCGGGTCGGTGGTGTCGAGGTGCGCGTACCCGGTGAGGGTGCCGTCGTCGGCGCGGGCGACCAGGTGCACGGCGGGGGCGTCGGGGTCGCGCAGCCGGAGCGGGACGTGCTCGTCGAGGGGGTCGGCGCCGTCGGTGTCGCCCGCCGCACGTGCCAGGGCCAGCACATCGGCGATCTCCGCCGGGGCCAGTCGGTCGCTCCGGGTCACCTGGTCGCTGGTCGGCTCCGCGCTGCTCATCCCGTCACCGTATCCGTTGCGCCACTGGACACCCGGAGGGTCGCCGAGGAAAGGCGCCGGTGCCGAGGCGACACCCCCCGCGGCCCGCCCGGGTCTCACGTGGGGTCGGTGGGCAGAGCCTCCAACTCGAACCGCGCGGTCAGGTCGGGCAGGATCCGCCGCAGCGCGTCCATGGTGCCCTGCCGGTCGCCACCAGCGTCGTGCAGCAGCACCACCGACCCCGGTTCGGCCTGGCTGGTCACGGTCGCGGCGATCTTGCTCGCGCCGGGGAGTTCCCAGTCCTGTGGGTCCACCGACCAGTGCAGCGGGGTCATGCCGAGCTGCTGCGCCACCGACACCACGGGATAGGTCCAGGCGCCGCCGGGCTGGCGGTACCAGACGATCGGCGCGTCAGGCACCGCAGCACGGATCGCCTCGTTGGTACGCAGCAGGTCGGCGCGGATCATGTCCGCCGAACGGTTGCCGAGGGTGACGTCGTGGTGCCAGGAGTGGTTGCACAGGGTGTGCCCGCCGTCCACGATCGCCTGGATCAGGTCGGGGTGGTTCTGCGCGTTCTCGCCCACCACGCAGAAGGTCGCCTTGACGTCGAACTCGCGCAGCATGGCGAGCACCTGCGGGGTGTAGCGCGGATCCGGCCCGTCGTCGAAGGTCAACGCGAGGCGGGGCGTGCCGGTGCTGGTGTGCGCCCCGAACAGTTGGCCGCCGCCGGAGTCCCGTCCCGACCCGTCCTGGCCTGCCTCGGTGGGCCCGGCGCCGCGGCTGGGGCTCGGTGCGCCGCTCGGCTCGGCCTCGGTCGGCTGGTCCGCGTAGTACGGCCCGTCGGCGTTGGTGGTGACACCTGTGGTCTTGCGTGCCTGCGGCTGGTCGGGGATGAGGCTGCGGCCCAGCACGTAGGCCGAGCCGAGCAGCGCCGTCACCACAAGTGCCACGATTCCGGCCGCCCGTACGGTCGGGTTGCCCCGCGTCACGGCCTGCACCCCGCCGACCGGTCACGCCGGCCCGTCGCCCCCGTGGTCTTTGCGCGCACCGTCGACCCCCCTCTGCTGACAAACCCGGCAGTCAGAATAGAACCGACGAGATGCGCAAAAGGGGCATATGGGGAATCCTCCCGGGCGGGAGGCTGGCAACCGATCAGACGGGCAGTGGGGCGTGCTCCGCCTCGGGCAGCGACCGCGACGGCGGGACGACGAACTTGTAACCCACCTGGCGGACCGTGCCGATCATCGACTCGTACTCCGAGCCGAGCTTGGCGCGCAACCGCCGGACGTGCACGTCCACCGTTCGGGTGCCGCCGAAGTAGTCGTAGCCCCAGACCTCACGCAGCAGCTGGTCCCGGGTGAACACCCGGCCCGGGTGCTGCGCCAGGAACTTCAACAGCTCGAACTCCTTGTAGGTGAGGTCGAGCGGACGTCCCTTGAGCTTGGCGGCGTACGTGTCCGGGTCGATGCTCAGTTCCCCCGCGCGGATCGAACCGCCCGCGCCGGCGGTCGCGTTGCTCAGCCGGCCCACGGCCAGCCGCAGCCGCGCCTCCACCTCGGCGGGGCCGGCCGAGGCGAGGATGACGTCGTCGACGCCCCAGTCGGCGTTCAGCGCGATCAGCCCGGCCTCGGTCACCACCGCCACGAGCGGCACCCCGAGCCCTGTGGCGTGCAGCATCCGGCAGGTCGCCCGGGCCTCGCTCAGCTCCGAGCGCGCGTCCACCAGCACCGCGTCGGGGCTGGGCCCGGCGACCAGGGTGCGGACGTCGCGTGGTGCGGTGCGGACCGAGTGCGGCAACAGGTCGAGTGCCGGCAGCACAGCGGACGGTTCCCCTGCGCGTGCGGTCACCAGCAACAGGATCTCCACGATCACCTCCGTCCCGGCGGCGCGTGGCCGCACGCGACCAGACACACTCGTGAGGGAGTGCGCTGAGAAATTGCGTGGTCCCGGCGTCGCTGACGGGCGGGTAACGCGTTGAGCGTAACCGATCGCCTCGGCGGCGCCGTCAGGCGATTTCCCGTTTGTCTAGCTTGCCCCTGATCGTGGCGCAGGTTTTAACGTTGCTGAAACCCTTGACCACCGCACCGGCCGGCCGGTCTGGCACGATCGGGGCGTGTTTCCCTCCACCTCGCCGGACGCCGGCCGCGAAACGTGGCCCGACGGGTCTCGTCCGGGCCCGGCCGCACCGACCCGTGGCCAACCGCCCGCGCCGCGCACCGGTCCGGCCGTCGCCGACGGCGACCGCCGCGAACGGGGTGGTCCCCGCCGCGCCCGTCGCGCCGGGGAGCCCGCCCGCCGCTCCGAGGACGACGTCGACGAGCCGGAGGAGGAGGTCGTACCCCCGGTCGAGGTGCACCGTCCGCTGGCGCTGACCATCGCCGGATTCGCGGCGCTGCTCGGCGTCGGCCTGGTGCTCGGCGCGCAGACGTCGGGCCCCGGCCACCGGTTGCCGTTCGCCTTCATCGTCTTCGGCGTCCAGCTGCTGTTCGTGCTCGCCTGGGCGATGGCCATGCGCCCGCCCGCCCTGCTGCTCGTCGCCGGTGTCAGCGCGGTGGTCGCCGCACTCGCCGACATCGCCGCGGTGCAGACAGACGTCGCCGGCCTGGCGCCGCTGGGCTACCTGGCCGCCGGTGGCTTCCTCGCCGCCGTGCTCGGTCAGCTGGTCCGCCGGGTCGACCGGGTCCGGGTCACCGACTCGCTCGGCGCCACGCTGCTCATCGTCGTCGGGGTGGTGGCCTTCGGCACCCTGATCGTGCTCAGCCGCATCCCGGCGGGCACCCAGGCGATCACGGTCTGCCTGACCGCGAGCGGGGTCGCGCTCACCGTCGCCCGGCTCACCGACGCCGTGCTGCCCTGGCCCCGGCTGGCCCCGCAGGTGCCCCGGGGCGCCGCCGGAGTGGTGGCGGGCGCCATGGTCGGCACGCTGATCAGCGCGCTGCTCGGCGGTTACCTGGTGGCGCCCTTCACGCCCACCCGGGCCGCGGTGATCGGCCTGGTCGCGGCGGTCACCGCAGTCCTCACCGACCTCGCCGTCGGGTACGCGGAGGCGGGTCGGCTGATGGCCGGCGAGCCGCCCACCATGTGGGTCGCCCGGCACATGCAGGGTCCGCTCGGTGGCTTCGCCCTTGCCGCACCTACCGCGTACGCCATGTGCATGCTCTTCCTCTGACCCACGGTTGAGCCCGGAGCCGGTCGGGTACCTACGGGTGCGCCGCCCTGCGGCAACTGGTACGAGCGCCCCGTCGCACCGCGGCGGGCGGAGACAGGAGGCGGCGTGGCCCAGGACTTTCCGGCGGACGAGGTCCGGCCCCGACGGCGCGGTCGCAAGCTGCTCATCGGCCTGGTCGTCCTGCTCCTGGTGGTGGCCGGGCTGCTGGTGGTGGCCGACCGGGTCGCGGTCGGCGTGGCCGAGAGGGAGATCGCCAAGCGGGTCAGCCAGGAGGTCACCAAGCAGGGCGCGCAGTCGGCCGCACCAGAGGTGCAGGTCGGCGGTACGCCGTTCCTGACGCAGGTGCTCGACGGCCGTTACGAGCGGATCACCATCAAGCTGCGGGACGTGCAGGCGTCGGTCGAGGGCGATGCCGTACGGCTGCCGGTGCTTGACGTCGACGCGCGTAACGTGCGGGCCTCCCTGGACACGCTCCGGACCGGGCAGGGCGATGTCGTGGCGGACACCGTGAACGGCACCGGCACGATCAGCTACGACAGCCTCGCCGCGTTGCTGGACCGGCCGGGGCTCACCCTCGGGGAGCAGGGCGGCAAGCTCGCCGTCACCGCTCCGGTCGACGTCCTCGGCCAGAAGTTCACAGTGGCCGGCACCGCCGACGTCACAGTTGCCAAGAACGGCGCCGTCGCCCTGCGCTTCAACAACCTGGACGCCGAGGGTCTGCCGAACCTGC
The DNA here is from genome assembly GCF_040683695.1 of Micromonospora sp. NPDC093244. Lineage (NCBI taxonomy): Bacteria > Bacillati > Actinomycetota > Actinomycetes > Micromonosporales > Micromonosporaceae > Micromonospora > Micromonospora sp. NPDC093244. Next base: position 306,217 of record NZ_JBFBEO010000004.1, read on the forward strand.
CACTGGCCCGCGCCGTGCTGAACAACTACGCCAAGGGCATCTCGATCGACGTGCCGCTGCCCGACCTGCCGTTCCAGTTGGCGCTTCGGGAGGTCCGGCCGTTGCCCGAGGGGTTGGCGGTCACGGCCGACGCGAAGGACGTGCCGATCAACTCCGTCAGCTGACCGGTGGGACAGGGAACAGCCGGTGGCCCTGGCGATTCCCGGATGGTGGTCGGCTCAGTGGCAGGCCGGTCACTGGCTGGTAGGCTCCCTGACCATGGGGACTCACCTCACCAAACGGCGCGCGGTCGACCTGTGCCGCGTGGCCACCTGCCTGTGTCGCCCCGTCATCTGACGGCGGGGCTGTCTCTGGCCGCCTGATCGGCGGCCTCCGGCAAGCAGGGTTCTCGTACCCTCCGGTGATCCCATCGAACGCCCGGCAGCGGCGCCGTCGCACGAACCCGTGATCCCGTCCTTCCGCTGGGTCCCGCGCGTGGTGCGACAGTTACACCCATCGATACTCACGCGCTGGCTCACCATCCATCCTCACCAGGGAGTGATTCGATGAGTCGCGACACCGCACTCGTCTCGGCCGAGTGGGCCGAGAAGAACCTCGACGCCCCGGGCGTCGTCTTCGTCGAGGTCGACGAGGACACCTCGGCCTACGAGACCGGCCACATCGCCGGCGCCATCAAGATCGACTGGAAGACCGACCTCCAGGACCAGGTCCGTCGGGACTTCGTCAACAAGTCCCAGTTCGAGGCACTGCTCTCCGAGCGGGGCATCAGCAACGACGACACGGTCATCCTGTACGGCGGCAACAACAACTGGTTCGCCGCGTACGCGTACTGGTACTTCAAGCTCTACGGCCACCGCGACGTCAAGCTGCTCGACGGCGGCCGCAAGAAGTGGGAGCTGGACGCCCGCCCGCTGGTCACCGACACGGTGACCCGCCCGGCCACGCAGTACGTCGCGCAGGAGCCCGACACGTCCATCCGTGCCTTCCGCGACGAGGTCGTGGCCGCGATCGGCACCAAGAACCTGGTCGACGTGCGCAGCCCCGACGAGTTCGCCGGTCGGCTGCTCGCCCCCGCCCACCTGCCGCAGGAGCAGGCGCAGCGGGCCGGCCACATCCCCACCGCGATCAGCGTCCCGTGGTCCAAGGCCGCGAACGAGGACGGCACCTTCCGGTCCGACGACGAGCTGCGCAAGATCTACGGCGACGCGGGGCTCGACGACGGCAAGGAGACCATCGCGTACTGCCGGATCGGTGAGCGCTCCTCGCACACCTGGTTCGTGCTCCAGGAGCTGCTCGGTCACCGCAACGTCAAGAACTACGACGGTTCCTGGACCGAGTACGGCTCGCTCGTCGGCGTGCCTGTCGCGCTCGGCGACGAACCCGGGGAGGCCTGATCGCCATGACCGCACCCACCGCTGCGGGTTGCGCCGCACCCGACCAGGCCGCCCCACTGCCGGCCAGCCTGGACTTGGAGAAGGAAACCGTCATCACCGGCATCGTGCGCTCGGCGTCGGACGAGGCCGTGGCGGGCGCGTACGTCCGGCTGCTCGACTCGACAGGTGAGTTCACCGCCGAGGTGGTCACCTCGGCCGCCGGCCAGTTCCGGTTCTTCGCCGCGCCGGGTTCCTGGACCCTGCGGGCGCTGTCCCGGCACGGCAACGGCGACACCGCCGTCACCGCCGGCCGGGGCATCAACGAGGTAACCGTCACCGTCGCCTGACCCACTGCTCTGATCGACCGGGCCGGTCACCCCACGAACGGGTGACCGGCCCGGTCGTGTCCGAAGGGATCAGAGGCCGGTGGCCCGGCAGGACGAGGCGGGGTCGAGGGTGAAGTCGACAGTGTTCACGACGCCCGCCTCGATCCGGGTGCGTTGCACCTGCGGCACCCAGCTGTCCTTGCCCACGATCACGTCGTAGCGGCCCTTCGGCAGCCACCAGACGTACCTGCCCCGGGCGTCCGCCGTGAGCGTGTGCCCGGTGCTCGTGCCCGCCCGGTTGACGCGTACCGTCGCGGGAACCCCGACTGTCGCTCCACCGCAGGTGATCCCGGTGACGGTGCCCTGGACGCGGCCCCAACTGGCAGGTGGTGACACGTGCGTCGTCACCGCGACGGCGGGCACCCGGTACGGGGTGTCCGACGCGATGCCTAGCTCACCGGAGTAGGCGCCCGGCTGGACGACCCCGGCCGCCTCGGTGGCGCTCAGCGTGATGGTCACCGCCCGGGCCGTGCCCGGTTCCAGGGTGAAGGCGTTCGGCGCGGTGGACAACCAGGCAAGGTCCGCCTCCCCGGCGCAGAGGCCCAGGCCGTCCAGCCGCTCGCTGTCCGCCGATCCCACGAACGGCGAGGGCGAACCGCCGATCTTGTACGCGCCGCAGGCGGCGGCGCCCCGGTACCGGCCGAACCCGACGTTGGGCAGGTCCCGCCAACTGCCGGCCACCGGGTCGTACGCGATGGTCCGGTTGGTCACCGTCGTCGACGCCGCGGTGACTCCGCCGGCCAGCACCAGCAGGCCACCGGCGGCCGCGTACTGGGAGCCCCACAGGTCCAGCGGCAGGTTCGGCAGCGGGCTCCACGCGTCCGCCGCCGGGTCGTACCGGTAGGCGTCGGTGTGCTCGGTGCTGCCGGTGCCACCGGCGCAGTACACGGCAGCGCCGATCCCGCCGCAGGAGAGCCAGGAGACCGGGTGCGGGTAGGCCGCGCCGGTGCTGAAGGCGCCGGTCGCCGGGTCGAACACGACCAGCCGGTCGGAGTCGGTGCAGTCGCTGTCGAGGCATCCGCCGACCAGGTAGATCCTGCCTCCGGCGACCGCCTGCCCGGCCGCCGCCGCCGGGAACGGGTTGGTCGCCCCGGCCACCGTGGTCCAGGTGCCCGCCCCCGGGTCGTACACGTCCACCGAGGCGACCGTGACGTCGTCCGCGCCCCAGCCGCCGAGGACGTACAGCTTGCCGCCGACCGCCGCCGCGACCGGCTTGGACCGGGCGGTCGGCAGGTCGGGGAGCGCGGACCACACGCCGACGGTGGGGTCGTACCGCCAGGCCTTGCGTTCCAGACCCGAGCCGCCGCCACCGCCCACCGAGTAGATGTCGCCGTCCAGGTTGGCCGCCGCGTTGTCGAAGACCGCCGCCGGCAGGTCGGGGATCCCCGTCCAGGCGTCCTCCGCCCGTGGCGCGTCACCGGTGCCGCCGTACGTCGCGCCGGTGCGGGCCCTGCTGATCCCCTTCACCTTCTGCTCCCGCAGTGGCGCTCCGGCGCGGGACAGCACGTCGAACCGGCCGTCGCGCTCCACCAGGTTCACCGTGGCCGGCGCGGTGCCGGTGTTGCGCACCGTCACAGTCGTGGTCCGGGTGCTGCCGTACGGCTGGTAGGCCTCGACGTCGGTGGTCGTGACGCTGAGCCGGCCGGCGGACAGCGCGAGGTCCGTCCGGCGGGCGTCGTCCGGCGCGACAGTCGCCATGATCGTCATCGCCCGGTACGGGTGTCGCGTGGCGCTGAACCGGTGCGCCCCGGTCGACGCGGAGAAGAGCCAGTAGAAGCCGTCCGGAAGGTTCGGGTCGTCGGGTGTCGCCGCCGACACTCCCCGGTCCTGCGTCCGGTCGGCGCCGGCGACTGTGACTCCGTTGAGCGGTGTGCCTGTGTTGCGGTCGGTGGTCACGCCGAGCAGCAGCCCACCGGGTGCCGGTACGCAGTCGCGGTTGACCACCTGCACGTCGTCCACCTGCCACCACCAGGCGAACGTGCCGTGGAAGCGGAACCGGACCCGGACGGTGGCGGCTCCGGCCGCCGCGTCCAGCGGCACCTCCTCGATTCGTGGCCCCCGCCGGCTGCCGGTCTGGTGCCAGACGGTGGTCCAGGTGCCGCCGCCGTCGGTGGAGACGTCCACGTCGGCCGCGTCGGTGACGCCCACCGCCCGCCAGTCGCTGCGGAAGCGCAGCACAGGCGCCGGTGCCGCGCTCAGGTCGAGCGTCGGGGTGACCAGGTCGGTGTCCTGGGTCCGGTCGGAGCCCAGCCGGTCGCTGTCGACGATCGCGAAGGCGCCGCTGCCACCTGTGAGGTTGCCCCGCTGCCCCGGGTCGGTGAAGCTCCAGCCGCCGTCCCCGGTGCGGTTGTGCACGGCCCAGCCGGGCGGCGTGTCGGTCCCGTCGAAGCCCTCGTTCAGCACGGGCGTGGCGAAGCTGCCTGTGTAGCCGGCCGCCGTGCAGGCGGGCTCGACCGGCACCGCGATGTCGGCCGTCACCGGCCCTGCGCCGGTCACCACGTCCCGGCTGACGGTGCGGTAGCCGGGGTAGCGGACGGCCACGGTGAGGCGGTAGGTGGCGTTGCCCGCCACTGTGAACGAGTACCGCCCGGTGGCCGGGTCGGTGTGGACCGGCGCGCCGGGTCGTCCGGCGACCTCGATACGGGCGTAGAGCGGCCAACCGTGCCCGGAACCGTCGGTGACCCGACCGCTGACGGTGACCGACGGGCTCGCCACCAGGGCGAAGTCACGGGTGACAGCGCCGCCCTCGGCGACGGTGACGGTGCTCGACTGCCCCGCGTAGCCGTACGCGCTGACGCTGACCGTGGTCTCGCCTGCCGGCACGGTGAGCGCGTACCTGCCGTCCGCACCTGTGGTGACGCTGCGGGTGCCGTCGCCGACTGTCGCGCCCGCGATGGGGGATCCGGCAGCGGTCACCGTGCCGGCGACCCGTCCGACAGCGCCGCGCGGAGCGTCCCGCACCGCCGCGTACGCGTCGAGCCGGCCCTCGCCGAAGACGTTGTTGTCGGCGGCGGTGCCCCCGCAGGTGGTGGCGTCGACGTCGCGGGCGGTGCGGTCGAGCAGTTCCTCGGTGGCGGCGACGTCGCCCTTCAGGCCGGGTGCCGCAGACCAGACGAGCGCCACGGTGCCGGAGACGTGCGGTGCGGCCATGGAGGTGCCGTCGAAGGCGACGTAACCGTTGCCGGGGACGCTGGAACGCACGTCGCTGCCGGGGGCGGAGATGTTGGGTTTGACGGACCGCGGATCGGTGCCGTCGCCCCGGCCGGAGAAGTCGGAGATGGCGTTCCGCGCGTCGTACGAGCCGACCGCGTACGCGTTGGTGTTGTCGCCGGGGGAGCCGGCGCTGCCGCAGGCCGGGCCGTCGTTGCCGGCGGAGAAGACGGGGAACATGCCGGCCGCCCGCCAGGCCGCGATGGTCTGCTGGAACCACGGGTCGCCGCCGGCGCCTCCCCAGGAGTTGTTCACCACGTCGGGGCGCAGGTCAGGGCGGGGGTTCCGCCCGTTCAGGTCGGTGGGGGCCAGCACCCACTGGCCGGCGGCGAGCAGGGAGGCGTCCGAGCAGGAGGTGGCCTCGCAGCCCTTCGCGGCTATCCATGTCGCGCGGGGGGCTACGCCGACCTGGTTGCCGGCGCCGTCGTCGCCGACCATCGTGCCCATCGTGTGGGTGCCGTGGTCGTTGTTGTCGCAGGGCGCGGCGCTGGGGCAGATGCCGGCCGGGTCGTACCAGTTGTGGTCGTGGTCGAAGGTGCCGCCGCCCAGGTTCCCCCGGTACGTGCCGACGAGCGCCGGGTGGTCGTACTGGACGCCGCTGTCGATGTTGGCGACCACCACGCCCTCGCCGCGGTCGCCGAACTCGCTCCACACCTGGTGGGCGTTGATGTTGGTGAGCCCCCATTCGGCGCCGTCGGTGCGGGCGCGACTGGCGGTGGTGGGTTTCGGCCGCACCAGCGGGTAGCTGCGGGTGGGTTCGATCCGGGCGACCTCGGGCCGTTCGGCGATCTCCTCGGCCAGCGCCCGGTCGCCTGTCACCCGTACGGCGTTGGCGATCCAGTAGGTGGTGTGCGGCGCGCGGCGGGCCGTCAGCAGTGCGCGTAGGCCCTTCTGGGTGCGCGCGGCGGTGGTGGTGAGCAGCCGGTGCACCTCCCGGGCCCGGTCGTCCGGGTCGCGCAGCCGCGTGGTCCGGGCCACCGGCGCGGTGTCGCGCAGGTAGACCAGGAAGCTTCCGCTGCCCGTCGTACCGAGTTGTCTGAGCAGACGGTGGTCCACGCTTGCCCGGGCCGGCGCGGGTTGGGGTGGGGCGGCGACCGCGGGTTGGGCGGTGAGGCCCAACCCGACAGCGGCGCACGCCAGGGCCGCCCGCCGGAGGGCGGCCCGTGTGGCTGATGGTCGGAACATTCTTCCTCCCCACGTCATGGGTCCCGAGTGGCTCGGGGCCCGTGCGCGCACCGCGCGTCCGCCCGCTGCCGAATGGATAACGCCTGTCAGTGCCTGGTCAGTGACGACAGGTGATCCCGAGCGGGGTCGGACCGACGAAATCCATCGGCATGCGTCACTATCAACAGGTGGAATTCACTGGTGGAGGCGGCGTCGCCGGCGCAGGGGTCCCGATCGTCGTCTGCGTCGGCGCGGACGTCTCGGTGCGGGAGCGGGTGGTCCGCCAACTCGACGGCGTCGGCCCGGTGGTGAGCTGCGCCGACCTCACCGAGCTGCGCACGATGCTGTTCCCGGCGCCATCCGGAGCGACGACTGTGCCGCCGGGGCCGGTCAGCTGGGGTGGGCTGGTCGTCGACCGAGGCGGTCAGCGGGTCACCTGGCGGGGTGACCCGCTTCCGCTCACCCGCACCGAACGTGAGCTGCTCGCCCGACTGATCGGCCCGCCGCTCGTGGTGTGGAGCCACGAACAGCTCTTCGCCTCGGTGTGGAGCGACGCGTACCCGGGTGACAGCGCGGTCCTGCACTCCGCGATCAGGCGGCTGCGGCACAAGCTGCGGAGCCTGCCGGGCGGGCCCCGCGTGCACACCGTGCGGGGCGTCGGCTACCGGCTCGACCCGCCGCCGGGACCCGCCTGACCACTGGGCCCGCCGGACCCCTCCCGACCGCCGCCGGAGGGGAGGACCGCCCGTGACACCATTGCCGGGTGAGCGGTGCTGTGCGGACGGGGAGCGTTTCGTCGACCGGCCCCGCCGCCCCGGCACCCGCCCGGCGGCGGCGCTGGCTGCTGGCCGTGACCGTCCTGTGGGCCGTGCTGCTGGCCGCGCTCACCTGGACGTCGGTCCGCGACGATCCACCCACCGTCCGGGAGCAGCGCACGCTCGATCAGGCCGGCCCGGTGGTGGACCGGGCGGTCGGCGAACTGGCACGGGCGGCAGGCGCGTCCACGCTGCTGGAACTCGGCCCCGCGCGTATCGCCGCGGGCTGCCGGGTCACCCCGTTCGCGGACGGCGCCCGGCTGCGGCGCGAGGTCGGCGTCCTCGCGCCCGACGGCACCGAACGGTCAGTGCTGGACGGGCTCGCCGAGCGACTGCCGGCGAGCTGGCGCGCGGGCGTCGCCTCCGGTCCGGACGGCCCGGAGCTGTACGCCGACGCCGGGGAGTTCGTCGCCGTGGCGGGTCGCCCGACCGGGGACGGCCGGGTCCGGTTGACAGTCGACACCGGCTGCCGGCCCGTCGGCTCCGGTTACACGGCGCCGCCGGCCACCGGCGACGGCGGGGAGGCCGCTGCCCTTGCCGCCGCGCTGCGGGCGCTCGACCAGCCGGTCGAGGCCGCACCGGAGCTGGTCACCGCGCCCTGCCCGGGTGGCGCGACGGCCCGTACCGCGCGCTCCACCGCCGGCCCGACCAGCTCGGCGGCCGCGCTCGCCCCGCTGGCCGGCGGCACCCCGCTGCTGGACAACCCCCCGGTGTACGCGTACCGCGCCGGGACCGTCACCGTGCTGGCCGACCTCACCCCGGACGCCTCCCGGCTGACCGCCACCGTCGGCTGCCCGGGCTGAGCGGGGGCACCTCCCCGGTCACCTGCCCTGCCCGTCATGCGTCTCACGGCTACGACCCAGCGCGTCGACCCGCCCCCAGCGGCCCGGAATGTCCAGCAGCTCCACCCGGCCCATGCCCGGCGGCACCGCCGGATCGATGATCAGGTGCTCGCCCTGCGGCTCCAACCCGAGCATCACCCGCAGCAGCAGCAGGGGGGTGCCCGTTGACCAGGCCTGCGGGCTGCACGCCGTCGGATACTGCACCGGATAGTCGGTGAGGTCGCGGGCGTACCCGGCGAACGCCTCAGGCAGCCGCCCGTCGAAGTAGCGGGACGCGCTGAGCATCCTGTCGCAGATCAGCCCTGCCTCGTCCCGGAAGCCGTACCGCCACAGGCCCCAGGCGATTATCGAGTTGTCGAACGGCCACACGGTGCCCACGTGGTAGCCGATCGGGTTGTACCGGCCCTGGTCCTCGGCGAGGGTCCGCACCCCCCAGCCGGAGAACAGGCGCGGCCCGAGCAGGTGCTCGACCACCTTGCCGGCCCGCGACTCGTCGACGATGCCGCTCCACAGCAGGTGCCCGATGTTCGACGTCAGCGCGTCCACCTGCCGGCCGTCGGCGTCCAGGGCGAGCGCGTAGTAGCCCCGGTCGGCGATCCAGAAGTCGTGGTTGAACCGCTGCTTCAGCTCGGCGGCCTCCCGCTCCAGCCGGTTGGCGAACTCCGGGTCGTTCCAGAACGTCCGGGCCAGCCGGGCGGCCCGGATCTTCGCGTCGTACGCGTAGCCCTGAAGCTCACAGGTGGCCCGGGGAAAGCCGGGCATCCGGCCGTCGGCGTACGAGATGGCGTCCCAGGAGTCCTTCCAGCACTGGTTCTGCAGGCCGGTCTCCGGGTTGCGGGTCTGGTACCACACGTAGCCGGTGCCGAGCAGGTCGCCGTACGTGTCGATCCACTCCAGGCCCGCCCGGACTTGTGGCTCCAGTCGCTTCACAAGCGCGGAGTCGCCGGTCCAGCGCTCGTACTCGTCGAGCAGGATGATGAACAGCGGCGTCGAGTCGGCCGACCCGTAGTACGGCGAGTGTGGCTGCTCCTCGAAGCCGGCGGTCTCCCCGTACCGGAGCTCGTGCAGGATCTTGCCCGGCTCCTCGTCCCGGAAGTCGTCCACGCGGTGCCCCTGGAGACCGGCGAGCATCAGGATGGTCGGCGGGATCAGCTCCGGCAGGAACGGCAGCACCTGCAAGGAGGTGATGATGCTGTCCCGGCCGAACAGGGTCATGAACCAGGGCAGTCCGGCGGCGATCAGCCGTACGCCCAGGGCGATCGACTCGTAGCGCAGCGCGGCCAGGTCGTTGAGGCTGCGCCGGTACGCCCCGGCCAACGGCTCGCAGTCGCAGCCGAGTTTCGGCGCCCGGTCGATCAGCTCCTGCTGTTCGGCGCGGATGGCGTCGGCGCTGCGGCTGCCGGCGTACGGCAGGGTGGCCCGGATGTCCTCGCCGCGCGCCCCGTAGACGACGGTGGACGCGTGCAGCCGGGTGGTCCACTCGCTGTTGCTGTCGATCCGGATCCGGAAGGTCATGCCGGCGGCGTCGACCTGCGCCGGCGCGCTGGAGCGGATCACCGTCTCCCGGTGGAACGCCTCCCGCCGGTAGACCAGCCGCAACTCGTTCTCGGCGACCGTGACGGTCGTCCGGCCCTTCTTCTGCCGCGCGTGCTTGATCTCGAACAGGTCGGCGAAGTCGGCAGCCATCTCGATCCGGACGGTGAACTCCACCTCCCCGCCGGAGTGGTTGAGCACGGTCAGCTCCTCCTCGAAGCTGCCCACGATCGCCCGGTTGCGGATCACCGACGCCTTGGCGTCCAGGTAGTGCGTGGGTTGACCGGGGGCCAGGAAGAACCTGGTCCGGTACGACTCGCCGGCGTCGATGGAGAGCGGGTGCAGCCGTTCACCGTCGAGGGTGAGCACCCACTTGGACAGGAAGCGGGTGTCGAAGGAGAACAAGCCGGTGGGGAAGTCGTACGACGGCTCGATGTCCCCCCGCCGGTCGCTGACCATGAAGGTGTTGCCGTCCAGGATGCTGACGAGGTCCGTCACCCCAGCCGCCCGGCTGCCTTACGGGCGACCTCGCGCGGGTCGCGGGTGCCCGGCGGGTCCGGGAAGAACCGTCGGAAGGCCAGGAAGAGCACCACGTTTCCGCTGAACGTGCTCTCGTTGCGCAGTACCGCCGCGATCCCCTGCGCCTCGCCGGCGATCAGCCTGTCGAACAACTCGACGCTGCTGTACCAGATGGCGTCGGCAGGTCCCCGGTTCCGGCTGACCTCCACCGCACCCGGTCGCATCCGGACCAGCCAGTGCTCGGTCCGGTTGCCGGTGCCGAGGTCGATCTGGAGGGTGCCGTCGGCCAGGCCGCGCAGGACGGCGGGGGCACGAGCCGGCAGTGATTCGAAGAACCTCTCCGTCGCCTCGGTCACATTCGAATCGTAGGCAGCTGTCCGAGTTGTCGGGTCGGTATCCGCACTCCGCCCGCCCGTCGGGCCGACTCGTCGTGGAGGTCAGTAGACGAGCGCCTGCGCGCCCTCGGCCAACGCCTCCTCGACGAAGGCCGCGGCGCCCGCGATCCGTACACCCGGCAGGACGTCGTCGGGCCCGATCTCCCGTCGGGCCGCGCACTGGGTGCAGGCGGTCACCCGGCCACTGGTCAGGATGACGTGCAGCAGCTCGGCCAGCGGCGCGGAGTGCGGCAACTCGAACTCCTGCGCCCGGCCGGGCACCGCGAACCAGGTCGACTCCCCGGTCAGCCAGAGCGACACGTCGACACCGGCCGCGACTGCGGTCGCGGCGACCGTGAACGCCTGCGCGCACCGCTCCGGGGCGTCCGCCCCAGCGGTGGCCTTGACGACGAGAGTGCGGGCCATGGGGCCCAGCATAGGATGGTCGGGATGGTTACCGAGATCGGGTTCGTCAGCCTGCTGGTGGCCGGCCTGGGCGGGCTCGCCGGTGGTCTGGTCTACCTGGCCGTACGCATATCGAGAGGACGTTGGTGAGCGCGAGGAGTGAGCCGGGTCTGCGAGCCCCGCAGTCGCGAACGAAGGTGTCCCGGTGAGCGACGAGAACCCGCTACAGCCGCCGTGGTTGAACGCGCCTCCGGTCGAGGAGTACCCGTACGAGGAGAGCCACGACCTGCGGGTCGGGCCGAAGCTGCACCCGGCGCTCGACGGCCTGCTGCCCTACATCGGTCTCTGGCGGGGCCGGGGCAAGGGCGGTTTCCCCACCATCGAGGACTTCGACTACGCGCAGGAGATCCGGATCAGCCACGACGGCCGGCCGTTCCTGCACTACGAGTCCCGTGCCTGGCTCCTCGACGAGCAGAGCCGGCCGGTCCGCCCCGCCGGGCGTGAGGTCGGCTGGTGGCGGCCGGTCATGGTGGACGGCCGGGCCACCGACGAGCTGGAGGCCCTGATCACGACCCCCACCGGTGTGATGGAGCTGCACCTCGGCAAGCGCACCGGCACCCAGGTCGAGTTCGCCACCGACGCGGTGGTGCGGTCGCCGACCGCCAAGGAGGTCACCGGCGGGCACCGGCTCTTCGGCATCGTCGAGGGCGCGTTGCTCTACGCGCAGGAGATGGCGGCGATGGGGCACCCGCTCAGCCCACACCTGTCCGCCCGGCTCGTCCGGGTCGGCGGCTGACGCTCAGTCGACGGGAAAGCCCAGCAGGGCGTGCAGGGCCGGGGTGCGCGGGCAGGGGTCCCGACGCACCCCGTCGAGCATCCGGACCTCGGTGAGCCCGCGTACCGACGAGCTGAACCAGACCCCGTCGGCGTCGTGCAGCTCCGCTGGCGTGACCATCCGTTCGGCGGCGTCCAGGCCCAGTTCGCCGGCGTGGGCGAGCAGCCAGGCCACTGTCGTGCCGGGCAGGATGCCAGTGGTGGCGGCCGGCACCGTGCACAGCGTGCCCCCGGTGAGCCACACCACGTTGGCGATGGGGCCCTCCAGGGCGTACCCGTCGGAGGAGACCCAGAGCACGTCGTCCACCCCGGCCCGGCGCGCCCAGCGGCGGGCGGCGCTGTTCACCGCGTACGAGGTGGACTTGATGCCCGCCGGCAGCCAGTCCAGTCCGGTACGCGCGTCGGCGGGCACCCCCAGCGGCAGGACGGCCACGGTGATCCCGTTCCGCCGGGCCGCCTGCGAGGACGCCGGCACCTCGGTGAGCGTGGCGTAGACGGTAGGTGGGCCGCCGGCCTCCGAGCCCCGGGTGCAGACCAGCCGGAGCGCTCCCTCCACCGCGGCGGGCCAGCCCGCGCGCACCGTGTCGAGCAGGTCGATGAGCGCCTCGGCGGGGGGCAGATCCAGGTCGACGGTGGCCGCCGCCGTGGTCAGCCGGGCCAGGTGCTCGTCGCGCAGCCACGGCCGGCCCTGACGCAGGTGCATGGACTCGAAGAGCCCGTCTCCGCGTAGGACGCCCAGGTCGTCGCCGCGCAGGACGGGTTCGTCGGCCGGGAGGAGGCCCCGCCCGAGGACGGCGATCCGGGCGTTGGCGGTGGTCGGGGCCGTGCCGACGGATGGCGTCACCATGACCGTCGAGCGTAGCGGCGGACGGTCGCACGCAGGAGGGGCCGCGATTGCCGAACTATGATCGGATGGTGTCCGAATCCTCCCTCGCGGAAATGCTCCGAGCCCGTGGCCTGCGGCTGACAGCGCAACGGCAGCTCGTCCTCCAGGCGGTGCTCGATCTGGGTCACGCCACACCGGAGCAGGTGCACACCGCGGTCCGGGAGGTCGCCGCCGGCGTCAACATCACCACCATCTACCGCACGCTGGAACTGCTGGAACGGCTCGGCCTGGTGACCCACACCCACCTCTCGCACGGCTCGCCGACGTACCACGCGGCAGGTGAGCACCAGCACGTCCACCTGGTCTGCCGGGAGTGCGGCGCGATCGACGAGGTCGATCCGGAGCTGTTCCGCCCGCTCAGCGACCAACTGGCCGCGCAGCGGGGTTTCCGGGTGGACATCGGGCACGTGTCACTCTTCGGCGTCTGCGCACGCTGCGAGAACGGGGACCAGAAATGATCGACATCGCGGGCGCGGTGGCCGTCGAGAGCATCGACGAGGCCAGCCGCGACCAGCCGGATCCGGCGCACGTCGCGGCCGGGGTGCGGGGCGTCGCCGCGCACTACGGCGATCCACTGCGCGAGCAGCGCGTCCTGGACACGGAGGTCGGCCTCGTCGACCGATCGCACCGGGGCGTCATCGCGGTGCCGGGGGAGGAGCGCGCCGGCTGGCTGCACACGATCACCTCGCAGCACCTGACGGCGCTTGCCGCCGGTGACGGCACCGAACTGCTCGTGCTCTCCCCACACGGGCACGTCGAGCAGCACGCGCTGGTGGCCGAGGACGGCGAGACCACCTGGCTGGACACCGAGCCCGGCGCGACCGAGGGCCTGCTGGCCTACCTGGAGAAGATGCGGTTCTTCAGCAAGGTCGACCCGCGTGACGCCACCGCCGAACGGGCGCTGCTGTCGCTGGTCGGGCCCGCCGCGCCGGAGGCGCTTGGCACGCTCGGCGTGACCGGTCTGGCCGAACCGGACCTGGTCGCGGTGCCCGGTCCGAAGTTCGCCGCCGGGGCCGTGCCGCCGCGGGCGAGCGTTCGGTACGACGTACGGCCGCTGCCGATCGGCGGATGGGCCCGACGCGGGCCGCTCGGCGTGGACCTGCTGGTGCCCCGCTCGGCGATGGACGAGGTGGTGGCGGAGTTGCGTGGCGCGGGCGTGCCGGTGGCGGGCCTGTGGGCGTACGAGGCGATCCGGGTGGCCGCCCGTCGGCCCCGGCTCGGGGTGGACACCGACCACCGGACCATCCCGGCCGAGGTGGACCTGATCGGCCCGGCGGTGCACCTCGACAAGGGTTGCTACCGGGGGCAGGAGACGGTTGCCCGGGTGCACAACATGGGCCGCCCGCCGCGTCGCCTGGTGCTGCTGCACCTGGACGGCGTGACCACCGACCAGCCGCCGACGGCAGGTACGCCGGTGACCCTGGACGGTCGGGCGGTGGGCTTCGTCGGTACCGCCGTGCTGCACCACGAGCTGGGCCAGATCGCCCTCGCCGTGCTGAAGCGGAACGTTCCGGACGACGCCGCTCTGCTGATCGGTGCGACGGCGGCGGCGATCGACCCGTCCTGAGCCGGCCGTCTAGGATCGCCGGCATGACGACAGGGACGTTGATCACGGTGGCCCCGACCGGCGCGGAGTCGGCCAAGGCGGAGGTGCCGGCACTGCCGGTGACGCTCGACGAGCTGCTGCTCACCGCCAAGGAGTGCGAGGCGCTCGGCGCCGCCGTGATCCACGTCCACATCCGCGACGACGCGGCGCGGCCCACCCTCGACCCGGCCCGCCTGGCCGAGACGGTGGCGGCGCTGCGGGACAGCACCGACCTGATCGTGCAGCTCTCCTCGGGCGGCGCGGTGACCGACCCGGAGGCGTCCCGGCTCGCGGTGCTCGACGCCCGCCCCGACATGGCCTCCTGCACGATGGGCACTGTCAACTTCGGCGACGACGTGTTCCTCAACCGCTGGGAGTTCATCGTCGACCTGCACACCCGTATGCAGGAGCGCGGGATCGTGCCGGAGTACGAGATCTTCGACCTCGGGCACCTGTCCGCGTTGCAGCGGCTGCTCGGCAGGTACGGGCTGCCGGCGGGCGGGCACGTGCACGTCGACTTCGTGATGGGTGTGCCGGGCGGTATGCCGGGCACCACCGAGACGCTCGTGGCGGCCCACCGGATGCTGCGGGACCTGCCGGAGGGCACCACCTTCTCGGCCACCGGCATCGGGCGCAGCACCATCCCGGTCATGCTTGCCTCGCTGTCGACGGGTGGGCACCTGCGCGTCGGCATGGAGGACACGGTGACGTACGCCAAGGGCCGCCCGGTGGAGTCCAACATGCAGTTGGTCGCCCGGGCCGTCGGCTTCGCGCAGCTCGCCCAGCGTCCACCGCTGACCACCACCGAGGCCCGCGGGCTGCTCGGGCTGTAAGGCCGCGACCGTCCCCCGCCCCTGTCACTCGGGCGGTGGACGTCCTGGTCACCCCGCCGCCGCTGCCCCCGGGAGCGTCGGTACCGTCCAGCACGTGGGAAAGACGTACGAGGGCGGCGCGCCGCTCGCCGAGGTGGTCCGGTCCGGGTTCGTGGAGGGTGTGCACCGTGGCTCGGTGGTGGTGCTGGACGCCGCCGGAGCGCCGGTGGCCGCCGCCGGGGATGTGACCTCTCCGGTCTTTCCCCGTTCGGCGAGCAAGCCGATGCAGACGATCGGGATGCTCCGCGCCGGCCTGCCGGTGACCGACCCGGCCGACCTGGCGCTGGTGTCGGCCAGCCACGCGGGTGAGGACTTCCACCTGGCCGGGGTCCACGCGCTGCTGGCCCGGGCCGGGCTCGACGACTCGGCCCTGCACTGCCCGCCCGACCTGCCGGTGGGGGCGGCGGCCCGGGAGGCGGTGCTGCGTGCCGGCGGCGGCCCGACCCGGGTGCAGATGAACTGCTCCGGCAAGCACAGCGGCATGTTGCTGACCTGCGAGGCGGCCGGGTGGCCGCTGGACGGCTACTGGCGGCCGGAGCACCGGTTGCAGAAGGGTCTGCGGGCCGCCGTGGAGGAGTTCACTGGTGAGTCGGCGGCGGCCGTGGGGGTGGACGGCTGCGGCGCCCCGGTGCTCGCGGTGTCGCTCACCGGGCTGGCCGGGGCGTACCTGCGGCTTGTCGACGCCGAGCCCGGCTCCGCGCCGCGCGCGGTCGCCGACGCGATGCGCGCCCACCCGGAGATCGTCGGCGGTACCCGGGCCGACGACACCAGGCTCATGCGCGGCGTCCCGGGCCTGCTGGCGAAGGTCGGTGCCGAGGGCGTGATCGCGGTGGGGCTGCCGGGCGTCGGCGCCGTGGCGCTCAAGATTGATGATGGCGCCGACCGGGCCCGGATGCCGGTGCTGGTCTCCGCGTTGCGCCGGCTGGGCGTGGACGCCCCGGTGCTCACCGAGTACGCCGAGGTGCCGCTCTTCGGTGGTGGCGTTCCGGTCGGGGCGGTCCGCCCGCTCTGGTGACGCCACCGGGGCGCTGGCTGTGCGCGTTCGGGCAGGCCGGGTGCACGCCCCGCCGCCTCGCGCGCGTCGCGTCTCGGGCGGCGCCGACGCGACGGTCAGCTCAGGAAGTCGAGCAGGGCCGCGTTTACCGGCTCGGGGCGCTCCAGCGGCAGCAGGTGCGCGGCGTCCGGCACGTCGGGCAGTCGTACCGCGCCGGGGACCTCGGCGGCGATCCGGTCGGCGAGCCGGCTGATGTCCGGCACGTCCGCCGCGCCGGCGGTGACCAGGACGGGCACCCTCAGCTCGCCGAGGCGGCCGATCGCGGGCGGGGACAGCTCGCCCACCTCTACCGCACCGAGCGCCAGCTCGGCGGCGAGGGCGCGCTGGTCCATCTCCTGCGCGAACGCGACGAGGCCGGGATCGACGTCGGCCGGCTGGCGGCCCGGGCCGACCACCCAGAAGCGCACCTCGCCGGCCGCCCCGGCGACGAAGTCATCCGGGTCGACCTCGCCGACCAGGCCGTCCCAGAGGTCGTTCGCCTCGTCGGACCACTCGTTGCCGGAGACGGCCGTGTCGAACAGCGCGAGCGCGCTCACCCGGTCGGGGTGGGCCAGGGCGGTGTCGATGGCCACCGCCCCGCCGAAGGAGCAGCCGACCAGTGCCGCCCGGGGCAGGTCGAGCGCGTCCAGCAGACCTGCCACGTCGTCGTGGTGCGCGAAGGGGGTCGGGGGGAGTTCGGAGTCGCCGTAGCCGCGCAGGTCGGGGACGATCACGCGGTGCCGGGCGGCGAGCGCGGTGACCTGTCCGCGCCACATCCGCCGGTCGGCGATGCCGGCGTGCAGCAGGACGACGGGCGAGCCGGCGCCGGCCTCGTCGTACGCGAGAACTGCTCCGTTGACTGTGATCTTGTGCACGGAGGGGACGGTACGGACCGGACGAGTCGGGGCGCAAACGGGATGCTGAGACCTTGCTAACTCTGGTTAGCGTTTTGCTTGCAGGAGCTAGCACTCCCGATTAGCGTCAGCGTCATGGCCACACCGAAGGACCTTCCCGACGTCGGCGGGTTCATCCGCGATCTGCGGCGCAACGCCAAGATCTCGCTCCGGCAGCTCGCCGAGCAGGCGGGGGTCAGCAACCCCTACCTCAGCCAGATCGAACGTGGTCTGCGCAAGCCCAGCGCCGAGGTGCTCCAACAACTGGCCAGCGCGCTGCGGGTCTCGACCCCGGCGATGTACCTGCGGGCCGGGCTGCTCGACGACAAGGAGGGTCACGGTGTGCTCGCCGCCATCGCGATGGACACCGACCTGACGATGGCCCAGAAGCAGTCCCTCAGCCAGATCTACGAGACGTTCCGCCGGGAGAACGCGCGGCTGGCCGAGGCGCAGGCCGCCGCCGACACCTCCGGCGCGAGCACCACCGCCGATCCGGCCGGGACGACCACCCCGACCGATGTCGCCGACCAGCCGGCCGACCTGGCCAACCTCGCGGCCACCGGTCCCACCACCGCGGGCGGCACGCCGACCGAGGCCGTCCTCGAGTCGGTCGCCGTCACCGAGGCGGGCGCCGCTCCCGTCCCGAGCAGCACCAACACCCCCCAGAAGAAGGCCGCCGGTCCGGCGGTCCGGAAGGCCGCCGAGGCGGCCGAAGAGGAGACGTCATGACCGAGCCGAAGACCAACCGCATCCCCGCCCCGATCTACGCCGCCGCCGGCGCCGGGGAGTTGGCCCTGGAGCAGCTGCGCAAGCTGCCGAGCGTGGTAGGCGTCCTCGGCACCCGGGTCGTCGCCGACCTGGGCGGCCGGGCCGTGCTGACCGGCTTCGAGCTGCGCCAGAAGGCCACCGAGACGCTGCGTACCGCCAACGAGACCGCCGAGAGCCTGCGCGGCCGGGCGCAGGCCGAACTGGACCTCGCCAAGCTCCGTGAGTCGGCCGACCTGGCCAAGCTGCGCGAGGTCGCCGACCTCGACAAGCTGCGCGCCGCCGCGACCCGCAACGCCGCCGTGATGGTCGCGAGCGCCCAGGCCGCGCAGGAGCGGGCGTTCGCCGCGTACGGCGCGCTCGTCGCCCGCGGTGAGCGGGTCGTCGGCGCCGGTGTGCTGGAGGCCGCCGAGACGGTGAACGCCGACATCGAGGCCACCCAGGCCGTGACGCCGGACACCACCCCTGCCGTCGAGACCACCACCCCGGCTGCTGCCCCGGCCGAGGTGCCGTCCCCGGCCGAGGTCGCCGAGATCGCCGAGGCCAAGCCGGCCGCCGTCAAGAAGGCCGCCCGCGCGCCGAAGGCCGCCAAGCCCGCCAAGGCCGCCGCCACCCCGTCGGCGAAGCTGCCCCGGGCCACCAAGCGGACCCGCCCGGCGGCCGAGTAGTTCGCCGCGTCGACGACCCCGGCGGCGTCCTTGTCGGACGAAGCCGGGGTCGCCGACATAAGCTTGCCGGCATGGCCAACGCCGCGCCGATCTTCGCCTTTGAAGTCCGCTACGTGATCGAGCTGATCCTGCTCGTCTTCGCGCTGATCATCCAGGGCGTCGCACTGGTGCACGCCGTCACGCAGCGCTCCGACGCCTTCCCCGCCATCGGGACGCTGCCCAAGGGTGGCTGGATCGCTATCCTGGCGGTCTGCCTCGTGCTCACCCTGCTCGGTTTCGGTCCGATCAGTCTCTTCGGACTGATCGGCATCGCCGCCGCGCTCATCTACCTGCTCGATGTCCGGGTCGGCCTGCGCGACCTCAGTGACGGCAAAGGTTTCTGGTGAGAGGTTTCCGCTGGCCGCCCCCACCGGACAGCGGGCCCCGCAGTTGGGGCCCCGGCCCGGGCGGGCCACGCACCGGCCGGCCCGCGCTACCGGAGCCGGAGACCGAACTGGTCACCACCCCGCACGGCGTACGCCTGGAGCGGCTGGTCACCGGCACCGGTGATCCGGTCACCGTGTTCGCGCACGGGCTGGGCAACGGCATTGCCACCACCCGCCCGTTCGGCAGCGGCGTGACAGGCCGGAAGGTGTTCTTCCAGTTCCGCGGGCACGGCCGTTCGGACGCCCCGGACGGCCCATGGACGTACCTGGACCTGGCCCGGGACCTGCGCGCGGTCGCGGATCTCACGGGTGCGGATCGGGCGTTCGGGGCGAGCCTCGGCGCGGGCGCCCTCTGCCGGCTGCTGGCCGAGAGCCCGGAACGCTTCGAGAAGCTTGTCTTCTTCCTGCCCGCCGTGCTCGACGAGCCACGCGGGCCGGTGGCCCGGGAGCGCGTCACCGACCTGATCGAGGCGGTGGAGAGCGGGGACGCCTCGGCGGTGGCCGATGTCGTGTCGCTGGAGCTGCCGGCGGCGGTACGGAACACTCCGGCCGGCTGGGCGTACCTGCGGCAGCGGCTCGACCAGCTGCTCCGCGACGGTCTCGCCGACGGCCTGGCCACCCTGCCGGATCAGGCGCCGCTGCGCGACGCGACGGCCCTGGCGGCGGTCACCGCGCCGGCGCTGGTGATCGGCTGCGCGGGCGACGACCTGCACCCGGTCGAGGTCGCCGAGCGGCTCGCCGCCGCGCTGCCCCAGGCCACCCTGCACGTGTACGACCGCCCCGGCGTGCTCTGGTCGGAACGCGCCGACCTGCGTGAGCGCATCTCCGGCTTCCTCAACGAGTAGCCTGCCCTGTCATGGGCGTCACACAACATGGCCGGACGCACCGGCTGGACCTCGCGGACCCGACCCTGCGCGAGTGGACGTGCACGGTTCTGCACGCCGACCCGGAGCAGGGCATCGTGTTGGACCGTTCGGCGTTCTACCCGGGCGGCGGTGGTCAGCCACCGGACCACGGCGTGCTGCTGTGGCAGGGCGTGCAGACCCGGATCGTCGGCACCCGCAAGGGCGACGACCCGTACCTGATCCCCGCCGAGGGTGACCCGTTGCCGCCGGTCGGCACCGAGGTCGTCGGCGCCGTGGAGGACGAGCGCCGGACCCGGTTGATGCGTACCCACTCCGGGCTGCACGTGCTCTGCGGTGTGGTGTTCCGCGACTTCGGCGCGCTCGTGACTGGCAACTCGATGGAACCGGGTGAGGCCCGGATGGATTTCAACCTCCCCGAGGTCCCGCCCGACTTCAAGAGTCGGATCGAGGAGCTGGTCAACGCCGAGGTGGCCGCCGACCGCTCGGTCGCCACCCGGGTGCTTCCGCGCACCGAGGCGCTGGCCCTGCCGGACATCATCCGTACCCAGTCCAATCTCATCCCCGCGGATGAGCAGGAGGTCCGGATCGTCGACATCGTCGGCCTGGACGTGCAGGCCGACGGCGGCACTCACGTCGCGTCCACCGCCCAGATCGGCAAGGTGCAGGTCGTGAAGGTGGAGAGCAAGGGCCGAGCCAACCGCCGGGTCCGCGTCCGCCTGGTTGACTGAGGCACGGTGCGCAACTGGAACACGGTGGAGAAGCTCCTCGCCCTGATGCGGCAGAGGTCGCCGGGCGGCCGGATACCTGCAATGGCCCTGTAGAGCTGCCTCAGATATGGGGCGCGGTGCGGAAGGCGAGTGTCCGCCAGCGCCGCGCCCCGTTTGTGGGGCAGCTCTACAGGGAGCGCCGAGGTCTCCCGCGGTTCGCCAGAGCGGTCTGGTAATTCGGACGCTGGTTGTCAGGTATCGCTGACAACCTCGCCGGTATGACGCAACCGCTCACAGGAAAGATCGCGCTCGTCGCCGGCGCCACCCGGGGTGCCGGCCGGCAGATCGCGGTCCAGCTCGGCGCCGCCGGTGCCACCGTGTATGCCACCGGGCGCAGCAGCCGCGCCGGCCGCTCGGAGATGGACCGGCCGGAGACCATCGAGGAGACAGCCGAGCTGGTGACCGCGGCCGGCGGCACCGGCATCGCCGTCCAGGTCGACCACCTGGTGCCCGACCAGGTCCGCGACCTCGTCGCCCGGATCGACGCCGAGCAGGGCCGACTCGACGTGCTGGTGAACGACATCTGGGGCGGCGACCCGCTTGTCACCTGGGACAAGCCGGTCTGGGAGCAGCCGCTGGAGGCGGGCTTCCGGACCCTGCGACTGGCCATCGACACCCACATCATCACCAGCCACTTCGCCCTGCCGCTGCTGATCCGCCGGCCCGGCGGCCTGCTCGTGGAGATGGGCGACGGCACCAAGGCGTACAACGACGACAACTACCGGCTGTCGGTCTTCTACGACCTGGCCAAGGTCTCGGTCAACCGGCTCGCCTTCAGCCAGGCGCACGAGCTGAAGCCGCACGGCTGCACGGCTGTCGCGCTCACCCCCGGTTGGATCCGCTCCGAGGCGATGTTGGAGCACTTCGGCGTGACCGAGGAGAACTGGCGCGACGGCGCCGCCACCGACCCGAACTTCCTCATCTCGGAGACCCCCGCCTTCGTCGGGCGCGCGGTGGCCGCGCTCGCCGCCGACGAGGAGAGGGCCCGCTGGAACGGCCAGTCGGTCGACGCGGGCACGCTGTCGAAGGTGTACGGGTTCACCGACCTGGACGGCAGCCAGCCGGAGGGCTTCCGGTACATCGTGGAGGTGGTGGACGCCGGCAAACCGGCAGACGTGACCGGCTACCGGTAGAGGGCCCGGGAACGCTCGGCAGCCTCGGCGAACAACCGCCGCAGCTCGGGCGGTTCGAGGACCTCCACCTCGGGGCCGAGCCCCAGCAACTGGTGGTACGCCACCTCGACGGACTCGACGGGCAGCCGGGCCACCACCCAGCCCTGCCCGTCGGGTTCGTCGGCGGCGGCGAGAATCTCGTCGTACACGAAAGGGGCATCGACCAGGTGCCGGAGCTGGCGCAGGCCGGCGGGGCTGAGCCGGACGGTGACCTCGGCCCGCAGCATGGTCCGCAGGAACGAGCCGGCCTGCTCGCGCCAGTGCCCGGCCAGGTCGAAGCCCTCGTCGCGCTCGAACTGTTCGTCGCCCACCTCGACGCCGGTGACCCGGTCGACCCGGTAGGTGCGCGTGTCGTCACCTACCCGGCCGACCAGATACCAGACGCCACTCTTGAGGATCAGCCCGTACGGCTGGACCCGGCGGGTCACCTCCCGGTCGCCGCGCCGGTAGCGCACCTCCACCACCCGGTCGGCCCAGACCGCCCGAGCCAGATCGGCCAACCACGGCGGCGGTCCGGTCTCCCGGAACCAGCCCGGCACGTCCAGGTGGAACCGCTGCCCGGCACGGGCCGGGGCGTCCCGCAGGGCCGGCGGCAGCGCGGCGAGCACCTTCAGTTCGGCGGCGGCCACCGCGTTGGCGAGTCCCATGTCGCCGGCCGGTCCGGGCAGGCCCGCGAGGAAGAGTGCCTCCGCCTCGTCCCGGTTCAGCCCGGTCAGCCTGGTCCGGTAACCACCGAGCAGCCGGTACCCGCCAGCGCGCCCCCTGTCGGCATAGACCGGCACGCCTGCGGCGGACAGCGCCAACACGTCCCGGTAGACGGTCCGCTCGGAGACTTCCAGCTCCCGCGCCAGCTCGCCCGCGGTCATCGACCCGCGCGCCTGTAGCAGCAGCAACAGCGAGATCAATCGGGACGCGCGCACCCGCCCATCCTGCCCGGCCCGGCTCAGCGCCCGCCGGGGGTCAGCAGCCCCCTGTCGTACGCGGTGGCGACCGCGGCGGCCCGGTCGTTGACCCCGAGCTTGGCGTACAGGTGCAGCAGGTGCGTCTTGACGGTGGCCTCGCTGATGAACAGTCGAGCAGCCGCCTCCCGATTGGAGGCGCCGCGAGCCACCAGGGTGAGCACCTCCAGTTCACGCTGGCTGAGCGGCTCCTCGGCAGGTGCGCGCAGTCGGCCCATCAGCCGGCCGGCGACGCTCGGCGCGAGCACCGACTCACCCCGGGCGGCGGCCCGTACGGCGCGGACCAGGTCCTCGCGGGGCGTGTCCTTGAGCAGGTAGCCGGTGGCACCGGCCTCGATCGCCGGCAGCACGTCCGCGTCCGTGTCGTAGGTGGTGAGCACCAGCACCCGGGCGGTGTTGCCGGAGCGCGCCAACCTGCCGATGGCCGTCACCCCGTCCATCCCGGGCATCCGCAGGTCCATCAGCACCACGTCCGGCCGCAGCGTCGCGACCAGGGCCAACGCCTCCGAGCCGTCCGCCGCCTCACCGACCACCTCGAACCCCGGGTCGCCGGTGAACATGCCGCGCAACCCGTCGCGCACCACCGGATGGTCGTCGACGATCAGCAGCCGGATCGGGGCGGTCAACCGGCACCGCCCGGCAGCGCGGGGACGGACGCCGAAACGGCGGTGCCGCCTCCCGGCTCGGACTCGACCGCCAACTCGCCACCGACCCGGGTCACCCGCTGCCGCATCACGGTCAGCCCGTACCCGCCGCCCGGCTCGCGGGACGCCGGTTGCCCGGCGGCGTCGAAGCCCGTCCCGTCGTCGCGGACGTCGAGGGTGACCACGTCCGTCATGTACGACAGGGTCAGCCCGACCCGTGACGCGGCGGCGTGCCGGGCCACGTTGGCCAGCGCCTCCTGGGCGGCCCGCAGCAGTGTCACCTCGATCTCCGGGTGCAGTGGACGGGGCGTACCGGTGGTGGCGACCTCGGCCCGTACCCCGTTCAGAGCCGACCAGCGCCCGCCCAGCTCGACGAGCGCGTCCGGCAGCCGGGCCGTCTCCAACGTCTCCGGGCGGACGGCCCGCACCGAGCGGCGGGCCTCGGTGAGGCTCTCCCGGGCCAGTGCGAGCGCGTTGTCGACGTGCCGCCGCCAGTCGGCGGAGCGGTCGCGGGTCTGCTCGGCCGCCTCCAGTTGGGTGATGATCCCGGTCAGTCCCTGGGCCAGGGTGTCGTGGATCTCCCGAGCCATCCGTTGGCGCTCGTCCAGCACGCCTGCCTCCCGTGCCTGGGTGAGCAGTTGGGCGTGCAGCCCGGCGTTCTCGCGGACCGTCTCGGTGAGTTGACTGTTGGCCTCGCCGAGTTCCTCCATCAGTCGACGGCGTTTGACGTCCTCCTGTTCGGCGATCATCGCGAACCAGCTCACCGAGCCGGCCACCACCAGGTTGAAGAGCACCAGCAGCAGCCAGAGCGGCCAGTGCGCGATCGCTATCGCCAGGCCACCGCCCTGGGAGGTGGCGACGAGGACGGCAGTGGCTGTCACTCCGGCGATCCGCCAGCGCCTGCGCAGGACCGGAAAGGCGTGGATGTAACCGATCCAGGCGAAGAGGCCGTACCACGGACTGGCGGCCACCAGTGCGGCGCTGAAAGTGATCAACCCGGCGTAGTAGACCGCCATCAGCGTGCGCCGGCTCTGCCACTCCGGGTGCACTGTGACGAACCAGGCGACCCAGCATCCGGCCGCCACAGCGACGGCGAGGGTGGGCAACACTCCGAGGCCGTGGGGTGCCGGTGCGAGGAGGGCCAGCACGGTGCCCAGAGCCAGCCCGCCGTAGGGAACCACGCGGTAGAGGATCGCCTCGTGCTCCCGCCACCTGGTCAGACGGTCGTGCCCGCCGCTGCTGGTCATCGCATCTCCGCTCACTCCCAGCGGAACAGTTTCGCCGCGCCGGCGCCGGCCGCCACGGCGATCACCGCCATTATCGCCAGGTGCAGCGGCTGGGGCGAGGGGCCGGTCCAGGCATCGAGGAGCGCCTGCACCCCGGGCGGCGTGTAGTCGCCGATCCGCGCCACGGCGTCCGGTAGCAGGAACCGGGGCAGGTAGACCCCGCCGAAGAACATGGTGAGCAGGAACAGCGGCACGGCCAGGGCCTGAGCCGCCTTCGTCGTGCGGGCGACGGCGGCGACCAGCAGCCCGAGCGCCAACAGCGCCGCCGTGCCGAGGACGAACGCCAGGGCGAAGCCGAGCGGGTGCCGGGGGAACGGCACCCCGAACGCCAACCGGCCGACGACGATGAGCAGCAGCGCGCTGGCCAGGATCGCGGCCAGGGCCACCACCAGTTGGGCGGCGAGGAGAGCGGCCGGGTGCGCCGGAGTGGTCGCCAGCCGACGCAGCACGCCGCGTTCCCGGTAGGTGGCCATCGCCATGGGCATCGTGTTCACCCCCACCATGGCCAGGGTGGCCACCAACAGCGACGGGGCGAAGTAACTGACGAAGTTCTGCCCGTCGAAGTTCGGATCCGGCTCGCGGAGCGAGGGGATGAACCCGATCACCACCATGATCAGTGTGGGCAGCCCTACGATGGTGAGCAGGTTCGGTAGGTCCCGCAGGTAGAGCCGCGCCTCGATCCTCAGGATCTGACGGAAGGCGTGCATGGTTGCCTCTCTTCAGTCGACGGGCCGGTGCCCGGTCAGCTCGACGAAGGCGTCGTCGAGGGTGGACTGCTCCAACCGCAGGTCGGCGGCGACGATCTGGTGGCGGGCGAGCACCGAGGTGACGGCGTGCAGCAGGTCACCGGTGCCGGTCACCACCACCTGACTGCCGGTGCGCTGCACGGCGGAAACCTCGGGCAGGTCGGTGAGGAGCCGGTCGTCGACCGGGGCGGACGGCCGGAACCGGATCCGCTGCTCGGGAGCCACCGCCGACACCAGGCCCGCCGGGCTGTCCAGGGCGACGACGCGCCCCCGGTCGATCACCGCGACCCGGTCGCAGAGCCGCTCCGCTTCCTCCATGAAGTGGGTGACCAGCACGATCGTCACTCCGCTGTCCCGGACCTGTTCGATGAGCCCCCAGGTGTCCCGGCGCGCCTGCGGGTCCAGCCCGGTGGTCAGCTCGTCGAGGATCGCGATCTCCGGGTTGCCGACCAGGGCCAGCGCGATGGAGAGCCGCTGCTTCTGACCGCCGGAGAGTTTCTTGTACGCGGTGTTCCGCTTCTCGCCGAGGCCCAGCTTGTCGATCAGAGCGGCCGGGTCGGCCGGGTCGCGGTAGAACGAGGCGTACAGCTCCAGGGCCTCGGCGACCCGGAGCCGGTCCGGCAGTTGGCTCTCCTGCAGTTGCACCCCGACCCGCTGCCGGAGCTGGATCGCGTCCCGGCGGGGGTCGAGCCCGAGGACGGACACCCCGCCCCCGTCTGGGACGCGCAGCCCGGCGACGCACTCGACTGTGGTGGTCTTGCCGGCGCCGTTCGGGCCGAGGACGCCGAAGATCTCGCCGGCCTCCACAGTGAACGACACGTCCTGGACGGCGACCAGATCGCCGTACCGCTTCCTCAGGTGGGTCACCTCGATGACCGACATCGTGCCGCCCTTCGCCGCTGTCTTCGTACCCCTCAAGGGTTGTCGGGGTGACCCGGCGGCGAATCGACTGGTCAGCGGTGATCCCCGGCGTTCCCGGTGGATCATCCACGTCCGCCAACCGGTTGATGTGGACGCGAAGAGTCGCTGCTAGGGCTCCACCCGGCGGACCGGATCACCTGTCGATAGGCTGCTCGATCGTGGATGTCAGCAGAGTCGCCAGCCCGGTCACCGGAGTCGTCGGACGCTTCTTCGCCGGTGCGGGGCTGCTCCTGCGCGGGCTCGGCCTGTACGTCCGCAGCCCGGGGCTGATGCTGCTCGGCATCGTGCCGGCGCTGATCTCCGGTGCGCTCTTCCTGGCCGCGCTGGCCACCCTCGTGTACTTCGTGGACGACCTCGCCGCCCTGGTCACCCCGTTCGCGGACGACTGGTCGACGACCGGCCGCAGCCTGGTCCGGGTGATCGCCGGGCTGGCCTTCCTGGGGCTCGGTGGGCTGCTCGGCGTGCTCACCTTCACCGCCGTCACCCTGGTCATCGGCGACCCGTTCTACGAGAAGATCTCCGAGCGGGTGGAGGAGCGCCTCGGCGGCACCCCCGAGGCGGTGGAGGTGCCCTTCTGGTCGTCGCTGCGCCGCAGCACCGCCGACTCGGTACGCCTGGTGGCGCTCACCGCGCTCGTCGGCATCCCGCTCTTCCTGGCCGGTTTCATCCCGGTGGTCGGACAGACGGTCGTACCGGTGATCGGGGCGGCGGTCGGTGGCTGGTTCCTCGCCGTGGAGCTGGTCGGGGCGCCGTTCTACAGGCGGGGGATGCGGCTGCCGCAGCGCCGCACGATCCTCAAGGCGGACCGGCCGGCGGCGCTGGGCTTCGGGGTGGCGGTCTTCCTCTGCTTCCTGATTCCGCTCGGCGCGGTACTGATCATGCCAGCGGCGGTCGCCGGTGCGACCCTGCTGGCCCGCCGGTCGTTGGGCCAGTCGACCGAGGAGCGCTGACATGCAGATCACCCTGGTCGAGGGGGACATCACCACCGAGCGGGTGGACGCGATCGTGAACGCCGCCAACTCGTCCCTGCTCGGCGGTGGCGGGGTCGACGGCGCCATCCACCGACGTGGTGGACCGGCCATCCTGGCCGAGTGCCGGGCGCTGCGCGCGTCCCACTACGGCAGGGGTCTGCCAACCGGCCAGGCCGTCGCGACCACCGCGGGGGAGCTGCCGGCCCGCTGGGTCATCCACACCGTCGGACCGGTGTGGTCGGCCAGCGAGGACCGGTCGGCGCTGCTGCGCGACTGCTACGCCAACAGCCTGCGGGTGGCCGACGAGCTGGGCGCGGCCAGCGTGGCGTTTCCGCTGATCTCCGCCGGCATCTACGGCTGGCCGGTCGACGATGCGGTCCGGCAGGCCCTGTCGGTGCTGCGGTCGGCTGGGCCCGCCACTGTCGCCGAGGCTCGCCTGGTGCTGTTCGGGGCGGACACCCACGCCACGGCCCGCCGCGTCCTCGACGCCGCCTGATCACTTCGCCTGCGGCAGTCACTGCCTCATCACCGACAACTGGGATGTGAGCCAAGGGAGCCACTCGCGTGCGTTCCCGCAGGTGCCCGGGCGGCGGACCAGCCAGGGCGGTCAGCTCAGATCGGCGAGGCAGGACCACTGGGTTGCGACGGGCCGGTAGCCCAGCCGTGCGTTGATCGCCAGCATCGGGGCGTTCGCCTCGTCGTTCGAGGTGTACGCCACGCGTACGCCGTCGGCGGCGGCCCGGCTGAGCGCAGCGGTCTTGGCCAGCCGTGCCAGCCCGCGTCCCCGGTACGCCGCCACGCTGCCGGTGAAGTCCGACCACATCCGGTCACCGTCCCGTTTGACCAGGCTGAAGGCGGCCACTTCCCCGTCGACCACGGCGGCGACGCTCGACGCCTTGTCCAGGCCCAGGTTGTTCCACACCTCGTACTGCCAGATGTCGTAGCTGATCGTGTCGACCGGCACGTCGCCCGGTTCGTCGCGGGCCGCTGCCACTTCGGCCGCGTACAGCAGGTGCGGGTCCACGTCGGCGATCGGGTGCAGCCGTACGCCCGGAGGCGAATCGGACAGCTCGGGTGCCGGGGCCAGGTCGAGCGCCGAGTAGCGCAGCTCCCGGCTGGGCTCGTAGCCGTGCTGACGGGCGAACGGGAGCGCTTCGGGCTGTGCCGTGCCCCGCACCTGGCGGACTCCCAGCGGCCTGAGGTGGGCGGTCGCGGCGCTCAGCAGGGCGTTGCCTATGCCGCGTCGCCGGTGTTCCGGGTGTACATGCAGCAGGTTCAGCTCACCGAAGTCCGGCGTGGAGGTCCAGTGGACGCGCTGGGCCGACACCCACCCGACCACCTGGGAGTCGACCTCGGCCACGAAGGCGGTCCAACCCCCCTCGGGCGGCGGTTCAGCGATCATCTTCCGGGTCGACTCGACCCCGCGCACCAGGTACGGGTAGACGGTCGCCCGCAGGGCCACCACGGCCTGGGCATCGTCCGGCTGCGCCACACGGATACGCATGTCAGGCCCCCGTCCGTACGGCGGCGACGGCCTCGACCTCGACGAGCTGGTCGGTGTAGCCGAGCACCGTCACCCCGAGCAGGGTGCTGGGTGGGTCGTGGTCGCCGAAGAAGGCCCGCACCACCTCCCAGACGGTGACCAGGTCCTTCTGCTGCGACGACGCCACGTAGACGGTGGTCTTCACGACGTCGGTCAGCCGCGCGCCGGCCGCGTCGAGAGCGGTCGTCAGGTTCGTCATCACCTGCCGGGCCTGCGCCGCGTGATCTCCCGGCGCGACAGTGCGCCCCTCGGTGTCCAGCGGGCATGCCCCGGCGGTGAACACCAGCCGGGCGGGTGCGTCGACGGTGGCCGCGTAGGCGTACTCGGCGACGTCGGAGAGCGCGGGCACGTGCAGCAGCGCAACAGGATCCGGCATGCCGGGGAGGCTAACCACAACCGCCCCCAAGTGCGACGCAATAAATCCCTCCACCCCCTGCGCAGGCAGCAAGTTCAGGGTTGTTGCTGCCTCACGACGCCGGGAGGCAGCAACAACCCGGAAGTTGCGCGGATCTTGCCGGGGGCGCGGGGCGTGCGGGGCGCGCGGGGCGTGCGGGGCGCGCGGGGCGTGCGGGGCGCGCGGGGGCGGGATTAGGCGGAGGCGCGTCGGATCAGCTCGGTGGGGAGCATGACCGCCTGCTCGATCTCCTCGCCCGCGGCGAGGCGGAGCAGTTGCCGGGTCATCCGCCGGCCGATCTCGACGATGGGCTGCCGGACGGTGGTCAGCGGCGGTTCGGTGTACGCGGCGGTCTCGATGTCGTCGAAGCCGACCACCGCCACGTCCTCGGGCACGCGGCGGCCGGCCTCGCGCAGTGTGCGCAGGGCGGCGTGCGCCATCAGGTCGGAGGCGGCGAAGACGCCGTCCAGGTCGGGATGCTCGGCGAGCAGTCGCTGCATCGCCGCGCCCCCGGACTCCCGGGTGAAGTCACCGAAGGCGACCAGTTCGGGCAGTCCGGCGGCGGCCACTGCGGTGCGGTAGCCGGTGAGTCGTTCGATGCCGGCGACCATGTCCTGCGGGCCGGCGATCGTGGCGATCCGTCGGCGACCGCTGTCGATCAGGTGCCGGACGGCGGCAGTCACCCCACCCACGTGGTCGACGTCGACGTACGGCACGGGCACGTCGCCGAGCGGTCGGCCGCTGCACACCACAGGGATGCCGAGCCGGGCGAGGGTGCCGGGCAGCGGGTCGGCGCCGTGCAGCGACGCGAACAGCACCCCGTCCACGTGCCGGCCTGTGGTGTACCGCTCGACCCGCTGGTGCCCGGCCGGTGAGCCGGCGAGCATCAGCACCAGTTGCTTGTCGGCCGCCTCCAGCTCCTGGCTGACGCCGCGGATGATGCCGGGGAAGACCTGGTCGTCGGAGAAGACGCGGGTGGCCGCCTCCGGCATGACCAGGGCGATCGAGTCGGTGCGCTGGGTGACCAGGCTGCGGGCGGCCAGGTTGGGGACGTACCCCAGCTCGGCGACGGCCCGGTTGACGGCCTCGCGGATCGGCTCGGCCACGGTGGTGGAGCCGTTGACCACGCGGGAGACGGTGGCCCGGGAAACCCCTGCCCGTGCCGCCACCGCCTCAAGCGTCGGCCGGTGTGCCGTCGTCATCGCGACCCTCCCCCCGCTCGTCACAGCCCGTTCCGGGAGATCACCTCCTGGTACCAGCGGGCGCTGGCCTTCGGTGTGCGCCGCTGGGTCAGGTAGTCGACGTGCACGATCCCGAACCGCTTGCGGTAACCCTCCGCCCACTCGAAGTTGTCCAGGAATGACCATACGAGATAACCGCGCAGGTCCACGCCCCGGGCGATCGCCTCGTGTGCCGCACGCAGGTGCCCGTCGAGGTAGGCGATCCGGTCGGCGTCGATCACCTGCGCCGGTCCGTCGGGCGAGTCGGCGCCTGGCTTGTCGGGGAACGCCGCGCCGTTCTCGGTGATCAGCAGTGGCACGCCCGGGTAGTCGGCGGCGATCCGCTCCAGCAGCCGCGTCAGGCCGGCCGGCTCGATCATCCACCCCATGTCGGTGAGCGGTCCGGTGGGCGGCACGAAGTGCACGACACCCTCGGTGCCCGGGTACGCGGCGTTGCCGGCGCCGTCCGGCCGACCCGCCACGTAGCCGGGTGCGTAGTAGTTGATGCCGAGGAGGTCGATCGGGGCGGCGATCAGCTTCTCGTCGCCGTCCCGGATGAACGTGGGCTCGACGATGCGGGCCACGTGCTCGAGGACGTCGTCGGGGTAGCCGCCGGCCAGCAGCGGGTCGAGGAAGATCCGGTTGTGCAGGCCGTCGACCAGGCGGACCGCTGCGGCGTCCACCGCGCTGTCGGGGTCGGCCGGCCGTACGTCGGCCGGGTTGAGGGTGATGCCCACGCTGCGCGCGCCGGCCGCGCGCAGCGCCCGCGCCGCCAGGCCGTGCCCGAGCAGCAGATGGTGTACGGCCGTGAACGCCGCCGCCGGGTCCTGCTCGCCCGGGGCGTGCACCCCGTTGCCGTACCCCAGGTACGCCGAGCACCACGGCTCGTTGAGGGTGGTCCACACGTCCACCCGGTCGCCGAGGCGAGCGTACACGGCTGTGGCGTACGTGGCGAAGTGCTCGGCGGTGTCCCGGTTGGTCCAGCCGCCCCGGTCGCCGAGGGTCTGCGGCAGGTCCCAGTGGTAGAGCGTGACGATCGGGTCGATGCCCTGCTCGAGGAGCGCGTCGGTGAGCCTGTCGTAGAAGTCCAGACCGCGCGGGTTGGCCGGGCCGGTGCCGTCGGGCTGGATCCGGGGCCAGGAGACCGAGAAGCGGTACGCCCGCAGCCCCAGGTCGGCCATCAGTGCCACGTCGTCGGCGTACCGGTGGTAGTGGTCGCAGGCGACGTCGCCGGTGTGGCCCTGGTACACCTTGCCGGGTGTGCGGCTGAAGGTGTCCCAGATGGACGGACCGCGGCCGTCGTCGTGGGCGGCGCCCTCGATCTGGTACGCGGCGGTGGCCGCCCCCCAGAGGAAATGCTCGGGAAAACGGATCTCGTTCACGCCTTGACCGCACCTTCCATGATCCCGCCGATGATCTGACGGCCGAACAGCACGAAGACCAGTAGCAGGGGCAGCGTCGCGATGGCAGTTCCGGTGAACACCTGCGACATGTCCTGGTAGTAGCCGTCCGACAGCGCCCGCAGGGAGAGCTGCACGGTCGGGTTTGCCGGGTCGTTCAGCACAGCGTACGGCCACAGGAAGTCGTTCCAGGTGGTCATGAACGTGAGCAGACCGAGTACTGCGGCGGCCGGGCGTAGTGCGGGAACCACCACGTGCCACCAGATGCGGGCGGTGCCGCAGCCGTCCATCCGGGCGGCCTCGATCAGTTCGTCGCTGATGGCCTGGCCGGCGTACTGCCGCATCATGAACACCCCGAACCCGGTGACCAGCACCGGGACGATCACCGCGGGCAGCCTGTCGTTCCACTGAAGCTTGGTCATGAGCAGGTAGAGCGGGATCACGCCGAGCTGCGTCGGCACCATCATGGTCGCGATGATCACCAGCAGCAGGGCGTTGCGGCCCCGGAACCTCAGCTTGGCGAAGGCGAACCCGGCCAGGCTGGAGAAGAACACCACGGAGACGGTCACCGTGGTCGCGACGATCGCCGAGTTGATCAGCCCGGTCAGGAAGTACGCGTCGGTGTTGTCGAACAGTCGGGCGATGTTCGCGCCCAGGTTGCCGCCGGGGGTGACCGGGGGTGGCAGTTGGCCCATCGCGTCGTTGCTGCGGCTGGCGACGACGAACATCCACCAGATCGGGAAGATCGACAGGACTGCGGCGAACACCAGGGCCAGGTAGGTGAGCGGGCTGGCCCGCCAGAGCCGGCTCATCGGGTGGATCCCTTCCGGGCGCTGGGACGCGCTCCGCCGCCGAGTCGGCGCAGGATCAGCACGTTGACCGCCGCCACGATCGCGATGAGCGCGAAGAGCAGCCAGGCCACGGCCGAGCCGTACCCGAAGTTGTAGTGCGGGGCGAATGCGTTCTCGAACATGTACATGGTCAGGGTCTGCGACTCGCGCATCGTTCCGCCCCGGATCGGGTTGGTGCCGGAGTTGAACATCCGGGGTTCGGTGAAGAGCTGCAGGCCGCCGATGGTGGCGATGATGGCGCAGAAGATGATCGTCGGTTTGAGCAGTGGCACGGTGACCGACCAGAACTGCCGCGCCCGGCTGGCGCCGTCGATCGCCGCCGCCTCGTACAGGTCGCGGGGGATGGCCTGCATCGCGGCCAGCAGGATCAGCGCGTTGTAGCCGGTCCACCGCCAGTCGACCATGGCGGAGATCGCCACCCAGGAGGCGATCCGGTTGGACTTCCACTCGATGGCGTCCATCCCGACCAGGTCGAGCAGCCAGTTGATCATGCCGAACTCGCGGCCGAAGAGCACCCCGAAGACGATCGCCACGGCGGCCGTGGAGGTGACGTTCGGGACGAGCACCGCCATCCGCCAGCCGGTACGGGCCCGCAGCCCCCGGTTCAGGAGGTTGGCCAGCCAGAGCGCGGCGAGCAACTGCGGGACCGTGGAGATCACGAAGATGCCCAGCGTGTTGACCAACGCGTGCCAGAAGTCGACGTCGGCGAGCAGCCGGGTGTAGTTCTCCGCGCCGACGAACGGGTGGTCGGTGCCGAGCAGGTCCCAGTCGTGCAGCGACACCCAGAAGGTGTACGCCAGCGGGTACGCCCCGAAGACGCCGAAGATCAGGAAGAACGGGGCGATGTAGAGGTACGGCGAGAAGCGGGTGTCGAGGCGGCTGAACCGACCCGAGGACTGGCGGTGGTTACCGGTTGCCGGTGTGACCGGCGGACGGGCGTCGAGCTGGACGGCCATGCCCGAGAACTCCTTTCGTCGCGCGGGCGGGACCCGGCTTCCGAGGCCCGCCCGCACGCTCGCTCGGGCTACTTGGCGGCGGCCTTCTTGGCGTTGTTCACCGCGTCCGTCCAGCCCTGGGCGGGGTTACGCTGGCCCAGCTCCACGGTCCGTACGGCGTTCTCCACCTCGGTGCGGACGGCCTGGTTCTTCGGGCCCATGTAGACCGGCTTGAGGCTCTTCGCCCCGCTGCCGAAGATCGAGCCGACCGGCGCGTCGGAGAAGTACGCGTTCTTCGCGCCGGTGATCGCCGGGTCGTCGAGCGCCTGCGGCGAGGAGGGCAGCGGGCCCTTGGCCTTGAACGCGCCGATCTGTCCCTTGGCGCTGGTGAGAAACTTGGCCAGCTCGATCGCCTCGGCCTGGTGCTTGCTCTGCTTCGGCACGGCGAGGTGCGAGCCACCCCAGTTGCCGCCGTTGCCGGGCACCCGGGCGATGTCCCACTTGCCCTTGGCGGTCGGGCCGGAGTTCTGCTCGATGACGCCTGTCATCCAGGCCGGGCAGGCGATGGTGGCGAACTTCGACTGCTTGAACGCCGACACCCACTCCTCGGACCAGGAGCCGTACTTGCCGGAGAGGCCCGAGTCGATGATGTCCATAGTGGTGTCGTACGCCTGCCGCACCGCCGGGTTGCTGTCGACGACCAGCTTCTCGCTGGTGTCGTAGTAGCTGTAGCCGCTGCTGTTGCCGGCGGTCTGCAACAGGATGGTGTTGAACGTGTTGGTGGCCGCATCGAGGAAGGACGCCCCGGTCTTGGCCGCGGTGAACTTCTCGCCGGTGGCGATGTAGTCCTGCCAGGTGGGCCAGAGCTTGGACACCTCGTCCCGCTCGGTGGGCAGGCCGGCCTTCTCGAAGAGGTCCTTGCGGTAGCACATGGCGATGCCGCCGACGTCGGTGCCGAGGCCGATGAGCTGCTTGCCGTCGGCGGTCAGGCCGGCGTTCCACTTCCACTCGAGGAAGTTGCCCTTGAGGTCGGCGGCGCCGTGGTCCAGCAGGTTGACGAAGTTGCCGGGGTTGGCCTTGTACTCGACCAGCAGGCCCTCCTCGATGGCGACGACGTCGCCGGCGCCCCGGCCGGCGGCGAGCCACTGGGTGAGCTTCGGCGAGTACTCGTCGAGGTTGGTGCCGGTGCCCCGCTCGACGATCTTCACGTCGGGGTGCGCGGCCATGTATTCCTGGTAGAGCTGCTCGTATCCGAACTGGCCGAAGACGTCGACGGTCAGTGTGACCGGTCCGTCTCCGCCCTGCTCGTCGCCGCTGCCGCAGCCGGCGGTGACGAGCAGGGCGGTGGTGGCGGCGAGGGCCACCGCTGCGAGG
This sequence comes from Micromonospora sp. NPDC093244, assembly GCF_040683695.1. Lineage (NCBI taxonomy): Bacteria > Bacillati > Actinomycetota > Actinomycetes > Micromonosporales > Micromonosporaceae > Micromonospora > Micromonospora sp. NPDC093244. The sequence goes on from NZ_JBFBEO010000004.1 coordinate 340,848, forward strand.
CGGCGGCGCGGGAAGACTGCCATGGGGATTCGGACCCCTCTCAAGGTGGTCGATGGCGGTATAGGTGAGAGAGCGCTCTCAGAGGAGGGTGATGGCTAGGTCCGACGCTTGTCAAGAGAGCGCTCTCTCGAAGTTTCGGGAGAGCCCGGGAACACGGACGCGGGCGTCACCCCGTGAGGTGACGCCCGCGCCGTGGCGGTCCGGTCAGCCGGTACGCAGACCGTCGAGCAGCGTGCGGTCCCCGGTGACGTCCAACGTCTCGAAGCTCACCCGACCCCAGAGCGCCAGCAGCAGATCGCTCGCGGTGCCGGTGACCTGCGCCCGGGCGTGGTGATCGTCGTGGTCGAGGATGGTCGCCGTGTCCAACAGGGCTACCCCCTGGCCGCGCAGCCGCAAATACCACTCCTGGTCCGCGTCCGTCGCCGCGAGCTGCACCACGCCGTGCCAGTCGCCCGGCACCTGCCGCCGGCCCGCCGGCAGCCACGTGTCAAGCACCTCGCTCACCCCGTCCGCCGCGAGCTTCGCCTCCACCGGCTCACCGGCGGCGATGGCGAGCTGCGCGTCCCAGCGGTGCACAGCCGTCTCGTGCGCCATCCGGCGCGGCCAGAAACCCGCCCGCTTCGGCTGCGGGGCCCAGTTCCACGCCGGCGCCTCCGGGTCGAGACCGTCGAAGGCGGTCATCACCTTCTCGTAGCCCTGCTGCCAGAACTGCAACGGGCTCACACCGGACGCCAACTCGACAGGTTCCCGGCGGGGCGGAGCGCTCGTCACACCGGAACCGGCGAACGAAGAAACCCAATGGTAGATACCGGCGAGGTGCAAGGTGAGATCGTTGACCGTCCAGCCCGGACAGGACAGCACCGGTGTCTCCGGCGGCGCCTCGGCCACCGCCGCGGCGAAGGCGGGCCCCTCCGCCCGGAGCGCACCGATCCAGAAATCCTTGCTGCCCTGCAGTCTGCTCATCGCCATCCTCCCGGGGGTGCCGGGCGACCAGTGGGTGCCACGGCTACTCCTCAGCCTAAGGTGAAAGACGTGTCAGACGCCTACGCCCAGCCGACAACCGAAGCCGATCGTGCCATCCCTGGTCCACTGGCCAGCTACACCACGCTGCGGATGGGCGGGCCGGCCGGGCGGATCGTGACCGCGACCAGCTCCGACGAGATCGTCCGGGCCGTCCGGGCCGCCGAGGAACCGATCCTCGTCCTGGCCGGCGGCAGCAACGTGGTGATCAGCGACACGGGCTTCGCCGGCACCGTCGTCCTGGTGCGCTCCCGGGGCCTGCGGGTCGTCGCCGAGGACGCCACCTCGGTCACCGTACGCGTCGAGGCCGGCGAACCGTGGGACGACCTGGTCGCCGCCACCGTCGCCAACGGCTGGGCCGGCCTGGAATGCCTCTCCGGCGTCCCCGGCTCGACAGGCGCGACCCCGATCCAGAACGTCGGCGCGTACGGCCAGGAGGTCGCCGAGACGATCGTCGGAGTCGAGGTGTACGACAGGGCCGAGGACACCCGCTACCTCATCCCCGCCGCCGACTGCGGATTCGCCTACCGGGGCAGCATCTTCAAGTACCGGGATCGCTGGGTGGTCCTCTCCGTCGACTTCCGGCTCGCCAGGTCCCCGCTCTCCGGCCCGGTGCGGTACGCCGAACTGGCCCGGGCGCTCGGCGTCGAGGTCGGCGACCGGGTGGCGCTAGCCGACGCCCGCGCGGCCGTGCTGCGCCTGCGCGCCGGCAAGGGCATGGTGCTCGACGCCGCCGACCCGGACACCCGCTCGGTCGGCTCCTTCTTCACCAACCCGGTGCTCGACCCGGCGACGTACGAGTCGCTACGGGAACGCGCCGCCGACCTGGGTGACCCGCCGAACTGGCCGGGCGCGGACGGCATGGTCAAGGTGAGCGCCGCCTGGTTGATCGACAAGGCCGGCTTCGCGAAGGGGCACCCCGGCCCGGACGGCGTGGCCATCTCCGGCAAACACACCCTTGCCCTCATAAACCACAGCGGCACCGCCAGCACCGCTGACCTGCTCACCCTGGCCGCCACCATCCGCGACGAGGTGTACGCCCGCTTCGGCGTGACCCTCCACCCCGAACCAGTCCTCATCAACTGCACCCTCTGACCCCGCCCTCCCTCCCGCCCGCCCTCCCTCCCTCCCTCCCTCCCTCCCGGGGGTCACGCCGCGATCTTGCAGTTTCTGTCGCGACATAACGGGAGCGGAGCGGCAGAACGCCTACCGAAACCGCAAGATCGCTGGGGCTGGGGCTGGGGCTGGGGCTGGGGCTGGGGCTGGGGCCGGTTAGGGGAGGGGCCAGGGGAGGGTCAGCTCGCCTTGGCGCCAGCGGGTGGGGGTGTGCAGGACGGGCCAGCCGGTGTTCTTCAGGTGGGTCACCGCCCGTACCCAGCGTTGGCGGGGGCCGAAGGTGGCGTAGGGGGCGGCGGTCTGCCAGGCGTCGTCCAGGGCCCGGATCAGGTCGTGGACCGGTTCGCCTGGGACGTTGCGGTGGATCAGCGCCTTGGGTAGCCGCTCGGCCAGCTCGGCGGGGCTGCCCAGCGTGGTGAGCTTCGCGGCCACTGTCAGCGTCCGGGGGCCGTCCGCGTCGATCAGCAGCCAGCTGGCGAGTCGGCCCAGCTCGTCGCAGGTGCCCTCGACGAGCGCCCCGCCGGGGGCGAGCGCGGCGGTCATCGTCCGCCAGGCGTCGGTCACGTCGGTCTCGTCGTACTGGCGCAGCACGTTGAACGCGCGGACCAGCACCGGCCGGAGCCCGGCCAGTTCGAACCCACCGCGGGCGAAGGTCAGCCCGGGTGGGTCGGCGGCCGGCGCGGCGGCGGCCACCCGGGCCGGGTCGATCTCCAGCCCGACCAGGCGTACGTCGGGACGTACCGCCGCGGCCAGCCGGGCCCGCAGTTCCACGGCGGTGACCGGGGTGGCGCCGTAGCCGAGGTCGACCACCAGCGGATCGGCGGTGTCCCGCAGCAGGTCGGCGCAGGTCGCGACGATCCAGTTGTCCACTCGGCGGAGCCGGTTCGGGTTTGTCGTACCCCGGGTGACCACTCCGAGCGGTCGGCGTCGCGCCGCCGGGCTCATCCCATGCCGACCCGGTGAACCTTGTGCTGGGCCGCCTGCGCCCGTGGCCGGACCACAAGCCGGTCCACGTTGACGTGCTGCGGGCGGGTGGCGCACCAGGCGATGCAGTCCGCCACGTCGTCGGCGACGAGCGGGTCGGGCACTCCGGCGTAGACGGCGGCGGCCCGGTCGGCGTCCCCGTCGAAGCGGACCAGCCCGAACTCGTCGGTCTTCACCATGCCCGGGTCGATCTCGACGACCCGCAACGGTCGGCCGCACAACTCCAGCCGGAGCGTGCCCGCGATGGCCGTCTGCGCGTGCTTCGCGGCCGTGTAGCCGCCTCCGCCCTCGTAGACGGTCAGGCCTGCGGTGGAGGAGACCACCACGATGGTGCCGTTGCCGGACGCCTCCAGCGCCGGCAGCAGTGCCTGGGTGACCCGGAGGGTGCCGAGCACGTTCACGTCGTACATCCACTGCCAGTCGCCGATCGAGCCGGACTCCACCGGGTCCAGCCCGCGCGCGCCGCCCGCGTTGTTGACCAGCAGGGTGACCGGGCCGGGCGCCTGCGCGGCGGCCTCAGCCAGCCCGGCGACCGACTCGTCCGAGGTGACGTCGCAGGTCACCGCGGTGGCCTGCCCGCCGGCGGCGGTGATCTCGGTGACGAGGTCGGCGAGCCGGTCGGCGCGGCGGGCGGCGGCGAGTACGTGGAAACCCTCGGCGGCCAGGCGACGGGCGGTGGCCGCGCCGATCCCGCTGGACGCTCCGGTGACGATGGCGACAGAGGTCATCGGGCCATTGTCACCCCGGCCGCGCGGCCGCCTCCGACCGGGCGTCGCCCGCATCGACGGGCGTCCGGTGATGAGGTCCGTCACCCCGGGCGGGCGCGCTGGCGCATTTCCGTAGCCCGATGGGGAAGATGACATCCGGCGTACAGGTTGACCGAGAAGCGCCGGTCGTGCGGGACGGCATCAACCGTGACAGAGGAGCGGACGTGGCGGAAATGCACACCGGCGTCGGTCGTCAGCGAGGTGCCCGACCGTGGCCCCGGCCCCGCCGGATCGCCACCCTGTCGGTGCACACGTCACCGCTGCACCAACCCGGCACGGGTGATGCCGGTGGGATGAACGTCTACATCCTGGAGGTCGCCCGGCGGCTGGCCGAGGCCAACGTCGAGGTGGAGATCTTCACCCGGGCTACCTCCGGCGACCTGCCTCCGGTGGTCGAGATGGCCCCCGGCGTGCAGGTCCGGCACATCACCTCCGGGCCGCTGGAGGGGCTGACGAAGGAGGAGCTGCCCGGGCAGCTCTGCGCCTTCACGGCAGGGGTGCTGCGGGCCGAGGCGTCCCGCCCGCCCGGTCACTACGACCTGATCCACTCCCACTACTGGCTCTCCGGCCAGGTCGGCTGGCTGGCCAAGGAGCGCTGGGGCGTGCCGCTGGTGCACACCGCGCACACCCTGGCGAAGGTCAAGAACGCCCAGCTCGCGGCCGACGACAGGCCGGAGCCGAAGGCCCGGGTGATCGGCGAGGAGCAGGTGGTGGCGGAGGCGGACCGGCTGGTCGCCAACACCCGCGTGGAGGCCGCCGACCTTGTCGATCGGTACGACGCCGACCCGGCCCGCGTGAGCGTGGTGCAGCCGGGCGTCGACCTGGACCGGTTCCGGCCCGTGCCGGGCGAGCGGTCCGCGGCCACCCGCGACGCCCGTCGCCGGCTGGGCCTGCCGGTCGAGGGGTACGTGGTCGCCTTCGTCGGTCGGATCCAGCCGCTCAAGGCTCCCGACGTGCTGATCCGGGCGGTGGCCGCGCTGCGACAGCGCGATCCGGCCCTGGCCGGCCAGGTGACAGTGGTGATCTGCGGTGGTCCCAGTGGCAGCGGCCTGGACCGGCCGACCGCGCTTATCGAGCTGGCCGCCACGCTCGGGGTGACCGACCGGGTGCGGTTCCTGCCGCCGCGTACCGGGGACGACCTGCCGGCGCTGTACCGGGCCGCCGACGTGGTCGCGGTGCCGTCGCACAACGAATCGTTCGGGCTGGTGGCGCTGGAGGCGCAGGCCTGCGGCACGCCGGTGCTGGCCGCCGCCGTGGGCGGGCTGGTCACCGCCGTACGCGACCAGGTGAGCGGGGTGCTCATCGACGGGCACGACCCGGTCGAGTGGGCGCTCGCGTTGGGCCGTCTGCTGCCCGACCCGGCCCGCCGCGCCGCGCTGGCCCGGGGCGCCGAGCAGCACGCCCGGCACTTCTCCTGGGAACGGACGGTCGCCGGCCTGCTCGACGTGTACGGCGAGGCGATCGACGCGCACCGCACCCGCCTCGCCGCCGACCTGGTGGGCGATTCGGCGCTCTCCTGCTCCTGGTGATCGCCGCCTCCTGGTGACTTGCGCCGCCGGTCGTCGCCGGGTGGGGTGACCGCGTCGGTCGTAGAGTGGGTCCGGTGAGCCCGAAGAGCGATCTTGCGAGTCTTATCGAGTCGGTCTGCGCCGAGCGGGACCTGGCCTGGGAGTCGACGGGCCCCGGCTCGTACGCCGTTACCCTGCCGGGCACCCACAAGCTCAAGACGATCTGCAACCTGATCGTGGGTGAGCACGCGCTGCGGGTCGAGGCGTTCGTGATGCGCCAGCCGGACGAGCGACGCGAGGAGCTGTGGGCCTGGCTGTTGCAGCGCAACGCCCGGATGTACGGCGTCTCGTTCTCCACCGACGCGGTGGGCGACGTGTACCTGACCGGGCGGGTCAATCCGGCAGGGGTGGACGCCGACGAGCTGGACCGGCTGCTCGGGGCTGTGCTCACGTACTCCGACGAGTCGTTCGACACCATGCTGGAGATCGGCTTCGGCAGCTCCATCAGGCGCGAGTACGAGTGGCGGGTCAAGCGCGGCGAGTCGACCGCGAATCTGGCCGCGTTCGCCCATCTCTTCGAGCCCTCCGGGTCCGGTCCCGACCCGACCTGACGCATCAGATCCGCGGCCTGTGGTTCGGAGTGCTCCTGACGGGTATGCCGCACCGCGCGGTGCGGCAGGGACCCCCGCGCGCCGAGGACGGAGTGTCGAGGAGCGGAGCGTCCCATGGCTCAGCGGAACAGCTCGGGTCGCGGCGGAACTGCGACCAGGACCAAACGACAGGCAGGTAACCAGACGCCTGGTACTCCTGGAGTCTCCGAGTCGGAGATCTCCCGGATGCGGGTGGACGACATCCGGGGGCAACTGCGCAAGCGCGGTGTCTCCGGGATCTCCGCCCTGCGCAAGCCGGAACTTGTGAAACAGCTGGTGCGATCGATGCGGGCCGGCGCGGGCCGGGGCAGCACCGGCCCGGCGGGTCGGGCCGGCGGTACCAGGGCGTCGGCGGGTCGCGCCGCCGCGACGAAGAAGGCGGCGGCACGGCCGGCGTCGAGCCGGGCGAAGGCGGCACCGGCGAACAAGAGCGCGCCGGCGAAGCGCGCCGCCGCGAAGAAGACCACCGCCGCGAAGAGAACCACGGCGGCGAAGAGGACCACCGCCGCGAAGAGAACGACGGCGACGAAGAGGACCACCGCCGCGAAGAAGACCACGGCGGCGAAGAAGACCACTGCGGCGAAGAAAACCACTGCGGCGAAGAAGACCACCGCCGCGAAGCGGACCACCGCCGCGCGGAAGTCGACGGCGGGCTCGCCCGCGCGTAAGGCGCCGGCACGCAAGGCTCCGGCACGCCCGGCGGCGAAGCGGGCGCCCGCGAAGCGCGCGACGACCCGGTCGACAGGGGGTACGGCCGCCGGTGGGATCCGGACCGGTCGGGGCACCGGCCGCTCGGTCCGCAGTTCGCAGGTGATTTCGTCGATCGCCGACCGGCCGGAGCGGCCAGGTCGGAGTCTGATCACCGCGAACCACGAGGTGATCCAGCGGTGGGCCCGGGAGCGTGGTGCGAAGCCGGCCACCATCGCCGGTACCGAACGGGACGGCCGGGCCGGGGTGCTGACGTTCAACATTCCCGGTTACCGGGAGAGCAGCCGGATCCGTGAAATCACCTGGGATGAGTGGTTCCACACGTTCGACCTGCGACGGCTGAACCTGATCTACCAGGAGCAGATGCGGGACGGCCGGCAGAGCAATTTCTTCCGGACCGAGTCACCCGATCGTGAGGACGGGTGAGGTGTTTGCGGGAATGCCGCAGGGGTATGCGGCTGTTGCCAGAGAGCGACGCCCGAACTGGGGATACTCGCCAGTTGTGATCGGCGAGACAGCCGGTCTGGGTTGAATCCAGAATCCGGGCGAACTAACTTTATTGCACCGCGCCACGCTTGGAAACGTTCGGGGGAGCGGCGGATCGATCAGATCCGCGCACCAGGCGAGGTGCGAGGGGACGGGTGGACAAACCGTTGGGGGACGGTGGCCACCTGTTTGGACCGGCGGCGTGAGCGGGCGATGCTTACGGGGGTGAGTGTTGCCCGCCGCCGCCGGCCCCACCGGCGGGCGCCCACCATGACCTTCGGGACGTGGTGGGCGCTTTGCGTCGTGCGTACCCCCTCAGGCGGTCGGGACGCGATCCGCCGGCTCCCGGCCCGCGGCCCGGCGCAGCGCGGCGACGTGCCGCTCCCGGGGCGGCCCGGCGAGCAGGTGGCCGAGCGCGGCCAGCAGCCCCAGCCCGCCGACGATGAGCCAGTGCCGGTCACCGAGGTACTGCAGACTCACCCCGCCGAGCGTGGGAGCGACGAACGCGGCGGCCGGGAACGTCAGGTAGAAGACCGACTGGTACCGAGCCCGCAGGTGCGGCGGCGCGAGGTCGGCGTTGATCTGCGCGTTGGGTGGGGCGGCGAGCATCGACCCGACCGTCCAGATGACGGCGGCGCCGAGGTAGATCGCGAGGTGGTCGGCGACGGCGAGCACACCGAAACCGAGCGCGAGCAGCGCGGTGGACACCGCCAGCACCACGTCCTTGCGGTGCCTGTCGATCAGCCGGGGCACGAACAGTTGCCCGATGACGATCAACGCACCGCCGAGGGCGGCCACCAACCCGTACGCCGACGGGCCCAGACCGTCCGACCGCATCGCCAGCGGCATGATCGTCGAGGTCTGGAGGGTGAGGACCGCCAGCACGAAGGTGAGCCCGACGAAGGTCAGGAAGGTCCGGTCGGTGAGCGCGGTGTGCAGGCCGGGACGGCGGGTCCGGCCGGAGTGGGCAGGTGGCCCGAGATCGACGGCCGGTGCGGCCCGTCGCAGGGTCTCCGGCACTTTCCAGGCGATGACGGCGGCGGCGGTCACTGTGGCGCCCGCGTCGACGAGGAACAGCGCCGTGAAGCTCGCCTCGGCCAGTAGGCCGGCGAGCAACGAGGCGGCAGCCATGCCCAGGTTGAACGCCCAGAACTGCAGGTTGAACGCGCGGGAGCGGCGGTGCGCGGGCACGACGTCGACGATCGCCGCGACGAGGGCCGGGCTGGACATCGAGTGCGCCACCCCGGCCATGGCGGCCAGCGCCGCGATCAGCCCGAGTGGCCGGCTGAACGCCATCGCGACCATCAGGCCGGCGGTGACCAGGTGCGCGGCGAGCAGAGTGGCCCGGCGGCCCCAGCGGTCGGCCAGTACCCCGCCGAGCAACGAACCGGCCGCCCCGCCGGCACCGTACGCGCCGACGACCGTGCCGGCCACCGCCTCGCTGGCTCCGCGCGCGTCGGTGAGGTAGAGCGACAGGAAGAGCATCGCGAACGCGCCGGCCCGGTTGATGAGCAGGCCGGCCCAGAGGTACCAGAAGGTGGCGGGGAGCCCGCCGGCAGTGTCGTCCCACCATTGGCGCAGCGCCCGCACCCGACCTCCCTACAGTTCGGCTTCCTAACAGTATCGGGGCGGGTGGTTCAGGCGACCGCCTCGGTGGGCTGCGTCGTCCGGGCGGTGCCCGCCGGGGCCAATGCCTCACCGGAGCGGCGCAGCTCGGCGGCCCGCCGTTCCCGGGCCGGCCCGGACACCAGATGGGCCACCGCCGTCAGGGCGCCGATCACCGCGCAGGCGTACCAGAGTGTGTCGTTGCCGGCGTGCTCGCGCACCAGGCCGCCGAGGATCGGCGCGCTGGCGCCCGCGATCTGCCAGGAGAGGGAGAAGACGCCCTGGTAGCGGCCCCGCAGCTCGGCCGGGGACAGCTCGGCGATCAGGGTGGAGTTGGACGGGGAGTTCAGCATCTCGCCGACCGTCCAGATCAGCACGGTGAGGCCGTAGAACCAGGCGGTGCCGGCGAACGCGGTAAGCCCGAAACCGACCCCCATCACCACGGCGGCCAGCGCGAGCACGTGGGAGCGGCTGCGGCCCCGGATCAGCCGGGGTACGAAAAGCTGGCCGACCACGATCAGGATGCCGTTGAGCGCGATCACCGAGCCGTAGGTGGCCGGGCTCAGGCCGTCGTCGCCCATGGCGATCGGCAGCATGGAGATGTGCTGGAGGAAGACGAGCGCGGCGAACAGGTTCAGCGCCACGAACCCGAGGTAGACGCGGTCGCTGAGGATCGTCCGCAGGGCACCGCGCGGGGCCCGTGCCGTGACTCCGGCGGCGGGTCCGGCGTCGCGGGTCTCTGGCACCCTGACGAAGATGATCAGCGCGGTGATCAGCATGGTGCCGGCGTCGACCACGAACAGCAGCAGGTAGTCCGCCTGCGCGGCCAGGCCGGCGAGGATCGCCGCGCAGGCGAAGCCGAGGTTGATCGCCCAGTAGTTGAGTGAGAACGCCCGCAGCCGGTCCTTCGCCGGCACCACGTCGATCATCATGGCGCCGAACGCGGGTCGGGCCGCCTCGGCGAACAGGCCGAGCAGCAGGGCACCCAGCGCCACCGCCCAGAGGTCCCGGGCCAGGCCCAGCGCGAGCATCATGGCTGCCGCGCCGACGTGGGCGGTCAGCAGCGTGGGTCGGCGTCCCCACCGGTCGGCGAGCGTCCCGCCGGCGGTGGTGCCTACCGCGCCGCCGACGCCCCACAACCCCAGCACCAGGCCGGCCTGGGAGGCGGAGAACCCGCGTTCCTGGGTCAGGTAGATGGCGAGGAAGACGAGGACGAACGAGCCGAGCCGGTTGATCAGGGTCCCGGTCCACAGGTACCAGAAGGTGGTCGGTAGGCCACCTGTGGTGTCCCGGAACCAGCTCCGCATCGTCCGCACGTCGTGCCCCGCTTGCAATGGTAATGACCGGTCTGACTACAGCGCCTTACGACCCTAGTGGCGCGTTGATCGAGAGGTCACCCGCTTTTTCACGTGGTGGTCGTCACGACGGGTGCCCGCGTGTCCCGTACCGGGTTGAGGCAGGATGATCCGCATGACTGCGAGCGAGGGGCCCACCATCGGGACGCTGGTCCTGCTGCGGCACGGCGAGAGTGACTGGAACGCCAAGAACCTCTTCACCGGCTGGGTCGACGTCGACCTGACCGAGAAGGGCGAGGGCGAGGCGCGGCGCGGCGGCGAGCTGCTGCGCGAGCACAACCTGCTGCCGGACGTCGTGCACACGAGCGTGATGCGCCGGGCGATCCGCACCGCCGAGCTGGCGCTGAACGCCGCCGACCGGCACTGGATCGCGGTACGTCGGTCGTGGCGGCTCAACGAACGGCACTACGGCGCCCTGCAGGGCAAGAACAAGAAGCAGACCCTTGACGAGTACGGCGAGGAGCAGTTCATGCTCTGGCGCCGGTCGTACGACACGCCGCCTCCGCCGATCGACGACAACGACGAGTGGTCGCAGGTCGGCGACCCGCGGTACGCGCTGCTGCCGACCGAGCTGATGCCGCGTACCGAGTGCCTCAAGGACGTCGTCGAGCGGATGCTGCCCTACTGGTACGACTCGATCGTGCCGGACATCCTGGCCGGCCGGACGGTGCTGGTGGCCGCACATGGCAACTCGCTGCGCGCCCTGGTCAAGCACCTCGACCAGATCTCCGACGAGGCGATCGCCAAGCTGAACATCCCCACCGGCATTCCGCTGCGCTACGACCTCGACCCGCACCTGCGTCCGCTCAGCTTGGGCGGCACGTACCTGGACCCGACGGCGGCTAAGGAAGCCGCCGCCGCGGTCGCCAACCAGGGCCGCTGACAGCACGAGAAAGGGGCCCCGCACCTCGGGGCCCCTTTTTCGTCGGGTCAGTTGCCTGCCGGCTTGTTCTCCCCCGTGATCAGGAAGATCACGTGCTCGCCGGCGTTCACCGCGTGGTCGGCGAAGCGCTCGTAGAAGCGGCCGAGCAGGGTGGCGTCGATCGCGGTCTCCACCCCGTACGGCCAGTCGTCGCCGAGCAGCACCGAGAACAGGCTCTTGTGCAGCTCGTCCATGGCGTCGTCGTCGCGGTCCAGTTCACCTGCGAGGTCGACGTCGGGCTTCGCCAGCACCGAACCGATCTTCGCCGCCATCCGGTCGGCGATGTCGGACATCTCGGTGAAGACGGTGCGCAGCTCCGCCGGCACGGCGGGCGACGGGTGCCTGCGCAGCGCCGTCTTCGCCACGTGGTCGGCGAGGTCACCCATCCGCTCCAGGTCGGCGGCGACGTGCAACGCGGTGATCATCGCCCGCAGGTCGGACGCCACCGGCGCCTGACGGGCGAGCAGGTCGCAGACCCGCTCCTCGACGTGTCGGTAGAGGTCGTCGATCTCGGCGTCCCGCTCGATGACCGTCTCGGCGGCCTGCCGGTCGGCGGTGAGCAGGGCCCGGGTGGCCTGGCGCATGGCGGCGCGGACACCCTCCGCCATGTCCACCAGCAGTTGGCTGACGATCTGGAGGTCGGCCCGGAACTCGTCGCGCATCATCACGTCCTGTGGTCGGTCGCCGCCGACGGGGTGCCGGCGCTGTGTTGAGCAGGTGCGACGCCAACGGTAGGTGGCGCGGACGGACCCCGGATGAACCACGGTGAACGACGCCAGACGCGGGGGTGAACATTCCTCGAAGTGCGGGTGGTTCGTCCCGTTCTGTGTGGTAGCCAGGTTAACAATGACCCTACGATCGCCGGGTGGAGTGGGCGGTGGCGGTCGTGGTGGCCGTGGCGTTGGCGGCCGGGTTGGCCGTCGGATTCATGCTGCCCCGGATTCTGGGGAGGCCCGCGATAGCCGACGAGCAGCAGGCCGGGCTCGGCCGCCGGACGATCGACTCGCTCCGGGCCGGTGTCGTGGTGCTGGACAACGACGACGTACCCGTGCTGATCAACCCGGCCGCCCGCGCGATGGGTCTGCTGCGTGCCGGCGGCACCCCGGGCACGATCGCCGCGCACCCGTTGATCCGTACCCTCGCCGGCCAGGTGCGGCGCACCGGCGTGCGGCGCGAGATCGAGCTGGACCTGCCCCGGGGCCGCGACAGCGCGGGGGAGAACCCGCTCGGCGTGCACCTGCGGGCGATAGGCATCGGCAACGGTTTCATCGCGGTGGAGGCGGTCGACGTGACCGAGTCACACAGGCTGGCTCGGGTGCGACGTGACTTCGTGGCCAACGTGAGCCACGAGCTCAAGACCCCGATCGGCGCGCTCCAACTGCTCGCCGAGGCGTTGCTGGACGCCACCGAACCGGCCGAGGCCGCGGCGCCCGACCTCTCCGAGGACCTGGTCGCCGCCCGGCGGTTCGCCGAGCGCATCCAGCACGAGTCGACCCGGCTGGGCCGGCTGGTGCAGGAGCTGCTGGAGTTGACCCGGTTGCAGGGCGCCGAGCCGCAGCCGCCGGCGGAGCCTGTCGCGCTGGACTGGGTGATCGCGGAGGTGGTCGACCGGACCCGCACCACGGCCTCCGCGCGGGGCGTCGAGGTGACGGTGGACGGCGAGCGTGGCCTCACCGTGTACGGCAGCGACACCCAGCTCGCCACGGCCGTGGCGAACCTGGTGGAGAACGCCATCAACTATTCGGCCGAGGACACCTCGGTACGGGTCACCCTGCGCGGGGGTGACGAGCATGTCGAGATCGCGGTCGCCGACCAGGGCATCGGTATCGCCCCTACCGACGTGGACCGGATCTTCGAACGGTTCTACCGGGCCGACCAGGCCCGCTCACGTTCCACCGGCGGCACCGGGCTCGGCCTGGCCATCGTCAAACACATCGCGAGCAACCATGGCGGACGGGTTGAGGTGTCGAGCACTCTTGGTGGTGGATCGACGTTCACCCTCCGGTTGCCCGCACGTCCACCGGACGACCTGTTGGCGACACTGCCGCCGGTTGGGATCGAGACCGGTCCGGCCGAGCTACGGCAGGTCTGACAGCACATGGAAAGGAAATCCCCGTTGAGCCGCGTTCTCGTGGTCGAGGACGAGGAGTCGTTCTCCGACGCCTTGTCGTACATGCTCCGTAAGGAGGGCTTCGAGGTGTCGGTCGCTGCGACCGGCACCGATGCCCTCACCGAGTTCGACCGGACCGGCGCCGACATCGTGTTGCTCGACCTGATGTTGCCCGAGATGTCGGGGACCGAGGTCTGCCGGCAGCTCCGGCAGCGGTCGGCCGTGCCGATCATCATGGTGACCGCCCGGGACAGCGAGATCGACAAGGTGGTCGGGTTGGAGATCGGCGCCGACGACTACGTCACCAAGCCGTACTCGCCCCGGGAACTGGTCGCCCGGATCCGCGCGGTGCTGCGCCGGCAGAGCCCGGAGGTCACCGACGCCGGCGCTCCGACGCTCGCCGCCGGACCGGTGCGGATGGACATCGAACGGCACGTGGTGACCGTCGAGGGCGGCGCCGTGCAGTTGCCGCTGAAGGAGTTCGAGCTGCTGGAGCTGCTGCTGCGTAACGCCGGCCGGGTGTTGACCCGTGGGCAGCTCATCGACCGGGTCTGGGGCGCCGACTACGTCGGTGACACCAAGACGCTTGACGTGCACGTCAAGCGCCTCCGCTCGAAGATCGAACCGGAGCCGTCCGCGCCGCGCTTCATCGTCACCGTCCGGGGGCTGGGCTACAAGTTCGAGCCGTGATCGGCCGACTCGAAGGGGGTCCACGCCAGGCGTGGACCCCCTTCGGGCTGTCGGCGTCCGCTCAGCGGACGACCTTGAGGTTGAAGATGGCGGTGTCGAGCCGGCCGTAGAGCCGCAGCCAGAGGGGCATCAGCATCTCGGTTCCCCGGGCGGTGGAGAGGTCACCGAGGTCGATCACGTCGGTGTGCCCGAAGCTGACGAGCAGGTCGGTGACGGTCCGCTTCGCCTCCGCGTCGTCGCCGGAGACGAAGACGCTGTGGTCGCCGTCGGCGAGCTGGCGCGGGCGCACCATCAGCTCGGCGGTGAGCGTGTTGAGTGCCTTGACGACCTTGGCCTGCGGGAACTCCCGCTGGATCCGCTCGGCCAGGGAGTCGGTGTCGTCCACCGTCAGACTGGGTGGGAAGCCCGCGCCGAAGTCGAGCGGGTTGGCGATGTCGAGCAGGACCTTGCCGGACAGGTTCGCCGCCCCCGCCGCGGTGAGCGCCGGCAGGGAGCCGGTGCCGCTTGTGGCGTTGACGACCAGCTCGGCGTCGGCCGTTGCCACGGCCATCGTCGCCAAGCCGACCTCGGGATGCTCGGCGGCCCAGGCGGCGTACGCGCCGGCGCGGGTGGCCGCAACGTCCCGGGTGCCGACGGTGACCTGGTGGCCCAGCTCCGCCGTGCGGGCCGCGATGGCCTGCCCCACCGAGCCGGTGCCGAAAACTGCGATGCGCATGTCGATCGATCCTCCACTCGGGCGCGGTGGCCTCGCGCCAATTGCCCGCAGGCTAACAGACAGGTCTGTCTGCTACTGCCCCGTCGGGAGGCGGCTGGGCACCTACCTTTCATCGCCTGTCGAGCTGCCCCACGAATGGGGCGGCCAGATCGGCGCCGCGCCCCGCCGCGCCCCGCCGCGCCCCGCCGCGCGGTGCGGTGCGGTGCGGTGCGGTGCGGTGCGGTGCCGATGGTGCGGCGCGGTGCCTGCCGGTGGCACAGTGCGATGCCGATGCCGATGCCGGTGCCGGTGCAATGTGGTGGCGCGGCGCGGTGCCGGTGGCATGGTGCGGTGCGGTGTCGGTGGACTCAGCCCGCCATGCCTCAGCCCCATATCTGGGGCAGCTCGACAGGAGCCGCGGTCATCCCGAGCCCCGGGCCCTGCGGCGGGCACGACGAGCGGTCGCAGGCGAGCGGTCTGTAGACCGATCTGTCGGTAGACCGAGCTGTCTGTAGACCGAGCTGTCTGTAAGATCATGCCTGCCACCAGCCACCGCGAGGGAGGTGCCGATGCCCGAGCGTCGTACGCCGGCAGGCTCGGCCCGGGACCGGATCCTGGACACCGCGTTCCGGCTGTTCTACGCGCACGGGCCACGCGGCGTGGGGGTGGACACGGTCATCGCCGAGTCGGGCGTGGCAAAGGCGACGCTCTACAAGCACTTTCCGCGCAAGGACGACCTCGTGTTGGCGTACCTCGACCGGGTCGACCAGGCGTGGTTCGGCGCGCTACGGGCGGCGGCCAGGGAGGCCGGCGACGACCCGCGTGACCAGTTGGTCGGGATGTTCGACGCCCTGACCGGGGCCTGTCGCCGCGACGGGTACCACGGCTGTGCGTTCATCAACACGGCCGCCGAGTCACCGGCCGGCGGCCCGGTGCACGCCCGGACGGTCGAGCACAAGACAGTCGTCAGGGCCTGGGTGACCGAGCTGGCACGCAGGGCCGGCGCGGCCAATCCGGAACTGCTCGCCCGGCAGCTCACCCTGCTGCTCGACGGCGGGCTCGCCAGCGGGGTGCTGGACGGCGACCCGGCGATCGCCGAGGCCACCCGGCAGAGCGCCCGCACGCTGGTCGACGCCGCCCTCGGTGCGCCGGGGGTCGGCTAGAGTCCGTCGGCGGGGTGCGGGGCAACCATGCCCTGCCTCACCCGGGCCGCGCACAGCTCGGCCAGCCGCTCGTACGCCGCCGCGCCGATCAACGCGGTCAACTCCGGCCCGTACGACAGGTACATCGGCTCGGTGCCCACGTGCGCGTCCGTCGAGGAGGTGCACCACCAGTCCAGGTCGTGCCCGCCGGCACCCCAGCCGCGCCTGTCGAACTCCGACAGGGTGGAGACCAGCACCTTGGAGTTGTCCGGACGCTTGACCCAGTCCTGATCCCGCCGGATCGGGAGCTGCCAGCAGACGTCCGGCTTGTACTCCAGCGGGTGCACCCCGTCGCGGAGCGCCTGGGCGTGCAGCGCGCAGCCGCCCCCGCCGGGGAAGTCGGCGTCGTTGAGGAACACGCACGGCCCCTCGGCGCCCTGGGTGGCGGTGCGGCGGGCCGGCGTCTTGCCGTCGATGGTGTCCTCGTCGGTCCAGTTCTTGAACCCACGTCGGAAGTGCTGCCAGGTCGCGGGGGTGAGCCGCCGGACGGCGCCGCGGACCCGCTTCTCGTCGTCAGAGTCGGTGAAGAACGCCCCGTGTGAACAGCAGCCGTCGGCGGACCGGCCGGCGATGATGCCGTGGCAGCCCCTACCAAAGATGCAGGTCCAGCGGGACAGCAGCCAGGTCAGGTCGGCCCGGATCAGGTGGCTCTCGTCCGCCGGGTCGGCGAACTCGATCCACTCCCGGGGAAAGTCCAGTGGCACCTCTCGGCTGCGCGGGTCGCCCGGATCGTCCACCAGCACGCGGAGCTCCATCGTCACCCGGACCAGCGTACGCGCGGTGCCGTCCGCGGGCCGCCGAGCCGCGCAAACGAGTTGCACCTAGGGTCTTCACCATGCGACTGGGTGTCCTCGACGTCGGATCCAACACGGTGCACCTGCTGGTGGTGGACGCGCACCACGGCGCGCACCCGTGGCCCGCGCACTCCGAGAAGGTGGTGCTCCGGCTGGCCGAGCAGATCGGCCCCGACGGCGCGTTGACCGAGGCGGGCGCGGACGGCCTGGTCAAGGCCGTGGGCATGGCCAAGACGGCGTCCACCGGGCTGGACGCCGACGACCTCATCGCGTTCGCCACCTCCGCGGTGCGCGACGCCACGAACGCCGCCGACGTGCTTGCCCGGGTCCGGGAGGAGACAGGCGTACGTCTCGCGGTGCTCTCCGGCGCGGACGAGGCGCGGATGACCTTCCTGGCCGTGCGGCGCTGGTTCGGCTGGTCGGCCGGTCGGCTGCTGGTGCTGGACATCGGCGGCGGTTCGCTGGAGATCGCCGCCGGCATCGACGAGGACCCGGACGTCGCGGTCTCGCTGCCGCTGGGCGCCGGGCGACTGACCCGGGAGCGGCTGCGGGTCGCACCGGACAGCGCGACGCCGCCGTCCGCCGAGGCCGTCGACAAGCTGCGGGAGTACGTGGACGGCCGGCTGGACAAGGTCGTCGACCAGATGACCGAGGTGGGTTGGGACCGGGCGGTGGCCACCTCGAAGACTTTCCGCACCCTGGCCCGACTGGCCGGGGCGGCGCCGTCCGGGGCCGGGCTCTGGGTGCGGCGCAGCCTGACCCGGGCCGGGTTGCGGCAGGTCATCGGGTTCATCAGGCACATCCCGCCGGCCCAGTTGATGGAGTTGGAGGGGGTCGGCGCGGGCCGTGCCCACCAGTTGCTTGCCGGCGCCGTGGTCGCCGAGGCGGTGATGCGCCGCCTGGATCTGGACTCGCTCGACATCTGCCCGTGGGCGCTGCGCGAGGGCGTCATCCTCCGCCGATTGGATCAACTCGAACCGATCTGATCGCGGCACCGGGCTACGCTGGCTGATGTGACTTCCCGCGTTCCGGTGCTCCTATCCAGCTCGTCGGTCTTCCCCGAGCCGACCGCGGCGGCGTTCCAACTGGCCGCGGCGCTCGGCTACGACGGCGTCGAGGTGATGGTCTGGACGGACGTCGTGAGCCAGGACGCGGGCGCTCTACGAGGCCTGTCGGCGCACTACGGCGTGCCTGTGCTGTCCGTGCACGCGCCCTGCCTGCTGGTCACCCAGCGGGTGTGGAGCCCGGACCCGTGGGAGCGGCTGCGCAGGGCCGCCGAGCTGGCCGAATCGCTGGGGGCGCCCACGGTCGTGGTGCATCCGCCGTTCACCTGGCAGCGCGACTACGCGCGGCACTTCACCGAGGGTCTGGCCACTGTCGCGGAACGGTTCACCGGGCTGCACTTCGCCGTGGAGAACATGTACCCGGTGCGGATGGCGGGCCGGCAGTTCGTCCCGTACGTCCCCGGCTGGGACCCGACCGACACCGGCTACCCGTCGTACACCCTTGACCTGTCGCACTGCGCGGCGTCGCACAGCGACCCCCTCGACATGGCCGACCGGATGGGCGCCGGGTTGGCGCACGTGCACCTCGGCGACGGCACCGGCGAGGGCCGCGACGAGCACCTGGTGCCCGGGCGCGGCACCCAGCCCTGCGGCGAGCTGCTCTCCTCGCTGGCCGGGCGGGGCTTCACCGGGTCGGTGGCGGTGGAGGTAGCGACGCGGGGCGCGAAGAGCCGCGCGGTGCGCGAAGCGGACCTGCGCGCCGCACTGGAGTTCGCCCGCCAGCACCTGACGGCGCCGTCCCCGGTCGACGCCTGACCGCCCGTCACCCACCGGGCGGTGGGGTCAGCTGACGGGGGTGAGGGAGTCGGCGCCGCTTGTGGGCTGGGCGGCGACAGTCACCTGCTCGCCCACGGCGGCCCGCTTGCGGGCCCGGTGCGCGGCCACGTGCGACCGGGTCGCGCAGCGTTCGGAGCAGAACCGCCGGCAGCAGTTCGACGACGTGTCCAGGTAGACGTTGCCGCACCGCTCGTCGGCGCAGACCCCGAACCGGGCACTGCCGTACTCGCAGAGCCAGACCGACAGCCCCCAGACCGCGCCCGCCAGGTACTCGGCGCTGACCGAGGCACCCCGGCTGGTCACGTGCATGTGCCAGTCGCTGGAGTCGTGCCCGGAGATGCGCGGCTGGACCGGGAACGCCTCGAGCAGCGCGTTCAGCTCGGTCACCGCCTGCGCGTCACGCCCCGAGGTGCCGTACTCGAAGACGTCACGCAGCCGCTTCTGGGCCCGTCGGAAGATCGTGACGTCCCGTTCCGCGACCTCGTCGCGCATCCAGGCGTTCTCGTCGGGGAAGAGAGCCCGCAGGTCGTCGAGGTCGTCCAGGCGGGCGTTGACCAGGTCAACGCCGGTCCGGGCGTACGCGTCGAAGTTCACGCCCCCAACGGTAGACGACTCACGGGGTGCGTGGCGCGTCGATGTAGTGCGGCAGGAACCGCGCGTAGCCGTCGGTGATCAGACTGGCGCTCTCGCGCACCCCCACCCCTGCCGACTCGCCGTCGACGATCCAGCTGCCCAGCACCACCCGATTGCCGTCGAACTGCGGCAACGCCCGGAACTCCTGGTAGCACCAGCCCTCGTCGCCGTAGATGCCCGGGTTGGTGATCTCCTCATCGGCGGTGACGATGCGCACCGAACCGCCCTCCCGGCCCAGGAGCGGCTTGGCCACGTACTCCGTCATGCCGCGCGGCGAGTCGAGGTACGCCGGCAGCAGGTACTCGTGACCGGGGTACAGCTCCCAGAGGACGGCCAGCAGCGCCTTGTTGGACAGCAGCAGCTTCCAGGCCGGCTCGATCCAGGTGGTGGGGGTGCCCGGGGCCAGCGCCGCCGGCCCGTACGGCTCGGCAAGCATCCACTCCCACGGGTAGAGCTTGAAACAGGTGGTCACCGGGCGGTCGTCGGCGTCGACGAAGCGGCGGCCGTCCCAGCCGATGTCCTGGATGGGTTGCAGCTCGGCGCTCAGGCCGGCCTGCCGTGCGGTCTCGGCGAGGTAGCCGGCGGTCATGTGGTCCTCGCCGGACTCCTCCTCGTTCGACCAGAGCACGTGCACCAGCGGGTCGTGCAACCCGGCCCCGATCTTGGCCCAGGCGCCGACCAGCCGCTCGTGCAGGCTGTTCCACTGGTCCAGCTCGGGTCGGGTCTGCTCCAGCCAGTACCACTGGATGATGCTCGCCTCGACGAGCGCGGTGGGGGTGTCCGCGTTGTACTCGAGCATCTTCGGGGGCCAGGTGCCGTCGTACGCCAGGTCGAAGCGCCCGTAGAGGGTGGGTGGCGTCTCCCGCAGCGACCGGGCCACCGCCTCGGCCGCCCACTCGGGGATGCCGAACTCGGCGTACCGGCGCTGCGCCACCACGTGCTCGGCGGCGGCCACCGACATCCGGTGCAGCTCCTCGGTGGCCTCCTCCAGCCGCAGCACCTCGTCCAGGTCGAAGGCGTACGCGGCGGTCTCGTCCCAGTACGACATGATGCCGCCGTCGGGCAGTTCGGTGTCGACGTAGACGAGCCCCTGGGACCTGATGGTGGCGTCCCAGTCCTCGCGCGGCGTGACCGTCTCGCGGCGCACCTCAACCCCCGCAGGAGGCGAGGTGGGTGCCGAACCCGCCGCGATCGGGCAGGGCCGCGGTGGTCGGCTCCGGGGCGGCGCGACCGGCGGCCGGGGCGGGCACCCGCATCGCCAGCGCGACGGTTTCGCCGCCTCCTACCGGCCCGAGAGCGCAGTCGTCGTCATCGTCGTCGTCCGAGGTCATGTTGCAGCCGGAGAGGGCGAGCGCGAGAGCGGTGAGCGCGCCGAGCTGCACGGAGGCCGACCGGAGCCGGCGGCGGGGGCGTTGGTCCACGGCATCGTTGTAGCCGATCGGCGCCACCACCGCCGCCCCGCCCCCCGCGTCGAGCGGCCCGGCCGCCCCTCGGCGGAGCCCCTGGCAGGGGCGATACGCTCGGCTCATGCTCCGTTCCGTCATCCTCGCCGCGTCCCGGTCATCCCAGGTCGAGCGGCTCGTCGCGACCGCCCCGTACAGCCGGGACGTCGTCCGCCGGTTCGTCGCCGGCGCCGCCACCGACGACGCGTTGCGCGCGACCCGCGTGCTCGTCGACGACGGCCTCGCGGTCACCCTCGACCACCTCGGCGAGGACACCGTCACCCCCGAGCAGGCGACCGCCACCCGGGACGAGTACCTGAGGTTGCTCAAGATGCTCGCCGGTGCGGGGCTCACCCCGGCGGCCGAGGTGAGCGTGAAGCTCTCCGCCCTCGGCCAGATGTTCGACGAGGAGTTGGCGTACGACAACGCGCGGGCGATCTGCGCGGCCGCCGACGCGGCGGGTACCACAGTCACCCTGGACATGGAGGACCACACCACCACCGACTCGACGCTCGAGGTGCTGGGCCGGCTTCGCAAGGACTTCCCGTCGACGGGCGCGGTGCTCCAGGCGTACCTGCGGCGGACCGAGTCGGACTGCCGGGAGCTGGCGTACGCCGGGTCGCGGGTCCGGCTGTGCAAGGGCGCCTACAAGGAGCCCGAGTCGGTGGCGTACCAGTCGACCCGCGAGGTGGACAGGTCGTACGTGCGCTGCATGAACATCCTGATGTCGGGCGACGGCTACCCGATGCTGGCGACCCACGACCCGCGGATGATCGCCATCGGTGAGGACCGGGCGCGCTGGTTCGACAGGGGGCCGGAGCGCTTCGAGTTCCAGATGCTCTACGGCATCCGCCCGGAGGAGCAGGCCCGGTTGGCCGGCGAGGGCTACACCGTGCGCACCTACGTCCCGTACGGCGACCAGTGGTACGGCTACCTGATGCGCCGCCTCGCCGAGCGTCCCGCCAACCTGGTGTTCTTCGGCCGCGCCCTGGTCTCCAAGAAGTAGCCCGGGGCTGTGACGACCGGCCGGGTGCGGCGCGACGGCGGGCACATCGCGTACGAGGTGCACGGCGACGGGCCGCTTGTCGTCCTCGCGCACGGCATGGGGGAGACCAGGGCGAGTTTCCGGCACCTCGTGCCACTGCTGGTGGCCGCCGGTCACCGGGTCGCCTCGGTGGACGTGCGGGGGCACGGGGAGTCCAGCGTCGGCTGGCCCTCGTACGCGCCGGCCGAGGTCGGCGGCGACCTGCTGGCCGTGGTCCGCGACCTCGACGCCGGCCCGGCAGTGCTGGTCGGCAGCTCGTCCAGCGCCGCGGCGGTGGTCTTCGCCGCCACCGACGCGCCCGAACTGGTCTCCGGCCTCGTGCAGATCGGCGCGTTCGTCGGTCAGCCGGCGGTGAACCCGCTGCTGCGCCTGACGCAGCGGGCCGTGCTGCGCAGCCCGCGACTGTTCGGGATGTTCCACAGGACGCTGTTCCCGGTGCACCGGCCCGCCGACGACGCGGCGTACCGGCGGGCGATGGTGGCCACCCTGCGCGAGCCCGGCCGGTTGGCTGCGACGCGCGGGGTGATCGCACCGGTCGGGCCGCACTGGACCAGCCGCGCCGCACGGGTGCGGCAACCGGTGCTGGTGCTGATGGGCTCCCGGGACCCCGACTTCCCGGACCCGGGCGCCGAGGCGCGGGCGGCCCGCCGGCTCTACCGCGTCGCCGAGGCCCGGATGATCGCGGAGGCCGGGCACTATCCGCACGCCGACCAGCCACAGCGGACAGCCGAGGAGCTGCTCGCCTTCCTTGCGGTGTGTACCAATGGCTAGGGCCCGCCGGGGCCGGCCTCGCCCGAGCGGCGCGATGGTCGTACCCTTCGGCGGGTGATTGACGGGGAGCAGCGCCCGGCACCGCAGCGGCTGTGGCCGCTGTGGACGGCGTTTCTGGTGATCGTCCTGGTCCTGGGCTGCGGTCTGCCGGCACTGCTGATCGTCGGGGTGATCCGCGAATCCGCGGGCCGACCGACGATCAGCCGGATCGGCGCCTCGGCGACGGACGACCCGGCGACAGCCGTCGCCCGTGGGCTGTCCGACCGGATGACGGCCCAGCTTCAGCGGCAGTCCACGGCCCTGCTCGGCGGGGACCGCGCCGGTTACCTCTCCATCGCCGACCCGGCCGCGCACCCCGACCTGCGCCGCCGCTTCGCCGCGCTGCGCGCGCTCCAGGTGACCGTCTGGCGTGCCGAACCGAGCGGCCTTCCCGCGCCTGTCGTCGGCAGGCCCGGCGAGTGGCGGCAGTTGGTGCGCTTCCAGTACTGCTTTGTGGCGCCGGGCTGCCAGCCCAGCCCGGTGCTGATCGGCACCCGCTGGCGCGAGAACGGCGACCGGCCGCTGCTCGTCGCCATGGAGGAATCCAAGTCGGCGGAGACCGGCACCCGGCCGTGGGAGATCAGCGATCTGGCCGTGGCGGTAGGCGCGCGGACCATCGTCGCCACCACGCCGGCGCTGCGCGGCAAACTGCCGGGCCTGCTCGCCCAGGCCGAGGCGGCGGCCACGGTCGCCGACGGGTACGTGGTCACCGGCACCCGGCCGGACCGCTACCGGATCTTCTACGCCGGCCGCGCCGAGTGGCAGCGCTGGTACGGCGGCGGGCGCCCACAGTGGACCGGCGGGTACGCGGTCACCGTGGGCGGTGGCCACCACGAGGTGGTCCTCAACGCGGACGGGTTGAGCAGCAGCGGCACCGACGACCTGCTCCGGCACGAGCTGACCCACGCGGCGTCCCTGCCGGCGCGCGGCTACCCGGGCAAGTTGACCTGGTGGTTGGTCGAGGGGCTTGCCGAGTACGCGGGCGCCGGCGGTCAGCCCGTCGACAGGTACGAGGGCCTCGCCGAGGTGCGCAAACTGGTCAAGGGCGGCTGGGACGGCAAGTTGGACGGCGTCACCCCGGCCGATGACGCGTCCGCCGAGCGGGTCGGCGGCAGCTACGGGGTCGGCTACCTCGCCGTGCGGCACCTTCTCGACAGGTACGGGCCGCAGCGGCTGCTCGCCTTCTTCAAGGCCGTGGTGCACGACCGCAGGACCCTCGACGCCGCAGCCGAGGAGGCGTTCGGGGAGCAGTGGTCGACGCTGCACGACGAGTGCGTGGCGTCCATCCGCGCCACCGCCTCCTGACGGCTCCCGGTCGCCGTGACGGCGAGCCGTACGATCGATTGGTGCGCAGCTCCCGCCTGCTCGTCGCCCTGACCGCCGTCGTCGTCCTCACCGCCACCACCGCCGCGTCCTGCGGCGACGACGATCCCGACCTCGCGCTGGCGTCCGCCGCCCGCAACCCGGTCACCGAGGTGATCGACGCCCCGGCGACGGTGACGGCCCGGGCCGCCGCCACCCTGACGGCTCCCGCCGACGGCACCCTGTCCAGCCTGCGCGTCCAGCCTGGACAACAGGTGAGGCGCGGCCAGGTCCTCGCGGTGGTCGACTCGCCGTCCGCTCAGCAGCGCCTGCGCCAGGCGAAGGAGGCGCTGACCGCCGCGAAGCGCGCCGGCCGGGGTGCCTCCACCGGCGACCTGACCGGCAGCCGACGCAGCACCGACAAGGCCGCCGACGAGGCGTTCGACGCCGCCCGCAAGGCCGCCGAGAAGATCGCCGACCCGCAGTTGCGCGACGCGCTGCTGACCCAGGTGACGTCGGCGCAGCGGCAGTACGCGGCCGCCGCGCGCAGCGCCGACCAGGCGGTCCGCGCGGTGCAGCGGGGGATCAACGGGCTGAGTTCCGCGGTCGGCGCGCTCTCCGCGGCCCAGCGGCTCCAGGCCCAGCAGGCGTACGACCTGGCGAAGGCGACTGTCGACGCGTTGACGCTGCGCGCCCCGATCGCCGGGGTGGTGCAGCCGGGCGGCACCCGTGCCGGCGGTGCCGCGGACGCAGGCCTGGCCGGGCTGTTGGAGCAGGCCGGTGGGGCGGGCATCGACCCGTCCGTGCTGGCCCCCAGCCAGGGTGGGCCGCCGGCCGGGGTGGACGACGCGGTAACCGTCGGCGGTCAGGTCACCGCCGGCACGCCGGTGCTGACCGTGGTGGACACCGGGCAGTTGGGGCTGCTCGCCGAGGTGGACGAGACGGACGTGCTGCTGGTCCGCACCGGCGTACCGGCCACCGTCGAGTTGGACGCCGTCACGGGTGCCAGCTACGACGCCACCGTCCGGTCGGTCGACGTGCTTCCGACAAGCTCCGCGCAGGGCGGGGTCACCTACCGGGTACGCCTCACGCTTGGCGCGGGGAAGCTGGCCGAGGACGAGCCCGCCCCGGCGCCCCGCCCCGGCATGAACGCGATCGTGCACCTGCGGGTACGCGAGGCCGCCGACGCGGTGACCGTCCCCGCCTCGGCGGTGTTCTCCGCCGACGGTCGCGACGCGGTCTGGGTGGTCCGCGACGGCAGGGCGGGCCGGGCACCGGTGACCGTCGGCGTCCAGGGGTCCGATCTGGTGCAGATCCTCAACGGCGTGCAGCCCGGCGACCGGATCGTGGTGCGCGGCACCGACCAGGTCCGTGACGGCCAGGAGGTCCGGTGACCGGATCCCCACCGGCCATCGAGGCGGTGGACGTGTCCCGGACGTACCAGCTCGACGGGGTGTCGGTGGAGGCGCTGCGCGGGGTGTCGTTGACAGTGCAGCCGGGTGACTACGTGGCGCTGGTCGGGCCGTCCGGCTCGGGCAAGTCCACACTCATGCACCTGCTGGGTGGGCTGGACCGGCCCACCGGCGGTCGGCTCGTGATCGGTGGCCGGGACGTCAACGCCCTGTCCCCGCCCGAGATGGCCACCCTGCGCAACGAGACCATCGGGTTCGTCTTCCAGGCGTTCCACCTGCTGCCGCGTACCTCGGCTGTGGAGAACGTGGCGTTGCCGCTTGTCTACCGGGGTGTGTCGGCCCGGCAGCGTCGGGAGCGGGCGGCGGCGATGCTGGGCCGGGTCGGTCTCGGCCACCGCCTCGACCACCGGCCCAACCAGATGTCCGGCGGCGAGCAGCAGCGGGTGGCCATCGCCCGGGCGCTCGTCACCGAGCCGACGGTGCTGCTGGCCGACGAGCCCACCGGCAACCTGGACAGCGTCACCGGGGCCGCCGTGCTGGAACTGTTGGAACGCCTGAACGCCGAGTCCGGGGTCGCGTTGGTGATGGTCACCCACGACCAGGAGGTGGCGGCCCGCGCTCAGCGGCGGATCACGATGCGCGACGGCGTGGTCGTGGCGGACAGCGCCGCTCATGATCGGCCGCTGCCCGTCGATCACGGTCGACCTGAGACACTGGTGCCCGCTCCCAGCGCGGAGCCCCGGTCCGTTTCCGGAAGCGGCCCGGGGCACCCGTCCGGTGGCTCCGGTGGCGCCGCCGGAGCCACCGGGCGCCTTCCGCGCGAGCCCGGCCCGAGTCACGCCGGAGCCGACACGCGTGAGGCCGGTCGGGGCGAACCCGAGGGCGGTGCGGCGTGAGGGTCGCCGAGGCGTGGCGGGTGGCCCTGGACGCGCTGCGGGCCAATCGCCTCCGTAGCGCCCTCACCATGCTCGGCGTGATCATCGGGGTGGCTTCGGTGGTGCTGCTGGTGGCCATCGGCACCGGCACCAAACAGAAGGTGGAGCAGCAGGTCGAGGGGCTCGGCTCCAACCTGCTGCTCGTCGTCCCCGGCAAGATCGAGGTGGGCACCGCGCCTGTCGTCTCACCGTTGACCCTCAAGGACGTGGACGCGGTGACCCGCGTGGTCGGCGATCCCGAGCGGGTGGCGGTCACCGTCGCCTCGGGGGCGACCGCCCGCGCCGGCGCCCGTTCCGACTTCACCACCGTGCAGGGCGTCCTGGAGACCACCCCCGCGGTGTTCACCCGCTCGCTGGCCCGGGGGCGCTACCTCACCGGCACGGACGTGGACACCAGCCGGCGGGTGGCGGTGCTCGGCGACTCGGTGGCCCGCGCCCTGTTCCCGGACCGGGATCCGCTGGGCCAGCAGGTGACGCTGGCCGGGGTGCGGTTCCGCGTCATCGGCGTCTTCGCGCCGCTGGGGCAGAGCCTCGGCGTCGACCGCGACGACGAGGTGCACGTCCCGGTGACCGCCGCGCAGCGGCTCTGGGGCACCCAACGGGTCGACGGCATCGCCGTGAAGGCGCCGGACCGGGAGCGGATCGACGAGCTGGGCGAGCGGATCGTCGCCGAACTGAACCGGCGGCACCCGGACACCGAGTTCAGCGCGGTCACCCAGCAGCAGATCCTCGGGGTGCTCGGCGACATCCTCGGTGTCCTCACCGGGGTGCTCGCGGCCATCGCCGGCATCTCACTGCTCGTCGGTGGGGTCGGCGTCTCGAACATCATGCTGGTGAGCGTCCGGGAACGCACCCGGGAGATCGGGCTGCGCAAGGCCGTCGGCGCCCGCCCCAAGGACATCGGCGTGCAGTTCCTGCTGGAGGCCGTGCTGCTCACCACGATCGGCGGGCTGACCGGGATGGCGTTGGGAGTCGGCACCGCGCTGCTGGTGGACGCGCTGTCGCCGATCCCGGCGGCGATCACCTGGTGGTCGCTGGCGCTCGCCTTCGGCGTGTCGGCGGCCGTGGGCATCGTCTTCGGGGTGGTCCCCGCGCAGCGCGCCGGCCGGCTCGACCCGGTGGTCGCGCTGCGCGCCGAGTGACCCCAACCGGACGACGGGCGCGGTGGGGGAGATAACGGCAGTCCGGATCGGGTGAACAGGCGACCAAAACATGATCAGTTGTACGAAGGGATCGCGCCGGTCACAGCGGCCCCGCTACCGTACTGGTAACACGCGCGTCGCCGCCCGGCCCGGAGCATCCGTCGGGTTGGCACGCGCCGGGCATGGGATGGGTCGGTGAGCCATGGCCGGGTCACAGTCCGACGGACGGCTGTCGGAGGTCAAGTTCCTGACCGTCGCCGAGGTGGCAACGGTCATGCGGGTGTCGAAGATGACCGTCTATCGCCTCGTGCACAGCGGTGAGCTCACCGCCGTCCGGGTCGGCCGGTCCTTCCGGGTGCCCGAGCACGCGGTCCACGAATATCTTCGGGGCGCCTTTCAGGAGACCGCCTGAGCCAGCGGCGCGCCGATCGAGTGCGACGTGAGCGGCATCGACGGGGGCGCGTTGGTCCTGCTGACGCTCTCCAGCTACCCTGGAGCCCGACCGAGACCCCACCGGTGCTCCCTGCCGCCCAGACTGGTCCGGTCCGTTGTCCGCAAGCGGTCACCGTCGCCACCTGCGTGGTGTCATCCGGTCCGCCCCGCACGTTGTATCGAAAGGCTGTCGTATGGGCTCGGTGGTCAAGAAGCGCCGTAAGCGCATGGCTAAGAAGAAGCACCGCAAGCTGCTGCGCAAGACCCGCGTCCAGCGTCGCCGTCTCGGCAAGTGATCGCCGCCGGGCTGGGCGGACAGGCCGGCGGCACATGCTGCGCCGGAGTTCCGGCGGCCCGGCGTCCGGCGTCACTTGCCAAACTGTCGACCTCCGGAGGCTCAGGTGATCAGGCCGTGGTCGTCCCGGCTCGATCTCTCCTGCCGGCGTAGGTGCGTCAGATGACCCCCGGTAGCACCTCAGGTGCTCCGGGGGTCGTCGTCGTCACCGGGGTGAGCCGCTACCTGGGTGCCCACGTGGCGGCCCGCCTGGCAGCCGACCCACGGATCGAGCGGGTCATCGGGGTGGACGCCCCGGATGCCGGCGCCGAGTTCACCGACCTGCTGGACCGGGTCGAACGGATCCGCGTCGACGCCGGCTCGCTCGGCGGAATCCTCGCCGACCTGGACGTCGACGCGGTGGTGCACCTCGCGCTGGTCAGCGCCCCCGATCCGCAGCTCGGCGGCCGGTCGGGCATGAAGGACCAGAACGTCATCGGCACGATGCAGCTGCTCGCCGCCTGTCAACGGGCACCCCGGCTGCGCAAGCTCGTGGTCCGCTCCTCCACCGCCGCGTACGGGGTGTCGTTCCGGGACCCGGCCGTGTTCACCGAGGAGACCGAGCCGCGTGAGGTGCCGCGCGGCGGCTTCGGCCGCGACATCCTGGACGTCGAGGGGTACGTTCGCGGCTTCCGCCGCCGCCGGCCCGACGTCACGGCGACGGTGCTGCGGTTCGCCCCGTTCATCGGCTCGACCGCCGACACCACGTTGACCCGCTACTTCTCGCAGCCGTTCGTGCCCACCGTCTTCGGCCGCGACCCGCGCCTGCAGTTCCTGCACTTCGACGACGCGTTGGAGGTGCTGCACCGGTCGATCGTGGAGGACCACCCCGGCACGTACAACGTGGCCGGTCCGGGCGTGTTGTCGCTGTCCCAGGCGATCCGGCGGGCCGGTCGGGTGGCCGTACCGGTGCTGGAGCCGGGGCTCTCGGGCGCCGCCGCGCTGGCCCGCAACATGGGTTTCGGCAGGTACGGTCTGGACCAGGTCGACCTCTTCGTGCACGGCCGCGTCGTCGACACGACCCGGTTGGAGCAGGAGTACGGCTTCACGCCCCGCTCCACCGCCGCCGCGTTCGACGACTTCATCCGCGCCCACCACGGCGGGGTGGTGGTCACCCGGGGACAGTTGGCCACCGCCGAGCAGCTCGTCCTGGACGGCATCCGTCAGGTCCGTGACGCGGTGCGGGAGCGGTCGTCGTGAGCGAGGGTGGCAGCGTGACCGGGCCGGGGCAGGAGCCGCAGGGGATCGGCCGGTTCGACGTACCGCAGGGGGTGCCCGCGCCGGACGCGGAGCCGGCGCGGCGCAACGGACACCGACCGGCGGCCCAGGTCGCCCCGACCCCGACCCCGAAGCCGGCCGACGAGGTCGACACCGCGGCCACCGACGAGCCGGCGGGTGGCGACCCGGCCACCGACGAGCCGGCGGCCACGGGTGGCGAGCCGGCCACCGGCGGGAGGCCCGGCGGCACCCGGCCGGCCGTCCCGGACCGGCCGGGTGACCAGTGGGACCGTCGGGTCGCCAACGGCCTGGCGTTCCTGCGTCGGCGACTCTCCGGCGACTACGAGGTGGACGAATTCGGCTTCGACCCCGATCTGACCGACGCGGTCTTCCACCCGTTGCTGCGCCTGCTCTACCGGGACTGGTTCCGCACCGAGGTCACGGGCGTGGAGCATGTGCCCGTCGACGGGCCCGCCCTGGTGGTCGGCAACCACTCGGGCACTGTGGCGTTGGACGCGTTGATCCTCTCGGCGGCGCTGCACGACAAGCACCCCGCGCACCGCTACCTGCGGCTGCTCGGTGCCGACCTGGTGTTCCGGATGCCAGTCGTTTCGGAGATCGCCCGCAAGACCGGCGGCACTGTGGCGTGCAACCCGGACGCGGAACGGCTGCTCGGCGGCGGTGAGCTGGTCGGCGTGTTCCCTGAGGGCTTCAAGGGCATCGGGAAGCTCTACGCCGACCGGTACAAGCTGCAACGGTTCGGCCGTGGCGGTTTCGTCTCGGCGGCGCTGCGCACCGGCACCCCGATCGTGCCTGTCGCCATCGTCGGCGGCGAGGAGATCTATCCCATGCTCGCCGACCTCAAGCCCCTCGCGCGGCTGCTCAAGCTCCCGTACTTCCCGGTCACGCCCACCTTCCCGTGGCTCGGGCCGCTGGGCATGGTGCCGCTGCCCAGCAAGTGGCTCATCGAGTTCTGCCCGCCGATCCCCACCGCCCACCTGACCGACTCGGCGGACGACCCGCTTGTGGTGTTCAATCTCGCCGACCAGGTCCGCGAGACGATCCAGCAGACCCTGCACACGCTGCTGGAGCGACGCCCCGACCCGTTCGGCCCCTGAGCGCGGCAGTCAGTCGGCGCGGCGACGGCGCTGCATCGCCAGCCCGGCCGTGACCGCGCCGGCGACCAGCCCGGCAGCCGCCGTCGACGGTACGGCGATCTTGACCGCTCGGCGGCCGGTGCGGAAGTCCCGTACCTCCCAGCCGTGCTTCCGGGCCTGCCGCAGCAGCGTGCCGTCCGGGTTCACGGCCACCGCCCGACCCACGGCCGACAGCAGCGGCAGGTCGTTCGCCGAGTCGCTGTAGGCCGCGCAGCGGGTCAGGTCCAGCCCCTCCACGGCCGCGAGCTGGGTGACCGCCTCGGCCTTCGCCGGCCCGTGCATCAGGTCACCCACCAACCGTCCGGTGTACGCCCCGTCGACCACCTCGGCCACCGTGCCGATCGCACCGGTGAGGCCGAGCCGGGTGGCGATGACCCGGCCGATCTCCACCGGAGCGGCGCTCACCAGCCAGACCCGCTGACCGGCGTCCAGGTGCCCCTGGGCCAGTCGCCGGGTGCCGGCCCAGATCCGGGGAGCCATCAGCTCGTCGAAGATCTCCTCCGACAGGCGTTCCACGTCGTCCACCCGCCAGTCCTGCACGAAGGCCAACGCGGCCTCCTTGGCCACCGACATGTCGCCCGCGTGCTCCCGGGCCAGCACCCGGAACCGGAGCTGCTGCCAGGCGAACCGGGCCAGGTCGGCGGTCGTGAAGTAGTTGCGGGC
This sequence comes from Micromonospora sp. NPDC093244, assembly GCF_040683695.1. Taxonomy (NCBI): domain Bacteria; kingdom Bacillati; phylum Actinomycetota; class Actinomycetes; order Micromonosporales; family Micromonosporaceae; genus Micromonospora; species Micromonospora sp. NPDC093244. The sequence continues at coordinate 371,825 of NZ_JBFBEO010000004.1, forward strand.
TGCCAGCCCCCGGGCGAACCAGTAAATCGAGGCGCCCTGCATCATCGTGTTGTCCACGTCGAAGAAGGCCGCGGCGCTCGGGTCCGGTACGGGTGGCGTCACCGGCGCCAGGTCGGTCTCCGCCCAGCCGGCGGTGTGACCGTGGGCGTCGGTACTGACCGTCACCTTGCGGCTGCGCGCCACGCGACTCCCTTCCTCACCCGGTACGGCAGATGCCTCCAGCGAGGGTAGCCGGCCCGCCTGGTTGACCGGCTGGGCACGCGACGAACTGCGGCGGAGCCGGTCTGACCTGGGGTATAGGGGTCAGCGGGTGCCGGGGCAGGCGGTGGGGGCGGGGCCGAGGGCGTCGCTGCCCGCCGGGGCCGGCAGCCCGCAGGCGATCGAGGCGCGCAGGGCGTCCGAGCGCTCCCGGATGCTGTCCAGCAGCGCCAGCGACTGGCGGGTCCGCTCCCGGTCGGCCCGGTTGGCCCCGTCGAGCAGGTTCGACACCGCCCGGCGCTGACCGGTGACGAAGGTGTTGACGGTGTCCAGGCTGCCGGACTCGGCTCGTTGCACGGCCGCCGAGGTCAGCAGACGGACACCCTGCCGGGTGTCGGCGTCCATGTCGTCGAGGACGGTGCTGTAGCCGATCCGGTCGCCGCGGAGCTTGGCGGCCTCACCGAGCCGGGTGCGGGCGAAGTCCAGGAAGAGCTGGCCGCGGCTGATGTCCGAGCTGGCCAGGGCGAGCTGGGCCCGTTCGGTCGAGCGCTTCATCCCGTACAGGGCGTCGCCGGGGACCGCGTCCTCGCTGGCGGCGGAAATGCCGGAGACGGCGATGGCCCCGGCGGCGACGCCGACCAGGATCGCAGCGCGGGCACGGGCCCGTCGCGCGGTGGCCGCCGGGAGCAGCGGCCCCCGGGCGGTGGCGGCGGGACGCGCGGTGACCGTCTCGCTGGCCGCCGGGGCGTTGCCCAACCCGTCCCGCTCGGCAGTGGCGAGCAGCATCGCTCGCAGGCCGGTGCGGAACTCGGGGTCCACCTCGACCGCCGGGGGGTCGACGCTGAGCCGTTGGCCCACCGCGACGAGCGGCGCGAGCTGACCGTCCACCCGGGACCGGACGTGGTGCCGCCGGGCGCCGTTGGCCTCGTCGAGAAGCTGCGCGAAGCGCTCGGCGCGCCGGCGGGAGAAGAGGGTGTTGTCCACCGCAGGCACCTCCTCTCGCTGGTCACGGCCGGTCGGCCGCCGTCGTTGCCAGCGACCGGGCGGCAATGTGACACCACGGAGGTGAGGTGCCGCCGGCGTGCCGGTCGGACCTCGGAGACCCGGGCCTGCCGGGCAACCACCGGTCGCACCCGGAGAAACGCGGCGGACCGGGCACGGGTTACGGGCCTGGCGGAGCGAAAATCACAGAAAGTGATTGTCATCACCTGGCGGGACCGACCCTGAGCTGCGCGGATGTCGATCGACATCCATCGGTCCCGCCGACGCGGGCTACGGCTGGAAGCCGTCGGGGAGGAGTCGGGCGAGCGCCCGGACGGCCCGGTACTGGAGAGCCTTGATGGCGCCCTCGTTCTTGCCCATGGCACGGGCCGTCTCGGCCACCGAGAACCCCTGGAGGAACCGGAGCACGATGCACTCCTGCTGCTCAGGATTCAACTGCTTCACGGCGGTCAGCAACGCGACGTTCGTGATGTGCTCGACAACCGCCGCCTCCGGGCTGCCCTCCGGGCCCCGGTCCTCCCGGTCGGCGTCGAGAACGTCGCCTGTGGTGACCTCCAGCCGGTACCTGCCGGACTTGAAGTGGTCCGCCACCAGGTTGCGGGCGATGGTCACCAGCCAGGCGCCCAGGTCGCGGCCCTGCCAGGTGAAGCTGCCGATCCGCTTGAGCGCACGCAGGAACGTGTCCGAGGTGAGGTCCTCGGCGAGCTGCCGGTTGCCGACCCGGAAGTAGACGAACCGGAACACGGTGTCCACGTACCTGTCGTAGATCAGACCGAACGCCTCGGACTCGCCGGCCTGGGCCCGCTCGATGAGCGTCCATACCTCGGTGGCGGGGTCGGACGGGTCCGGCCGGCTCGGGAAGCCGGTCGGCGTGGTGGCGGTGCTGGCCGGCACCGCCGGAATCACCGCCGTCTCACCGGCCGCCGGATCGGTGGTCGCCGTCGGCGTGTCGCCCATCCGACGACCCTGCGTCGGCATGGTCGGCCGGGCGGGTACGACGACCCGACCGCCGGCCGGCTTCGCATTGCCGCCCGGCACCGCCGGCCGTGGCGGTGGCTCGTTGTGGTGGGGCCGGCTGCGGGTCCGTTGCGCCGCGCCATCGCCCCGCGCGGCGTTGCCGTGCGAGTCGTCCACGGGAGCGCGGACCGCCGGCCGCTCGTTGACCGGGGAGCGGGTCGGCTGACCGGTCACGCCGACCGGGCGTTCCGCGTAACCGAAGGTGGTCACCGTGTCGCCCCCGTCCCGGTGGTCGCCGGACGGGCCGGTCTGCGGGTCGTCGGGGTCGACCGACCGGGCTTGCGGTCGGGCAGGACGGTTCCGGGGTGTGCCGACGGGCGGCAGTACCCCTTGAGGTGCTGGTCCAATGCGCTCACAGGCACGGGGGCCTCCTCGGGCTGAGGGGTGTCGACTCACGGCAAATGGGGTGAGCCGACCCGAGTGATGATAGGGCCAACGTCACCCGCGCGTGGCAAGTCCGTTACACAGGGCGGAAGTATTTCCCGCTCCGTCGCACCGGTGCCGGACCGGTTGTCCGTCGTGTGCGATTGACTTTCCTCCGGCGCGGTGATCCAGGATGGATCCCCTGGTCGGGGTCCGTTGTCCGTTCGGTCGCCCCGCCGCGTCCGATGGTCGTCGTACGCCGGCCGAGCCGTCGTACGACGGCGTCACCCGTCCCATCGGCAGGACCCGGCCGGTCCGCCGGTGGCACAGTGGCCAGTCCCCCCGACGGGACTTGCGGGGCGTGCCGGCCCCCTCCGTCGGGCGTGGCCTGTCGCCGTCCGCTGTGCCAGACTCGACCACCGTGCAGGACGCAGCGGAGAACCCCGCGCCGAACCTCGCCGACCGGGTCCACCGGGCGGCTCTCGACCACGGTGACCGGCCCGCGCTGCACTGGCGCGAGCAGAGCATCACCTGGTCCGACCTGGACGCCGCGGTCGACGCCGCCGCGCGTGGCCTGACCGCCGTCGCGCCGCACACCGCCCCCGGCGACACGCCGCCCCGCGTCGCGATCGCGCTGCCCAACACCCCCGACTTCGTGATCGGCCTGCTCGGCGCCCTGCGCGCCGGCCTGGTCGCCGTGCCGGTCAACCCCGGCCTCACCGCCCCGGAACTGCGGCACGTGCTTGCCGACTCCGCCACGTCGGTGTTGATCGGCACCGACCGCGTACGGGCCCAGGTCGCCGAGGTGTCCGCCGAACTGCCCGCGCTCACCGCCGTGTACGGCGCACCGCCGCAATCGGCCGCCGACGGGCCCGCTCCGCGCCCGCGCCGGGGCGGCGACGACCTGGCCGTCCTTCTCTACACCTCGGGCACCGAGGGGCACCCCAAGGGAGCGATGCTCCCGCACCGGGCGCTACTGGCCAACCACGAGCAGGTCGACCGGATCGACCCGCCGGTCGTCGGTCCGACGGACACCGTTCTGCTGGCGCTGCCGCTGTTCCACGCGTACGGGCTCAACTCGGGGCTCGGCGCGGTCGTCCACCATGGCGCGACAGGTGTGCTGCTCGACGAACCGGGGCCGACCGCCGGGCTCGACGAGATCGCCCGGCACCGGGTCAGCGTGCTGGTAGGCGTACCGTCGATGTTCCTGACCTGGGCCGACACCGCCACCGCCCGCGCGGCCACCGCCTCCGTGCGGGTCGCGGTCTGTGGCGCGGCGCCCCTGGATCCCGCCGTCGCGGCGCGCTTCACCGAGACCACCGGCCATGTCGTGCACATCGGGTACGGCCTCACCGAGACCGCGCCGGTGCTCACCTCCACCCTGGTCGGCGGGGTCGCCAAGGCCGGCTCGATCGGCCGGCCGCTGCCCGGCGTACGGCTGCGCCTCGTCGACCCGGACGGCGCCGACCTGTGGCGCGACGGCGTGGCAGTCCCCGACGACGACCCGGATGAGCTGGACATCTCCGACGTGACGCCGGGCACCGACCCGGGTCAGATCGTGGTGGCCGGCCCCAACCTGTTCACCGGCTACTGGCCGGACGGACGGGACGGCCCGAACGCCGCCGGCTGGTGGGGCACCGGCGACGTCGCGTACGCCGACGAGGACGGCGATCTGTTCCTCGTCGACCGGCTCGGCGAACTGATCCTGGTCAACGGGTTCAACGTCTATCCGCACGAGGTCGAGCTGGTGCTCGCCGGGCACCCCGGGGTGGCCGAGTCGGCGGTACTGGGTGTGCCGCACCCACGGACCGGCGAGACTGTTCGGGCGTACGTGGTGCCGGCGCAGGGACGGCCGGTGACAGGCGAGGAGCTGCTCGCCCACTGCGCGCGCAACCTGGCCCGGTTCAAGTGCCCGACCGCCGTCGAGTTCGTCGACGCCCTGCCCCACTCGGCGATCGGCAAGGTACGCAAGATCCAGCTCCGGTCGGCGACGCCGGCCGGCCCGCCCCCATCCGCCGACACCCGCACGGAGGTAACCGATGGCCACTGACGCCCGGCTCGCCCTGATCACCCGGCCCGGTTGCCACCTGTGCGACGACGCCAAGGCGGCCCTCGACCGCGTGGTGGCGGTCACCGGCGACAAGTGGGTCGAGTGGGACGTGTCCGACGACGTGGAGCTGGAGCGCGAGTACGGCGACCGGCTGCCCGTGGTGATGCTCGACGGCAAGGAGCACGGCTACTGGCGGGTCGAGGAGGAACGCTTGCTGCGGGACCTGACCACGCCGCAACTCTGAGCGCTGCCTAAGGTGCACTGATGACCCCCGCGCGCCCCCACCTGGTGTGGGACTGGAACGGCACACTGCTCAACGACCTCAGCCTGGTGGTCGCCTCCACGAACGTCGCGTTCGCCAGTGTCGGTGGCCCGGCGGTCACCCTCGACGAGCACCGGGTGCGGTTCCGTCGGCCGATCGCCGACTACTACGCCGAGGTGCTCGGCCAGGCCGTGGACGACGAGTCGTTCGCCCGGCTGGACCGGATCTTCCACGACGCGTACCGCAACGGGTTGACCACCTGCGAGCTGGCCGCCGACGCGCGGACCGCGATGGCGGCCTGGCCGGGCAGCCAGAGCCTGCTCTCCATGTGGTTCCACGAGGAGCTGGTGCCCACCGTGCACACCTTCGGGTTGACCAGCCACTTCACCCGGGTCGACGGGCTGCGGGCGACGGTCGGCGGTGACCGCAAGGCCGAGTCACTCCAGGCGCACCTGGCCGAACTGGGCGTGGACGGCGGCGACGTGGTGCTGATCGGCGACTCCGTCGACGACGCCGACGCGGCGCTCGCGGTCGGCGGCCGGGCGGTGCTCTACACCGGCGGGTTCACCGATCCGGCCCGGCTGCGCGCCTCCGGCCACCCGGTGGCTGACACCCTCACCGACGCGGTGGCCCTGGCCGGGCGGGAGATCAGCTCCGCAGATAGGTGAGGACGGCGAGCACCCGGCGGTGCTGTTCGGTGTCCGGTGGGAGCGTGAGCTTGGTGAAGATGTTGCGGACGTGCTTCTCCACCGCGCCGTCGCTGACCACCAGCGCGCGGGCGATTGCCGTGTTCGAACGCCCCTCGGCCATCAGGGCCAGCACCTCCCGCTCGCGCGGGGTCAACTCGCGCAACGGCTCGTCGCGGCGGCGTCGCGCGAAGAGCTGACCGACCACCTCCGGGTCGAGCACGGTGCCGCCCGCCGCCACCCGCCGCAGCGCGTCGAGGAACTCGTCGATCGCGGCCACCCGGTCCTTCAACAGGTATCCGATTCCGCCGCCGGCGCCGCCGGTGGTGGCGAGCAGATCATCGGCGTACGACACCTCGACGTACTGGGAGAGCACCAGGATCGGCGTACGCGGCACCAGCCGCCGCGCCTCGACCGCGGCCCGCAGACCCTCGTCGGTGTGTGTCGGGGGCATCCGCACGTCGACTATCGACACGTCGGGCTGGTGCTCCACCACCGCCTCGACGAGGGCCTCGCCGTCCCCGACGGCGGCCACCACCTGGTGTCCACTCTCGGTCAGCAGCCGCACCAGCCCCTCCCGGAGCAGGACGGCGTCGTCGGCGATCACGATGCGCATGGCTGTGTTGTCTACCACGTCGGGTGCGGTCCTCGTCGGTTCACAGGGGCAGCTCGGCGCGGATCTCGGTCGGGCCACCGGCGGGGCTGACCACCGCTAGTTCGCCGCCGGCCGCCCGCACCCGGTCGGCGATGCCGGCCAGCCCGTGCCCCTTGGCCAGGTGCGCGCCGCCCTGCCCGTCGTCGCCCACCCGTACCTGGAGGTGGGTGCCCTGCCGGGCCACCGCGACCAGGGCGTCGGTGGCCCTGCTGTGCTTGGCGATGTTGGTGAGCGCCTCGGCCACCACGAAGTACGCGGTGTTCTCCACAGCCGGGTCGAGCCGGCCGCCAGGCGTGCCGAGCTGCGGATCCACCTGGAGTTCGATGGGGATCAGCCCTCGGCCGGCGAGGGCGGCCAGGGCGCTGGGCAGGCCCCTGTCGACAAGGATGGGCGGGGCGATCCCCCGGGACAGGGCCCGCAGCTCGGCAAGCGTGTCCCTGGTCTGGGTGACCGCCTCGTCGATGGTCCGGCCGGCCGCCTCCGGGTCGGTGGCGAGCTGCATCCGGGCCCGGCTCAGGTCCATCGCCAGGCGGACCAGACGCTGCTGGGGGCCGTCGTGGATGTCGCGTTCCAGCCGGCGCAGCGCGGACGCCTCGGCGGAGACGGCTGCCCGCTTCTGCTCCTCCAGCACTGTGATCCGGTCCCGCATCTCGGCCACCCCGGTCAGCATGGCCTTGGCGAAGCTGGCCTGGAGCAGCGCGCAGCCCCTGATCACGATCGGCAGCGTGATCAGGAAGAACACACCGATAGCGGTGTTCAACCCGATCCGGGCGGTGGTCGAGTCACCAAGGCCGAGCAGTTGCGGCAGATCCTGGTCACCCTCGCCGTCGGCCCGGGGCAGCGCCCAGTCGTACGCCCAGTACAACGAGCCGGTGACCGCCGCAGCCCACCAGGACAGGGTCACCACGAACGTGATCGCCGCCACGATCAGCCGCAGCACGCCGTGTGTCAGGTCGAGCCAGGACTGGGCGTCGCGCATCGGCACGAAGATCCGCCGCCAGGCGTTCGCCCCCGCCTCGGCCAGCCGGTAGTGCGGTCGGATCCGCGGCTGCCGCAGCACCGCGGGCAGCCGCAGACGCTCGATGTCGGCCAGTCCACGGGCGGCGTACAGGGTGCCGCTGAGGATCGGCAGGCCGATCACCGTGACCACCAGTCCCACGCCTACCACGAGCCCCACGGCAAGGACGACGAAGCTGGCCACCGCCAGGGGCAGGCCGATCAGCACGTACCCGGAGTCGACGAAGAGCTGGCGGGGGATGCTCGGTGCCAGTGTCGGTTTCTCACTGGCGGCAACGGCGGTCATGCCCAAAGGCTAGGCATCCGGGCTGCCTGTCCCCATCCCGAAGTCCCGCCTCTCTCCCGTAGGGCTGTCCCTACCCCGTGGGCCGACACTGCCGGGCGCAACGCGGGATTGGTCAGAGAAGTCGGGATTGAGCAATAATCGCCCCGGGCGACGCGGGGTCGCGGAGCACTGAATCGATCTTGTGGAATGGAGGTGCTGGTGGAGTCGCGGCGCGCAGCGGCAAGATCGCGATTTGTGCACGTCTTCACAAGCGCCTACGCTGTGATTCCGACGCGCCCTGCTAGCACAGCCGGCAATCTCGGTCGCCAGCGGGAGTCCATAAGCGGCCCACCAGCGGAGTTGGCCGAGGATCGCACCGCACGGAGTCTCATGAGTCAGCACCGTCACCCAGGCGCGCCCGGCCGTGCCGGTGCCGTACCCGCGCTCCCGGACCTTCCCGAGGCGACCGTCGCGCGGCTCCCCGAATACCTGCGTGCCCTGCACAACCTCGCCGACGGCGGGCACGAGACCGTCTCCAGCGAGGGCCTCTCCGCCGCCGCCGGCGTCAACTCCGCCAAGCTCCGCAAGGACCTCTCCCACCTCGGCTCGTACGGCACCCGGGGCGTCGGCTACGACGTCGCCCTGCTGATCGAACAGATCGAGTACGTGCTCGGGCTCACCCAGCGCAGGGCTGTCGCCCTGGTCGGCGTGGGTAACCTCGGTCACGCTCTGGCCGGCTACGACGGCTTCGCCAGCCGGGGCTTCCGGATCGCCGCACTGCTCGACGCCGACCCCTCCCGGGTCGGTGAGGAGATCAACGGCCTGGTCGTACGGCATGTCGACGAACTGCCGGAGATCGCCGTGCAGGAGTCCATCGCGATAGGCGTGATCGCCACCCCCGCCGCCGCCGCCCAGCGCGTCGCCGACCAACTGGTCGCGGTCGGCGTGACGAGCATCCTCAACTTCGCGCCGTGCGTACTCTCGGTGCCGGAGGGGGTCGACGTGCGCAAGGTCGACCTCGCCATCGAGCTGCAGATCCTGTCTTTCCACGAGCACCGCAAGGCCTCGCTCACCGCCCTTCCCGGCGGGCTCGCGGCCACCGAAACCCAGGAGGCGATCGGCACGTGAAACTGCTCGTCGTCGGCGCGTCCTACCGGACCGCCCCGGTCGCCACGCTGGAGCAGCTGGCCGTGCCCCCCGCCGACCTCACCCGCACACTTGACCGCCTGGTCGCTCAGCCGTACGTGAGCGAGGCGGTGCTCGTCTCCACCTGCAACCGGGTGGAGGTCTACGCCGCCGTGTCCGGTTTCCACGGTGGGCTCGGTGACATCTGCGCCGTCCTGGCCGAGCAGGCCGGCTGCCCGCCGGCGGCGCTCGCCAGTCACCTGTACGTGCACTACGACACCGCCGCCGTGGACCACGTCTTCCGGGTCGCCAGCGGCCTGGACTCGATGGTCGTGGGCGAGGCGCAGATCCTCGGCCAGTTGCGTGACGCGTACCACTGGGCCACCGGCGCCGACTCGGCCGGCCGCCTGCTGCACGAGCTGATGCAGCAGTCGCTGCGGGTGGGCAAGCGCGCCCACGCCGAGACCGGCATCGACCGGGCCGGCCAGAGCGTCGTCACCGCCGCGCTGGAGTTGGCCGCCGAGTATCTCGACGGCGACCTCGAGGGCCGGCCGGCCCTGGTGGTCGGCGCCGGCGCGATGGGCTCGCTCGGGGTGGCCACCCTGTCCCGCCTGGGCGCGGGGCCGCTCACCGTCACCAATCGTGGCGCCGACCGGGCCCTGCGGCTCGCCGAGTCGTACGGGGCGGGCGCCGCGCCGATGACCGAGCTGGCCGACACCCTATCCACAGTGGACATCGTAGTGGCCGCCACCGCCTCCACCGAACCGGTCCTCACCCGGGCGGTGGTCGGCGCGGCGCTCGCCGAGCGGGACCGGGCCCGGGGCCCGCTGGTCCTGCTCGACCTGGCCGTCCCGCGCGACGTCGAGGAGGGCGTCGCCGACCTGCCCGGTGTCGAGGTGATCGACATCGACCGCATGGCGGCGCTGCTCGCCGACGGTCCCGCCGCCGCGGACGCCGCAGCCGTCGAGCGGATCGTCCTCGGCGAGGTGGAGAGTTTCCTCACCTGGCTGCGCGGCGCCGACGTGGCGCCCACAGTGGCCGCGCTGCGCGGCCGGGCCGACGACGTGGTCACCGCCGAGCTGCGCCGGCTCGCCCAGCGCCGACCCGACCTCGACGACGACCAGCGCGCCGAGGTCGCCCGTACGGTGCACCGGGTCGTGCAGCGGCTCCTGCACCAGCCCACAGTGAAGGTCCGCCAGTTGGCCGCCGAGCCCGGCGGCGACCAGTACGCGGCCCTGCTGCGCGAACTGTTCGACCTCCAGGTGCCGCAGACCTCACCCGTGGACACCGTCCCCGAGGTGCTGTCCCCCGACCTGGGCGCCGTGTTCGCCGGCACCGACCCGGTGCTCGGTACGGACTCCGCCGACCAGATCCCGCCCACCGGAGGTGCACGTTGACCGCCCCCCTGCGCCTCGGCACCCGGGGCAGCGCCCTGGCGATGGCCCAGTCCGGCCACGTCGCCGAGGCGTTGATCGCCGCCACCGGCCGACCGGTCGAGCTGGTCGAGGTGGTCACCGCCGGTGACCGCTCCAACGCGCCGGTGCACCGGCTCGGCGTCGGGGTGTTCGTCTCCGCACTGCGTGACGCGCTGACCGCCCGGACTATCGACTTCGCCGTGCACTCCTACAAGGATCTGCCCACGGCCGGCGCCGCCGGGCTGCACATCGCGGCAGTGCCGGCCCGAGAGGACCCGCGCGACGCGCTGATCGCCAAGGGCGGGCGGACGCTCGCCGAGCTGCCGCCCGGGGCCACCGTGGGCACCGGCGCGCTGCGCCGCATCGCCCAGCTGCACGCCCTCGGGCTGCAACTGGAGGTCACCCCGATCCGCGGCAACATCGACACCCGCCTGGCGCGGGTGCTCGGCCCCGAGGCCGACCTCGACGCGGTGGTGCTGGCCCGGGCCGGTCTGGCCCGGATCGGTCGGACCGACGCGATCACCGAGACGCTCGACCCGATGCTCATGCTGCCCGCGCCCGCCCAGGGCGCGCTGGCCGTGGAGTGCCGGGTCGACGATCAGGACCTGGTCGAGCTGCTCGGTGCGCTCGACCATGCACCGTCGCGCGCCGCGGTCACCGCGGAGCGCGCGTTGCTGGCAACCCTGGAGGCCGGGTGCAGCGCACCCGTCGCCGCCTATGCGGAACTCGCCGAAGGTGACGCCGGCGATGAGATCTACCTGCGCGGGGCGGTGATCAGTCCGGATGGCACTCGTGACCTTCGGCTGTCCCGCACCGGAACGCCCGCCGACGCGGCGGAGATCGGTAAGGCACTCGCCGCCGAACTCCTCGACCTCGGCGCCGACTCGATCCTCGGCCACGAAGGACACACCGGCCCGGGGACCCAGCAATTTGGGAGCACAGAATGACCCGCACCCGTAAGCCCGTCGGCCGTATCGCGTTCGTCGGGGCTGGCCCCGGCGACCCGGGCCTGCTGACCCGTCGGGCGCACGACGCCCTGGTCGACGCCGACCAGGTGATCTACGACCGGGGAGTCCCCGAGTCGCTGCTCTCCGTCGTTCGCGCCGAGGCCAGAGACGACGCCGAGTTCACCCCTGCCGAAGGCGCGCCGGGGGACGTGGCGAAGGTGCTGATCTCCGCGGCCCGCTCCGGGTTGAACGCGGTGCACCTGGTCGCCGGTGACCCGTTCGGCCACGACTCGGTGGTCAAGGAGGTGCAGGCGGTGGCCCGGACCGCCGCCCACTTCGAGGTGGTGCCGGGCGTCGGCCAGGCCGAGGGCGTGGCCACCTATGCGGGTGTTCCCCTGCCGGGTGTTCGTACCGCCGCCGACGTCGAGGACGTCAGCGCACTGGACTTCGAGGCGCTCGCCGCTGCCGTCGGCCGGGGCTCGCTCGCGCTTGCCGTGGACGCCGGTGATCTCGCCGCCGTCCGGGACGGGCTGCTGGCCGCCGGGGTCGACGGCACGACCGGGGTCGGCGTGACAGGCGACGGCACCGGTGAGACCCAGTACACGACCACGTCGACGGTGGACAGCTTCGTGGCCGCCGCGCTCGGCTTCACCGGCCGGGTGGTGCTCACCGTCGGCGCGGGCGTGGGCCAGCGCGACAAGCTGAGCTGGTGGGAGAACCGTCCGCTGTACGGCTGGAAGGTGCTCGTACCGCGTACCAAGGAGCAGGCTGGCGCGATGAGCGCCCGGCTGCGGGCGTACGGGGCGATCCCGTGCGAGGTGCCGACCATCGCGGTCGAGCCGCCGCGTACCCCGGCGCAGATGGAGCGGGCGGTCAAGGGCCTGGTCGACGGCCGGTACGCCTGGGTGATCTTCACGTCGGTGAACGCGGTCCGCGCGGTCTGGGAGAAGTTCGCCGAGCACGGCCTGGACGCCCGGCACTTCGGCGGCGTCAAGATCGCCTGCATCGGTGAGGCGACGGCGGACGCGGTGCGCGCGTTCGGCATCCAGCCGGAGCTGATCCCCGCCGGGGAGCAGTCCTCCGAGGGGCTGCTGGCCGAGTTCTCGCCGCACGACGAGATCCTCGACCCGGTGGGCCGGGTGCTGCTGCCCCGCGCCGACATCGCCACCGAGACGCTGGCCGCCGGGCTGACCGAGCGCGGCTGGGAGGTCGACGACGTGACCGCGTACCGGACGGTGCGCGCCGCTCCGCCGCCCGCCGAGATCCGCGACGCGATCAAGTCGGGCGGGTTCGACGCGGTGCTCTTCACGTCCAGCTCGACGGTGCGCAACCTGGTCGGTATCGCGGGGAAGCCGCACGCCCGTACCGTTGTTGCCGTTATCGGGCCCAAGACGGCGGAGACCGCGACGGAGTTCGGCCTGCGGGTCGACGTCCAGCCGCCGCACGCCTCGGTGCCCGACCTGGTGGAGGCGCTCGCCGCCTACGCCGTCGAGCTGCGCGAGAAGCTGGCTGCCATGCCTGCCAAGCAGCGCCGCGGCTCGAAGGTGCAGGGCCCGACCGCTCTGCGCTTCCGGTAGTCGTTCGAGGAGGCTCTGCCATGTCGTTCCCCGAGATCCGGCCTCGCCGGCTGCGCCGTAACCAGGCGATCCGCCGGCTGGTGTCCGAGACCCGGGTCGACCCGGCCGAACTGGTCGTGCCGATGTTCGTCAAGGAAGGACTGACCGAGCCGCGCGCCATCGGCTCGCTCCCGGGGGTGCTCCAGCACTCCCGGGAGTCGCTGCGCAAGGCGGCCGCCGAGGCGGTCCGGGCCGGCGTCGGCGGGATCATGCTCTTCGGCGTTCCGGAACGGCGGGACCCGACCGGCTCCGGCGGCATCGACCCGAACGGCATCCTCAACGTCGCCATCCGCGACGTGGTGGCCGAGGTCGGCGACGCCACAGTGGTGATGAGCGACCTGTGCCTGGACGAGTTCACCTCGCACGGGCACTGCGGGCTGCTCACCCCCGACGGCGAGGTGGACAACGACGCCACCCTGGCCGCGTACGCCGAGATGGCGGTGGCCCAGGCCGCCGCCGGGGTCGGCATGGTCGGGCCGTCCGGAATGATGGACGGCCAGGTCGGCGTGGTGCGCCGGGCGCTCGACGCCGCCGGACACCAGGACGTGGCAGTGCTGGCGTACGCCGTGAAGTACGCCTCCGCGTTCTACGGTCCGTTCCGGGAGGCGGTGGAGTCGGCGCTGGAGGGCGACCGGCGCACCTACCAGCAGGACCCGGCCAACCTGCGCGAGTCGCTGCGTGAGGTGGCGCTCGACGTCGCCGAGGGCGCCGACCTGGTGATGGTGAAGCCGGCGCTGCCGTACCTCGACGTGGTGTCGGCGGTGCGGGCCGCGGTGGACGTCCCGGTCGCCGCCTACCAGGTCTCCGGCGAGTACGCGATGGTAGAGGCGGCCGCCGCGAACGGCTGGATCGACCGGGAGCGGGTGATGCTGGAGACGCTCACCTCGATCAAGCGGGCGGGTGCCCAGATCATCCTCACCTACTGGGCGGTCGAGGCCGCCGGGCTGCTCCGCCAGCGCTACTGACCGACCCCGCGGGTCGCGCCGGAGCGGCCATCTCGTCGGCACCCGCGACGGCGCTCGGAAGCCGCCGGCTGGTCAACCAGGCCAGCGCCAGCAGCACGGCCGACACCGCCAGCGCGAGCCGGGTGGCCTGCGCCAGTTCCGGCGCGAGGCCGAGCCGGCTGGCCGGGTCGAGCCGGTTGGCGGCCGTGATGCCCCCGCCTTCCAGGCTCGGGGCGAGCCGGGCCGCCAGCCAGGACAGGGCGGCGGCGATCAGCGCAGTGCCGGCCGCGACCGACGTGTGCGACACGGTGGTGAGCAGCGTGGAGCCGGACGGCAGGTCATCGGGCGAGAGCGACCGGCTGGCAGCGGTCATCGTCGGCATGAGCGTCGCGCCCATGCCCAGGCCGATGACCGCACCCAGCGTGGCCAGCAGCGGGTACGACGTGTCGGCGTCGAGCACCAGCACCCGAGCCACAGTGCCGGCCACCGCCGTAGCGATGCCGAGCCCGACCACCCGCCGCGCCGAGACCCGGTCGACGAGCCGGGTCGCGACCTGGAGCATCAGCCCGGTGGTGAGCGCCTGCGGAATGCCGATCACCCCGGCCAGGGTGGCCGAGTCACCGCGTACCACCTGCACGTAGGCCGGGATGATCAGGAACGACCCGAAGTATCCGGCGGCGAAGAACGCCACAGTCGCGGCGCCGGGGGACATCCCCGGCGCGCGCAGCACGGCCAGGCGCAGCAGTGGTTGCCGTACCCGGCCGGCCCGCCAGGCGAAGGTGACCACCAGCAAGGCGCCGAACGCGAGCGGTAGCAGCACGGATGCGGTGACGACCCCGCCCCGCTCGCCTGTGACGCTGAGCCCGTACACCGCCAGCGCCAGACCGGGGCAGAGCAGCAGCAACCCGACGACGTCCAGCCGGACTCGTTGTCGTCGCGGGTCGGCGACCGGCAGCACCGACCGGCCGAGCACCATCGCCAACAACCCCACCGGCAGGTTGATCCAGAAGATCCACCGCCAGGACGCGTGATCGAGCAGCAGGCCACCCAGCACCGGCCCGATCAGGGGCCCGACAAGCACCGGAAGGCCGAGCAGGCTCATCATCCGTCCTCGCCGTTCGGGCGGCGCCGCGGCGAGCGCGACGGCCATCCCGACCGGATTGAGCAGTCCGCCGCCGAGCCCCTGGAGGACCCGGAACGTGATCAGCGACCCGACGCTCCAGGCGGCCCCGGCCAACACGGAGCCGGCCGTGAACAGCAGCAGCGCGGTCAGGTAGGTGCGGCGGGCGCCGAAGCGGCCGATGGCCCAGGCGGCGGTGGGCATCACCGCGACCAGGGCGAGCGCATAGCCGCTGGTGACCCAGCCGATCGTGGTGAGGTTGGTGTCGAGGTCGTCGACCAGCCTCGGCAGGGCCACCACGGTGACCGTGGTGTCGATCACCGCGAGCAGACCACCCAGGGTCAGGTACCAGCCGAGCCGCCGCGCGGACGCGTCCATGTCGGCGGCTCAGGGCCGGGCCCGGCGGGCGGTCCGCAGCGCCTCGGCCCACCAGGCCAGCTCGCTCAGCGTGCCGTCGGCGGCCTGCCGCAGCGGCTCGTCGTCGACCAGCCGACCGGCGACGTCGAGTCGTTCCCAGGGAGCCCGGAGCACGACCCCGGAGCGGGTCGTGGCGGCCTGCACCTCGGCGAAGACCAACCGGAGTTGCTCGACCGCGCGGATGCCGCCGGAGCCGGCGCCGTACGACACGAAGGCCACCGGCTTGCGGACCCACTCCTGGTAGTGCCAGTCGATGGCGTTCTTCAGGGCGGCCGGAAAGCTGTGGTTGTACTCGGGTGTCACCACCACGAACGCGTCGGCGGCCGCCAACCGGGCACTGATCGGGCTGGCCGAATTGCCCCCGGGAGGGGTGTCGGCGAATGGCAGCGCCACCTCGGCGAGGTCCACGAGATCCAGGTCGACGTCCGTGCGGCGGCTCCCGTGGGCGACGAACCAGTCGGCGATCGAGCGGCCTATCCGAGGTTGCCTGACGCTCCCGACGAGCACGGCGACGGTCGGCGGTGCGCTGCCCTCTTGCGTAGTCATGCCTCGGACGCTAGGACTTGAACTAATGGTGAAGTCAATGGCGGCGGGGGAGTGGCGATGGGCACGTTGACTGTCGGCGAGGTGGCCCGCGAGAGCGGGGTCAGCGGCTCCGCCGTGCGGTTCTACGAGCGGCAGGGCCTCATCGTGGCTTCCCGCACCGGCGGCAACCAGCGGCGCTTCGACACCGACGCGGCCTGCCGGATCAGGGTGGCGCGGGTGGCCCAGCGCGTCGGCCTGACCGTCAACGAGATCCGCGACCTGCTCGCGGCCCTGCCACCCGACCCCCAGTTGGCCGACTGGCAGGGCCTGCACGATCGGCTGACCGCGGAGGCCGAGCTGCGTATCCGCGACCTGCACGCGGCACTGGACGACATCGGCTCCGGTCGCCGCCTCTGCGACCTCTGACTCGCCCGGGCCCCGATCCGCCGCTGGTCGTCCGCGGGCACGTGGCTCTCCAGCATCCAGGTCCCGTCGCCGAAGCCATCAGGACGACTCATCCGGACAACCTGCCCGAGGAGGTCCGTTGCCCCTTCGCGCGCCCTTTGCTCTGCTTCAACGGACGCAACACTTTAGGACTCCAACAGTTGCGTGCGTTGAAGCAGAGCAAAGGCTGCGAACGATGCCCCCGCCCCCGCCCCGCCCCGCCCTGCTCCTGCCCTCACCCCTGCCCGACCTCGGATCATCCACAGGTTTATCCACAGGGATTGAGCCCGGGTGTCGGCGCGGGTGATGGTGGTGAGATGACGTCGGCGCTCGAGCCTCCTCCTCCCCCTGGCCCTACCATCGGTCGGTTCCCCATCGCCGGTCTGGTTCGCCGCGCACGTCGGCTCGTCGGGCTGAGTCAACTTCGGCTGGCCCGCTTCGCCAGGTGTCACCCTCGACGGTGGGGCGGATCGAGGCGGGCAGCCTGACACCGAGCCTTGCGGTACTGGAACGCCTGCTCGGCGCGGGCGGCCTCTACCTGGTCGTGGTGGATCAGGAAGGCCGGATTGTCCAGCCGATGGTTGACCGGGAAGACGTCCACGACGGTGCGGGTCGGCGTTACCCCTCGCACCTCGACACCATCCTCGACCCGGAGCCGGGGGAGTGGTGGGGGGACCGCTACGGGCTGGCCCGGCCTCCGGAGACCTACCATCGCAGTTCCGTCGATCGAGAGGCGCGACGACGGCGCAGCCAGTGGGAGGTGCGAGTGGCGCAGCACCGGCACATCCCGCCCCCGCCAACAGTCCAGGAGTACTACTGAACCCCGGCCTTTGAGAGACGGAGCCAACGAAGAGCGGCCCGCCGCCCGGGGAGAAACCCGGACGGCGGGCCGCTGACGGCGCCTTGCGGATCAGTCGTCGTTGGTGATCGTGCCGATCGCCAGCGGATCGGCCAGCCGCAGACCGGGTACACCGGCCACCAGCAGGGTCAGCCGCTCGTCCGACTCGCGCCTGCGGTCACCCCGCACCGTCACCGGGAAGGCCACCGACGTCTGACCGGCGGCCAACACCCGGCAACCGGCGTACGCGTCGAAGTCCGAGCCCGCCTGCGCCGTGACGCCGACTGTCGCGGCGCAGAGCAGCACCGGCTGGGACAACGGGCGGGACACCGTCGCCGTGAAGGTGAGCTGACGGGTGCCCTGGTCGCCCTCGACCACCGACGTGTCGGTGACGGTCAACGACGCCCGGGAGCGGAAACGGGCCACCTGTGGGTCGTGGTCGCTGGAGCCCCGCGACCCGTCACCCGTGAACTCCGCCGGCCAGTCGGCGTTGACGTGCGCCGCGCGCACCTGCACCAGGTCACCGTAGAGCGCGTCGTTGACGAACAGGTGGTCGAGCGTCTGCGCCTGCCCCTCGAAGCTGTACGAGTAGGCCGAGGCGGGCACCTGCGCGACGAGGGTGTCCCACAGGTTGTGCAGGCCGGCCTCGTAGAGCGGGGCGAGCTGGTCCGACGGCGTCGGCTGCGCGCCGGTGGCGATCGGATCGTCCGGGCGGGGGAAGACGTTCAGGTCCCCGCCGTACACCACCCGGGCGCTCTGATCGGCCGCCTCGATCGCGGTGACGATAGCCGCGCCGTACGCCGCCTGCTCCCGCCGCTGCCCGATCCGGCCGTCCGGGCCGGAGGAGTAGTGGTTGCTCAGCGCGTACAGGGTGAACCGCTCGGCAGCGCCGGGTGCCGCGGCGACCGTGAACTTGCCCAGCTGCGGTGCCCTGGTGAAGACGTTGTTCCCGTCCTTTCCGGTCGACGTGTCCACATCGGCCGGCAGCACCGCGTTCAGGGCCTTCGGGTTCTGCACGTCGGCGTTGCCCGGCAGTCCCGGGGCCCGGTACTGGACCGTTGGCGCCGAGCCGAGCAGCGGGTCGTTCGCCGTCGCGGCCGCCAACGACAGCCGGTCGGTGCGGTACAGGAACGCGGCGGTGATCCCGCGGGCGTCCGCGCCGGTCCGGTCATAGGTCGCGGCGTACGCCGGCCCGCCGGCCGCCGCCACCGCGAGCGCCAACTCCTGGATGCTGTCCGGAGCGCCGTCGGCGTTGTCGGTGTCGCCGCAGGCCAACGCCGTACCGGAGACGGTGCAGATGTCCTGGTCCTCGGCCTCCTGCACCAGGATCAGGTCGGGCGCGTGCAAATCCTTGACGATCTGGTCGGCGAGCGACGTCAGGTGCTCCCGATAGTCCGCCTCGCTGCTCGGCACGTAGTCGAACGGCGGGGAAACACCCGTGCAGCCGACGTTGCCGGCGAAGTCGCAGCCGTCGAACGGGTCGTCGCGGTAGTCGTACAGGTTCTCCACGTTGTACGTGGCGACCGCCACCTCCTGGGACCGGTCCGCGGCCTTCGGCGGGTTGTTCCTCGACGGGTCCGCCCCGGCGTCGAACTCCGCCCGCTCGACCTGGACGCCGTACTTCTCGAACGAGTAGTAGACGCCGCCCACCGCGTCCGCGCGCAGCGTGTCGAAGGTGTGCGCCGGCGGGAGCAGCGCCGTGCTGTCCCCGGCGGTGGCCTTCACACCCATGCTGCCGAGCAGCACCCGCTGACCGTTGCCGTCGTCGAAGCGGCGGGTCGGGTCGTTGTCCAGCGGGTGCGAATCCCGGAAGACCCGCCGGGAGTACGGATCGGCGCGGTCCAGCAGCGGGTCGTCCCGGTCGATCACCCACAACTCGGCGTCGGCGGTGGACGAGAAGACATCCCGGCCGCTCACCGCGCCGCTGCCGGCACGTACCCGCAGACGGGCGCCCTCGTACCGCTCCCACCAGCGCTGCGCTTCGGTCAGTTCGACAGGAGGCACCGCGTCGGTCACCGCGACAGCCGTGTCCACGTCCAGGCCGGCGGCGATCCGGCGGACCAGCGAGGCGCCGGAGAGCTGGGTGAAGTTGTAGTACTCCGACACCCGGGCCCGGAGCACCACCTCGTCGCCGACGGTCGGCACGTACCCGCCGATCAGCGACGTGAACGCGCCCATGAACACGAAGACGCCGTCGGAACTGGTCGGGTCGCCGTCGGTGTCGCCGGTGCGGCTCTGCAGGAAGAACCCGTGCTGCTCCGCCCCGGCCGACGTGCGGGCAAGCGTCAACTGGGTGATCACGCCGCGTACGTCGTACATCGTGCTGCTGGTGCCGTTGCCGCTCGCCGGTGCGAGCGGTGACCTGTCGGCGGGGCCGGACTCGGCGTCGGTGGTCGGACCCTGCACCTCCCCGACGGTCAGCTCCCGGGTCACCTGCACGGCCAGCGCGCAGGTGGCGGTGCCACCGCCCGCGTCGGTAGAGGTCACGGTGACGGTGTACGCCCCAGCGGCGAGGTCGGCGCTCGCGCTGATCGTGGCACGGGCGGTGCCGCCCACCCCGTCGGCCGGGGTGAACGCGGTACGGGTGATCGAGCCGGAGGTCGGGCTCGGGCTGATCGCGGTGACCGCCAGGTCGACGATCGTGTCGTCGGAATCGGTGGCGGTGACCTCGCGGCTCGCGGCCGTGCCTGCCGCCGTGACCAGTGGCCCGCCGCAGGTCAGCGTGGCCGGTACGTCGACCGGGCCGCCGCCGTCCACGGTGTGCGCGCCGAGCCCGTCGAACGTGTCGACGGGCAGGCCGGCCCACTGGGCGGCGGGGTCGAACGCGTCCGACGGGTCGGTGTCTCCGGCTGTCACGCTCGCCAGCCGGCGCAGCGTGTTGTCCGCGGTGCTTGTCGCACCGGCACCCCACTCGGCGCCCGGGTCGACACCCACCTGGCCGATCGAGTCGAGCACCGTGGTGCCCCGGCGCAGCACTATCGCGTCGTCGCCGTTGAACAGGCTCGCCCCGGTGGTCTGGTCGGCCTGGGCGAGGACGGCGGCAGAAGCCGACGCGCTGGCGAACACGAACGCGTCGCCGGCGGCCACGCTCCCGGTCAACGCGATGGTGGTGGCCGTGGTGGAGCCGTTGAAGTAGAGCTGCAACTGGTAGCCGCCGGCGGTCAGGTCGACAGCGGCGCCGGTGCCGTTGAACAGCTCGATCGCCTTGTTGTTCGACGATCCCTCGACGTACTCCGAGATGAACAGGTCGGTGGGCGCGGCGCTGGCCGCGGTGGGTGCGACGCCGAGCGCCGTGACTGTCACGGCGGCGGTGGCGGTCGCGAGCGCGGCTATTGAGCGGCGCGGGCGCATGGGGCCTCCACGATGGGTGGACGGGGGTCAACGCACGTTAAGGTGCCCGACTGTCCATCGTCCATCCCCCATCGGACAGTTTCGTGAATTCCTCAGCGCGGCGGGTCGAGGCGGTGCACCAGCTCGGCGACGTCGACGCTGTATTCGCACCAGTCCCGGTCGGGCCGGTAACCCAGCTCCGCGTTGACCTTGAGCATCGCCTCGTTGGCCTGCGCGTTCCAGGTCTGCACCTCGACCAGCTTCGGCTCGGCTGACCGCAGCTCCAGCAGCATCCGGGCCTTGATCGCCCGGTCGATGCCGTAACCCCTGTGGTCCTGCGCGACGATCGTGTCGTACTGGTCGGCGCGGGTCGGGTGCTGCGCCGGCACCACCACCTCGGTCAGGCCGGCCACCTCGCCGCTCTGCTCGTGCCGGGCCAGCACGATGTACGGCTTCATGCCCCGCCGGTGCAGGGTGTCCAGGCTGTCCCGCAGCCGCTGCGGGTCGTACGAGCTGGGCCGCAACTCGCCGTCGTCGACGTCGCGCACCTCGGCCTTGGCCCGCGCGTACGCCTCGATCAGGTCATCCGGCGGCCCGCCGGGGAAGAACTCCAGGTGGTAACCCGCCGCGACGCCGGTGGCCATCTCGGCCAACTCGGGCCAGTCGACAGCCGACAGGTCGAGGACGCTTCGCGTCTCCACGTACTCCCGGGTAAAGCCGAGCGACTCGTAGAAGCCCACCGCCGGCGTGTCGCCGACGACCTCCACCCCGATCGACTGGAAGCCCTCCTGGTAGACCCGGCGCGCGGCGCGCAGCACCAGGTCACGGCCGAGCCCGGAGCGTCGGACCGACGGGTGCACCAGCACCTCGAGCACGCCGATGTCGCCGAGGAGCAGCACGTGCACCTGGCCGAGAATCGCGCCCGGGTCGGCGACGTCGGTCGGGTCGGCCTGGGCGATCCAGGAGATCCGCCGTTCGCCGGGCATCACCTCGGCGAGGTATTCCCGCAGGGACGTCTCCCGCCAGGGCGGGTCCTGCGGCAGATCGGCCGCCAGAACCGCGTTCAGCGTGTCCAGCAGCGACGCGATCTCGGCGGACGACGCGGTCCTGGGGTCCCACTCGCGCACCATCACCCGTCTAGCTTGCCGCTAACAGCAGCCCGGGGGAAGTGTCCAGTTCTCCAATGTATGTGAACGATCACTTCACGTGCGGCTGGCCCGTCCGTACCGGTTTGCGGCGTCGTAGACGTCCTGGGCGTACCGGCGCACGTCGTTGTACGACAGGATCGCGTTCCACCAGTCGCCCGGGATGCTCAGGTTGCGCCCGCCCTTGCAGAGGTAGTTCGCGGCTGCCAGGGCGGCGTCGTCGATGTCGTGCGGGTCCTTGCGCCCGTCGTTGTCCGCGTCCGCGCCGATCTCCTGCCAGGTGGTCGGGATGAACTGCATGGGCCCGATCGCGTGGTCGAAGGTGGTGTCCTTGTCGAGGGCGCCGCGGTCGGTGTCGATGATCCGCATCCGGCCGCCGTTGCCGTCCAGCGGCTCACCGATGATCTCCGGCAGCGCCCTGCCGTCCTGTCCCAGCCGGGCACCGTTGTGCGAGCCGTGCCCCGACTCGATCAGACCGATCGCGGCAAGCGTGGTCCAGCTCAACGCGCAACTGCGGTTGGTCTGGGCGAGCACCAGCTCGGCGTAGCCGTACGCCTGCATGGCGGCCGGCGGGACACCGACCTTGGCGCCGATCTGCTGGGCCCAGCCGGCGAGCGCGTCCGAGGGTCGTCCGCCGACCACCGGCGGAACGGCCGGGCCGGTCGGGAATCCGCCGGTGGGGTACCCACCGGTTGGCCCGCCGGTGGGTACGCCGCCGCTGGGCAGGGCGGTGGGCAGCCCGCCGGAGGGCAGGCCGACCGGCGGAGCGGCGGCGGTCGGTGTCTCGGACGAGTCGGCGGCGACCGGTCGGGGGGCGCGGATGGTGGCGGGCACGAGCAGCGCGCCCGCCGCGGCGGTCGCGGCCACCAGGGCCAGCAGGAACACGCCGGGCAGGGTGAGCCGGCCACTGGGCCGGCGGGCCCAGTCCCGGGTCGCCCGGGCGGCGGTCGTCGCGGCCTGGCGTGGCGGTGGCAGCCGTACGGCGTGCGCGAACGGCACCCGGCGACGTCGCCCGGGATCGGCGACCGCCGGAACCGGCGTCGCGTCCACAGTGGTCACGGCCAGGTCTGTGACCGGGGCATCGGCCGCACCCTCGGCCGTGCCGGTCGCGGCCTTCTCGGTCTCGGCCTTCGCGGGCTCCGCCTTCGGGGCCGTGGCCTTCGGTTCGGTCGCCGCGCTCGCGGCAGCCGGTCCGCCGATCGGCGCGGAGGCGTCCGATCCGGTTGCCGCCTTCGCCGGGTCCGCGGTCGGCTCGACGGCCTTCGGTTCACCGCTCGGCGTGTCGGCCGTCGGGGACGTGGTGGTGGAGCTTCCGCTCAGCCAGGGACGGCGAGGGCGGGGCACCACCCTGGGAGCCGGATCCGGCGCGGCTCCCGAACCGTCCAACGGGCCGTCCAGCGGCGCGGACGGTCGTAGCGGTCGTACACGCGTTTCGTCCTCGCCGTCCACCACCCGTCGAGTATTACCCATGCCCCGCCGGGCGTCAGGTCCACGTACCCTGATGCCATGCCCCGGTACGAGTTCCGATGCCGCGCCTGCGGCGACACCTTCGAGGTCAACCGTCCAATGGCGGCAGCCGGCGAGCCGGCGGCCTGTCCGCAGGGACATGCCGACACGGTCAAGCTTCTGTCCGCGATCGCGGTCACCGGCCGGGGCGTGGCTGGTCCGTCCGGTGGTGCCGCCGCCCCGGGTGGGGGCGGTTGCTGCGGCGGCGCCTGCGGTTGCTGAACGGGCCGGTTCGCCGCCGACTGGTGGGCTGCCCTTGCCGGGAACGGGTTCGAGTGGCACTTTGAGGCGGCACCGGGCCGGCCGTTCTCACGATGCGTGACCGCTCGGACTCAGGCAGCATGAACCCGACGTCACGGGCGGAGGTTCCACGCATGTCGCCACGGATCCAGCTCCCGAGCGGTTGGGTGACCTTCGTGTTCACCGATATCGAGGGCTCGACCCGGCTGGCCCAGCTGCTCGGCCCGGACTACCGCCCGGTGCTCGCCGAACACCGCCGGCTGCTGCGCCGGACGCTCGCCTGCACCGGCGGCTCGGAGCTGTTGACCGAGGGCGACTCGTTCTTCCTGGCCTTCGACGACGCGACGGCGGCCCTGACCGCCTGCCTGACCGCGCAGCGCGCGTTGGCGAACCACGAATGGCCCACGCCTGACGCCGCGCCCCGGGTGCGGATGGGCCTGCACACCGGCTACGCGGAGCCGCGCGACGGGGAGTACGCAAGCCCCGAGGTGCACCGGGCGGCCCGGGTGGCCTCGGCGGCGCACGGCGGGCAGGTGCTCTGCTCTGCGTCGACCGCCCGCCGGGCCGACCCGCTGCCCGCCGGTGCCACCCTGCTCGACCTGGGCCTGCACCGGCTACGCGGGTTCGACGACCGGGAGCGGCTGTTCCAGCTCGTCGCACCGGGCCTGGAGCGGCAGTTCCCCCGTCCCCGCACCGCCGACGCGGTGGCGCACAACCTGCCCACGCAGGTGACCTCCTTCGTCGGCCGGCAGGCCGAACGCGTCGAGCTGGGCCTGCTGGTGGAACGGCACCGCCTGGTCACCGTGCTGGGTGCCGGTGGGGCTGGTAAGACCCGACTCGCGGTTGAGCTGGCCAGCGGGATGGTCGAGGCGTACCCGGACGGGGTGTGGTTCGTCGACATCGCCTCGGTGACCGATCCGGGGTTGGTGGCGTTCGCCATCGCCGCCGTGCTCGGGCTGCGACCGGAGCCGGGCCGCCCGATGCTGGACACCCTCGTCGAGTACGCGGCCGGTCGTCGGATGCTTGTCGTGCTGGACACCTGCGACACGCAGCCGGCCGCGTGCGCGGAGGTCATCGCGCGGCTGCTCTCCGGTGGGGAGGGCGTACGGGTGCTGGCCACCAGCCGCGAGTCGTTCAGCCTGCCCGGTGAGGTGGTGTGGCGGATCCCGCCGCTCTCGGTCGACCCGCGGGCAGACGGCGCGGAGAGCGACGCGGTCGCGCTGCTGCTGGACCGTACGGCGGCGGCGCGGGGTGGCCGGCAGCCGGAACCGTCCGAGTCGGCCGACCTGCGCCGGGTGGTGCAGCGGCTCGACGGGCTGCCCCTGGCCATCGAGTTGGCGGCGGCCCGGCTGCGGGTGCTCTCCGTCGGTCAGCTCGCCGAGCGGCTCGACGACGTGCTCAGCACGTTGGACGCGGGCCGGGAGGATCCGGAGCCGCCGCCGATGGAGCGGGGCTGGTCCGGCAACCAGCAGGACACTGTGGACCTGGTGGCGGCGGCGGCCGGGGCTTCGCCGCCGACTCCGGCGAGCAGGGCGGTGCAGCGCTCGGCCACCGAACGGCACCTGACCATGCAGGCGACAGTCACCTGGTCGTACCGGACGTTGGGCCCCCGGGCCGCCCGTCTGCTGCGGTGGCTGGCGGTCTTCGCCGGCCCGGTGGACCTGGCGACTGTGGAGTGGCTGCTGGGCGACGACCCGCTGGATCCGCTGTCGGTGCTCGTGGACAAGTCGATGGTGCTGGCCGAGCCACGTGCGGCCGGCAGCACGTACCGGATGCTCGACCCGATCCGTGCGTACGCGGCGCGCAGACTCGCCGAGGCGGGTGAGGAGCAGGCTGCCCGGGATCGGCACGTGGCCTGGTCTGCGCACGCGTTGGAGCGGGCGCATCTGGGGCCGGACGGGCGGCCGGTGACGCTGTCGCTCTACACCCTGGACCCTCTCGCAGGGGAGTTGCGGGCGGCGCTGCGGTGGTGTGCCACAGGTGGCAGCGCCCGCGCCGGCCTCGGCCTGGCCGGTGGGCTGGACCAGTGGTGGCGGGAGCGTGGCCTGGCCCGGGAGGGGCGGCTGTGGCTGTTCCGGCTGTACGGGCGGATCGCCGAGACCGGTGAGCGGATACCGGAGGCGGAGCTGGCGGCGGCGTACCACATGCACTCCCTGCACGCCGGTGCGGACGGCGAGTTCGCCGAGGAGTTGCGCTTTTCCCAGCGGGCGGAGGCGGCGGCCCGGCAGGCCGGCGACGCCGGGTTGTTGGCGCGGGTGCTCGCCGGTCGTGCCGCGCCGCTCGTCGACATGGGGCAGTTCGCCGAGGCCGAGCGGGTGTGCCGGGAGGTCATCGACTGGGCGCACGGGCAGGACGTGGTGGGCGAGGCGTTGTTCGCGGTGTTCAGCCTGGCCGAGCTGCTGTGGCGAAGGGGCGCGCTGGCGGAGGCCGCGGACCTGCTGGGGGCGGTCCGCCCGGTGGAGGCGGCCCGGCCCGTGGAGCGGGGCCGACGGTCGGTCGACATGCTGCTCGGGATGGTCGCGTTGGCCCGGGGTGACGTGATCGCCGCGCACGAGCATCTGCTTGTGGCGTTGCGGTCGCGGATGGGTCACGGCTATCACGGCGGTGCGTGCGACACGTTGAACGCGATCGCGGTGCGCTGCGCGGCAGGCGGCAACCGGCTGACCGCGGCTCGGCTGTTCGGGGCGGCGCAGGCCACCCGGGCGAGCATGCGGGCGACGCCGGGGATCTACGGCGGCTACTGGGCCGAGCAGCAGGCGGAGTTGCGGGCCGCGTTGGGTGACGCCGCCTTCGACGACGCGTACGGCGAGGGCGCCGAGTTGGGGTTGGACGAGGCCGCAGTGCTGGCGCTCGACGTGGAACATCCGGATCTGGCGGCGGATTCGACCCGCTTCAGCACTGGACTGTCCCAACCGGCCCCGCGCAGTCCCGCCGACGCCGACCGGCACCCCGCAACCCGAACCGAACGCGCCTAACCCGCCCCTGCCCCGCCGGGCCCCCGCCCCGCCTCTGTTGATCAAGAGATTTGCGTCAGGAACGCAAACCTCTTGATCAACGGCGGGGAGGGGGGTGGGGTCAGGCGCGGGCGGCGTTGGCTTCGGCTTCGGCCTTCATTCGGGCGGCGCGGTCGATGTCGGCCTGCTGGACGGCGGCGACGGAGCCGAAGATGCTTACCGCCTGGTAGTAGGTCCAGGCCAGGCTGTAGCAGGCCGGACGGACGACCGTGTTGTAGGTGGTGCAGACCCGCTTCAGGTCGGCGTAGAAGGCGCTGTCGAGGCGGGACTTGTTGGCGGAGAACTGGCCGGCCGCCTTGTAGTTGCGGTAGCCGAAGTCGTGCCGGTAGCAGCCCAGGTTGAAGGTGAACCCGAGCGGGTTGTCCGGGCTGGACGAGCAGTAGTCGGTGGACCAGTCGAAGTTGTACTCGGCCCAGGGGGCCCGGTTGACCCGGGCGCTGTTCCAGGAGTTGTAGCTGGACGCGCTTGTCTGGGTCCAGCTGGACAGTACGGAGAGCTTCTCCGCGGCGGTGACGGCGGCGGCGGGGGAGGCGATGGCGAGGGTGGCGAGCAGCGCGAGCGCGCCCGAGGCGAGCAGGGTGGCGAGACGTCGGGGCACTTGTTACCTCCGCGGGGGTGAGCGGCTGGGACGGAAGTTACCGGCGGGTCACCGGGATTCGACAAGTGTCGATCAATTGATCAACCGGGTGGTATGTGCCGTGCCAACTATTGGTGACATGGGTTCAAACAGACGAAATGCCCCGGGCGCGCGGGCGCCCGGGGCATTCGAGAGGGCGGTCAGCGCCTGCTGAACGCCGGCGGGCTGGGGAGGCTCTCGTTCGCCGACCGGTCCAGCGCGGTCAGCTGGTAGGTGTAGCGACGGCCGGGCTCGGCCGTGGTGTCCACCCACGACTGTGCCGCGCCCGGCACGGCCCGGACGGTGTCGACCAGGTGCGCGGCGTCGGCCGTGGCGCACCGACCGGGCAGCGTGGTGCCGTCGAACCGGTAGATGGCGTACGAGGTGGCGGTGCCCAGCGGGCCGACGCCGTCGGCGGGCTGACGCCAGCTGAGGCGTACCCCGTCGGCCTGCCGGGTGATCTTGGTGATCACCGGGAAGAGCAGGGGCTTGGCCGGCAGGTGCGGCATGGCCGGCACCAGCGCGGGGCGCGAGTAGTGCTCGGCGGCGTAGATGTCGGTGGCGCCCAGCCGGTTGGCCCGCACCTGTACGGCGGAGAAGTGCACGTTGCCCTGCACCTCCGGGTACGACCGGTTGAGCGTCAGGTGGTCGGACAGCTCACGGGGGTTCTGCCAGAACGGCCCGTACGCCGGGTCGCCGCTCTTGTAGTCGGCCTGGCCGATGTAGAGCTGCACGCGGGTGCCGCGTACCGTCTCGGCCCACCACGGCACCAGGCGCGCGTAGTCGGCGGCCGGGTACTGGCCGATGTACCAGTAGAGCTGCGGCACCACGTAGTCGATCCACTCCTGCTTGACCCACTTGCGGGTGTCGGCGGAGATGATGTCGTACGACTGGCTGCCCGTGGTGTCCGAGCCCAGTGGGTCGGCGGTCTTGTTGCGCCAGATGCCGAACGGGCTGACGCCGAACTTCACCCACGGCTTCGCCGCCTTGATCTTGCTGTTCATCTCCTGGATCAGCAGGTTGATGTTGTCCCGCCGCCAGTCCGCCCGGTCGGTGAAGCCCCTGTTGTACGCGGCGAAGGTGGCGTCGTCGGGCACCTGGTAGGTGCCGCTGGGGTACGGGTAGAAGTAGTCGTCGAAGTGCACGCCGTCGATGTCGTACCGCTTGACGGCGTCCATCATCGCGGTCTGCACGAACTCGCGTACCTCGGGGATGCCTGGGTTGTAGTAGAGCCGGCTGCCGGCGACGCCGGCCGGCGGGTAGGCGAAGGTCCAGTCCGGGTGCTGCCGGGCCGGGTGGTCGGGGGCGAGCAGGCTGAGGTCCGCGCCGGCGCCGCCGGGGGCCGGCATGGAGACGCGGTACGGGTTGAACCAGGCGTGGAACTCCAGGTTGCGCTTGTGCGACTCGGCGACCAGGAAGGCCAGCGGGTCCCAGCCGGGGTCCTGGCCCCGGACGCCTGTCAGGTATTCGGACCACGGCTCGTACGGTGACGGCCAGAGCGCGTCGGCGGTCGGCCGGACCTGGACCACCACCGCGTTGTGGTTCAGCCGTTCGGCGAGGTCGAGCAGTTCGCGGTACTCGGTCTGCTGGGCGGCGATCCGGTCCGGGCTGGTCTGGGACGCCTTGCTGGGCCAGTCGATGTTGACCACCGACGATATCCACATCGCCCGGAACTGCCGTTTCGGCGTGGCGGGGTCGGTGACGCAGGTGGTGGTGGAGGCGGAGGTGGAAGGTGCGGCGCTCGCGGGGGTGGAGGCCGCCGCGAGCGTGGCGAGCAGGGCTGTGGCCAGCCCGGCGGCCGCGAGGCGAGTTGCCTTCATGCGGTGTGTCCCTTCGTTGGGGCTCCCGTGTGATCAACGCGGCATGTCGGCAAGATTCGCCGATGACTATCTGCCGCTGGTAGGAAATTTTCACACTCGGCCGGTAACCGCAAGGGTTCGTGGTTGACCATTCCCGCCGCTGGGTAGCAACGCCGGTCACCGGCCGCCACGGTGGTGGTCGCACGGTGGGAGGGGTGAGCGCATGTCCGTGCTGCGCACAAAACCGATCAAGGACGTGATAGCTCAGGGCGAAGCGGACGGCACCGACGGCCAACTGGGGCTGAAGAGGCGGCTCGGTGCGATCGACCTCACCGGCTTCGGCATCGGCATCGTGATCGGCACCGGCATCTTCACTCTCACCGGGATCGAGGCCCGCGACAGCGCCGGCCCGGGTGTCGTGATCTCCTTCGCCATCGCCGGCGTCGTCGCCCTGCTCGCCGCCCTCTGCTACGCCGAGCTGGCGTCAAGCGTGCCGACCGCCGGCAGCGCCTACACCTACGCGTACGCGACGATGGGCGAGATCGTCGCCTGGATCATCGGCTGGGACCTGCTGCTGGAGTTCGCGCTCGGCGCCGCAGTGGTCGCCCGGGGCTGGTCCGGTTACCTCGCCGAGCTGCTCGACCTGCCGACCCGCTGGTTCGGCGAGGAGGGCAGCACCGTCAACATCGGCGCCATCGCCATCGTGCTGATCCTCGGCGTCGTCGCGATCATCGGCATCCGCGAGTCCGCCCGGATCACCAACCTGCTGGTGCTGGTCAAGGTGGCCATCTGCGTGTTCGTGGTGGTCGCCGGGCTGTTCTTCGTCAAGGCCGCCAACCTCACCCCGTTCATCCCGCCGGCCGAGCCCGCCGGCAGCGGCGACGACGGCATCAAGCAGCCCGTCACGCAGGCGCTGTTCGGGCTGGAGCCGTCGGTCTTCGGTTTCGTCGGGGTGCTCAGCGCCGCCGCCGTGGTCTTCTTCGCGTACACCGGCTTCGAGGCCGTGGCCAACCTGGGCGAGGAGACGCGCAAGCCCAAGCGGGACCTCACCCTGGGTCTGCTCGGCACGTTGCTGATCTCCACAGTGCTCTACATCGGCGTCTCGCTCGTGGTCGTCGGCATGGTGCCGTACACCGAGATCGACAGGGGTGCCCCGATCGCATCGGCCTTCGAGTCGGTGGGCGCCGGGTGGGCGGCCGTGCTGGTCTCCATCGCCGCGGTCGCCGGCCTGACCAGCGTCATCCTGGTCGACCTGGTGGCCATGGGCCGGATCGGCTTCGCCATCGCCCGGGACGGGCTGATCCCGCCGTCGATCGCGAAGGTGCACCCGCGCTGGGGTACGCCGTACCGGATCTCGGCGATCATGACGGTGGCTGTCGCCCTGCTCGCCGGCTTCCTGCCGCTCTCCGCACTGGCCGACCTGGTGAGCATCGGCGCGCTCTGCGCGTTCGTGCTGGTGTCGATCGCGGTGCCGATCCTGCGTCGCAAGCGCCCCGACCTGGAGCGGCCGTTCCGGGTGCCGTTCTCCCCGGTGCTGCCGATCGTCTCCGCGCTTGCCTGCTTCTACCTGATGCTGAACCTGTCGGTGGAGACCTGGCTGCGGTTCCTGGCCTGGATGCTGCTCGGCGCGATCATCTACTTCGGCTACGGATACCGCCGCAACCGGCTGGCCCGGCACGAACCGGCAGTCGCTCCGGCGCCGCGCGAACCGACCGCCTGACCGGGCGTGCGGAGGGGCCGAACGCCCCTCCGCACGATCAGGTCAGGGGCGGGACTGCGCGGTACCGGTCGGGCCCTTGACGACCGGTTTGCCGTCGACCCAGGTCACCTCGTCCAGCCACACCTGGCGGCCGGGGTCGGTGCTGCCCTCCTGGCCGGGCGGCCAGGCGTGGTAGAGCAGCCAGGTACGGCCGTCCTTGACCACCATCGACGCGTGGCCGGGGCCGGAGGCGACCTCGTTGCTCGTCAGGATCGGGTTCTCGGTGGCCTTCACGCACGGGCCGGTCGGGCTGTCGCAGACCGCGTAGCCCTCGGCGTACTCCGCCCTGTCGTACGCGTTCGCGGCGAAGAAGAGCAGCAGCCGGCCGTCCTGACGGTGGAAGAACGGCCCCTCGATCAGGGTGCCCTCCCACGGCTCGGTCTGCTTCAGCAGCTTCGTCGGCTCGCCCACCAGGGTCAGGCCGTCGTCGGCGAGACGCTGCGACCAGAGCCAGGTGTCCACCCCGATGGCGTTGCCGTCGTTCTTCCACAGCAGCCACAGACTGCCGTCGGTGTCCCGGAACGGGCTGGCGTCGATCGCTCCGCCCAGCTCGGCCTGGCAGATCAGCGGGCCGTCCGCGTCGTCGGAGTACGGCCCCTGCGGTGCACTGGCCACCGCCCGCCCGACACACTGCCGCCCGGACCCCCGGCCGGCGACCGTGTAGTAGAGGACGAACCGGTCCGGTGCCAGCTCGATTGCCTCGGGCGCCCACGTCTTTCCGGCGTCCGCCCACGCCGGCAGCGTCGGCAGGGCGTCCCCGGCCTCGGTCCAGTCGACCAGGTCGGTGGACGTGAGCACCGGGACGTTGCGGCCCTGCGAGTTGGTGTGGAACAGGTACCAGGTGTCGCCCACCCGGATCGCCTGCGGATCCGGGGCGTCGGTGCGGACGACCGGGTTGGTGAACATGCTGGATTCGCTCCCGCTGCTCGTGGTGGCTGTGGGTCGGGCGTCGTCGGCGCAGCCCGATGCGAGCAGCGCGGCGGCGATGATGATCGCCGCCGCGCCGCCACGCCAGGTCCTCGTGGCTGTCACCCCTTCAGACCGCTGCGGGAGACGCCCTGGATGATGTGCCGCTGCGCCAGGACGAAGAGGATCAGCACCGGCAGGCTGGCCAGCACCGCACCCGCCATGATCACCGGGTAGTCGGTGACGTACGAGCCCTGAAGCAGGCCCAGGCCCGGCGGCAGCGTCAACTTCTCCGGGCTGAACAGCACGAAGATCGGCCAGAGGAAGTCGTTCCAGTTGGTGAGGAACGACAGCACGGCCAGGGTGGCGAGCGCCGGCTTGGACAGCGGCAGCACCACCTTGTAGAAGATCTGCCACTGGTTGGCGCCGTCGAGGGTGGCGGCCTCCTCCAGCTCGTTCGGCAGGGACAGGAAGAACTGCCGCAGGAAGAACACCCCGAACGCGCTCGCCGCGCCGGGCACCACGACCACGGCGAGGGTGTCGATCCAGTTGAGCTGGTCGACGATCAGGAAGTTCGGGATGATCAGCGAGGTCGGCGGGATGAACAGCGTCCCGACGATCAACGCGAAGGTCACCCCGCGTCCGCGGAACCGCAGGCGGGCCAGGGAGTACGCGGCCATCGAGGCGGTCACCAGCACCAGCAGCGAGTGCAGCGTGGCCGCCACCATGCTGTTGAGGAACCAGCGCAGCACCGGGTTCGCCGAGTTGTTGAGGATCTGCTCGTAGCCGTACCCGGCGATCGGGTTCGGCAGCCAGCTCGGCGGGATCTCCTGGGCGGCCGTGTAGGTCTTCAGCGAGGTGATGACCATCCACACAAGCGGGGTCAGGAAGACCAGGGTCAGCGCGACCAGGATGGCGTAGAACACGACCCGGCGCGCTCCCCAGGCGGAACCGTCAGTGGTCGGCGTGGGCGTCGTCATGGCGGTCCCCTCAGTCTTCCCGGTAGCGGAAGAGGCGGAAGTTGGCGATGCTCACGACCGCCAGGAGCAGGGCGAACACGATGCTCATCGCGGCGGCGCGGCCCGCGTCGTTGTCCCGCAAACCCTCCTCGACGATGAACCACACCACCGTGCGGGTCTCCGTGCCGGGCGCACCCTGGGTGATCAGGAAGGATTGGCCGAACATGTTCGCCGAGGCGAGCACGGTCGTGGTGATCACGAAGAGCAGCACCGGACGCAGGCCTGGCAGTGTGACGTTGCGGAACCGCTGCCACGCGCTGGCCCCGTCCATCCGGGCCGCCTCGTACAACTCCGGGGAGATGTCCTGGAGGCCGGCCAGGTAGATCACCGCGTTGAACCCGGAGGTCCACCACACGGTCACCCCGACCAGGGAGATCCACGCCCACGGCATGTTCGTCACCCACGGGGTGTCCGACGGCAGCCCGACCACCCCGAGGAGCCTGTTGACCAGGCCCAGGTTGGCGTCGAGCAGGAACCGCCAGAGCAGGCCGATCACGGCCACACCCAGCACGTACGGCGCGAAGTAGATCGCCCGGAAGAACGTGCGGCCCGGGAACGAGCGGTTCAACAGCAACGCCAGCCCGAGCGGTACGACCACAAGCAGCGGCACCGACAGCACCGTGAAGATCGCGGTGGCCCGTACGCTCCGCCACCAGTCGCCGTAGACGGCGGAGTCGCTGGAGAACAGCTCCTTGTAGTTGTCCAGCCCGACGAACGGCCGGTTGGGTAGCTGGAAGTCCCACTGGTGCACGCTCAGCCAGAGGCCGAGGACGATCGGCAGCAGGCCGAAGACCCCGAACAGGACCAGGTACGGGGCGAGGAACAGGTATGGCGTCGCCCGTCCGGTCCGGCCCGCCGAGGCCCGGCGGGCTGCGTTGGCCGCCGGGGGCGGCGCGTCACCGCGCGCCGCCCCGACCTCGATCACGTCCGCCACGGGTTATCAGCTCCCGTACTTCTTGCGGTTGTCCTCGAGCTGCTTGTTGGCCTTGGCGACACCGTCGTCGAGGGCCTGCTTGGGCGACTTCTTGCCGAGCGCGGCCTCGTTGAACGAGTCGTAGAAGGTGGTGATGACCTCGCCCAGCCCGGGTGCCGCCGGCGGGAACGCCGCGTACTCCAGCTCGGGAGCGAGCGACGAGATCTCCGGCAGCGCCTTGAACTCGGCGCCCTCGCGGACGTCCTTGCGGGCCGGGATCTGGCCGCCCTTGGCCCAGTCCAGCGAGTGCTGGCTCAGCCAGTTGATGAAGACCTTCGCGCCGGAGACCTTGTTGGCGTTGTTGGCCCGCTGCTTCACGATCGTGAAGTTGTGCGAGTTGGCCCAGGCCGCCGGCTTGCTGCCGATCTGCGGCAGGGGAGCGAC
Organism: Micromonospora sp. NPDC093244; assembly: GCF_040683695.1. Lineage (NCBI taxonomy): Bacteria > Bacillati > Actinomycetota > Actinomycetes > Micromonosporales > Micromonosporaceae > Micromonospora > Micromonospora sp. NPDC093244. The sequence continues at coordinate 405,422 of NZ_JBFBEO010000004.1, forward strand.
ACCCCACTGCACCTCGGGGCTCTTCTTCAGGTCGTTGATCTGCCAGATGCCGTTCCAGGTGAAGGCGTTCTTGCCGCTCTTGAGCGCCAGGTACTCGGCGTCCTGGCCGACGTTGGCCGGCGAGTGCCCCTGCTTGATCATGTCGACGAGCCAGGTGCACGCCTCGACCGCCGGGTCGGAGTTGAACGTCGCCTTCGCCACCTCGGCGTCGAAGAGGGTGCCGCCCCACTGGTTGAGCACCGAGTAGAAGGTCATGCCGCCGGTGAACTGGAACGGGCTGATCCAGAAACCCTGTACGCCCGACTTCTTCAGCTCGACCAGGGCCGCCATGTAGTCGTCCCGGGTGGTCGGCGGCTTGTTCGGGTCGAGGCCGGCCTTCTGCATGACGGCCTTGTTGTAGTAGAAGCCCAGCGGGTGCATGTCCAGCGGGATGCCGTACCGCTTGTTGTTGTAGAGGCCGCCCTTCCACACGGTGGGGGCGAAGTCCGCCTCGGAGAGCTCCAGGTTCTTGGCCACGTCGTCCAGCTCGGTGATCACGCCACGCGCGGCGAAGGTCGCGAGCTGGTCCATGTGCATGACCGCGATGTCCGGACCGTTGCCGCTGGAGGCCGCGCCGGGGAGCTTGGCGTAGTAGTCCTCCCACTGGTACGTGGCCACCGACACGGCGATGTTCTGGTGCTCGGTGTTGAACTGGTTCACGAGCGCCTTGAAGATGTCGCCGTCGCCGCCGGTGAAGCCGTTCCACAGCTTCAGGTCGACCTTGGGGCCGGTGTACTCCTTGCCGCCGTTGCCGGCGGCCGGCCCGGAGGCGTCGTCGTCTCCGCCGCAGCCGGCGAGTGTCAGGGTGGCCGCGGCACCGAGTCCGAGACCGAGGCCGAGCAGGCGCCGCCGGCTCATGTCGTTCTGGATCATGCTGTATCTCTCCTTGCAGGGGGACGGGATGAATTGTGCCTGCTCAAGCCCGGTGCGACCTCAGGCGCGGGTCGGGCCGAACCGCAGCACGCTCCAGGACACGGCGGGCAGGCGCACGGTGCACCGACCGCCGTCGGGGGTGGGGGTGGGCAGGTCCCGGGGCGTCACCCGGTCGGGCTCGGCCTCGGTGTTTGTCGCCGACGGGTCGGACCCGGCGGCGATGCTCTGGAAGGACAGGCCAGCCATGCCCGGCAGCCCGCGCAGGTCGATCTCCAGCGGAAGGTCCGTCTGGTCCCGGTTGACCGCGAAGACGGTCAGCTCGCCGGTCTCCTCGTCGTGCACGGCGACGGTGTCGAGCACCGGCACGTCCCCGTACTTCTTCGTCTCGTAGCGCGGCGACACCGGCTCGGTACGCAGCACGGTGCCCCGGGCGTACCGTGCGGTAAGCGCGAACGGGTGGAAGATGCTCTGCCGCCAGGCCGGACCGCCGTTGCGGGTGCGGATGGGCGCGATCACGTTGGCCAGCTGGGCCTGGGCGGCCACCCCGACCCGGTCGGCGTGCCGGAGCAGGGTGATCAGCAGGTCACCGACGACCACGGCGTCGACAGCTGTGAAGTCGTCCTCGATGAGGGCGGGGGCCTCGACCCAGCCGCGCCGGTCCAGGTCGGCCTGGAGGCGGGACTCGTACCAGACGTTCCACTCGTCGAAGGAGATCTTCAGCTTGCGCCTGTGCCGCTGCCGGGCGGCCACGTGGTCGGCTGTGGCGACGACCTCGTTGATGAAGTTGCCCATGTCGACGGCCGAGGCCAGGATGCTGGCCTGGTCACCGTCGGACGGGTCGTAGTAGGTGTGCGCCGAGATGTAGTCGACGTGCTCGTAGGTGTGCTCCAGCACTGTCGACTCCCACGCGGCGAACGTGGGCATCCGCCGGTTGGAGCTGCCGCAGGCGACCAGGCTGATCGACGGGTCGATCATCTTCATCGCTCGGGCGGTCTCGGCGGCGAGCCTGCCGTACTCGTCGGCGGTCTTGTGGCCGACCTGCCACGGGCCGTCCATCTCGTTGCCCAGGCACCACAGCCGCACCCCGTACGGCTCTTCCGCGCCGTGTTTGCGCCGCCTGTCGGACAGCTCGGTGCCGCCCGGGTGGTTGGCGTACTCCAGCAGGTCCAGGGCCTCCTGCACGCCGCGGGTGCCGAGGTTGACAGCCATCATCGGCTCGACGCCGGCCTCGGCCGCCCAGGTCATGAACTCGTCCAGCCCGAACGCGTTGGTCTCGATCGTCTTCCAGGCCAGGTCGAGCCGGCGCGGCCGGTCGCCGGCCGGACCCACACCGTCCTCCCAGCGGTAGCCGGAGACGAAGTTGCCGCCCGGGTAGCGGACCACTGAGACGCCCAGCTCGCGGGTCAGCTCCAGCACGTCGCGACGCAGGCCGCGGGAGTCGGCGTCGGGGTGGCCGGGCTCGTAGATGCCGCCGTAGACGCACCGACCCATGTGCTCGACGAAGGAGCCGAAGAGACGTCGGTCGGCCGGCCCGATCGAGAAGGCCGGGTCGATCGTCAGTTGCGCGGTCCGCAAGGGGTGCCACCTTTCGTCAGTGCCGGCGCCGGGTGACCGCAGTCACCGCCCACCCGGTGTCCACCGTTTGTACAACGTTGTAGGCAACGTTGTAAAGGGCTGGTGAAGAGGTATGGTGCGCTGGGTTACATCGGGGAGGGTGCGAAGTGCGGCACAGGCTCAAGGACGTGGCCGAGCGGGCCGGCGTGTCGGTGAAGACCGTGTCGAACGTGGTGAACGGCTATGTCCACGTCCGGCCGGACACCCGCGCCCGGGTCGAGGAGGCCATCGCTGAACTCAACTACCGGCCCAACCTCTCCGCCCGGCACCTGCGCAAGGGCCGCACCGGCGTGATCGCCCTCGCCGTACCGGAACTGGACATCCCGTACTTCGCCGAGCTGGCCCGTCACGTCGTCACCGCCGCCGCCGACTTCGGCTGGACCGTGCTGATCGACCAGACCGGCGGCGGGCGGGAGCAGGAACGGGTGGTCGCGTCCGGCATCACCGACCACCTGATCGACGGTCTGATCTTCAGCCCGCTGGCCCTCACCGCGGAGGACCTGGCCAGCCTCGACGGCACGCCCATGGTGCTGCTCGGCGAGCGGATCGACCACGGCCCGGCCGACCGTGTCGTGATCGACAACGTGGGCGCGGCCCGGGAGATCACCAGCCATCTCATCGGCCTCGGCCGGCGCCGGATCGCGGCAGTCGGCTCGCAGCGCACCGACGAGGGCGCCAGCGCCCGACTGCGGCTGGCCGGCTACGCCGACGCGCTGCGCGCCGCCGGACTGGGCTACGACGAAACCCTCGTGGCGCCCGCGCCGGCCTGGCACCGCGCCGACGGCGCGGCCGCGATGCGCGGCCTGCTCACCTCCGGCGTACGCCCCGACGCGGTCTTCTGCTTCAACGACACGCTCGCCCTCGGTGCCCTGCGCGCGCTGCACGAGGCAGGTCTGCGGGTGCCCGAGGACGTGGCCGTGGTCGGCTTCGACGACATCGAGGACGGTCGCTTCTCGATCCCCACCCTGAGCACCGTCGCGCCGGACAAGGCGCAGATCGCCCGGCTGGCCGTCGAGTTGCTTGCCGACCGCCTGGACGGCGACCGCGCCGCCCCGGCGAGAGAGCTCTCCGCCAGCTACCGCCTGGAGTTCCGCGAATCCACCCAGACCCCCTAGTCGAAGAAGCGGGCCAGGTGCGAGTCCGATGCCGGGTCGGCGTCGGCGGGCAGCGGGGTCAGGTCGGCGAAGATCGAGGCACCGTCGCAGCCCGCGTGCAGCGGATACCAGCGCGGGGTGCCCGGCGGCCGAAGCTGACAGATCCCCTTGAACGTCTGCACGTCCATCAGCCGGACGTGGGTCGGGTCCGCTACCGCGTTCACATGCCCCCACCAGGGGCTCATCACGTGCAGCACGCCGCCCGGGCGGAGCACCCGGTGGCACTCGTCGACCAGCGGCAGAAAGTCGATCAGGTGCTCCAGGATGTGCACCGCGAACAGCACGTCCACCGAGTTGTCGGCCAGCGGCAGCGAGCCGGACAGGTCCGCCACGGCATCCACCCCCGGCGCCGGGTAGATGTCCAGCCCCAGGTTGCTCGACCACTGCTTGGTCGGGCCGCAACCGAGGTCCACCACCACCGGCTCCCGGCCACCGACGCCGACCCGGCACCAGACGCCGTACACCCCGGCCAGCCGCCCCACCAGGTCGCGGACCAGCCGCAGGTCGCCCTGCTCGGCCACCTCGCCGCTCAGATGGGCGACACCCCTGTCGAACCGGACGTCCACGGCCAGACCGCGCAGCCGGTCGTCGTGCCGGACCTGGTCCGCCCACGCCTGCGCGAGGAAGTCGTCGATCGCCCGCAGCCGGTCGGCCGAGGGCGGAGTCTGTGCCAAAGCGACCATTCGGGCCACCTCCCGCCGCGCGTTACCCGCATTCGCGCCCGGTATGCCCAGCTCGTCCCCCGCCAGGGATCGGCGCGTCGCTGGTGGGCGCACCCGAACCCCGCGACTGGCGGTTTCCTCGGCGCCGGCTCAGCCCGTGACGGTGCGACGGCTGCCGCGCATCCGCTGGCGCGGTTGCGGGGCTGCGGGCTTCGGCCGCTTCAGGTGGTAGCGGTGCAACTCGTTGTTGCCGGGCAGGGACGGATCCTCGCTCATCGCGACCAACTCCCAGCCCTGGTCACCGGCCCGGTTGAGGTGGGCCAGCGCGGTGTCGCCGTACGGCGTCACGTCGACCATCGAGCCGTCCGGGCCGTACCAGACGAAGACGACCTCCCAGCCCAGGTCGTTCGTCGCGGCCTGGCGGCGGCGGACCAGCAGGGCGTACTCCCACTTGAGCATGGCGTCATTCTCACCCCGCGACGGCCTGCCGGCACGGATCAATCCTCGGCGATCCGCCCGCCGTCGACACGCAGCCGCCGGTTCGTCTCGATCGCCGCAAGCATCCGCCGGTCGTGGGTGACCAGCAGCAGCGTGCCCGGGTAGCTGGCCAGCGCCGATTCGAGCTGTTCGATGGCCGGCAGGTCCAGGTGGTTGGTGGGCTCGTCGAGCACCAACAGGTTGACGCCGCGACCCTGGAGCAGCGCAAGCGCCGCCCTGGTCCGCTCACCTGGGGAGAGGGTCGCCGCCGGCCGCGGCACGTGCGCCGCCCGCAGCCCGAACTTGGCAAGCAGGGTCCGCGCGTCCGCCGGCGACAGGTGGGGTACGGCAGCCTGGAACGCGTCGATCAACGGCGCGTCGCCGAGGAACAACCCGCGCGCCTGGTCCACCTCACCCACCACCACGCCCGGCCCGAGTGCGGCGCTGCCCTCGTCCAGCGGCAGCCGCCCCAGCAGCGCCGCCAACAGGGTGGACTTGCCCGAGCCGTTCGCCCCGGTCACCGCCACCCGGTCCGCCCAGTCGATCTGGAGGTCGACCGGGCCGAGGGTGAACCCGCCTCGGCGTACCACCGCGCCGCGCAGCGTGGCCACGACGGCGCCCGCGCGGGGCGCGGCGGCGATCTCCATCCGCAGCTCCCACTCCTTGCGGGGCTCCTCCACCACGTCTAGCCGCTCGATGAGCCGTTCGGTCTGCTTGGCCTTGGCGGCCTGCTTCTCGCTCGCCTCGGCGCGGAACTTGCGGCCGATCTTGTCGTTGTCGGTGGCCTTGCGGCGGGCGTTCTTGACGCCCTTCTCCATCCAGCCCCGCTGGGTGCGCGCCCGCGCCTCCAGGCCGGCCTTCGTGTCCGCGTACTCCTCGAAGTCCGCGCGCGCGTGCCGCCGCGCGACCTCGCGCTCCTCCAGGTAGGCCGCGTAGCCGCCGCCGTAGTGGTTGATCTGCTGCTGCGGCAGGTCCAGCTCCAGCACCCGGGTCACCGTGCGGGTCAGGAACTCCCGGTCGTGACTGACAAGCACCGTGCCGGCCCGGAGCCCGGTCACGAACTCCTCCAGCCGCTCCAATCCGGCCAGGTCCAGGTCGTTCGTCGGCTCGTCGAGCAGGAACACGTCGTACCGGCTGAGCAGCAACGACGCCAACCCCGCCCGGGCGGCCTGACCGCCTGACAAGCCGGTCGTCGGGTGGTCCAGGTCGACCGCGAGCCCGAGGTCGGCGCTCACCTGCTCGGCGCGTTCGTCCAGGTCCGCGCCGCCGAGGGCGAGCCAGCGCTCCAGCGCGTCGGCGTACGCGTCGTCCGCTCCTGCCGCCCCGGCGGTCAGCGCCTCGGTCGCCACGTCCAGGGCCGCCTGCGCGGCGGTCACCCCGGTCCGGCGGGCCAGGAAGTCGCGTACCGTCTCGCCCGGTCGCCGCTCCGGCTCCTGCGGCAGGTGCCCGACGGTCGCGGTGGGCGGGCTGAGTCGGACGCTGCCGGCCTCGACCGGCAGCAACCCGGCGAGGGTACGCAGCAGCGTCGACTTGCCGGCCCCGTTCGGCCCGACCAGGCCGACCACGTCGCCGGGGGCGACCACCAGGTCCAGCCCGGCGAAGAGTGAACGGTCGCCGTGCCCGGCGGCCAGGTCCTTGACGATCATCGTGGCGCTCATCAGGACGGCAGCCTATCCGGCTGCCCGCATACGAACCGACCGCAGCGGGCAGACTCAACGGCGTGGTGACCACACTGGCGATCGACTGCGGCGGCGGGGGCATCAAGGCGTCCGTGCTCGACGAGGCGGGCACGATGCGCGCCCGGCCGCTGCGGGTGCCGACGCCGTACCCGCTGCCGCCCGCCCTGTTCGTCCGGACCCTGCTGGAATTGGGCGCACGGCTGCCGACCGCGGACCGGCTGACGGTAGGCGTACCCGGGATGATCAGGCACGGCGTGGTGGTCGCCACGCCGCACTACGTGACACGCAGCGGCCCGCGCAGCCGGGTCGACCCGGACCTGCTGGCCGAATGGTCCGGCTGGGACGCGCGTGGTGCGCTCGCCGACGCGTTCGGGGTGCCGGCGCTCGTGCTCAACGACGCCGAGGTGCACGGGGCGGGCGTGGTCGCCGGGACGGGCTGCGAGCTGGTGCTGACCCTGGGCACCGGGCTCGGCAGCGCCCTCTTCGACGGCGGGATCCTCGCGCCGCACCTGGAGCTGTCGCACGCGCCGGTGCGCTGGGGCACCACCTACGACACGTACGTCGGGGAGCCCGAGCGCCGCCGGCTCGGCGACGCCTTCTGGTCGCGCCGCATCCGACAGGTGGTGGACGGGCTCCGCCCGGTGTTCCGCTGGGACCGGCTCTACCTGGGCGGGGGCAACTCGCGGCTGATCCGGCCGGAGCAGCTCGCCCGGATGGGCGACGACGTGGTGGTGGTGCCCAACACGGCGGGGATCGTCGGCGGCGTCCGCGCCTGGGAGCTGGCCGCCGGCCGCCGGGACGCCCGAACCTGACGCGATCTCGACTCCGGGAACAGTCGCCAAACGCCGGACGTTGTGCCAGCGTCGGAACAGGTGACGGTGCGACCCGAGGAGGTGGGCAGATGGATCTTCTGGCGGACTACCGGCGGGCGACCATGTTCTTCGAGACCGGTGACCCGAGCGGGGCGGCCCGACTGCTGGAGCCGATCGTCGACGCCGAACCCGGCAACGCGGCGGTCCGGCAGCTGCTGGCCCGGGCGTACTTCCAGTCGGCCCAGCTCAACCGGGCCGAGGAGCACCTGCGGGAGCTGGTCGACCGGGACCCGAGCGACCACTACGCGCACCACGTGCTCGGTCGGACGCTGGAGCGGCTGAACCGGCCCACCGACGCGCTGCGGCACCTGCGGATCGCCGCCGCCATGTACGCGGCGAACGACGACTACCGGGTGGCGCTGGCGCGGGTCGAGGCCCGCGTGGGCGGCACCCGCTGAACGCGAAACGGACAAGGGGCGGTCCTGCGGGACCGCCCCTTCGTCGTCCGGCGGGCGGCCCGACGGGGGTGCCTAGGATGGCGGACATGGGACCTGACCGGCCGGGGGCTGCGGCATGAAGCTCAAGCTGGACCTGCACGACATCTTCAACAAGGGCCAGGACATCGACCGCGCACTGCGCGGGATCATGGACGAGGCGGTGGCGAAGAAGGCCACCCTCGTGGAGATCATCCCCGGCAAGGGGTCGGGCCAGCTTAAGAAGCGGGTGCTGCGGTTCCTCGACCAGAAGGACGTCAAGCAGCTCTACCACCGGGTGGAGAAGGACTCGAAGAACTTCGGCCGCCTCTTCGTCCACTTCCGCTGGAAGTAGCGGTCGCATGCCCCGGCCTGAACCACGGGCGGGTCAGAGGCTCGCGGTGACGACGGCGCAGACGGCCAGCGGCACCACCGCGGACAGCGTCCCCACGAGGGCCGCCGAACGGATCCGGGTGCGGGAGACGAGGGCCGCGAGCGTCGCCAGGCTGACCAGCAGCGCGAGGAACATCGCTGGCAGGGCCACGTAGAGCCCGAAGAGCAGCATCCGGGACCGTTCCGAGTCGCACCCCTCGTCGCAGCCCGCCGGGACCGACCCGGAGAGCGTGCCGAGAAACAGGCCGAACGCCACCACGACTGCCGCGTACCAGCCGATCAGCACCAGCAACGAGGCGCGCGGGTCGGCCCTGCCCGTTCCGACGAGGGCAGGGCGTGTCGCCGACAGCGTCATGGACGAAGTATCCGGCATCGCGCGAGCGGCGTCAGCCCGTGGCGTACCACTGGACGGGCCGGCGTCGCCGGGTCGACCGGACCACGTCCGCGAGGAGTGGGTGGCTACTAGGTTTCGAAACATGCCACCTGGACCTCCGCGCCACCGCCCCGGGATCGGCTGGTTGGTCCGCCTGCTGCCGACCCGGGCGGTCGGGGCGGCGTCCCACCTCCAGGCGTTCGTGCTCTCCGGTGTGGTCACCGTGCTGGCCCTGCGGGCGTACCTGGAGGCCACCGACTATCCGCAGCTCGGCGGCGGCGGGCTGCACATCGCACATGTGCTCTGGGGCGGTCTGCTGCTCGCGGTCGGCCTGGGGATCCCGCTGATCTTCCTGGGCGAAGGGCCACGCACCGCCGGGGCGATCGTCGGCGGCGTCGGGTTCGGCCTGTTCATCGACGAGGTGGGCAAGTTCGTCACCGCCGGCACCGACTACTTCTACGCCCCGGCTGCCGCCATCATCTACGTCGCGTTCGCCCTGCTCGTCCTGCTCACCCAGGCGGTACGCGGGCGTACCGGCCGATCCCAGTTGACCCCGGCCGAGCGTACGGCCAACGCGCTGGACGTGGTGCTCAGCGCTCTGCCCGCCGGGCTGACGGACCGGCGCCGGGCGGACGTGCGGCGTCTCGTGCGGGGCGCCGGGCCTGCCACCGCGGCTGCCATGCAGCAGTTGCTGGACACGATGCCCCGACGTGAGCCGCCGTCGGTCCGGTTCTGGCAGCGGGCGGCCGACCGGGCCCGGCGTCTCGCCGGCTGGGCGACGCGGCAGCGCTGGCTGGTCTGGCTGGTGGTGGTCTACCTGGTGGTGGAGCCGGTGCTTGTCGTGGTGGCGGTGCTGCTGGACGGTGTGACCGGAGAACTGGACCAGGAGCGCGAGTGGGGCGCGGTGCTCGGTGTCACCGCTACCGCGCTGGTCACGGCGGCGCTCAGTCTGCGGGCGGCGTGGCTGCTGCGCTCGAACCGGCTCGAGGCGTTCCGGTTCTTCAAGCTCGCGCTGCTGGTCAGCCTGCTGTTCGGGCAGGTCTTCAACTTCACTGTCAACCAGTTCAACGCGGTAGCCGTGGTCGCGATTGACCTGGCCCTGCTGGGGGTGGTGACCGCCGAGCACCGCCGGTTGCGGCGCGCAGCCGATCGGGGTGACCCCGTCGACGCTCCATAGGATGGCTCACCGACCACGGTCCCGGTGAGAGGGCGTTTCCCATGGTGAACAGAAGCGACGTCGAGGCCGCTGCCGCGCTGGTCTCCGGGCGGGTCCGGGAAACTCCGGTCATCGCTGTCGACGGCGCTGACCTGGGCGTGCCCGGCCAGCTCAGTCTCAAGCTGGAGCTGCACCAGCACACCGGCTCGTTCAAGCCGCGCGGCGCGTTCAACCGGATGCTCCAGGGGCCGCTGCCGCCGGCGGGAGTGATCGCCGCCTCCGGTGGCAACCACGGTCTGGCGGTGGCGTACGCGGCCCGGTCGCTGGGAGTGACGGCGGAGGTGTTCGTGCCGGTGACCTCCTCACCGGTGAAGGTGCAGCGGCTGGCCGGGCTGGGTGCCCAGGTGCGGCAGGTGGGTCAGCACTACGCCGAGGCCCTGGCGGCGAGCACCGAGCGGGCGCAGGAGACCGGCGCCCTGGTCGTGCACGCGTACGACCAGCCGGAGGTGGTGGCCGGTCAGGGCACCGTGGGCCGGGAGTTGGAGGCGCAGCTCGACGGGATCGACACGGTGCTGGTGGCGGTCGGCGGTGGTGGTCTGGTGTCCGGCGTCGCGAGTTGGTTCGACGGGTCGGTACGGGTCGTGGCCGTCGAGCCCGAGCAGATCCCGACCCTGCACTCCGCGCTCAAGGCGGGCGGGCCTGTCGACATCGAGGTGGGCGGCATCGCCACGGACTCGCTTGGCGCCCGCCGGATCGGCGAGATCGCCTACGACACCGCCCGCCGGACGGGTGTGGTCTCCGTGCTGGTCAGCGACGACGATCTGATGCGGGCGCGTCGGCTGCTCTGGTCGGAGCTGCGGGTGGCCGCCGAGTTCGGCGGTGCCACCGCGCTCGCCGCGCTGGTCGGCGGGGCGTACGTGCCGCAGGCGGGGGAGCGGGTGGCGGTGATCGTGTGCGGCGGCAACACCGACCCGAGCGACCTCGGCCCGGCCGCACCGCACTGACGCCGAAGGGCGGCGGCCCGGCGGAGGAGGGACTCCGCCGGGCCGCTTCGGGTCAGATTGGATAGGTGCGCGCGACCGCCAGCATCTCGGAGCTGTGCGATCCGACGACGCCGACGGCCGGCGGCCGGGGCCGGAAGCCGGGTAGCGCGTCCAACCCGTCACTGGCGTCCATCGCCCGCAGCGCCACCTGCGCGGCGATCGGCCGCAGCGTCAACGTGACCTCGACGCCCTCCGACGGCGGGGCGTGGAAGACCAGCCCGAAGCCCCACCGGCCGTCGCGGGCCTCGACCGGCACCGACCGTCCGGCCACCTCGGCGCGCAACACGGTGGCGGTCGCCGTGTCGACGTGCAGGGTGGCGAGCCGTACCGTCCGCTGCGGGGTGAGCCGCAGCCGCAGCGTGCGTTCGTCGCCGGAGGTGCTGTCGGCCACCACGTCGAGCTTCGGCGCCGGCAGGTTCGCCGCCTGCGCCGGGCCGGCGCGCAGCTCAGCGTCGCCGAGCCCGGGGAAGTCGTCGCCGACGTCGGTCACCCCGTCCACGTAGCCGTCCGTCCACGGCTGGGGGTCGGTTTCGCGGCTCAGCCAGCGGGCCTGGCCGGTGCCGGCGTCCAGGGCGTACATCAGGTGGGTGGGCGCGGGATGGTCGGCGTCGAAGCGGTCGACGGCCAGCCCGACCCCGGCGAGCATCACCGCCGCGACGGCGGCGGCCCCGGCCGGCAGCATCGCGAGCCGCCGGGCCCGCAGTGCGGCCAGCCCGCGCTGCCCGCCGGCCTGCGGATGCAGCAGGTCGACGACCGGGAGGGCGGTCAGACCGAGCAGTACCGCGACAAGCGCGACCACCCCACCCATCGCCATCCCCAGCGCGGGGAAGAGCAGCACCACCGTCGGCAGCAGGATGGCCACCCCGACCGCGGCGGCGGCGGTCACCGCCACCACCGGCCACGGCCCGGTCTGCCGGGTCCGCAGCGCGACCAGCCCGCCGAGGGCACCGGCCAGGGCCGGCAGGGTCGTGAGGTACGCCCCGCCGGGAACCGCCACGGCGAGCAGCACGCCGAGCAGCGCCAGCCAGGCCAGCCCGCCCACGGCCAGCGCGGCCGGGCCGATCCGGCGGCGCAGCAGCGCGTACCAGGTGAACACCATCGCGGCGGCGAGCGCCACCACGGCCAGCCGGTACCAGATCGGGCGGTACGGGTCGAGCAGCTCCGCGTACCCCGGGCGGATAGTGGTGATCGCCAGCCAGAGCAGCTGGGCGGCGGCCGGCGCGACCACGATCGGCACCAGGGCCAGCCCGAAGCCGGCGGCCAGCCGGCCGGCGCTGGCCCGCCCGCTGCGGCGGGTCAGCCAGCCCAGCGCGGCCACCGCTGCCACGGCGAGCAGGGCCAGCGGCAGGGTGAGCCAGCCGGGGTAGCGGACCAGCCCGCCGGGGACCGGGAAGTAGGTGGCGTCGTGCCCGGAACGCAGGTCGGTCAGGTCGGTGCGGCCGAACTCCCGGGCCAGGCCCAGCGCGTTGTCCCCGTGCTGCTGGAGACTGCCCCGGTCCATCGCCGCCGGGGTGTCCAGCGGGGTGTGGTAGATGGCGCCGCCGTCGATGTACGCCGAGTTCAGCCCGACGAACTTCTGGTCCAGGAACGCGGTGAAGTCGGTGTCGTTGGGCAGTGCCCGGTAGATCTCCACCGCGAACGAGGTGCCGACCGGGTGCGGGGCGGCCCGGCCGAAGACGTCCACCAGCCGGGAGTTGTTCTTCGACGTCTCGAACATGATCACCGGACCGGTGGAGCCGCGCGCCTCCAGGTTGAGCACCACCCCGCCGTCGGCGGCCAGCGGGTGGCTGGCGGCGAACGCGGCCGCGCCGCACAGGCACGCCTCCTCCGCGTCGGTAAGCACGAAGACGATGTCGTTGCGGGGCTTCGGACCTGCCGCCAGCGCCCGCGCCACCTCCAGGATCGCCGAGGTGCCCGCCGCGTCGTCGTTGCCGCCCGGCCCGGTCTGCACCGAGTCGTAGTGGGCGACGAGGAACACCCGGCCGGTCGGATCGGTGCCGGGAACCCGGGCCACCACGTTGCGGACCCGGGCCACAGTCGCCCCACCCGCCGCGCCGCTGAGCTGGCCGGCCTCCGGGGCCACCGTGTCCTGCACCTCGGTCTCCAGGCCCAGCCCGCGCAACCGCTGCTCGATGTGCGCGCGTACCTGATCGTTTGCCGCGCTGCCGGCGGCGTGCGGCCGGGCCGCGATGACCTGGACGTCCTCGTACGCCCGGCCGGCGCTGAACTCGTCGGCCGGCGCGCTCGCCGGCGACGGCGCAGGCGTGCGCAGGTCGAGCAGGCTGCCGGCGCCCACGGCGGCCAGCGCCGCCATCGCAGCCGCGACGGCCAGGAGCCGGCGGCGCGGTCGGGCCAACGCGCGGTCGGCGGGAGGTACGCCCGGACCGGGGCGGGCCGGACGGCCCGTCGCAGCCTGGGTGGGGGGTGCGCCCACGGGAACTCCTCGAAGGTGGTGGGGGCCTGGGGTGGCACTATCCTGCCGTCCAGTGACTTCGGGCGGGATGGCCGGTCGGCCAGCGATCGGCCCGAACGGTCACGGGGGCAGTGACGCGGCCCATCCCCGCCCGCGCCGAGGCCGCCGTGTTGTGTGCGACCGTTGTCTAATACAGGATCAGCAGGGCACTCGGAAGGAGCCCGACATCACCAGCGAACTCCCGCGTCTCGCGGCGGTGACCCGGCCGCACCGGGGACCCGGCCTGGCCGGTTCCCCAGTCGTGCCGTACCCGCACGGCGGCCTGGCGCGGCACGCCAACCTGCCGCCGGGCGAGCGGCTGCGGGTGCTGCTGGTGGAGGACGACGAGGGTGACGCCTTCCTGGTCGGTGAACTGCTCGCCGAGACCAACTCGATGATCGAACTGCTGGTCGCCACCAGCCTCAGCGAGGCGCGGCAGCGGATCACCGGCGTCGACTGCGTCCTGCTCGACCTGGGCCTGCCCGACGCGCAGGGGCTGGACGGGCTGCGTCAGGTGCTGGAGATGTCCAGCGGCGCGGCGGTGTGCGTGCTGACCGGTCGCTCCGACGAGCACCTGGGCATCGTGGCGGTCGCCGAGGGCGCACAGGACTACCTGGTCAAGGGCCAGGTGGACGGGGTGCTGCTGACCCGGGCGCTGCGCTACGCCGTGGAGCGCAAGCGGGCCGACGAGAACGCCCGCCGGCTGCGTGAGGTCGAGCTGCGCCAGGCCGAGTCGGCCCGCCTCGAACGCGGCCTGCTGCCCCAGCCGCTGATGACCACCGACCAGGTGGCGGTGCACACCTTCTACCGGCCGGGCCGGCACGCGGCGCTCATCGGCGGGGACTTCTTCGACGTGGTCCAGACCCGTCCGGACCGTCTCTACCTGATCGTCGGGGACGTCTGCGGACACGGGGTGGACGAGGCGGCCCTCGGCGTCGAGCTGCGGGTGGCCTGGCGGGCGCTGGTGCTCGCCGGGGTGCCGGACGACGAGGTGCTGCCCGCGCTGGAGCAGGTGCTGATGAGCGAGCGCCGACTCCAGGAGATCTTCGCGACGGTGGCCACCACCCGACTGGACCTGGACGCCAACCGGGCCACCGTCCGACTCGCCGGGCACCCGCCGCCGCTGCTGCTCTCCGGCGGCCGGGTCGTCCCGGTGCCCGCGCCCGGCGGCCTGCTGCTGGGCGTACGACCCCGCCGGCCGATCGCCTACGACCTGGAGTTCGACACCGATGACTGGTCCCTGCTGATGTACACCGACGGCCTCATCGAGGGGCGTGTGGGCGACGGCAACGAACGCCTCGACGTGCCGGGTCTGAGCGGCCTGCTCGACGAACCGGCCAACCGCGAGGTGTCGCTGCCCGATCTGCCGGCGTGGTTGGTCGGTCGCGCGGAGCAGATCAACGGCGGCCCGCTCGCCGACGACGTGGCGATGCTGCTGGTCAGCCGGGGCGGTGGCCGGTGAGGCCGGTGAGCGGCGGCTGGAGTCTGCGCCGCCGGGTCATCACCCTGCTCACAGTCGTGGGTGTGCTGCTGATCGGTCTGGCCGCGGCTGAGGCGGCGGTGGCCGCCCGCAACCGCACACAGATCGACGCGGTCCTCAACCAGACAGGTCCGCTGCGGGTGCAGTCGCAGGAACTGCTCAACGCGCTGCTCGACCAGGAGACGGCGGTCCGCGGGTACGCGGTAAGCGGTAAGCCGGCCGACCTGGGTCCCTACCGGGAAGGGCTGGACCAGGAGAAGGCGGTCATCGCCTCGATGGGCGAGCTGATCGGGGACTACCCGCAGGTCGGCCGGGAGCTGCGGATAGTCCAGGAACGCGTCGGGCAGTGGCGGCAGACGGTGGCGGAGCCGGTGATCACCACGACCGAGCGCAGTGGCACCCAGGCCGGCCAGGCGTTGGTCACCGACCAGGCTCGGCAGCAGTTCGACGAGGTCCGCGCGGCGGTTTCCAGCCTCCAGGAGGAGATCCTGGCCGCCCGGGAGCAGTCCGCCGCCGACGTCCGTAGCAGCAGCAACGTGCTGGTCGTACTGTTGATCGTCGCCGCCCTGGTGGTGGTCGTGGCCGGCACGGTGCTGCTTATCTCGCTGGACCGGATGGTGGTCCGGCCGCTGACCGGCCTGGCCAGCCAGGTCCGCGAGGTCGCCGAGGGCGACTACCAGCACCGCATCGCCACCGACGGCCCACCGGAGTTCATCAGGCTCGGCGACGACGTCGACGCGATGCGCCAGAAGATCGCCTCCGACCTGGCCGAGGTGCGCCAGGCACGGGAACGCATCGAGTGGGTCAACAGCCAGCTCCAGAAGCAGGCCGAGGAGCTGACCCGGTCCAACCGTGACCTGGAACAGTTCGCGTACGTGGCCTCGCACGACCTCCAGGAACCGCTGCGCAAGGTGGCCAGCTTCTGCCAGCTGCTCCAGCGCCGCTACGCCGGGCAGCTCGACGAGCGGGCCGACCAGTACATCGCGTTCGCTGTCGACGGCGCGCAGCGGATGCAGCGCCTGATCAACGACCTGCTGGCGTTCTCCCGCATCGGCCGGCTCACCACCGGCTTCACCGAGGTCGACCTGAACAAGGTGCTCGGTGACGTGGCAGGTCAGACCGAGGCCGCCCGGCAGTACGCGGACGCCGAGCTGACCTGGACCGAGATGCCGGTGATCCGTGGCGAGGAGCCCCTGCTCACCAACCTGCTGGCAAACCTGGTGAGCAACTCGGTCAAGTTCCGCCGCCCGGACGTGCCGCCGAAGGTGCACGTGTCGGCCCGGCTGGTCGGCGCCGAGTGGGAGATCACCTGCCAGGACAACGGCATCGGGATCGAGCCGGAGTTCGCCGACAAGATCTTCGTGATCTTCCAGCGGCTGCACTCGAAGGACGCGTACCCGGGCACCGGCATCGGGTTGGCCATCGTCAAGAAGATCGTGGAATACCACGGTGGCCGGGTCTGGGTGGACACCGACGTTCCGGAGGGCACCGCGATCCGGTTCACCCTGCCGGCGCTCCCCGAGGACGTCGAGGCCGCTGCCGCCGCCGACGCGCCGGAGCAGTCGGAGCAGTCGGAGCCCTCCGCGCCGGACGACGCGGCGACCCCGGCCGAGGCGCCGGCCGGGCCGCCGGAGCAGTCCGCCGACCCGGACCGGCCGGACCGGGCCGACGGAGCACCGGAAAGCGGTAGAACGGGTGACATGAGGGAGACGGTGGGATGACCGCGCCAGCGGACGGCAAGAGCCCGATCGAGGTCCTGCTCGTCGAGGACGATCCGGGTGACGTGTTGATGACCCAGGAGGCGTTCGAGGAGCACAAGCTCCGCAACCGGCTGACCGTCGTCTCCGACGGCGCCGAGGCGCTCGCCTATCTGCGGCGGGAGGGCCAGTACGCCGACGCGGTGACCCCCGACCTGATCCTGCTCGACCTCAACCTGCCCCGCCGCGACGGCCGCGAGGTGCTCGAAGAGATCAAGAAGGACGAGGAGCTGCGCCGCATCCCCGTCGTGGTGCTCACCACCTCCCAGGCCGACGAGGACATCCTGCGCAGCTACCAGCTGCACGCCAACGCCTACGTGACCAAGCCGGTGGACTTCGAGCGCTTCATCTCGGTGGTCCGCCAGATCGACGAGTTCTTCGTCAGCGTGGTGAAGTTGCCGCCGCGTGGCTGACACCCTGCTCGACGACGTCGGTGACCTGCTCCGCGAGGCCGCCGACCAGGTCGTGCTGCCGCTGTTCCGCAAACTCGACGACGCCGACGTGTCGGAGAAGGCGCCGGGCGAGATCGTCACCGTCGCGGACCGCCGGGCCGAGGAGCTGATCTCGGCGCGGCTGCGGCACCTGCGCCCCGGCTCGATCGTGGTGGGCGAGGAGGGCGTCGCCGACGATCCGGAGCTGCTGCGACACCTGCGCGACGGCGGGGACGTGTGGCTCGTCGACCCGGTCGACGGCACCGCCAACTTCGCCGCCGGCCGTCGACCGTTCGCCCTGATGGTGGCGCTGTTGACCGACGGGCGGCCGACCGCCGGCTGGATCCTCGATCCGCTGGCCGAGACGCTGGCCTCGGGCTGGGTCGACGAGGGCGCCCTGCTCAACGGCGAGCCGGTGGACAACGCGGGCCAGGTGCCGTCGCTGGGTGAGCTGCGCGGTGCGGCCATGACCAAGTTCCTGCCCCCCGAGGCCCGGGACCGGGTCCGTGCCGGCGGCCGGCGACTCGGCGAGCTGCTGCCCGGCCAGCACTGCGCGGGCCGGGAGTACCTGGACATCCTCACCGGCGAACAGCAGTTCACCCTGTTCTGGCGCACCCTGCCCTGGGACCACGCCCCGGGGGTGCTGCTCGTGCGCGCCGCCGGTGGGGTGGCCCGCCGGTTCGACGGCGTCGACTACCACCCCGCCGACGAGGGGCGAGGTCTGCTCGTCGCGGCCAACGAGCAGGTCTGGGCCGAGGTGCACGAAGCCCTCCTCAGCTCCTGATCAGAGCGCTGCGCGACAGTGCCGGGACGCTGCGTCGACATCGAGCCCGTCGGAGGGTCAGGGGGCTGGTCACCGGCGGGCGTTCCGGTATCGTGACCGGCGGTCTCCGCCAGCAGGCCGCCGACCGGCGCCGGCGGGGACGCCGCCGCGTAGTGGGTTTCACCGGGGCCGGCGGTCGACGGAAGGACGCTTTCGTGCCCAGGACCAGGCTCACCCAGCGGCGCGGTCGCCGCGCTCTGCTCGCCGTGCTCGCCGCCGTCACGCTCGTGCTCGTCGGCGGCGCCGTCCCCGCGTACGCGGAGCCCGACGAGGGTGGCACCAAGAAGCTGCGGGACGCGTTGGAGCTGACCGCCAAGGGCCACATCGAGGCCAAGGCCAAACTGGACAACTCCAAGCGCCGGCAGACGGCGCTGACCGGCGAGTTGAAGTCCGTCGAAGGTCGGCTGGTGGGGCTCACCGCCCAGGTCGGCGAGGTGGCCGCGCAGTCGTACCGGGTCGGCCGGCTCACCCCGGCGACAATGCTGCTCAACACCAGCACCCCGCAGGCGTTCCTGGAACGCGTCAGCGACCTCGACATGATGGCCCAACGGGACAGCAAGCGGCTGCGCGATCTCGTCAACGCCCAGCAGGAGGCCCAGCAGGCCAAGATCGCCATCGACGCGGAGGTCCGCGAGCAGCAGAAGCAGTTTGCCGTGATGGCGAAGAAGAAGAAGGAGGCCGAGGCGGCTCTTGCCGAGGTCAGCTCGGGCGTCAGCGGCGGTTTCAGCGGCGGCAGCTCCGCCTCGGCGAAGCCGGCGCCGCGTAACCCCGACGGGTCGTGGCCGTCCGAGTCGTGCTCGGTGAAGGACCCGACCACCTCCGGCTGCATCACCCCGCGCACCCTCAACGCCCTCAAGCAGACCCAGGCGGCCGGTTACAAGCGGCACGTCTCCTGCAAGCGTGAAGGCGGCGGCGGCGAGCACCCGAAGGGCCGCGCCTGTGACTTCTCGGCAGCCACGAACGGCTTCGAGGACCGCAACGCGACGGGCGGCGACAAGGCGTACGGCGACAGCCTGGCCGCCTGGCACGTCCGAAACGCCGACCGGCTCGGTGTGCTCTACGTGATCTGGTACCGGCAGATCTGGCATCCCGGCACGGGTTGGCGCGCGTACAGCGGCAGCGGCAGTCCCGCCGCCAGCCACACGAACCATGTTCATCTCTCGATGTACTGACCCGGAGCGCCAGCTTCGCTGCGTACCATCGCGACGATGAGCTCCCCACCGTCCGACGTAGCGGCCCCGCAGGCCTCGGCCACGCCCGTACCTGCCACCGGCCGGGCGCTGCCCAACGGCCTGGCCGCGTTCCTGGTCTTCTTCTCCAGCGGCGCCGTGCTGGTGCTGGAGACCGTCGCGTTGCGCCTGGTCGGCCCGTACGTCGGGGTGACCCTCCAGGTCACCAGCTCGGTGATCGGCATCGCGCTCGCCGCCATCGCGTACGGCGCGTGGTCCGGCGGCTGGCTGGCCGACCGGCGCGACCCGCGCGGCCTGCTGGCGCCGGCGCTGGTGCTGGCCGGCATCGCCACCGCGATCACCCTGCCCGTCGTCAGGTACGCGGGTGAGGTGCTGCGCGGCGGCGCGGCCAGCGCCATCCTGCTGCTCGTCGCGTTGGCCGTGTTCGTGCCTGCCGCGCTGCTCGCCGCGGTCACCCCGCTTGTCGTGAAGCTCCAACTCGCCGACCTGCGCCGCACCGGTCAGGTCGTTGGGCGGCTGTCCGGCATCGGCACCCTCGGCGGCATCACCGCCACCCTGCTCACCGGGTTCGTACTGGTCGCCGCCCTGCCCACCACTGTGATCCTGGTGGCGCTGGCGGTGGCGCTCGGGCTGGCCGGCATCGCCCTGGGGTGGTATCTGCGCCGGCAGGCGCCCACCGACCTGCCCGGTCCGGCCCGCACCCGGGCCGCGCTTGCCGTGCTCGGCCTACTCGGCGCGGGGCTGAGCACCGTCGCCCCGAACCCGTGCGACATCGAGACGGCGTACCACTGTGCCCGCGTGACGACTGACCCCGCCCGGCCCGACGGCCGGACGTTGCTGCTCAACTCCGCCCAGCACTCGTACGTGGACCTGGCCGACCCGAAACACCTGGAGTACGCGTACACCAAGTGGATCGGCGCGGTCGCCGACGTGGCCGCGCCGGCCGGGCAGCGGCTGGACGCCCTGCACCTGGGCGGTGGCGGTTTCACGGTGCCGCGGTACCTGACCGCCACCCGACCGGGCACCGACAACGTCGTCTTCGAGATCGACGGCGGGCTGGTCGAGCTGGGCGAGCGCGAGTTGGGCGTACGCACAGGCCCGGACCTGCGGGCGGTGGTGGGCGACGCCCGGATGCTCGTCGCCGGGGAGCAGACGGACAGCCGTGACCTGGTGGTGGGTGACGCGTTCGGGCACCTGGTGGTGCCGTGGCACCTGGCCACCCGGGAGATGGCCGCCGAGATCCGCCGGGTGACCCGCCCGGGCGGGGTGTACGTGCAGAACGTCATCGACTACCCGCCACTGCGGTTCATCCGCGCCGAGCTGGCCACGGTGGCCGCCGAGTTCACGCACGTCGCGCTGATCGCCCCACCGGAGGCGCTCGCCGAGGAGCAGGGCTCCAACTTCCTGATCGTCGCGTCCGACGCTCCGCTGCCGCTGGACGCCGTCCGCGGCCGGCTGGGCGAGACCGACCCCAAGGTCAGTCTGCTCTCCGGCACCGACCTCACGGACTTCGTCGGTTCGGCGCTCGTGCTGACCGACGACTACGCCCCTGTGGACCAGCTGCTGGCGACCGCCTGATCGGGTGACATCCTGACCGATTCCGATCGTCCAGGTGTAGGTGTCCCCCGGACGGGCAACTACGGCCACCATGGGCGGTGGGGACCGGAACGGCGCGCAACTCCTCGATGAGCGGTACCGGCTCGTCGAGCAACTCGGCGCGGGCGGGATGTCGGTGGTCTGGCGCGGCTACGACGAGGTGCTCGGTCGCCAGGTCGCCGTGAAGGTCCTGGCGTCCCGGCTGGCCAGCGACCGCGCGTTCCGGCACCGGATCCGGGTGGAGGCGCAGGCCGCCGCGCGGCTCTGCCACCCCAACATCACGAACGTGTACGACTACGGCGAGTCCGAGCAGGTCGGCCTGACCGTGCCGTACGTCGTGATGGAGCTGGTCGACGGCATGTCACTCGCCAGCCGGCTGGGCCGCGAGGTGAAGCTGCCGTGGCGGGAGGCGGTGACGATCGGTGCCGAGGTCAGCTCCGCGCTGGCCACCGCGCACGCTCGCGGTGTGGTGCACCGCGACGTCACCCCGGGCAACGTCATGCTCACCTCGACCGGCGTCAAGGTCGTCGACTTCGGCATCTCCGCGCTTGTGGGGGAGAGCGAGAAGGGGCCGGACGGCGCGCTGCTCGGCACACCCGCGTACCTCGCACCGGAACGGCTGGACAACGGCCAGGTCTCCCCGGCCACCGACGTGTACGCCGTCGGACTGCTGCTCTACCGGATGCTCACCGGCCGGCTGCCGTGGCAGGCCAGCACGACCACGCAGATGCTGCGCGCGCACATGTACAACGACCCGGACCCGATGCCACAGGTACCCGGCCTGCCGGACGCGGTGAGCGATCTGGTGCGGCGCTGCCTGGCCAAGAAGCCCGCGGACCGTCCGGCCACCGCCGAGCTGGCCCGGACCCTCGCCGAGGCTGCCGGGATGCTGTCGGCCGTGCCTGTCTCGCCTGCCGCCGGGCATCTGGACCCGGCGGCGTTGGCAAGCGCGGGCACCACCATCCTGCCCTGGTCGGCGGCGACCGACGCGTTGCCGCTTTCCCGGACCCGTAACCGCACCCGGCGGGAGCACAGCCGTCGGCGGCGGGTGGAGGCGGGGGTGGCCGCCGTCGGCCTCATCGCGGTCACCGGCGCGATGTGGGGGTTCACCTCGCGCAGCCCGGCCAGCGGCGAGGACCGGCCCACCACCGAGGCCCGGATGGGCCTGCCGAAGGCGGCGCCCTGCGAGGTGGCGTACGCGCTGCGGACCGACTCGGGCAAGGACTTCGCCGCCGAGCTGACCCTGACCAACAAGGGTGAGCAGGAGCTGCGGGACTGGACGATGAGCTTCACCTTCCCCGGCCAGCAGGCGGTGACCAAGGCGGACCCGACGTCGGTGCGGCAGGAGGGGAACACGGTGCTGATCCGGCCGGCGGCCCAGCGCAGCACTCTCGCGCCAGGCGCGGCCGAGAAGGTCACCCTGACCGGGACGTACAGCGGTGCGAACCCGCTGCCTGTGGAGTTCCGGGTCGGCGACAGCACCTGCGGCGTACGCGTCTCCGGGGTGGCCGGCAGCGCGCCGTCCACCGCGCCGGCGACCAAGGCGGCCACCACGAAGGCCCCGCCGAAGAAGACGACGAAGACCACCACGAAGACGACCACGAAGGTCGCGCCGAAGGCCCCGGCGCCGCCGAACCCTCCGAAGAAGCCGGGCACGGGCAAGGGGCCGGGTGGTCCGGGAAAAGGGTGAAAGCCGCTGAGGGGCACGGTGGTGGCCACCGGAGGTGACGGTCAGCGTCGTCCCGCGAACCGCTGCACCTGGTCGATCCCACCCTCCACGACCAGCACCCCACCCGGGGCCAGCGCCGTGTCGTCGGAGGCGTACCGGAAGCGCTCACCCGGCGCCTTCGCGCCGATCACCCGGACCCCGTAACGCTCGTCCGGGCGCAGGTCGAGCAGGGTCCGACCGACGAGCGACTCCGGTACCCGGATGGTGGCGATGGCGAAGTCGTCGTCGAACTCGATGAAGTCGAGCAGCCGGCTGACGATCAGGTGTGCCACCCGGTCGCCCGTCTCCGCCTCCGGGAAGATCACGTGGTGGGCGCCCACCGACGACAGGATCTTGGCGTGCTTCTGCGACGTGGCGCGCGCCCAGATCTGCGGCAGGCCCAGCTCGGTCAACGCCAGTACGGTGAGCACGCTCGCCTCCACCGACGCCCCGATGGCCACCACCGCCCGTTCGAAGCTGGCCACGCCGAGTTGGCGCAGCACCCCGTCCTCCGTCGCGTCGGCCTGCACCACGCGGTCGAGCTGGGCCGAGAAGCGCTGCACCTGACTCGCGTTACGGTCGACGGCCAGGACCTCGCGGCCCATCCTGGTGAGTGACCCGGCGAGGTGGCAGCCGAACCGACCCAACCCGATCACCACGACACCACCGCCGTCCGATCGTCTCGCCGACATCCCGATCTCCTCGCGCCTAGCCGACAATTGGTTGTTCCTGCGGATAGCGGTAGAGCCGGCGCCTGGTGTTCAGTGCGATCGCCGACCCGAGGGTGAGCGGCCCGACCCGGCCGATGAACATCAGCACCGTCAGCACCAGTTGGCCGCTGGCCGGCAGCTCGCCGGCCAGACCGATGGTCAGGCCGGTGGTGCTGAACGCGGAGGTGACCTCGAACAGGGCCGCCACGAAGCGCACGCCCTCGGTGAGCAGCAGCAGGAGCATCGTCCCGGCCGTGACCAGCGCGACGCTGAGCAGGGCCACGGTGACTGCCTGCCGCTGACTGGCGGTGGCCACCCGGCGATGTCCGACAGTCACGTCGGGCTCGCCGCGCAGCTCCGCCCAGATGGTGAACGCCAACAGGAAGAACGTGGACACCTTGATGCCGCCGGCAGTGCTGGCGCTGCCGCCGCCGATGAACATCAGCACGATCAGCAGTGGGTAGCTCTCCTCCTGGAGGTCGGCGATGTTCAACACGCTGAAGCCGCCGGTGCGGCTCAACGCGATCTGGGTGAACGACGCGAGCGCCTTGCCCCCGACGTCGTACGAGCCGATGGTGCTGACGTTCGTCCACTCGGAGGCCAGCAGACCGAGGAAGCCGAGCAGCAGTAGGGCCGCGCTGCCCCAGATGGTCAGCTTGGTGGCCACCGCCCAGCCGGCCGGCCCGCGCCACTCGCGGAAGGCCTCGAACAGGGCGGGGAACCCGAGGCCGCCGACGATGGCGCCGAACGCCAACGGCAGCGACACCCACGGGTCGCGGTCGAAGGCCAGCAGACCGTCGCTGTAGAGCGCGAAGCCGCCGTTGTTGAACGCCTGGACAGCGTGGAACACGCCCGACCAGAGCGCCCGCCCCGGCGCGTAGTCGTACGCCCAGAAGAGCCGGCCGGCGACCAGCGCGGTTATCACCGCCTCGCAGGCGAAGACGGTCACCGCGATCCGGCGCAGCAGGCGCGCCACGTCACCGACACCGATTTCGGCCGTCTCGGCCTGCACCAGCAGCCGGTTGCGCAGACCGAGCTGACGCGAGACCACCAGGATCACCAGCGCCGCGGCGGTGAGGATGCCGAGACCACCGAGCTGGGTGAGCAGGGTGATCACCAGCAGGCCCCAGCCGGACCAGTAGTTGGGGGTGTCGGTGATCGCCATTCCGGTGACCGACACCGCCGAGGTCGCGGTGAACAGGGCGGTGACCAGGGGAGGTCGCTGGTGCTGGACGGTCGCCCAGCGCGCCATCAGCAACGCGGTGCCGAGCAGGATCGGCACCAGGAACCCCAGCGGCACCAGCCGCACAGGGTTGCGGAGAAGACGGCGCACCAGACAATCTTCCTTTTCCGTACGGGCGTCGGAGCGGGAACGCCCATTCCGGAGACTCACCTGCCGCTACGCGCCACAGCAGGACTGCGCCCGTTCAGCACGGGGACCACCCGCAAGATCGTGCTCGATCCAGGATGTGGTGGCATCGCTGCGCCCCCGAGGCCACTACATCCACGATCGAGCACGATCTTGACAGGGCGAACCGCGGCACGAGACAGCAACATCAGGGAAGTTGCGACGATCTTCGCCTGCTCGACCTCGGGCGGCGGGTCGGCGGAGGTGTCAGCGGCCGGAGTGCTCGGCCGAGCGGGGCGGATGGCGCGAGGCGACACACGCCTCGGGTGGGCCGTGGAGGTTGGGACCATCGGGAGACCGGGCCGCCACGTGGCAGTGCGGTCCGTTGTAACCTCCGGCCACCTCGTTCCTGTTACTTGTGTGTTTCTGCCACATAGCCCGTGGGTGACCTCACTTCTAGCGTGAGCCGACAACACAGCATCCTGTCCTCACCTGGAGTCGCGATGACGGTCCGGCACACGCGGCGGGCGTTCCTCTCCGCCGCCACGATGATGGCTGCGGCGCTCGCCGCCACCGCCTGTGGTAGCCCGCAGGACACCGCCACCGGCGGCGGCGACAGCGCCGCGCCGGTGAAGGTCGGCCTGGTGTACTCCCAGTCGGGAGCCCTGGCCAGTTATGGAAAGCAGTACATCGAGGGGTTCAAGGCGGGGTTGGACTTCGCCACCAAGGGCACCGGCAAGGTCGGCGACCGGAAGATCGAACTGACCGAGGTCGACGACGCGGGTGACCCGGCCAAGGCGGTGTCCGCGGCGAAGGACCTGATCGGCAAGGGCACGAAGATCATCGCTGGTTCCACCGCCTCCGGCGTGGCGCTCCAGGTCGCGCCGATCGCGGCGCAGAACAAGGTCCTGTTCATCTCCGGCCCGGCCGCCACGGACGCGGTGACCGGTGCGAACAAGTACACGTTCCGTTCCGGCAGGCAGTCGTACCAGGACGTGGTGACCGCCAAGTCGTTCATCGGCGACCCCACAGGCAAGAAGGTGGTGGTGTTCGCCCAGGACGGCGCGTTCGGCGACGCCAACGAGGCCGCCGTGAAGGCCGTCATCGGCAGCGCGGGCGCCACCGTGAGCAGCGTACGGGCGCCGGCCAGCGCCACCGAGTTCACGCCGTTCGCCAGCCAGATCAAGGCGGCCAAGCCGGACCTGCTCTTCGTGGCGTGGGCGGGTACGACCGCTCCGGCGATGTGGCAGACCCTCGACCAGCAGGGCGTGCTGTCGTCCACCACAGTCGTCACCGGCCTGGACATCCGGGCCTCCTGGCCTACCTTCGGCGCGGCCGGCGCGAAGATCTCGTTCCTGTCGCACTACTTCGACGGCGCCAGCGACACCGAGGCGAGCAAGGCGCTCAAGGCGAAGGTCAGCACCATCGACCTGTTCCACCCGGACGGCTTCGCCGCCGCCCAGATGGTGGTCCGCGCGGTGCAGGAGGGCGGCGACGACGTCGACAAGATGGTCACCGCACTGGAGGGCTGGAGCTTCGACGGCGTCAAGGGCAAGATGACCATCCGGGCCGCCGACCACGCGCTGCTCCAGCCGATGTTCCAGGCCAAGCTGACCGGCAGCGGCACCGCCTTCACGGCCACCGCGCAGAAGAGCCTCACCGGTGACGAGTCGGCGCCGCCGGCCGTGGCGATGAAGGGCTGAGAAATGCTCGCCACCCGCGGTCTGACCTGGCGGATCGGTGAGGTCGCCATCGTCGACAGCGTCTACCTCGACCTGGCGCCCGGGGAGTTCCTGGGCGTGATCGGGCCGAACGGCGCCGGCAAGACCTCACTGTTCAACCTGATCACCGGCCTGCGCCGGGCCACGGAGGGCCGGGTCACCCTGGACGGGCAGGACATCGGGGAACTTCCGCCACACGGGCGGGCCCGCCTCGGTCTCGGCCGTACCTTCCAGGCGTCTTCGGTCTTCGGCTCGCTGAGCGTGCGGGAGAACGTCCGGCTCGCCGTGCAGGCGCACCGCGGGGGCTCGATGGCACTGTGGCGGCGGGCGGCGGCCGACCGGGAGGTGGCCGCCGCCGCCGACGCGGTGCTCGACCGGGTCGGCCTCGCCCACCGGGGTACGGCGCTCGCCGGCACCCTGGCGCACGGCGAGAAACGCAAGCTGGAGATCGCCCTGCTGCTCGCCGGTGAACCACGGGTGATGCTGCTGGACGAGCCGATGGCCGGGGTCAGCGCAGAGGACGTCCCCGAGCTGGTCGCCGTCATCAAGTCGTTGACCGGGGACAGCGGCCGGGCGGTGCTGATGGTCGAGCACCACATGGACGTCATCCTGGAGTTGGCCGACCGGATCGCCGTCATGCACCACGGCGCGCTGCTGGCCTGCGACACCCCGGAGACGGTGATGGCCAACCCCACAGTGCAAGAGGCCTACCTGGGGGAGTCGCTCTAATGGAACCGGTTCTCAGTGTGGAGGATCTGTCGGTCCGGATCTCCGGGCTGCACATCCTCCAGGGGGTGTCCTTCACCGTCGCCCCGACCGGCGTGACGGTCCTGCTCGGCCGCAACGGCGTCGGCAAGACCACCACGTTGCGTGCGATCGTCGGCCTCACCCCGCCCGCCGGGGAGGTCCGCGGCACCATCCGGATGGGCGCGCAGAGCCTGCTGGCCCGCCCGACGCACCGGCTGGTCCGTGGCGGGCTCGGCTACGTACCCGAGGACCGGTGCGTGTTCGCCGGCCTCACCGTCGCCGAGAACCTGCGGCTCGCCGAGCGGCGCGGCACCACCCCGGCGTACGACAAGGTCTTCGCGCTCTTTCCGGAGCTGGACCGGCGCGGACGGCAACGGGCGGGTTCGCTCTCCGGCGGGCAGCAGCAGATGCTCGCGATCGGGCGGGTGCTGCTCAACGACAACCGGCTGCTGCTGGTCGACGAGCCGACCAAGGGGTTGGCGCCGAAGGTGGTGACCGAGGTGGCCGAGGTGTTGGAACGGGTCGCGGAGTCGGTGCCGGTGCTGCTCGTCGAGCAGAACCTGGCGGTGGTCCGGCGGCTCGCGAAGGACGCGGTGGTGCTTGCCGCCGGCAAGGTGGCCTGGACCGGTGACGCCCGGGAACTGCTGCTGGAGACGGCGCTCACCAAGTCGTTGCTGGGTGTGGGCTCGGCGGAGGTGTCCCACTGATGGGGACCGTGATCCTGTTGACGTTGACCGGGCTGGGGCTGGCGGCGCTGTACTTCCTGGTCGCCTCCGGCCTGTCCCTGGTCTTCGGTCTGGCCGACGTGCTGAACTTCGCGCACGGGCTGTTCCTCGGCGTCGGCGCGTACGGCACCTGGTGGGCGGCGGGCAACCTGCCTGGTGCCAGCTCGGACGGGTTCGGCTTCGTGGTCGCTGTCGCCTTCGGGGTGGCCGCCGGCACGCTTGTGGCAGTCCTGGTGGAGCTGGTGCTGATCCGCCCGCTGTACTCCCGCACCATCGAACAGGTGCTTGTCACCGTCGGCCTGTCCCTGGCCGGGGTGGCGTTGCTCCAGGCCACCTGGGGTGCGGACGCCCGCACCTTCCCGCGCCCGGACTGGACCCGGCAGGTGACCGGGATCCTCGGCGCGCAGGTGCCCAACGGTGGCCTGCTGCTGATCATCGCGGCGGTGCTGGTGCTCGGCGCGATCCTGGCGTTCCTGCGCTGGACCCGGTACGGCCTGGTGATCCGGGCCGGCGTGGAGAACCGGGAGATGGTGACGGCGCTCGGCATCGACGTGCGCAAGGCGTTCACGCTTGTCTTCGCGATCGGTGGGGCGGCTGCCGCGCTCGCCGGGGCGCTCGGCGGGGTCTACTTCGGCACCGTCTCGCCCGGGCAGGGCGGCTCACTGCTGATCTTCGCGTTCATCGTGGTGGTGATCGGCGGGATGGGCTCGGTGGTCGGCTCCGCGTACGCGGCGGTAGTCGTGGGGCTGGTGCAGCAGTTCGTCAACTACTACGGCACGTCCGGGCTGGGCGACATCTGCGTGGTCGGGCTGTTGGCAGTGGTGCTGCTGCTGCGTCCGCAGGGCATCGCCGGAAAGGTGGCAACGGCATGACGGTGATCGACGCGCCTCCCGCGCAGGTGCCCGACGAGTTGACCCCGCAGCGGGGGCGGTGGCACCGGGTGCGCCCGTTCCTGCCGCTCGTCGCGCTGGCCGTGCTGGCGATCCTGCCGTACTCGACGATCTCCCTGCCGGGGATCTTCGAGGGGCCGGTCAACTCGCCGGGCACCCTGCAGCTGCTCGCCATCTGCCTGATCTTCGGCGGGCTGGCCGCCGGCTACGACCTGCTCTTCGGCAGGACCGGCATGTTGTCCTTCGGGCACGCGCTGTACTTCGCGGCAGGCGTGTACGGCACCGACATCCTCGTCACCCGGGCCGGTCTGCCGCTGTGGCAGGCGGCGCTGCTGACGATCACCGGCGGCACGATCCTCGCGGCGCTGCTCGGTGCGGTGGCGCTGCGGACCGTGGGCATCGCGTTCGCCATGGTCACCTTGGCCTTCGCGCAGGTCGGGGCGATCCTGGTGGCCCGCGACTTCGGTGGGCTGACCGGCGGCGAGGAGGGCCTGCCGCTGGACGTGTCCGGGCTGCCCGCCGGGCTGGTGGGGGTGACCAACACGGTCAACCTGTACTGGCTG
This sequence comes from Micromonospora sp. NPDC093244, assembly GCF_040683695.1. Taxonomy (NCBI): domain Bacteria; kingdom Bacillati; phylum Actinomycetota; class Actinomycetes; order Micromonosporales; family Micromonosporaceae; genus Micromonospora; species Micromonospora sp. NPDC093244. Next base: position 434,311 of record NZ_JBFBEO010000004.1, read on the forward strand.
GCACTGGCGTACCTGACCCTCGTGGTCTTCGTGGTGCACCGGGTGAGCGGGTCGCCGACCGGGCGGGTGCTCGCCGGGCTGCGCGACGACGAGCGGCGGATCGGTGTGCTCGGGCTGGACCCGTACCGCTACAAGCTTGTGGCGTTCACCCTGGCCGGCGGGCTGGCGTCGGCGGGCGGGGTGGTCTACGTCCTGATCGTCGGCGGTGCGTCGCCGCACATCACGTCCTCCGAGCTGACCCTGTCGCTGCTGGTCATGGTGGTGCTCGGCGGGCCGGGCACCAGGTGGGGGCCGGTGCTCGGCGGCGTCCTCTACATGTACCTGGACCACCGGCTCACCGCGTTCGGCACCAGCGACGCGGTGGACAACCTGCCGGCCGTCCTCAGCCGCCCGCTGAGCCAGCCCTTGTTCGTCCTGGGCACGGTCTTCATCGTGGCCGTCTACTTCTTCCCAGGAGGCCTGACCAGCCTGGCCCCCCGCCTGGCCCACCTGACCAGATCCCTCCGCCCCACCCCCCGCCGCTAACCCCCCCCGGCCCCCCCGGCCCCCGCCCACCCCGTCGATCATGAAGTTATTGCCACGACGCGCCGTCGCGGATGGCGATAACTTCATGATCGACGGGGTTCTGCGGATGGGGAGGCGGCGGGGATGGACTCGAGGGTTGCGGTTGTCAGCGGAGGCGGGACCGGGATCGGGGCGGCCGTCGCCCGGGTGCTCGCTCTTGATGGGTACGACGTTCTGATCGTCGGGCGGCGGACGGACGTGTTGGCGGCCGCCGCCGAGCAGATCTCCGCTGACTGCGGGCGGCTGGACGCCGTCACCGCCGTGACGGCGGACCTGACCGACCCGGAGCAGCTGGACCGGGTCCTGGCGGCGGTCGGCGGTCGACCGGTCGACGTGGTGGTCAACAACGCAGGCGGCTACCTGGGCGGGGACACGGGCACGCTGGCGGGCACCGCCGCACACTGGCGGGCCAACCTGGACGCCAACGTGCTCACCGCCGTGCTGCTCACCGAGGCGCTGCGGCCGGGCCTGCGTCGACCGGGTGGCCGCGTGATCCTGATCAGCTCGATCGCCGCCCAGCGCGGCGGCGGTGGGCCTTACTCGGCGGCGAAGGCGGCTCTGCACGGCTGGGCGTACGACCTGGCGGCGCAGCTCGGCCCGGAGCAGATCACGGTGAACGTGGTGAGCCCGGGGTACGTCGCCGAGACCGAGTTCTTCGGCGACCGGATGACCGCGGAGGGGCACGCGAACCGGATTGCGGCGACCCTGGTCGGGCGGGCCGGGCTCCCGGACGACGTCGCCGAGGCGGTCCGCTACCTTGCCAGCCCGACGGCCGGCTACGTGACGGGCCAGGTCCTCGGCGTCAACGGAGGCTCGGTCCTCGGCCGCTGACGACGCCCCCGCCGCACGTGTCGATCGAGAGGTTGCGTCGGGATTCGACCCGGGAATGGCGTAAACCTCTTGATCAACAAGGGCTTGACGGACGGCGCTGGTAGACATGTCGGGTGGAGACAGCAGAGCGGGCAGGGGTACGGGAGCGGGCCGAGGCGGTGTTGCGCCGGCTGGCCGGTGACCACGCACGGCTGCGCGAGGACCAGTGGCGGGCCATCGAGGCGCTTGTCGTCGACAGGCGGCGCGTGCTCTGCGTGCAGCGGACCGGCTGGGGCAAGTCGGCCGTCTACTTCGTGGCCACCGCCCTGCTCCGCGACAGCGACCAAGCCGGCCAGGCCGACCAGGGCCACCGGGCTGGGCGGGCAGGGCAGGCCGGGCCGACAGTCATCGTGTCGCCGCTGCTGGCGCTGATGCGTAACCAGGTCGAGGCCGCCGCCCGGGCCGGCATCCGCGCCCGCACCATCAACTCGGCGAACCTCGACGAGTGGGACGAGATCACCGCCGAGATCCAGACCGGCGCGGTGGACGTCCTGCTGATCAGCCCGGAACGGCTCAACAACCCGGACTTCCGCGACGGCGTCCTGCCGAAGCTCGCCGCGACCACAGGTCTGCTGGTTGTCGACGAGGCGCACTGCGTCTCCGACTGGGGGCACGACTTCCGGCCGGACTACCGGCGGCTGCGTACCTTCCTGGCCGAGCTGCCGGAGCGCACCCCGGTGCTGGCCACCACCGCCACCGCGAACTCCCGGGTCACCCAGGACGTGGCGGAGCAGCTGGGCGACGCCCTCGTCCTGCGCGGCACCCTGGACCGCGAGTCGCTGCGTCTCGGCGTGCTCGACCTGCCCAGCCCGGCGCACCGGCTGGCCTGGCTCGCCGACCACCTGGACCAGCTGCCCGGCTCGGGCATCGTCTACACGCTTACCGTGGCGGCGGCCGGGGAGACCGCCGAGTTCCTGCGGTCCCGGGGTTACCCGGTGGCCTCGTACACCGGGCAGGTCGAGGACGCCGACCGGCGGGCCGCCGAACAGGACCTGCTCGACAACAAGATCAAGGCGTTGGTGGCGACGAGCGCGCTCGGCATGGGCTTCGACAAGCCCGACCTGGGCTTCGTCGTCCACCTCGGCGCGCCTCCGTCGCCGATCGCGTACTACCAGCAGGTCGGTCGCGCGGGCCGCGCCGTGGAGCACGCCGAGGTGCTGCTCCTGCCCGGCGCGGAGGACGCCGCCATCTGGCGGTACTTCGCCTCGCTTGCCTTCCCACCGGAGGAGCAGGTCCGGGCCGTGCTGGCCGCCCTGCACACCGACCGCCCGCTCTCCACCCAGGCCCTCGAACCGCTCGTCGACCTGCGCCGCGCCCGCCTGGAGCTGATGCTCAAGGTCCTCGACGTGGACGGCGCGGTCCGCCGGGTGCGCGGTGGTTGGCTCGCCACCGGCGAGCCCTGGGTCTACGACGAGGCCCGGTTGCGCCGCGTCGCCGAGGCGCGCACCGTCGAGCAGCAGGCCATGCGGGAGTACGCGACGACGTCCGACTGCCGGATGCGGTATCTACGGGAACGCCTGGACGACACCGGGGCCACCGACTGCGGCAGGTGCGACAGGTGCGCCGACCCGCTCTTCTCCGCCGACGTGTCCACTGCCGCGCTCGCCGCCGCGCAGACCTTCCTGGGCCGCCCCGGCGTGGAGATCGCCCCGAAGAAGCTCTGGCCGACCGGGTTGGACGCGGTGGGCGTACCCCTGAAGGGCCGGATCCCGCCGGCGGAGCAGGCGTTGCCGGGCCGTGCCGTCGGGAGGCTCTCCGACCTGGGCTGGGGTGGCCGGCTGCGTGACCTGGTCGGCCCGGAGGCACCCGACGTGCCGGTGCCCGACGACGTGGCCGCCGCCGTGGTGGAGGTGCTGAAGGCGTGGGCGCACGGCGACGACCCGTGGCCGCGCCGGCCGGTGGCGGTGGTCGCGGTCGGTTCCCGGCGGCGGCCCCGGCTGGTCGGGTCGCTGGCCGAGCGGATCGCCGCCGTGGGCCGGCTGCCGTTGCTCGGCGAGGTCGTCCCCGACGGCCCGGGCGGCCCCGGCGGGCCGCGTGGCAACAGCGCCCAACGGGTACGCGCGCTGCACGACGCCTTCACCGTTCCGACCGACCTGGCCGACGCGCTGGCCGGGCTGGACGGGCCGGTGCTGCTCGTCGACGACCTGGTCGACTCCGGCTGGACGATGACGATGGTGACCCGTGCCCTGCGCCGGGCCGGCGCACCCGACGTGCTTCCGCTGGCCCTCGCCGTGGCCGGCTGAACGCGCTGATGCGGAAAAGTTCCCGGGCGCGGCGGAATGCGACTGTCGCCACGCCGTCCGGACGTCCGCCGAGGGCGGGCGGGCGCGGCGGTACCGTGGGCGGCATGACCGATCAGCACCCCGTCACCGGCCGCGCACTGGACGTCGGCGGTGCCTGACCAGGTCTCCGCCGCACCGGATCGGAGCACCCTGCGGCTGGCCCTGGTGGTCGGCGGTCTGGTGCTAGCGGTGCTGCTCGGCTTCGGCCTCGGCCGGATGAACACCGGCACCACCACCACAGGCGTCGGCGGCCCGTCACTGGCCGCCGAGCACACCGACCCGCCCGGCACCGCCCCGCACAACCACGGTTCCGTGGTGGGCGGCGGCGACCAGGGCGCGGGCGTCGAGCCGGGAGGCCTGTCGGTCAGCGCGGCGGGCTACACGCTGGCCCCGGTGGCCACCGAGTTCCCGTCCGGCCGGGCGGGGCAGTTCCGCTTCCAGGTACGGGACGCGCAGCGCCAGCCGGTGACCCGCTTCGCCGTCGTCCACGACAAGCCGATGCACCTCATCGTCGTACGCCGTGACCTGACCGGCTACCAGCACCTGCACCCGAGCATGGCGTCGGACGGCACCTGGTCGATGCCGCTGACCCTCGACGGGGCAGGCGTCTGGCGGGCGTACGCCGACTTCACGGTCGTCGCCGACAACGGCGACCAGACCGCCGTGACCCTCGGCGTGGACCTTGCCGCGCCGGGCGGCTACCAGCCCCGTCCGCTGCCCGAGGCGGCCACCTCGACGACAGTTGACGGGTTCACCGTCGGCTACCAGGGCACGGCCCAGGTCGGTGCCACCGTGCCGCTGACCTTCCGGATCGACGGCGCGGCGGGCGCGACGCCGCTGGAGCGTTACCTCGGGGCGTACGGGCACCTGGTGGCGCTGCGCGAGGGCGACCTCGCCTACCTGCACGTGCACCCGGAGCCGGAACTGGTGGACGGGCAGGTGCGGTTCTGGCTGACCGTCCCCGGCCCCGGCCGCTACCGCCTCTTCCTGGACTTCCAGACAGACGCGAAGGTCCACACCGCCGAGTTCACGCTTGCCGTCCCCTGACCCCGGAGGGCTCAGCCGGCGCGGCGGATGGGACGGCGGGCCAGGTAGCGGAGCAGGTCGCGGATGTGGTGCTTCTCCTCGGCGGGGACACCGGGGTCGGCCAGCCGTTCGAGGATGGCCCGGACGTCGGCCTCGACCGGGCCGTCGTCGCTGCGGCGGCGGGGAGTCGGGCCGGCATCGGGCAGACCGAGCGCCCGGAACGCGGCCGCCACCGGCAGATCCAGCGCCGCGCAGAAGCCCCGTACTTTGGCCAATTCGGGATAGTCCTGCCAATCTCCGGCCAGCCAGCGGAACACAGTCGAGCGGCCCACGCCCGTGTGCGAGGCAAGATCGGTCACGGTCCACCCGCGTTCCTCGCGGGCGTCGTCGATCGCTCGCCTGACGAAGCGGGCGAACGCCATCTGCGGCGAAACCTCTGCGGAACCCATCCCTGCGGGTCTTCCCTCCCGGCCGGAGCACTGGGCGATGCGCCTTCCGAGGGTAGTACGACAGGGGCCGGAAACAATTGACTGACCGCACAATCTGTCCCGTGGACGGGACTTTTTCTTCGGCCGCATCGACGAACATGCGGAACCGGCGAGCAGGAACCATCGCCGCTCATCAACTAAGCTCTGCTCCCGGCGTAACGTCCGTCCCGTACGCCGCGTTCTCGCAGCATCGCTGAGGAGCAGCATCATGGCCGAACCGAGCCGCTCGCGGCCGTACCAGCCCGGTGCGGTGAGTCTCTTCTTCGTCGCCACCGCAGGTGTGTTCGCCGCCGGATTCTGGGGCTGGCTGCTGGTCCTGGTGCTGCGCAGCTATACGGCGACCGGGGTGGAGGTGCTGGTCGCCACCGGCGCGGTCACCGCCAGCCTGGCCGGGGTGGTGCTCGGCGTACGGCTGGCCCTGCAGCGCAACGCCAGCGTCCGACACGCCGAGGTGAAGAGACTGCTCGTCGACATCTCCTGGAACGCCTTCGTGGCCGTCGGCAACGCCGAGGGCATGGGCAAGGTCGTGCCCTTCCCCGCGGGTACGGGGGACAGGGACTGGGTCTCCCGGCGGACCAGCCCGGAGCGGTTGCCGACCCGCGACCGGGTCGGGCGTGACCGGGGCGGCGACCTCCTCCGCTAGGGCCGCACCCCGTCGGAGGCCAGCAGCGTCTCCAGCCGGGGCGTGACCTGCCACTTGTCGACCAGTTCGCGGTACTCGGCGCGCTGCGCGTCGGTCGGGCCGGTGCCCGTGCGGCGGGCCCGGATCAGCAGGTTGCGCGGCGTGTGCTGCGAGTCCACGAACTCCACCACCTCGGCCCGGTACCCGTGCACCCGCAGCAGCCCGGCCCGCAACGCGTCGGTCAGCACGTCGGCGAAGCGTTCGCGCAGGATGCCCTGCCGGGTCAGCAGGTCGTACGGGGCAGGGGCGGGGTTCGCGCGGAGCTGCTTGGCCAGGTCGTGGTGGCAGCACGGCGCGGCCAGCACCCAACGGGCGTCCCAGTGCACCGCGCGGGCCAGTGCCTCGTCGGTGGCGGTGTCGCAGGCGTGCAGCGCCAGCACCAGATCCGGGGCGGGGTCGACGACGGCGTCGGCGATCGTGCCGGCCACGAAGCTGACCTTGTCGGCCCAGCCCAGGCGCTGCGCCAGCTCGGTGTTGCGTCGCCGCTGATCCTCGCGGACGTCCACGCCGACCAGCTCGACGTCCAGCCCCCGGCCGGTCAGGTAGCGGTAGGCGGCGAAGGTCAGGTACGCGTTGCCGCAGCCCAAATCGACCACCCGCAGCGGACCGGTCAGGTCGTCGGGCAGGGTCGCGGCGAGGGCGCGCAGGAACGCGTCGACCTGGCGACGCTTGGCCGCCGACCCGCCGATCTCGGCGAAGATCTCGTCGCCCGGATCGAGCAGGTACTCCTTCGCCCGGTCGTTCCCGGCCGGCGTCGCCGCCGGTCGGGCCGTCGCCGCGCGGTGCACCTGCGCCTCGCCGGACTTGGTCACCCGCAGCTGGAGCGTCGCGTCGGCCGTCTCCACGTGCCAGTTGCCGAACGGCTCGGCCAGCAGCTCGTCGACCGCCACCGCGGCCTCTGGACCGGGCGCGACGTTACGGGTGTACGGGCGCGCGCCGTCGGAGGTGGCGATCTGGAGCCGGGGCCCGGCCTTGAGCGTCACCGGCCGCAACTCGGCCCGGACCACTGTGGGGCGACGCCCCCGGCGGCGGCCGGCGGCCACCGCCCGGGTCAGCGCGGGGTCGAGAAGCAGTGCCCGGACTTCGGTCAGGGCGGCGTCCAGTGGTTCCGGCATCGTTCCATCTTCGGCAGGTGGGGCGGGAAGGGAAACATCCCCCGTACCGCGCTGACGCGGTGCGGGGGATGTCGGGTGTCGCTGTGCGTCAGTCCGCGGTCGCCTCGGCCGGCGTACCCGCGCCGGAACCGCCACCACGACGGCGCCGGCGGCGACGCGGCTTCGACGGCTCACCGTCGGCGGCTGCGGTGGCCGGCTCGGACGGACCGGCGTCGGCGGAGATCACCGCGGTGGGCTCGCCCACGACCGCCTCGCCGGCCCGGCGGCGACGCCTGCGCCGCGGGGTACGCGTGCCCTCCTCGGCGGTGTCGTCGGTGGCTGCCTCGGCGGCGACCGGCTCGGCCGCGTCGGAGCGGTCCCGACGGCCGTCGCCCCGGCCACGGCGCTCGCCCCGACCCTCGCCGCCACGGCTGTCACCGCGCCGGGAGCCACGGCCGCCGCCGTCGCCGCGACGGGAGCGCGTGGTGCCGCCCAGGTCCTCCTCGATCTCGGCGGACAGCCCGGCCCTGGTGCGCTCGGCGGTGGGCAGCGTGCCTGTGACCTCGGTGGAGATGTGCAGGTCGGTGTAGAGGTGCGGGGACGTGTGGTACGTCTCCGGCGGCTCCGGCATCTCCAGACCGAGGGTCTTGTCGATGATGCGCCAGCGCGGCATGTCGTCCCAGTCGACGAAGGTCACCGCGACGCCTGTCGCCCCGGCCCGGCCGGTACGACCGATCCGGTGGGTGTAGGTGTCCTGGTCTTCCGGGCAGTCGTAGTTGATGACGTGGGTGACGCCTGTGACGTCCAGACCCCGGGCGGCCACGTCGGTGGCGACCAGGATGTCGATCTTCCCGGCGCGGAACGCCCGCAGCGCCCGCTCACGGGCACCCTGGCCCAGGTCACCGTGCACCGCGGCGACCGCGAACCCGCGGAAGTCGAGGTCCTCGGCCACCCGGTCGGCGGCCCGCTTGGTACGGGTGAAGATCATGGTCAGGCCGCGACCCTCCGCCTGGAGGATGCGCGCCACCACCTCGACCTTGTTCATCGAGTGGGTGCGGTAGACCAGCTGCTCGGTCTGCGGCGACGGCCCGGTCTCGGCGGTGTGCCCGGCGTGGATCGTCATCGGCTGGCGCAGGAAACGCCGCGACAGGGTGACGATCGGGTCCGGCATGGTGGCCGAGAAGAGCATGGTCTGCCGGTCCTCCGGCAGCATCGCCAGGATCTTCTCGACGTCGTCGAGGAAGCCCAGGTCGAGCATCCGGTCGGCCTCGTCCAGTACCAGTGCGTGGACGCGGTCGAGGCGCAGGTGCTTCTGCTTCTGCAGGTCCATCAGTCGCCCGGGCGTGCCGACCAGGATCTCGACGCCCTTGCGCAGCGCCTCGATCTGCGGCTCGTACGCCACGCCGCCGTAGATCGGCAGCACCCGTACGCCACGCGTACGGCCGGCGGCGGCCAGGTCCTTGGCGACCTGGATGCCCAGCTCACGGGTGGGGACGACGACAAGCGCCTGCGGCACGCCGTCGCTGCCCTCGCTGGGCGCGAACACCCGGTCGAGCAGCGGTACGCCGAAGCCGAGGGTCTTGCCGGTGCCGGTGGGCGCCTGACCGATCAGGTCGACGCCGCGCAGGGCGATCGGGATCGCGTACTCCTGGATCGCGAAGGCGCGGGTGATGCCGGCCGCGGCCAGCGCCTCGACGGTCTCGTCGCGGGCGCCGAGTGCGGCGAAGGTGGGGGCCTCCGGTCGAACCGGGGCGGTGGGGGCCAGTTCCTGGCCGTCCATCAGGTCTTGAGTCAGATCGCTCATGTGGATGTGGGGGTGCCCTCTCGTGGGTGCGCCCGTCATGTCCTCAGGGCGCGTTCGGTATGACGCGGGCCACACGGTCAGGGGCAGAACGCCGAGCCGGACCGGGCCGCACGCGCGCCGCGGGCTGAGCTTCGATCAGGTCGGCGCCCACGGCAACTGCTCTATGCTACCTGAACAGGCAAGCTCACGTCCCGATTCCCGGTCGGCCAGCCGCCACGCGGGGCCGGCAGATGTGTGCTGCGTCACATTATCGGCGCCGAGTTTCGCGCGGTAGCCTCCGCGAGATCGCCGACATCCTGGACGGGCCCGACCGGGGGCTGGTGCTCCACGTCCTGCACGACTCCGGGTACGCGGAGTTCGCCGCCGCCGAGATCAGAACGGCCGTCGCCGCCGACCCCGGGTGGCCGGGCGGCTCTCCATGTGGGCCCGCCGGCTGGTTGGCGAGGCGCTGTCCCAGGCCGGCCGTGTCGCCGCCGAGCGGGCCGCGCTCACCGCGCTCGTCGGGCGGGGCGACCGGGTCGACGTACCCGGGGCTGTTCGGGAGGCTCACCACCGCGCACACCGCGCGGATGGCATTCGTCGGCCGCAACGACTGAAGCCGCGGCACCGGCCCGCGGCAGGTACGACTGCGCCGACCTGCCGCGACGGCCGGACCGGTCAGCGGACGGTGAAACCGACCGCGCGCGGCGACGCCTCGGCGATCTCGACGTACGCGACCTTCTCGACCGGCACGATCACCCGCCGGCCCTTCTCATCGGTCAGGGAGAGCGTGCCGCCGTTGCCGGCGAAGGCGTCGGTCACGATCTGCTCGATCTCGGCCGGCGACTGCGCGCTGTCCAGAACCAGCTCGCGCGGCGCGTACTGCACGCCGATCTTGACCTCCACTGTGCCTCCTCAACTGGGGCGAAAGAACCGCCAGGCGAAGGCTATCCGATCACGGGGTGAGTGGTCAGGCTGACTCACCTTGCAGCGGGAAGCTGGCGATGCCCCGCCAGGACAGCGCCGCCACCAACGCCTCGGCCTCCGCCTTCGGCACCTGCCGACCGCCGGCCAGCCAGAACTGGGCGGCCGTCTCCGCCGCGCCGACCAGCCCGGAGGCGAGCAGCTCGGCGTGCGCCCGGCTCACACCCGTGTCCGAGATGATCGTGTCGGTGATCGCCGCGATGCACCCCTGCTCGACCCTCTCCACGCGCTGCCGTACCGCGGGGTCGTTGCGCAGGTCCGATTCGAAGACGAGACGGAACGCCTCGCTCTCGTGGTCGACGAAGTCGAAGTACGCCCGTACCGACGCGCCGACACGTTCCTTGTTGTCGATCGTGCCGTGCATCGCGTCGCGCACCTTGGCGACGATCGCGTCACAGTGCGTGTCCAGCAGGGCCAGGTAGAGGTCCATCTTTCCGGGAAAGTGTTGGTACAGGACGGGCTTGGAGACCCCCGCCCGTTCGGCGATGTCGTCCATCGCCGCGGCGTGGTAGCCCTGCGCGACGAACACCTCCTGGGCCGCCGCGAGCAGCTGCTTACGGCGCGCCGACCGGGGCAGACGGGTGGGTCGGCCAGCGGTCTGTGCGCCATTCCCCGCAGCGGTCATGGGATCCTCCGAGTTCTCCGTACGAGCCGGCATTTTCCCCCCAGACCGGGCGAGGCCCGTGACCCTCGTTGTGGAAATGGCCCGCCGCTGTAACTTATCGCCACTGTCGCCACACGGTAGCCTCAGCGGGGGCGACCAAGGAGCGCGCGGTGAGTGAAACAGGGCAACCCGGAGCCGCCACCCCGGGAGAGCACGGTGACGGAACGGGTCAGCACGACGACCCGGGCCGTTCCGGCAGCGGGTGGGCGCCCCAGTCGGGCGGGTGGCCCCGGGCCGCCGAGCGTGCGGACGACCCGGAGCAGGCGACACGTTGGCAGCCCGACGCGGCGGCCGGGTGGCGTACGTCATCCGCGCGGCACGGCGACCTGCCGCCGCCGCTGGCCGGGCCGCCCGACGGTCCCGAGCCACCGGCCCGCGTCAACGGCCACCACACCAACGGCGTCCGACACGCCGGAGCCGAGGCCAACGGCGTCCACCACCCGGGGCTCGACGCGTCGCCGGGCCGTCCCGCGCCGGTGAGCGCGCCGCCCGGTCCTACCGACGACGACCGGCCCGCCGCGGGCGGCGACCGGCTGGTGGTGCCCGCCCAACGTCCCGCACCGTCGCCGCCGGCCGTCCAGGTGCCCCCCGTGGGCACCGCCGCCTCGGGTTTCGAGGTCCCGCCCGGCTTCCACGCGCCCAGCGCCGACCGGCTGGCCGCCGACGACCGGTCAGCCGCACCCCGCGAGTGGAGAAACCCACTCCCGGCGGAGGCGTCCGCCGAGTCCGACCGCACTCCGGACCTGCCGACCGACGACCCTGCCGACCCGCCCCGGTCCGCCGAGGGCCCCCGCGCCGCCGACCCGCCCCGGGCCGGGGAGTCGTCGGCCATCGAACCGGACTGGTCCGGGCCGAACTGGAACCGCCCGAGCTGGGGCAGCGGCTGGGCCCCACAGTGGTCCAGACCGGATGACGAGCCGACCGGCCGCCGGGCCCGGGACGAGTCCGCCCCGGGCTGGGTCGCCGAGCCCAACCTGCCGTACGAGCCGGTACGCGCCGAGCCCACCCGCCCGTACGAGCCGGTACGCGCCGAGGCGCCCCGCGCGTACGACGCCGACCGGGACGCACCCGAACCGGAGCCGACCCCCGAGCGCCCGTCCTGGGCCGGTGAACGCCAGGCGACCACCCCGGTCAGCGCGCCGCCGAAGGACCGCCCGTCCTGGGCCGCCCCGGCCCCGAGCGCCACCCCGCCTGTCGACCGGCAGCCGCGTGCTGCCGAATCGGCACCGACAAGTGGCCCGCCCGCCCCCGCGGGGACCGCGCCCTCGGCCGTCGATCGGCCGACCTGGGCCGACGGCCCCGCCCCGACCAGCGCCCCGCCGTCCCGCCCGTCGTGGGCCGGTCCGGCTCCGACGAGCGGTGCGCCGTCGCGGCCGTCGTGGGCGGGTGGGGCTGATGCGGTGCCGACAAGCGGTGCGCCGTCGCGCCCGTCCTGGGCGGGCGGCGCTGATCCGGCTCCGACAAGTGGTGCGCCGTCGCGCCCGTCCTGGGCGGGTGGGGCTGATCCGGCTCCGACAAGCGGTGCGCCGTCGCGGCCGTCGTGGGCCGGTCGGCCTGAGTCGGCTCCCACGCCCTCCGCCGAGCGGCCGTCCTGGGCGCGCCCGCCGTCGAACGACCCGACGCCTGCTGCGTCCCCCGCCCCGGCGGCGACCCCTGCGGCGGCGGCTCCCGCCGACGTGCCACCGCCGGCGGTCGTGCCACCCCCGGCGGTCGTGCCACCCCCGGCGGTCACACCGCCACCGGCGCCCGCCGGTCCGGCGCTGACTGCGGAACGATCCTCCTGGGCCGGTGGAACGCCCACGGCGTCCAGCAGCCCACCGCCGGCCGAGCGGCCGGACTGGTCCGAGGGGCGCATCCCCGCGTCCCCGGGTGAGCGCCCGTCCTGGCCGGCGAGCATGCCCCGACTCGACGAGGCGGGCGACCAGCCCGGCCCGCTGCGCCCCGAGCCCCGGTCGGTCGCACCCTTCCGGCTGCGCCCGGCGACCCCCGAGCCGCCGGAGCCGCCCCGCCCCGCACCCTCGTCGACCGGTCCGACCTCCACCGACGCCGCACCCGCGTCGACAGGCGCCGTCCCGGGTGCGAGCGGCCGCCGTGACCGGCCCTCACCCGCGTCAGCCCCTCCCTACGCGGCACGCCGCTCCGCCCCCGACCCGGCGTCGCCGGCCGACCCGGCCGACCCCGGCCGTCGAGCGGAAACGACGGCGGCGGTGCTGCCGCAGCGCGTCCCCGCCGAACCGGACGTGCCCGTCGTGCCGGAGCCGCCAGCCGTGGAGCCACCCGCCGAAACCCCGGAACTCGCCCGTATCGCCACCCACCTGCGCCGCGACGACGAACCCGCGCCTCTGCGGGAGCGCCCCGAGGGGTTCGACGTCAACGCCATCCTGGACGCCGTCCGGGAGGTGGCAGGCGTCCGCGACGCGGCGCTGCGCCGTACGCCGGCGGGCGCGCACAGCCTCCGACTGGACCTGGCCGACGGCGCCGACCCGGCCGAAGTGAGTCGACAGGTCGCCCGGCTGCTCCAGGAGCGGATGGGTCTCGCCGCCGCCCCGCAGAACCTGCCCGGCCTGCCCACCACGCCGGCCCCGCCGGTCCGTCGCCGCAGCGCAGAGCCGCGCAGCCCCGAGCCGCGCAGCCCCGAGCGCCGGGGTGCCGAGCCGCGCAGCCCCGAGTCGCGTGCCGTCGAGCGGCGCGCCCCGGAGACCCGGGACGCCGGCACCGAACCACGGCCCGAGGAGGTACGCGCCGCCGAGCCCACCGTGAGCGGGCGGGTGGAGACCCCGCCGGTGGGGGACACGTCACGTCGTCGCCGGCAGAGCGCCCCGCACCGGGGTCGTGCCACCGTGGAGGAGCCGGGCTCGGTCTCGGCCGCGCCAGCCGGGGACGCCACCGGTAGCCCGGCGACGGTGGGTACGTCGTACTCCGGTGGTCAGGTGACCACGACGGAGTCGGCGCCGTCCCGGCCGCTGGACACCGGCGGCGCGCCGGGTCCCCGGGTGGTGATCGACCACGTGCAGGTGAGCACGTTCGGGCTGGACGCCAACGTGGAGGTGCGGTTGCTGGCCGGCGGCGAGAACGCCTCCGGGTACGCGACCGGGCCGGCGGTGGACGGGTACGTGCTGCGGCTCTGCGCGGTGGCCGCTGCCGCCGCCGTGGACGAGTTGCTGCGCGGTGTCGAGAACGCCGAGCGGGGGCGCTGCTTCGTCGAGCACGCGGCGGTGGTGCCGTTCGGCAACTGCGAGGTGGCGACGGTGGTGGTGCTGCTGGTCTGCGAGGGCTGGGTGGAGCAGCTCGCCGGGTCGGCGCTTGTCGCAGGTGACCCGCGGCAGGCGGTGGTCCGGGCGACGCTGGCGGCGGTGAACCGTCGGCTGGAGGCACTGCTGTCCTGAGTGGTCCGGGGCAGACTGGAACGATGAAACGCGCCATCCTCTGGCCGGACGAGCTTCTGCCCGAGCACCGGGTTCCGCCGCCGTGGCCGGGGCGTGAGGTACGCCTCGGCAGCTCGGTCACGTACGTGCGGGACACTCCGGCCACCGCCGCCGGAGCGGAACCGGCGTTGTACGTGCACGGGCTGGGCGGCTCGTCGCAGAACTGGACGGACCTGGCCGGGCTGCTCTCCGACCGGCTCGACGGTCAGGCCATCGACCTGCCCGGGTTCGGCCGCAGCGAGCCGGGTCGCCGCTACACGATCCCCGCCTTCGCGGATCTGGTCGTCCGCTGGATCGAGCACTCCGGCCGGGGGCCGGTGCACCTGTTCGGCAATTCGTTGGGCGGCGCGGTCTCGGTCCAGGTGGCCGCCCTGCGACCGGACCTGGTCCGAACGCTCACCCTGATCTCTCCGGCGCTGCCGTTCCTCGACTTCCGGCGCTCGTTGCAGGGTCGGATGCTGCCGGTGCTCGCCATTCCCGGCGGTGAACGGCTGGTCGGCCGGTACCTCACCCAGCTCGCGCCCGAGGTGATGGCCCAGCAGGTGCTTGAGGCGTGTGTGGCGGACCTCGACCGGATCTGCGACCAGCGCCGCGCCGAGGCGCTGGAGGAGATCCGGGTGCGCTACGAGGCGGAGCACTACGCGGCCGCGTACGTGCGGACGTTCCGCGGGTTGGTCTCCAGTTTCCTGCGGGCGTACCTGCCGGGGTCGGGGTCGCTGTGGCGGCTGGCCCGGTCGGTGCGGGCGCCGACGCTCGTGGTGGGCGGTCGGGCGGACCGGCTGGTCGATGTGCGGGTCGCGCCGCAGACCGCGCGGGTCATCCCGGACAGCCGTCTGCTGATGCTCGACGGCGTGGGTCATGTGGCGCAGTTGGAGGTGCCCCGGCTGGTCGCCCGGGCGGTGGTCGGTCTGCTCGCCGAAACGGAGGACGCGACCGGGCGGTCTGATCTGTCAGGCTGAGCCGGATGCCCAGGTCAGCTCGTCGTCACCGTCGCTTCGCCCTGTTCGCGCAACTGATGGCGGTGGTGGTGGCCGTCGGTGCGGTGGTGATCGTGGTCGCCGAGGGGCCGGGTGGCCGTCCCGAGGCGGACCGGCTGGCGGCGGATGAGATCAGCAGCGTGCCGCCGCCGCTGGTGGCCGCGCCGCTGCCGCCGTCGGCGGACCCGTCGCCGTCCGTGTCGGCGTCGCCGAGTGCGCCCGCGGTGTTGCGGCTGCCGGGGTCGGTACCCAGCGCGGGTGCGGGCCGGTTCGGTTATGACGACCGCTCCGGCCCGGTGCTGGGTCGCGCGGGTGAGCTGCGGCGCTACCGGGTGGCCGTGGAATCGGGCAGTGCCGAGGACGCCGTCGGGTTCGGGCGGGCCGTCGAGGCGGCGCTCGCCGGGCCGGGCAGCTGGGTCGACAGCGGGCGGCTGCGGTTGCAGCAGGTGCCCGGCAACGCGCCCCGCGACTTCACCGTCTACCTGGCCACGGCCCGTACGGCGGGTCGGATGTGCGCCGCCGGTGGGGTGGACATCCGGATCGGGGGTCGCCCGTACACGTCCTGCCGGGCACCCGGTCAGGTGATCATCAACCTGGACCGGTGGCGGTTGTCCGTGCCGCACTACGTCTCGGCCGGCGTGCCGCTGTCGGTCTACCGGACGTACGTGGTCAACCACGAGGTGGGTCACCAGCTTGGGCACCGGCACGAGCGCTGTCCGGGGGCGGGGCGGCCGGCGCCGGTGATGATGCAGCAGACGCTGTTCCTCAACGGGTGTCGGGTCAACCCGTGGCCGTACCTGGACGGACGCCGTTACGCCGGTCCCGGGCTCTGACGAAGCATCCCTCTTGCGTGAATAGCGGTATAAGCGGAGAAATGCCCGAATAATCTGGCAGGCTGGGCGTCATGACGCCGTCGTCCCCTTACGGCCCGCCTCAGCCGCCCGATCCGTCGGACCGGTCGGCGTACCGGCACGGCCGTCCCACCCTCGTCCGGATGCACCGGCGCCGGCGCCGCAGCCTGCTGATCGGCGCGCTGGTGCTCGCCACCGCCGTCGGTGTGACCGTCTCCCGCGGCGGCGAACCGCCGGCCGACGTGCCGGCCACCACCACCCAGGGCGGAATGGGACTGGGCGGCGGGGCCGCCCACCCGGCGCCCAGCAGCTACCCGTCCGTCGGCGCGGGACGCTTCACCGCCGCCGATGGCGGAACCACAGTGCACGGCGAGGACGGCCCGCTGCACCGGTACCGGGTCGCTGTGGAACGCGGCACCGGCCAGGACGTCGACGCGTTCGCCGCCAAGGTGGACGAGGTGCTGACCGACAGGCGCAGCTGGATCGCCTCCGGTGAGCTGCGCGTCCAACGGGTCGCCGACGCGGGGGCAGCCGACTTCACCATCTACCTGGCCACCCCCGTCACCTCGGAGCGGATGTGCGCCGAGGGCGGGCTGAGCACCGAGCGGTACACGTCCTGCCGGCTGCCCGGGCAGGTGATCATCAACCTGGCGCGCTGGCAGGAGGCCGTGCCCGACTACGGCGCCCCGCTGGACACGTACCGCACCTACGTCGTCAACCACGAGGTGGGCCACGAGTTCGGCGAGCAGCACGAGGCCTGCCCCGGCCCGGGTGAGCCGGCGCCGGTCATGCAGCAGCAGACGTACGGCCTCGAGGGCTGCGTGGCAAACGCCTGGCCGTACGTCGACGGTCGTCGCTACGCGGGTGAGTTCGTCCCCTGATCGACCGGCTGTCGGTTATTCCCGCTCCCGCATCGCGGACCACGTGTCCTCCCTCATGGCCGAGGGGTGCCCCGGCGAGCAACAATGGCGCCGTTCAGACCGCCGATCCCGGGGAGTCCACCGTGTCGTTGCCCCCGCTCGTCGAGCCCGCCGCCGAGCTGACCGTTGACGAGATCCGCCGTTACTCACGCCACCTGATCATCCCGGACGTCGGGGTGGCCGGGCAGAAGCGGCTGAAGAACGCCAGGGTGCTCTGTGTCGGGGCCGGTGGCCTCGGCTCGCCCGCCCTGCTGTACCTCGCCGCGGCGGGGGTCGGCACGCTCGGCATCATCGACTTCGACACCGTCGACGAGTCGAACCTCCAGCGCCAGGTCATCCACGGCGTGTCAGACATCGGCAGGTCCAAGGCCGAATCCGCCGCCGCGTCGATCCGCGAGATCAACCCGCTGGTCAACGTGGAGATCCACAACATCGCCCTGGACCGGGAGAACGTCCGCGAGATCTTCGCCCAGTACGACCTGATCGTCGACGGCACCGACAACTTCGCCACCCGCTACATGGTCAACGACGCGGCGGTGCTGCTCGGCAAGCCGTACGTCTGGGGCTCGATCTACCGCTTCGACGGCCAGGCGTCGGTGTTCTGGGCCGAGCACGGCCCCTGCTACCGCTGCCTCTACCCGGAGCCGCCGCCGCCCGGCATGGTCCCGTCGTGCGCCGAGGGCGGCGTGCTCGGTGTGCTCTGCGCGTCGATCGGCTCGATCCAGGTCAACGAGGCGATCAAACTGCTCACCGGCATCGGTGAGCCGCTTGTCGGCCGCCTCATGGTGTACGACGCCCTGGAGATGGAATACCGCAAGATCAAGGTCCGGAAGGACCCGAACTGCGTGCTCTGCGGCGAGAACCCGAGCGTCACCGACCTCCTCGAGGACTACGAGGACTTCTGCGGCGCGGTCTCGGTGGGGGCCCAGGAGGCGACGCTCGACTCGACGATCACCGCGCTGGAGCTGAAGGAGTGGCAGGACGCCGGCAAGGACATCTTCCTCGTCGACGTCCGGGAGCCGGCCGAGTACGAGATCGTCCGGATCCCCGGCGCCACTCTCATCCCCAAGGGCGACATCATCTCCGGTGACGCCCTCGCGCAGTTGCCGCAGGACCGGCAGATCGTGCTGCACTGCAAGTCCGGGGTCCGCTCGGCGGAGGCGCTCGCCGCGCTCAAGGCCGCCGGGTTCCGCGACGCCGTGCACGTGCAGGGCGGCGTGCTCTCCTGGATCAAGCAGATCGACCCGTCGCTGCCCGCGTACTGACCGGTTGAGCCGGGGCGGCGTCACCGCCGTCCCGGCAAATCGACGCACATGACGACGAGTCGCCGTCGGGTCGGAGCGACGCAGCCACTCCCGGCTGGCCGATTCCCCGAGGCGGTATCGCGTCTGCGCAGGTAGCGTTCCCGCCGTGGTCGACATGGAAGCCGCCATCGGGTTCGTCGTGGCGCATGGGGACGCGGTGGAACGCGCCCGTCTCTCGTGGCTCCGCAACGGCACCCCGGTGCCCACCGAGCTGTTGGAGACGGCCGAGGTCGGCCAGTCGTCCGACGGCGGTTGGCCGGCGACGTGGGGTGGCGAGGTCGCCTCGATCGACGCGACCTGTTTCCGGCTCGCCGAGCTGGACGACCTGGGCGCGCTCGGCCGTCCCGCCGCCCGCCGCGCACTGGACTGGCTGGCGTCACGCCAGCAGGCCGACGGCGGCTGGGACGAGGACGCCTCGCTGGCCGGCTCGGCTCCGGAGTGGGCCCGTCCCGGCGACCCCGAGGCCAAGCTCTTCGTCACCGCCAATGCGGGCTTCTGGCTCACCGTCGCCGGGCTGGACGCCCGCGCCTCCGGGCCGCTCGATCACCGGGTCGGCGGGGCGTACGCCGGCGTCGTCCAGGCGGCGGCCCACTCGATAGCCGGACGGATCCGCCCGGACGGCAGCTGGCCGTCGTTCCTCGCCGCCGGCTGGCTGAGCGCGGCGGTGCTGCACCGGCAGGACATGTTCCACGAGTCGGCGCGCATCCAGGTGGTGCTGGCCGAGCGGATGGCGACGATGTCCCCGGGTGACGTGGCCTGGTTGGCGGCCACGCTACGCCGGGTCGGCATCGACGCGCAGGACTGGGTCATGGTGCGGGCGCTCCGCCGGCTGGCCGAGACGCAGCGCAGCGACGGCGGCTGGGAGAGCGACGACGGCCACCAGTTCGACGTGCACACCACGCTCTCGGCGATCCGGGCCTGCCGCCCGGTGACCGTCGCCTAGCGGACGTGCCCGTTCCCGGTGACCACGTACTTGGTGCTGGTCAGCTCGGGCAGACCCATCGGGCCGCGGGCGTGCAGCTTCTGCGTGGAGATGCCGATCTCCGCGCCGAAGCCGAACTCGCCCCCGTCGGTGAAGCGGGTCGAGGCGTTCACCATCACGGCCGCCGCGTCCACCCGGGCGACGAACTCGCGGGCCGCGCTCGCCGAGTCGGTGAGGATCGCCTCGGTGTGCCCGGTGCCGTAGCGCCGGATGTGCGCGACCGCCGCGTCGAGCGAGTCGACAACCGCGACGGAGATGTCCGCCGACAGGTACTCGGTGGCGAAGTCCTCGTCGGTGGCCGGGACCACCGCTGCGGAGTACGCGGCCACCTCGGGGGTGCCGTGCACCGTCACCCCGGCCTCGGCGAACGCGGCGAGCGCGGCCGGCAGGAACGCGTCGGCGACGTCGGCGTGCACCAGCAGCGACTCGGCCGTGTTGCAGGTGGAGAGGCGCTGCGTCTTGGCGTTGAGCGTCACCGCGACGGCCTGTGCCACGTCGGCGTCGGCGTCCACGTACACGTGGCAGTTGCCCACCCCGGTCTCGATCACCGGCACTGTCGACTCCTCGACGACTGTGCGGATCAGCGACGCGCCGCCGCGCGGGATGAGCACGTCGACGAGCCCCCGGGCGCGCATCAGCTCCTTCACCGAGTCGCGGGAGCTGGCGTCGAGCAACTGCACCGCGTCGGCGGGCAGGCCGGCGCCGGTGATCGCGTCCCGCAGGACCGCGACCAGCGCGGCGTTGGAGTGCGCGGCCGACGACGACCCGCGCAGCAGCGCCGCGTTGCCGGACTTCAGGCAGATCCCTGCGGCGTCCACCGTCACGTTCGGTCGCGCCTCGTAGATGATGCCGACCACCCCGAACGGCACCCGGATCTGGCGCAGCTCCAGGCCGTTGGGCAGGGCCGAACCGCGGACCACCTCGCCGACCGGGTCGGGCAGCGCGGCCATCTGGCGCAGCGCGTCGGCGATGCCGGCCACCCGGCAGGCGTCGAGGGCGAGCCGGTCCAGCACGGCCGCGCTCAGCCCGGCCTCCCGGCCGGCCGCCAGGTCCGCCTCGTTCGCTGCCAGGATCTCCGGGGTACGCGCCACCAGCGCCTCGGCCATCGCGACAAGCGCGGCGTCCTTCCCGGTACGGGTGGCGGTGGCCAGGTCCGCTGCGGCGTCCCGCGCCCGTCGCGCCTGCTCGATGACGCTCATCGGTCACTCCTCGCGTTAGGAAGGGCCCCTTGTACAACACCAGGCGTTAACAAAGGGCCCTTGCTTACAGCAGTACGAGGTCGTCGCGGTGGACGACCTCCCGTTCGTATGCCGGGCCGAGCGCCGCGGCGAGTTCGGAGGTGGAACGACCGAGCAGCCCGGGCAGCTCCACCGCGTCGTAGTTGACCAGGCCGCGGGCGACCGGCGCGCCTGCGGTGTCCACCAGGTCCACCGGGTCGCCGGCGGTGAACGTGCCGTCCACCGCGGTGATGCCGGCGGGCAGCAGCGACTTGCGCCGCGCGACGACCGCGGCCACCGCGCCCGGGTCGAGGTGCAGCCGCCCCCGGGGTGAGGTGGCGTGGGCAAGCCAGAACAGCCGGGCGGTGGGGCGTTGCCGCTGCGGGTGGAACAGCGTGCCGACCGGTTCACCCGCCAGCGCCGGAGCGGCCAGGTCGGCGGCGGTGAGCACCACCGGGATGCCGAAGCCGGTGGCGATCCGGGCGGCCTCCACCTTGGTGACCATGCCGCCGGTGCCGACGCCGGAGCGGCCGGCCCCGCCGATGGTGATGCCGGTGAGGTCGGCGTCGTCGCGGACCTCGGTGATCCGGGTCGACTGCGGCCGGGCCGGGTCGCCGGTCCAGAGGGCGTCCACGTCCGACAGGAGCACCAGCAGGTCGGCGTGCACGAGCGCGGCCACCAGGGCGGCCAGCCTGTCGTTGTCCCCGAACCGGATCTCCTCGGTGGCCACCGTGTCGTTCTCGTTGACGATCGGCACCGCCCGCAGGTCGAGCAGCTTGCGCAGCGTCCGGTACGCGTTGCGGTAGTGCGCGCGTCGGGTCACGTCGTCGACGGTGAGCAGCACCTGCCCGACGGTGCGGCCGTGCCGGGCGAAGCTGGCCGCGTACCTGCCGATCAGCAGGCCCTGCCCGACGCTGGCGGCGGCCTGCTGGGTGGCCAGGTCGCGCGGACGTCGGGTCAGGCCGAGCGGGGCCAGGCCGGCGGCGATCGCGCCGGAGGACACCAGCACCACCTCGCGCCCCTCGGCGGTGAGCCGCCCCAGGGTGTCGACGAGCGCGTCGACCCGCCCGTCGGCCAGGCCGCCCGTGGCGGTGGTCAACGAGGAGGATCCGATCTTGACGACGACCCGCCGGGCCGCCGTGACTGCGTCGCGCACCCGCCCATTCTGCGTGGTCACGGCGGCAGCGCCCGGCGACGTTCCCATATGGTGGCCGATTGTGACACCTGACGAGTACGTCGAGGCGGTGCTCGACCTGGTCGAGCGCATCCCGCCGGGCCGGGTGATGTCGTACGGGGCGGTCGCCGACGCGCTCGCCGAACGCTCGGGCCGTGCCTCCGCGCGCCTGGTGGGAAACATCATGGCCCGGCACGGCGGCTCGGTGCCCTGGCATCGGGTGGTCAGCTCGGCCGGTCGGTTGCCGCCGGGACACGAGCGGGAGGCACGCGCCCGGCTGCGCGCCGAGGGGGTGCCGCTGCGCGGCGAAGGAGTGGACATCCGGGTGGCGGGTTGGTCGCCGCTGGAGGGGATGTGACCTCCGGCATAACGTGAGTAACATTCGGCCCCATGAACCCGCCGCCGGGTGCCACAGGTACGCCTACCGCTGTCCCGCTGCCCCGGACGGTGCACGCCGGATACGCGCTCGGATCCCTGGCCACCGGCGCGTTCGGCACCGTGCCCGGTCTGCTGCTGCTGCCGTACCTGACCGACACGTTGGGCGTGGCCGCCGGGATGGCCGCCCTGCTGGTGCTGCTGCCGAAGGCGTGGGACGTGCTTGTCAACCCGGTCGCCGGGCGGATCTCCGACCGCACCCGGTCCCGCTGGGGCGCGCGCCGTCCGTACCTTCTCGTCGCCGGTCTCGTGCTCGCCGTGCTCTTCGCGGCCATCTTCGCGGCGCCGTTCGGCAACGGTCCGGCCGCCGGGGCGTACGTGGCGCTCGCCTTCCTCGCCACCGCCACCGCGTTCGCCTTCTTCCAGGTGCCGTACGTGGCGATGCCGGCGGAACTGACCGACGACTACACCGAACGCACCCGCTTGATGACCTGGCGGATCGCCGTGCTGGCGCTGACCATCCTGGTCTCCGGCGCCCTCGCCCCGCTCGTGGTGACAGCCGGCGGCGACGGCCTGCCCGGGCACCGGTGGATGGGCCTGTTCGTGGCGACGCTCATCGCCCTCGGCGCCGTCGGCGCGTTCGTCGGCACCCGCGCCGCGCCGACCGGCACGGTGGGCGGCAGCGAACCCAGCCTGCGCGCCCAGCTCGCGGTCGCCGCCGCGAACCGGCCGTTCCGGGCGCTGCTGATCTGCTTCGTGGTGCAGTCCGCCGGGGTGGCGACCATCCTGGCCGGCGTCAACTACTTCGCCGGGCAGATCCTGCGCGACGAGCAGAGCGGCCCGACCCTGCTCTTCGCCTGCTTCGTCGGGCCGGCGCTGCTGGTGATGCCGGTGTGGAGCCGGGTCGGCGCCCGGCTGGGCAAGCGGGCGGGCCTGGTCGCGGCGGCCGTGATCCTCGCCGCCGGGGCGCTCGTGCTGGTCGCCGCGCCTGTGCTCCCGCCGGTCGCCGTGTACCTGGTGGTCGCGGTGATCGGTGTCGGGTACGCCGGGCAGCAGGTCTTCGCGTTGGCGATGCTGCCGGACTGCATCGCGTACGACACGGCGCGCACCGGTCGCCGCCAGGCGGGTGTCTTCACCGGCCTGTGGACCGCGGGGGAGACCCTCGGCCTGGCCCTCGGGCCGGGCATCTACGGTCTGGTGCTCCAGCTCTCCGGGTACGTGTCGTCCGACACCGGCACGGCGGCTGCCCAGTCGGATGCGGCCCGCCTCGGCGTGCTTCTGGGCTTCACGGTCATCCCCGCCGTCCTGATCGCGCCCCCGATCCTCCTGCTGCGCCGCTACACCCTGACCCCGGCCATCCTGGCCGCCGCCATGCACCACCCGCGCGTCGGGCAGGAAGCCGTGGTGGGGGACCGTCACGAGAAGGGCACCATGACTCCATGATCGACAAGGACGGGGTGGCGGCGGACGTCGTGCTCGCCGAGATCCGCGCGCTGCGGGACGGGGACCGGCCCACCCACGGCGGCCGGCTGTTCGCGTACGTCTACGACCCGGCGGTGCCCGGGCTCGACGAGCTGGCCGCCGCCGCGCACCGCGAGAGCGCCCACGTCAACGGGCTCGACCCGACCGCGTTCCCGTCCCTGCTGGCGATGGAGAACGCGCTCGTCGGCGCCGCGGCCCGGGTGCTCGGCGGAGGCCCCGGCACCACCGCCGAGGAGGTGGTCGGCAGTGTCACGAGCGGCGGCACCGAGTCGCTGATCCTCGCCGTCAAGACGGCCCGGGACGCCCACCCGGAGATCGCCGCACCCCGGATCGTGGTGCCGTCGACAGCGCACGCCGCGTTCGCGAAGGCGGCGCACTACCTGCGGGTGGCACTGGACGTGGTGCCGGTGACCCCGGACACACTGCGCCCCGACCCCGCCGCGATGGCCGCCGCGATCGGGCCGGAGACGGTGCTGGTGGCCTGCTCCGCGCCGTCGTACGCGCACGGGGTGGTGGACCCGGTCGCGGAGATCGCGGCGGCGGCGGCCGGGGCCGGGGTGCGCTGCCACGTGGACGCCTGCTTCGGCGGTTGGACCCTTCCGTACCTGCGTCGCCTCGGCGAGCCGGTGCCGGCGTTCGACTTCGCGGTCCCCGGCGTCACCTCGATCTCGGTGGACCTGCACAAGTACGCGTACGCGCCGAAGGGGGTGTCGGTGCTGCTGCACCGCGACGCCGCGCTGCGCGCCCCGCAGTACTTCGCGTACGCGGACTGGCCCGGGTACACGATGATCAACCCGGTGATCGCGTCCACCCGCTCGGGCGGGCCGATCGCCGCCGCGTACGCCACGGTGCGGCACCTGGGCGACGACGGTTACCTGCGGCTGGCCACCGCCACCCGGGACGCGGTGGCCGGCCTCGCCGACGCGGTCCGTTCCGTCGACGGACTGCGGCTGCTGGCCGAGCCGGAGTCGACTGTCGTCTGCTTCACCGCCACCGAGGGCGGGCCCGACCTGTTCGTCCTGGTCGACGAGCTGACCGCGCGTGGCTGGCACACCCAGCCCCAACTGTCGTACGCCGGTCTGCCGGCCAGCGTGCACCTCACGGTGACCGCCTCGGTCGCGCCCCGGGTCGCCGAATTCGCACCGGACCTGGCGGACGCGGTGGCCGCCGCCCGGGCGGCCGGTCCGGTGGCCCTCCCGCCCGAGTTGATGGCGCTGGCGGGGTCGCTGA
This sequence comes from Micromonospora sp. NPDC093244, assembly GCF_040683695.1. Taxonomy (NCBI): domain Bacteria; kingdom Bacillati; phylum Actinomycetota; class Actinomycetes; order Micromonosporales; family Micromonosporaceae; genus Micromonospora; species Micromonospora sp. NPDC093244. Next base: position 458,685 of record NZ_JBFBEO010000004.1, read on the forward strand.
CCCCTGACGCGCTCACGCCCGATCTGGTCGCCGGGATCGCCGGCGGGCTCGGGCTCGGTGCCGGGAACGCGCCGACGCCGGACCGGATGGCTGTGGTGAACACACTGCTCGACGCCGCGCCGCCGGCACTGCGGGAGCGGCTGCTCGTCGAGTTCGTGGGTCTGCTGCAACGGCCCTCCTGGTGAGCGCAGCGCCGGCCCGCGGCGCACGCCCGAGCGGTGTGCGACGCGGGCCGGCGGGTGTCACCGGTAGGCCATGGCGACCCGGTTGTCGGACTCCTGGCGGTCCAGCAGGAAGGTGAAGTCGCCGCTCATCGGCCGGGCCTCCACAACGGCGGAACCCGTGCCCACCGGGGCACCCTCGGCGGCCCGGAAGCTCAACGTCAACGTCACCTCCGCGCCGGCCCCGATCCGGCCAAGCCCACAGGTCACCGGTTGCCTGGTGTCCTGCGGTTCGTTGGTACACGGCGCCCACCCGTCGACGTCCGGGCGGACGTCCGACGGCACGTTCAGGCGCAGCTCCACGCGCGGGACCGCCGCGGCCCCCTTGTTGCGGATCCGCACCGTTGTCGTACCCGTTCGTGAGCCGTCATCCGCAGTGCCGAGCACGAGCGCGGTGGCGGTGACCGCGAGGTCCGCGGAGTGCGGGTTGGGCCCGAAGCTTGTCGGCCCGGAGACCTGGGCGAAGGTCGACCCCTTCCACCGGTAGCCCCGCCACTGTCGCTGGGACCATTCGCCGGGCCAGCCACCGCCGGGGGCGATGTCGCCGACCTGCACCCGCACCGTGCCGTCGTCGACCACGTCGAGCCCGAACAGCCACTGCGGCTTGTCGATGGTGGTCGCGACCACGCGGCCGAGGGTGACCACCTTCCCCTCCTCGTCCCGGTCGAAGGCGACCACCTGCATCGGCCCCCGGGTGCCGAGCACGCACTGCACGAGCGCCACGGTCTCCACCGCCCCGTCCCCGTCGACGTCACCGTGGTCGATCGCGATCAGCCAGTTGACGCCCTCGCGGTCGTCGCCGCTGATCCGCACGGCCGACGTCGGGCAGCCCGGCCCGGCCCGCCAGGCCGGCAGGGTCACCGTCGCACCGAGCAGTTGCGCCCGGCTGAACCGGCCGTTGGGCGCGGTGGAGGCGGGGCCGCCGCTCGTCGCGGACGGGCTTGTGGTCGGGGTCGCCGGGTCGGTCGGGGTCGGCGACACCGAGATGCTCGGCGTCGGGTCGACCGGACCCGGCCGGTGCTCCGGCCCGCTCATCGCCGCGTACCCGACGGCTGATCCGCCGAACAGCGCGAGCGCCGCAGTGGTGGTGGCCACCAGCCGACGACGGCCGCGTCCCCGTACCGTCCGCCGGACGGCGGCGGGCCCGGGCACCTCGACCTCCTCCAGCACGGTACGGCGGTAGTGGGCGAACTCTTCGGCGAGGCCGAGGGTCTCCAGCTCAGACATCTCGCACCTCCTCGGTGGTGTCGCGCAGGTGCGTGGCGAGGGCCGCCCGCCCGCGGTGCAGCCAGGACTTGACGGTGCCCTCGGCGACGCGTTCCTGGGCGGCGATCTCGGCGACCGACAGATCGGCGAGGTAGTGCAGGACGACGGCCCGCCGCTGTTTCGGCGGCAACTTCGCCAGCGCCGTGTCCAGTGCGACCCGGTCCGGGCTCGGTCCCGCCACGTGGGTCTCCCGCTGCCGCAGCAGCCACGCCTGCGCCGTCCGCAGCCGCCGCCAGCGGTTGTGGCCGAGGTTCCAGGCGACCCGGCGCACCCAGGCCAGCGGGTCGTCGTACCGGGCCAGTCGGTCCCAGTGGGCGTACGCCCGGCAGAACGCCTCCTGGACCAGGTCCTGTGCCTGCCCACGGTCACCGGTGTACGCGGTGAGCTGGACGACCAGCCCGCGGAAGTGGGCGTGGTAGAAGTCGTCGAAGACCAGTTCGGCCGCTACTGGAGCGGAACCGCCCGGCGGGTCGGGGGGCCGCCCGCCCACCCGTACTTCTCTCGTCACAAGCACTCGTCCTCCCCGTGGTAACCGCGGACAGCGTGTCCCGCCGGCACCCGTCACACAGCCGGACACTCCGAGCGGTTGCGCACCTTCGGCCGACCTTTGTGTCGCGTCCGGGACATCGCCCGCCATGCACAGCGAGGGCAATCAATCAACGGGTATCAGTATAGACAAATGTCACTAAACGGGGGTTTTGTGGCATTCGCCGGTTCCGTGCGGTCAATTCATCAGCCCAACGACACGGGGAGAACGATGATGATGCGGAAGTTCCTGCTCAGCGGAGTGACTGCGGCGGCGGGCCTCGCCCTCGGCCTGGGTGGCGTGGCGGCAGCCGTCACGGCGATCGGTCCCGGCCCGGGCGCGCCTGGGGAGATCGGCCCCGGCCCGGGCGTGTCCCTGGCCATCGGCCCCGGCCCGAGCGTCCCGCAGCCGATCGGCCCCGGCCCGAGCGTTGCCGAGCCGATCGGCCCCGGCCCCTCGGTGGCGACTGCCTGAATGCGGCGTAGCGGCGGGTGAGCGTGCCCGCGATCGGGCCCGGCCGGCACGTCCGGCCGGGCCCGATCGCACCGCCCTCTGGTGACCAGGACGCTGAGTGGTCCCCGGGGTTCCAGCCGGACGCTGTGGTTGACTGTCTGCTGGAGGACGGAGGGGGCAGGCGTGCAGCTACCGGCAGTGCTCGGTGAGCCGATCCGGTTCGTGCTGAACTGGGGGCGCCGCTACTCGCTCTGGGTGTTCAACTTCGGCCTGGCCTGCTGTGCGATCGAATTCATCGCGACAAGCATGGGCCGGCACGACTTCATCCGGCTCGGCGTGATCCCGTTCGCCCACGGCCCCCGGCAGGCCGACCTCATGGTGGTCTCCGGCACGGTGACCGACAAGATGGCCCCGGCCATCAAGCGGCTGTACGACCAGATGCCCGAGCCGAAGTACGTCATCTCGTTCGGCGCCTGCTCCAACTGCGGCGGCCCCTACTGGGATTCGTACTCGGTCACCAAGGGCGTGGACCAGCTCATCCCTGTCGACGTGTACGTGCCGGGCTGCCCACCCCGACCGGAGGCGCTGCTGCACGGCATCCTGCGCCTCCAGGAAAAGATCGCCGCCGAGCAGTCCGGCATCGGGGGTGTGCCGCAACGGGACGTGCTGGCCGCGCCGCTGGACGCTCCGCCCCGCGAGGCCGCCGCCCCGCGCTCGGTCGACTCGCTCACCGCCCCACCGGTACGCCCACCCGCGGCGGGTTGACACCGGCTGTGGACTGGCAGGTCTAGCCTGCGGCTCATGAGCAGTTCAGTGGATCAGCGGTCCGCCCACATCGCCGACGTGCTCACCGAGGAGTTCGGCGCGTCGATGGCGCTCGACCCGGCGGCCTTCCGGCGCAAGTTCCGCAAGATGGCCGCGTCGCCGTTCGCCTTCTACCGGGGCAGCGCCGCGCTGTTCTACGCCGACCAGCTCGGCGACTTCGCCGACGACCGGTTCCTCGACGATCGGACCCGCCGGGTGTGGATCCACGGTGACCTGCACGCGGAGAACTTCGGCACGTACATGAACGCCTCCGGGCACCTGGTGTTCAACGTCAACGACTTCGACGAGGCGTACGTCGGGCCGTTCACCTGGGACCTGCGGCGGTTCGCGGCAAGCGTGGCGCTGCTGGGCTACGGCAAGGCGCTCTCCGACACGGTGATCGGCGAGCTGGTGGCGGGCTTCGCCAGCTCGTACCTGACCGAGCTGCGGGCCATCGCCGCCGGCGGGGACGACGCGATCGGCTCGATCACGCTCGACAACGCCGACGGGGTGCTGCGCCGGGTGCTCCAGCAGGCCCGGCTCAGCACCCGGGTCGACCTGCTCGCCGCGCAGACGACAGTCGACAACTACGAGCGGCGGTTCTCGGTCGGCGACGGGGTCTTCGAGATCGACGACGCCACCCGGGACAGGGTCCGCGCCGCCTTCGACGAGTACCTGGGCACCCTGCCGACCGCCTCGGCGCGGCTGCGTCCGGTGGCGACCCGGATCAAGGACGTGGTGCTGCGCAAGGGGGTGGGCATCGGTTCGGCCGGGCTGCCGTCGTACAACCTGCTGCTGGAGGGGCACACCGAGGCCCTGGAGAACGACGTAGTCATCTACATGAAGCAGGCGCAGGTGCCGGCGGTGGCGCGGTACGTCACCGACGAGACGGTCCGCGGCTACTTCCAGCACCAGGGGCACCGGACCGCCGAGTCGCAGCGGGCGTTGCAGGCGCACGCCGACCCGTGGCTGGGCTTCACCGAGCTGGACGGGGCCGGTCAGCTGGTCGCCGAGGTCTCCCCGTACGCCGCCGACCTGGACTGGTCGGACGTGAACGAGCCGGAGGAGCTGAGCGGGGTACTCGTCGACCTGGGTCGGGCGGTGGCCCGGATGCACTCGGTCGCCGACGACGAGTCCAGTCACGACCTGGTGGACTACTCCACCGAGGAGGCGATCGTCGCGGCTGTGGACACCGACGAGTCGGGATTCGTCACCCACCTGGTGGACTTCGCGCACGCGTACGGGGTGCGCGCCCGGCAGGACCACCAGCTCTTCGTCGACCTGTTCCGCAACGGCCGGCTGCCGGGTCTCTGAGCGGGCGGGGCGTCGCTCAGGAGGCGAACTCCAGCACGACCTTGATGTCGTCCGGGCCCGGGGTGTACGCGTCGGCGTACCTGTTCACCGGCACCCGGCGGGTGATCAGCGACTCGAGCCAGACTTGGTCGGCGCGGGCGAGCGCCTGAGCGGCCATGTCCCAGTGCCGGCGGTTGGCGTTCACCGAGCCGAACACCACGTTGTTCTCCAGTACCAGTTCCCGGTTGAGTGCGCCCGCGTCGAAGTCGATGCGCCGGCCCCCGCTCGACACTCCGGCCAGGCAGACGATCCCGGTGGGGCCGGCCTTGCACATGACGTCGAGAACCACAGTTGGCGCACCTGTGCACTCGATCACCACGTCCGGCTCGAAGGGCAGGTCGTTGACGGGCACCGCGTGGTAGGTGGCGCCGAGTCCGGCGACGAGTTCCGGTTTCGGCCCGTCGGTGGCCCGGTCCAGCACGTGGACGGTGAGCCCGCGCTGGGTGCCGAGCAGCGCGGCCAGCAGCCCGATCGGTCCGGCTCCGGTCACCAGGACGGTCTGCGGCTGCCACTCGGCCCGGTGCCCGATCCGCTCGATGTGGTCCCAGGCCTTCGCCACCACGCTTGTCGGCTCCAGCAGCACGCCGACCTGGGCCAGCGTCGGGTCGAGCCGGACCGCGAACTGCGGCTCGATCCGCCAGCGGTCGCGGGCGAAGCCGGGCAGCGCCTTGATGCCGTGTTCGGTGTACCTGTCGTTGCGGCACATGTCCCACTCGCCGACGGCGCAGTTCGGACAGGGCACCGGGTCGGGGTGCCTGACGATCCCGGCCACCAGGTCACCGGGTTGCAGGGTGCCGGTGGGGTCCTCGACCACCCGGCCCAGCGACTCGTGCCCGATGACCAGGCGGTCCGCGCCCGGCGGGGCCTCGCCGTACTCGCCGGCGATGATCTCGTGGTCGGTGCCGCAGATCCCGACCGCCAGCGCCTCGACGAGGACCGCGCCCTCCTCGGCGGGGGGCTCCGGATGGTCCTCGGAGAGGCGCAGCGAGTCGGCGACCCCTGGTGTCACAGTCACAGCGCGCACGCCCCTCATCTTTCCCCGCCGGGACTCGCGCCGCCCGGCAAAGCCGGCAGATCGGTGCCCACGGGCCGACCGGCGGGCATCGGCGGCCGACCGGCGCGGGCCGGGGCCGGCACTAGGATCAGCGGCATGACTCCCGAAGAGGTCGGCGCTCGGCTGGTCGCGCTGCTCGCGCCGGTCGCGGCGACCCCGTCGGTCTCCGGCGGGCAGCGGTTCGCCCGCGCCACAGTCGACGTTCCGCCGGCGAACTGGTCGGCCGCGCTGCGTACCGCCCGCGACGACGCCGAGCTGGCCTGCGACTACTTCGACTGGCTCTCCGCCGTGGACGAGCTGGCCGAGGGTTTCGACGTGGTGGCGCACCTCTGGTCGACGCGGCTGCGGCACGGGGTGCTGCTGCGCACCCGGGTACCCCGCGACGCGGCCACGGTGGCGTCCGTGGTGGACGTCTACCCGGGTGCGGCCTGGCACGAGCGGGAGACGCACGAGATGTTCGGCATCGGCTTCACCGGTCACGGTGAGCTGCGACCGCTGCTGCTGCCACCGGAGTTCGAGGGTCATCCGCTGCGCAAGGAGTTCGTGCTGGCCTCGCGGGTGGCCAAGCCGTGGCCGGGCGCGAAGGAGCCGGGCGAGTCCGAGGCCGGCGGTGGACGTCGACCGATCCGCCCGCCGGGTGTGCCCGCTCCGGGCGAGTGGGGGACCACACCCACGCCGGCGGGCGCGGGTGGCGTGGGGGAGGGCCCGCGCGGCGGCACTCCGGCCCGGCCGGCCGGTGAGCGGCCCGCGCGGCCGGCCCCGGGGGCCCGTCCGGCGCGTACCCCCCGACCTGCCGGCACCGACGGCGACCCGGCGGGGTCCGCGCGGCCCGGGCCGGTCGCGGGCCCGCAGGCGTCCGACGGCGCCGACGACGACGGGGGTACGCGCTGATGCCGCTCTGGGTGGAGCTGGTGCTGCGGGTGGGCGGGGTGCTTGTCGCGTTCCTCACCCTGCCGTTGATTGTCGGCCAGGCCGAGCACAAGGTGATGGCGCACATGCAGGGCCGGCTCGGCCCGATGTACGCGGGCGGCTTCCACGGCTGGGCCCAGCTGGTCGCCGACGGGGTCAAGTTCGTGCAGAAGGAGGACGTGACCCCGCGCGAGGCGGACCGGGCGGTGTTCCGGTTGGCCCCGGCGGTGGCGCTGGTGCCCTACCTGCTGGTGCTGCTTGTCATCCCGCTCGGCCCGAACGACCTGGTCGGGCAACCGTTGGACATCGGCCTGTTCTTCGTCCTGGCCGTGGTCGGCGTCGGGGTGGTGGCGGTGCTCATGTCGGCGTGGGCGTCGGCCAACAAGTACAGCCTGCTCGGCGGGCTGCGCGGAGCCGCGCAGTTGCTCGGGTACGAGTTGCCGCTGGTGTTGGCCGCCGCCTCGGTGGCGATGGCGGCGGGCACGCTCAGCCTCTCCGGCATCGTCGAGGCGTGGCAGCCGTGGTGGCTGCTCTGGCAGGCGCCCGCGATGATCATTTTCTTCGTCGCGGGGTTGGCCGAGATCCGCCGCCCGCCGTTCGACATGCCGGTGGCCGACTCGGAGCTGGTCTTCGGCTACATGACCGAGTACACGGGTCTGCGCTTCGCGTTCTTCCTGCTCGCCGAGTACGTAGGCATCGTGGTGATCGCCGCGCTGACCACCGTCCTGTTCCTCGGCGGCTGGCAGGGCCCGTTCGCCGACGACCAGCTCGGCTGGCTCTGGACCCTGCTCAAGGTCTTCGCCGTCGCCTTCGTGATCATCTGGCTGCGGGTCTCCTACCCCCGCCTGCGCGAGGACCAGCTCCAGCGCCTCTGCTGGCTCGTCCTGGTGCCAGCCTCCCTGGCACAGCTGGTCCTCACGGCAGCGGTCCGCGTCGCCCTGTAACCCCGCCCGGCCCCATGCCCGGCGATCTTGCACTTTCTGCCTAGACAAAAAGGACTTAACAGGGCATAGGTGCGTCACAAAGTGCAAGATCGCCGGGGCGGGCGGGTGGGGGAGAGCTCAGCGCAGCGGGGTGTGTGCGGGGTCTACCGGCTCGGCCGGGGGCGGCGGTGGGGTTCCGTCGCCGAAGGGCCGGCCACCGAGGGACTCGCGATCGTGCGGGGTGAGCCAGTTGGACAGGTCGGGGCCGAGCGGCACGATCCCGGTCGGGTTGATGTCGCGGTGCACCTCGTAGTAGTGCCGCTTGATGTGGTCGAAGTCGATGGTGTCGCCGAACCCGGGGGTCTGGAACAGGTCCCGCGCGTACGCCCACAGCACCGGCATCTCGCTCAGCTTCTGCCTGTTGCACTTGAAGTGGCCGTGGTAGACGGGGTCGAAGCGGACCAGCGTGGTGAACAGCCGCACGTCGGCCTCGGTGATGGTGTCGCCGACCAGGTACCGCTGGTCGGTCAGCCGCTCGGTCAGCCAGTCCAGCCGGTCGAAGAGCTGGTGGTACGCCTTGTCGTACGCCTCCTGGCTGCCGGCGAAGCCGCACCGGTAGACGCCGTTGTTGACGTCCCGGAACACCACGGCGTTCACCTCGTCGATCTGCTCGCGCAGGTGCTCGGGGTAGAGCTGCGGGGCGCCCTCGCGGTGGTACGCCCCCCACTGGGTGGACAGGTCCAGGCTCATCTGCGCGTAGTCGTTCGTCACCACCTGCCCGGTCGGCACGTCCACCATCGCCGGAACGGTGATGCCGCGTTCGTAGCCGGGGAAGCGCTTGAAGTACGCCTCCTGGATGCGTTCGATGCCGAGCACCGGGTCCCGGCCGTCGGGGTCGAGGTCGAAGGTCCAGCTCCGGGCGTCGTGGGTGGGGCCTGCCACCGCCATCGAGATGGCGTCCTCCAGGCCGAGCAGGCGCCGCACGATGATCAGGCGGTTGGCCCACGGGCAGGCGCGGCTGACCACCAGCCGGTACCGGCCGGGTTCCACCGGGTATCCGTCCCGCCCGTCCTCGGTGATCCGGGTGGCGATGTACCGCTGGTCGCGGGTGAACTCGCCACCCGGCTCGACGTACTTCCCGCCTGTTTCCTCGCCCACGTGACCCTCCCGGTTGATTCCCCTGTCTCTACCCCATCCTCACGGATCTACCACCGGGTGTCCGGTTACCCTGCCGGGGTGACGGATGCGGAGGCGACGGCCCGGCGGTTCATCGCCGACGTGTGGAACGCCCGCCGGGAGGAATCGGCGTACGAGCTGGTCGCCGACGAGTGCCCGGGGTTGGGCGGGACCGGCCCGGAGGCCACGCTGGCCTGGCACCGGGAGCGGCGGGCGGCCTTCCCGGACCTGCGCTACAAGATCGTGGACGTGGTGGCGGCGGGGGAGCGGGTGGCCGTGCACTGGCGTGCGGCGGGCACCCAGATGGGCCAGTTCGGGCCGGTGCCGCCGACCGGTCAGGTGGTCAGCTACTCCGGAGCGACGTTCCTGCGCTTCGACGCGGCGGGTCGGATCGTCGAGGTGTGGAGCTGCAACGAGCTGTTCCAACTGCTCCAGCAGCTCGGCGTCGAGATGCTCCCACCGGCCGTCGTCAGCGGACCCGGGGCGTGATCCGGCTGACCGGCAGGTTGATCGGGAAGGGCTCGCCGGTGTCGACGAACTTCGTCCACCGCCCGGTCTCGGTGTAGACCTCGTTCACCGCGTCGATCCGGTAGGTCACGACCTCCAGCGCGCCGCCCTCAGTCTCGAGCCGCCAGTAGAAGGGGATGCCGGCCTGGGCGTACAGCGCCGGCTTCAACACCCGGTCGATCGAACGGGTGTTGGGCGAGACGATCTCGATGGCGACGACCACCTCGTGCGGCTCGTACCTCGACGGCTCGCGAGCCGCCGCGGCGGCCGTGGTGATCAGCACGTCGGGGTACGGGTGGGGGAGGGGGACATCAGCAGCACTCCGTCGAGCAGTTCCCGGCGGCGGCCATCGTCGGGCAGCGCGTCCAGATCGTCAGTCGTCCATCCGCTCTCGGGCGGGTAGTCGCTCTGCAGCGCGGCGGTCATGGCGGGTCCTTCCAGGTGCGTCGTTCTCCCCGCGACCACGGTACCGCCGCCGACCTGTGGGTGGTGGTCGCGCGCGCCGTGGCCACAGGGCAGGATGGTCGACATGAGCGACCCCAGCGAGCGCGGCGGCCCGACCGGCGGCACCGGCGACCGCGGCCTGCCCGGTGCGGGTCTGGTGAAGGGGCTGGCGGTCACCCTCAAGACGATGACCAGCCGCTCGACCACCCAGCAGTACCCGGACGTGGCACCCGAGCTGCCACCCCGCTCGCGCGGCGTGATCGCGTTGTCGGAGGAGAACTGCACCGTCTGCATGCTCTGCGCCCGCGAGTGTCCGGACTGGTGCATCTACATCGACTCGCACAAGGAGGAGGTGGCGGTGCCCGGCGCCGCCCGGCCCCGCCAGCGCAACGTGCTCGACAAGTTCGACATCGACTTCTCGCTCTGCATGTACTGCGGCATCTGCATCGAGGTCTGCCCGTTCGACGCGCTCTACTGGTCGCCGGAGTTCGAGTACGCCGAGTACGACATCAAGGACCTGCTGCACGACAAGGACCACCTCGGCCAGTGGATGGCCACGGTGCCGCCGCCGCCCGCGCACGACCCGAACGGCGAGCCGGCCAAGGAGGAGACCGCCGCCGCGCGCAAGGCCGCGCGTCCGGCTCCGCCGGCGGTACGCCCCGAGCCCGGCGCCGACCCGGGTGCCGCCTCGTGACAGGCGCGGATCTGCTGCTGATCGCCCTCGGCGCGGTGGCGGTCGGTGCCGGCGTACTGGTGGTGACCACCAAGCACCTGGTCCGCGCCGGCCTCTATCTGGTGGTCTGCCTGGGCGCGCTGGCCGGCGACTACCTGGTGCTCGGCGCCGAGCTGGTCGCCTGGGTGCAGGTGTTGATCTACGTGGGCGCGGTGGTGGTGCTGCTGCTGTTCGCGGTGATGCTGACCCGGGCGCCGATCGGCGCCTCCGACGACCTGGACCGGCCCGGCTGGCCGGCCGCCCTGATCGGTGGCGGCGCCGGGCTGGGGTTGACCGTCCTGCTTGTCGACGCGTACCGGTGGAGCACTGTCGAGCTGGTTGGCGCGGGCACCGCCGAGCGGCTGGGCGAGCAGATCTTCCAGTCCTTGGTGCTGCCGTTCGAGGTGCTCTCGGTGCTGCTGCTGTCGGCGCTGGTGGGCGCGGTGGTGTTGTCCCGGCCGGACATCGGCCGGCCCGCTCCGGCGGCGCCACGCGAGGCCGACGTGGACGCGGGGGCGCGCCGGTGAGGCCTGTCATCCCGTACGTCACCGCCGCGCTGCTGTTCGGCCTCGGCGTCTACGGCGTGCTGCGTCGGCGCAACGCGGTGCTGGTGCTGATGGCTGTCGAGCTGATGCTCAACGCGGTGAACCTGATCCTGGTCACCGCCGACACCACCGTCCGTGCCGTGCTGCCGCACTCCGGGCAGGTCTTCGCGCTGTTCGTCATCGTCCTCGCCGCCGCCGAGATCGGGGTGGGGCTGGCGATCGTCCTTCAGCTCTACCGGCTGCGGACCACAGTCGCGGTGGACGACGTGCCGCTGACCGAGCCTGCCGGGTCGGCGTCGGCAGTCGGCCAGGATGTGGAGGCGGGCCGGTGACCGGGCTGCTCGGGGCGCTGCTGCCCGCCGTACCGCTGGCCGCCGGTCTGCTCGGCCTGCTGCTGCCGCCGGCCCCGCGCCACCGGCCGGAGTCGGCGGGCGGTGACCGGGCGCGGACGGCCGCCGTGACACTCGGGGTGGCCGGCGCGGCGGGCGCGCTGGCGCTTGCCGTCGCGCTGCTGGTGACCGTGGACGGTCCGACGCAGACGTCGACCACCTGGGTCGACATCGGTGGGTTGGCGGTGACCCTTGGCGTACGGCTGGACGGCGCGGCCGCGCTCGTCGCGGTGGCGGTCACCGCGGTCGCCCTGGCCGTGCAGGTCTACTCGATCGGCTACCTGCGGCGCGGTCCGCACGACGACATCGACGTCGACCACCGCTACCCGCCGTACGCGGCGCAGATCAGCCTCTTCACCGGCGCCATGCTGCTGGTGGTGGTAGCCGGTGACCTGATCATGCTGCTGGTCGGGTGGGAGGTGATGGGCCTGTGCTCGTACCTGCTCATCGCCCACGACCGCCGACTGGCCGGCGCTCCGGCCGCCGCCATGAAGGCGTTCCTGGTGACGCGCGTCGGTGACGTCGGTTTCCTGCTCGGCATCGCGCTGCTCGGCGTGTCGGCGGGCAGCTTCCGGATCTCCGACGTGCTCGTCCACGACCACTCCGGGGTGACGTTGACCGCCGCCGGCCTGCTGCTGCTCGCCGGGGTCGCCGGCAAGAGCGCACAGTTCCCGCTGCACACCTGGCTGCCGGACGCGATGGCCGGCCCGACGCCGATCTCCGCGCTGATCCACGCGGCGACGATGGTCGCCGCCGGTGTGTACTTCGTGGCCCGGCTCTACCCGCTGTTCACCGCCGCGCCCGTGACGCTTACCGTCCTCGGGGTGATCGGCGCGATCACCCTGCTGCTGGGTGCGCTCGCCGCCACCGCCCAGGACGACATCAAGCGGGTGCTGGCCTGGTCGACGGTGTCCCAACTGGGCTACATGACAGGCGCGCTTGCGGTCGGCTCACCGTCGGCGGCGCTGTTCCACCTGCTCACCCACGCCGCGTTCAAGGCGCTGCTGTTCCTCGCCGCCGGCGCGGTGATCCACGCCGTGGGCACCACGTTGATGTCGGAGATGGGCGGCCTGCGGCGCAGCATGCCCGTGACCTTCTGGTGCACTGTGGTGGGCCTCGGCGCGCTGGCAGGTGTGCCGCCGCTGGCCGGCTTCTGGAGCAAGGACGGCGTGCTCACGGTCGCCGAGTCGGCCGCGCTGGAGGGCACCGGCCCGGCGCCCTCCTGGGTGGGCTGGATCGTCTGGATCGCCGGGCTGGTCGGCGTGGCGGTCACCGCCTGGTACGCGGGTCGGCTGCTGCTGCGGGCCTTCTTCGGCGAACCCCGACTCCCGTTGGTCACGCCGCACGACCCGCCCGCGCTGCTGCGCTGGCCGGTGCTGCTGCTGGCCGTGCCCGCCGCGCTGCTCGGCCTGGCCGGGTACGTCGGGGCGTTCGCCGACCGGCTCCGGTTCCCCACCGTGCCGGTTGCGGGCTCCGAGGACGGCCTGGTCCACCTCGGGCCGGGCGTACTGCTGCCGCTGGCGCTGCTGGTGGTCGGGGCGGGCCTGGTGGCGCTGCGCTGGCGTCGGGATCCGGCCGCCGACCCGGCGTCCGCGCTGGGCCCGCTGCGGCCGGTCCTCGCCCGCGCGTTCCGGCTCGACGACGTCCAGCACACCCTTGTCGTACGCCCCGTCCGGGCGTTGGCGCGGGCGACGCGTACCGGTGACGAGGTCGTGGTGGACGGCGCCGTCGAGGGCAGCGGGCGGGCCGCGTCCGGCCTGGGCGGTGGGCTGGCCGCGCTGCACCGGGCGGCGCTGCCCCGCGCCGCCGCCGGTGTGCTGGCCGGCGCGCTGCTGATCGGGCTTGCGGCCGCCCTGATGGGAGTGGTCCGGTGAGCGCGAGGAGTGAGCCGGGGTTGCGAGCCCCGCAGTCGCGAACGAAGGCGGTCCGGTGAGCGCGAGGAGTGAGCCGGGGTTGCGAGCCCCGCAGTCGCGAACGAAGGCGGTCCGGTGAGCGCGGGGCAGGTTCTGCTGGTGGCCGTCCTGGCGGTGCCGGCGCTCGGCGCGGTCGCGGTGGCGGCGACACCGCGGGACCGGGCGGCCCGGCTGGTGGGTACTGTCGCGGCGGCGTTGACCCTGCTGGCCTCGGTGCCGTTGGTGTTCGGCGGGCGGGGTTGGGTGGCGTGGTCGGCGGGTGCGCCGGCGGTGCGTCCCTGGCACCAGCTCGACCTGCCCTGGGTGCCGGGTCTCGACCTGCGGTTCCACCTCGGGGTCGACGGGATCTCGTGGCCGCTTGTGGTGTTGACCGCGCTGCTCACGCTGCTCTGCTGCGCGTACACGATGTGGCGGGTGCCCGAGGGCGGCAGCGGCCGGGCGCTTGTGGCGCTGCTGCTGGTGGTCGAGGTGGGCATCCTGGGCACGTTCCTCGCCCTGGATCTGGTGCTGTTCTTCCTCTTCTTCGAGGTCGTCCTGCTGCCGATGTACGCGATCATCGCCGGCTGGGGCGGTGCGGCCCGGCGTCGGGCGGCCCGCAAGTTCGCGCTGTACACCCTGTTCGGTTCGGTGCTGCTGCTCGTCGGCGTGTACGTGGTGGTCGCGGCCGCCGGCACCGCCGACGTGGTGGCGCTCACCGGCGGTGGCGGGTTGTCCCGGGGCACCCAACTGGCCGCGTTCACCCTGTTGGCGTTGGCGTTCGCGGTGAAGAGTCCGCTCTGGCCGCTGCACTCGTGGCTGCCCGACGCGCACACCCAGGCGCCGACCGTGGGCAGTGTGGTGCTGGCCGGGGTGCTGCTCAAGATGGGCACGTACGGTCTGATCCGGGTGGCGGTGGGGGTGGCGCCCGAGGGCGCGCGCTGGGCGGCCCCGGTGCTGGGAGTCCTGGCCGTCGCCGCGATCCTGGTCGGCTCGCTGGTCTGCCTGGCCCAGACGGATGTCAAACGGCTGATCGCGTACTCCAGCGTGGGGCACATGGGCTTCGTGCTGCTGGGCGTCGCCACGTTGACAGCCACCGGCATCCAGGCGGCGCTGATCGGAAACGTCGCGCACGGGGTGATCACCGGGCTGCTGTTCTTCCTGGCCGGGGCGGTGAAGGACCGTACCGGCACGGGCAGTCTCGCCGAGTTGTCCGGGTTGCGGGAGACCGCGCCCCGCCTGGCCGGCCTGTTGGCGTTCGCGGCTGTCGCGTCGCTGGGCCTGCCCGGGCTGGCCGGCTTCTGGGGTGAGGCGTTCGCGGTGGTCGCGGCCGTGCAGGTGGGCGGCCCGCTGTGGACCACCCTCGGTGTGCTGGCGGCGGTCGGTGGCGCGCTCACCGCCGCGTACTTCCTGCGGTTGCTGCGCCGGGTCACCCACGGTCGGCCGAGTCCGGCGGTCGGTGGGGTCGGTGCAGGGCTGGCCGGCGCGGAACTGACCGCGTGGGTGCCGCTCGTGCTGCTGGCGTTGGCCATCGGGCTGGCACCGGCGCTGGTGCTCGGGGTCGCCGAGGCGCCTGTCGACGCCCTCATCGGGGTGGTCCGCCCATGAAAGCCGTGCAGAGTGTGGACAGCGTCGCGCTGCTCCCGGCGTACCTGGCCGCGGGCACCGCCGTGCTCGTGCTGCTCATCGACCTGCTGCTGGCGCGGCCCCGGGCCACGGTCGTGGTGGCCGCGCTCGGCGCGCTCGGCACCGCAGTGGCCTCTGCCGGGGTCGGCGCGGCCGGGGAACGGCGGACGTTCTGCGTCGGGGCCGACTGCTCCTGGATCTTCGGCGGGCGGGCCGCCCTGGTCGCGGCGGTGGTGGCCCTGCTCACTCTGGGAGTGCTCGGGCTCTCCGCACCCGCGCTGCGGGCCGGGCGGTCGCCGGTGGGGGAGTACTGCTTCCTGCTGGCCTGCTCGATGACGGGCGGCGTGGTGCTCGGCGCGGCAGGTGACCTGATCACCCTGATCGTCGCCCTGGAGACGCTCACCCTGCCGCTGTACGTGCTCGTTGGCCTGCGCCGGGGCAGTCTGGCCAGTGCCGAGGCGGCGGTGACCTTCTTCGTGGTGAGCGTGGTCGCCACCACTGTGACGCTGCTCGGCGCGGCGCTGCTGTACGCGGTGACCGGCGGGCTGCACCTGGACCGGGTAGGCGCGCTGCTGGCCGAGGGGCCGGAGCTGCGGGACCTGCCGCTGACCACCGCGGCTGTGGCGTTGCTGCTGGTCGGGCTGGCGTTCAAGGTGGCGGCGGTGCCGTTCCACGCGTGGGCGCCGGCCACCTACGACGGGGCGCCGCTGCCGGTGGCCGCGTACCTGTCGACGGCGTCGAAGCTGGGTGGCCTCGTCGCGCTGCTGGCCGTGGTGCAGCGGGCGCTGCCGGCCGAGCAGACCGGTCCGGTGCTCGCCGTGCTCGCGGTGCTCACCATGACCGTCGGCAACCTGGTCGCGCTGCGTCAGCGGCGTACGGTGCGGCTGCTCGCCTGGTCGTCGGTGGCGCAGGCCGGCTACATCCTCGCCCCGCTCGGCGCGTTGGCGCTGGCCGCCGGTCGTACGGGCGAGGCGCGTTCCGCCGCGTACGCGGCAGCGGTGGCGTACGCCGTGTTCTTCGTGGTGCTGGAGTTGGCCGCGTTCGCCGGGGTGACCGCGTTGCGGCCGGTGGGCGCGGACGGCGGCACGCTCGACGACCTGCGCGGGGCGGCCCGGCGGTACCCGTGGCGCGCCGCAGCCCTCGGTCTCGCCCTGGTCGGTCTGGCGGGTCTGCCTCCGGGGCTGGCCGGGCTGTTCGCGAAGGTGACTGTGGTCAGGGCGCTGCTGGACGGTGGCGCCGGTTGGCTGGCGCTGGTGGTGGCGTTGAACGCCGTCATCGGGCTGGCCTACTACCTGCGGGTGACCGCCGGCCTGTGGACGTCGCCGACGACGGCGGCGGGCGGCGCGGTGGCCGTACCCGTGGTGGGTGTGGTGGCGGTGGTGCTGGCGGTGGCGACGGTGGCTGCCGTGGTGGTCGGCGTCGCTCCGCAGCTGGTGCTGGACCTGGCCGGCCGCTGACCCTCAGTCAACTCTCAGCGTTGAGATGGATGGTTGAGGGGTACCGGGTTGTTACACCGGTCAGCGGATCCCGGCGATCCGTGCACCGAAGGAGAGATCGTGCATCACCACAACCGTCTGAAGACCGCAGCGCTGCTTGGCCTGCTCAGCGCCCTGATCCTCGCGGTGGGCTACTGGTTCGGCGGCAGTGGCGGTCTGGTCATCGCCGTCCTGATCTCACTTGTCATGAACGGCGTTTCCTACTTCTACTCCGACAAGATCGCACTGCGCTCGATGGGGGCGCAACCGGTCAGCGAGGCACAGTTCCCCGAGCTGTACCGGATGGTGCGTGAGCTGGCGGCCGAGGCCCGCCAGCCGATGCCACGGCTGTACGTCAGCCCGACCGCGCAGCCCAACGCGTTCGCCACGGGTCGTAACCCGCAGCACGCGGCGGTCTGCGTGACCCAGGGCATCACCGAGGTCCTCGACTACCGCGAGCTGCGCGGTGTGATCGGGCACGAGCTGTCGCACGTCTACAACCGGGACATCCTGATCTCCAGCGTGGCTGCCGGCCTGGCGAGCATCATCACGCTCCTGGCGAACCTCGCCTTCTTCATCCCGCTGGGCGGTGGGGACGACGAGGACCGGCCGAACCCGGCCGTGTTGCTGCTCACCCTGATCCTGGGCCCGATCGCGGCCAGCATCATCCAGCTGGCGATCAGCCGGAGCCGCGAGTTCCAGGCGGACGCCTCGGGTGCCGAGCTGAGCCGCGACCCGCTGGCGCTGGCCAGCGCCCTGCGCAAGATCGACGCGGTGGCGCGGCGTCGGCCGCTGCCGGCTCAGGGTCAGCTCACCAGCACCGCGCACCTCATGATCGCCAATCCGTTCCGGGGTGGCGGCATGGCGGCGCTGTTCTCCACCCACCCGAAGATGGAGGACCGGGTCGCCCGGCTGGAGCGCATGGCCGCCAACTCGGGGCCTGTGCAGTTCCAGCGCTGACCCGCTGAACGTCCACTCCGCCCGTACCCGGTCGCACCGGGTGCGGGCGGAGTGCTGTGTCGCACGCGATATCCGGTTCCTGCCGCTGACCCTCGGCGTTAGGGTCGTAACGGCTCTTGCTCATTACATCCTCGGAGGTTCACGGTGGCCGCGCTGCGTCAGTACCTGGGCGTATGGCAGATCCCGGGTGCGCCGATGCTGCTGCTCACCGGCATCATCGGGCGACTCGGGATCGGCATGACGCCGCTGGCGCTGCTGCTGGTTGTCGAGCAGGTGACCGGGCGGTACGCGCTCGCCGCCGTCGCGGGCGGCATCTACGCCATTGCCGGCGCCGCGCTCAGCCCGATCGCCGGGCGGATCGCCGACCGGGTCGGCCCGAGCCCTGTCCTCCTGGTCACCGCCGTGGCCCACCCGCTGGCGCTCATCGGGCTGCTGCTGGCCAGCCGCTCCGGCGACGACGCCCTCGCGGCCATCTACCTGGCGTCGGGCGTCGCCGGTGCGACCTTCCCGCCGCTCACTGCCGCCATCCGGGGCGCCTGGAACGAGCTGACCAGCCCCGCCTCCGGCCGGTACGCCCTGCGCAACACCGCGCTCGCCGCGGAGACCTCGCTGTTCGAGATCGTGTTCGTCCTCGGCCCGCTGCTCGTGGCCGGTTTCGTGCTGGTGGCCGACGCGGCGGCGGCCCTGATCGGCGCGGCGGTGGTCACCCTCGTCGGGACGAGTGCGGTCGCGCTCGGCCAGGTGATGCGCGGCTGGCGTCCCCACCCGCGCGAACACCACGCCCGAGGCCTCGGCCCGCTGCGCGTCGCCGGATTCCCCGCCCTGCTGGTCTGCGTGGCCGGCCTGGGCATCGCGTTCGGCGCCGCCGGGGTGACCGTCCCGGCGTACGCGAGCGGCCACACCACGGGTGACCCGGAGAGCCTGGCCGGAATCCTGCTCGCGGTCTGGGGCGTCGGCAGTGCCATCGGCGGGTTCTGGTTCGGCGTCCGCAAGCCGGCACCGAACATGACCCGGCAGTTCGCCCTGCTGCTCGCCGCCGTCGCCGGCACCTTCGTCATCTTCGCGGTGATGCCCACCCCGCTGGCGCTCGGCGTCGCGCTGGTCGTCGGGGGCGCCGCCATCGCTCCCGCGCTGACCCTGGAGAACACCCTGGTCGGCCGGATCGCCCCCACGGGCATGCTGAACGAGGCGTACACCTGGGTTGTCACCATCGCCGTCGCCTCCAGCGCCGCCGGCGGCGCGGTGGCCGGCCTCATCGTCGACAACGCCGGCGGCGTGCCGTGGGCGTTCCTGTTCGCCGGCGTGGCCGTGGCCGTCGCGGCCGGGGTCGCCGCCCTGCCCGCCGGGCCCATCGCCCGGGCGGAAACCTCGGCGGTACGCGCCGAGCAGCCCGTCCCCGTCTGACCGCCCGCGTCGGCCCCGGGGCGGGCTACTTGTCCGGGAACGGCAGCGGGCAGCACGCGTTGCCGGCGCAGGCGACCAGGTCGTCGCATCCGGCGGAGATCGCCGCCCGCAGGGTGTCGCGGACGGCCGTCAGGTCGGCCAAGCGGCGTTCCACCTCGGCCAGCTTCGCCGTGGTCCGCGCCGACAGACCGCCCTCGCGCTGCCCCGCGTCGAGCAGGTCGGCGACCTCGTGCAGGGTGAAGCCGAGGCGCTGCGCCGTCTTGATGACCCGCAGCCGGGTGACCGACTCCACCGGGTACAACCGGTGCCCGCCGAGCGAGCGCCGGGGCGCGCTGAGCAGGCCACGACGCTCGTAGTAGCGCAGTGTCTGCGGATTCACCCCAGCCTCGGCGGCCAGCCGACCGCTGCGCAACCAGGACCCGTCGGGTGCCGGCGTACCGCGCGGTCGCATCCGGGCCGCCAGGGCGTCGAGGATGCCGACCTGCGCGGCCGGCACCCGCACCTCCATGGTCACCGCATCGGGTCCGTCCCGGCTGATCTCGAAGGTGAAGAAGGAACAGCATGCCGACTCCCGGGCGCTCAGATCCCGCGCGGCACGCTCCACCGCCTCCGAGCCGGCCAGGTGCAGCCGCAGATGCCCCGCGGACGGCCGGTCGAACCACCTGACGGACTTGGCGAAGAACCTGTCGAACTCGGCGACGCGGACGGGTTGCTCCGCCGTCGGGAGGCGGCACGACTCGGGAACCCACCCGTCGTCCACTGCTCGTGCGTCGGTCACCCTCCGACGGTAAGCCCGTACCCGGGTACCGGTTGCAAGCCCTGGCGCGATGCCCCCGGTGGCCACAGACTGACCCCATGGCGAAGCTGCTCTACTCGGCGACCGCGTCGCTCGACGGCTACATCGCAGGCCCCGGCGGGGACATGTCCTGGCTGACCGAACACCTCAGGATCGACAACCCGACCGCCGACCGCGTCCTGGCCAACGTCGGCGCGATCCTCGCCGGCAACCGGACCTTCGGCGGCGACGACCCCAACCGGGGCACCGACAGTGAAGGCGCCTTCGGCGGCCGGTACCACGGCCCGGTGGTCGTCCTGACCCACCAACCGCCGGCCCGACCGCCCGCCGACGTCACCTTCGCCGGCGACCTGCACACCGCCGTCGAACAGGCCAAGCAGGCCGCCGGCGACAAGTACGTGAACGTGCTCGGCGCGGACGTCGCCAAGCAGTGCCTCCGGGCCGGCCTGCTCGACGAGATCCTCATCTTCTTCGCGCCGGTGCTGCTCGGCGACGGGGTGCGCATCTTCGACGACCCGGGCGGCGAGCAGGTGCGGCTCGCGCCGATCCCCGGCGAGACCGCGCACTGGTACCGGGTCGTGGCCTGACGGCCGGTCGCTACCGGTAGTTGGTGAACTGGAGGGCGACGCCGAAGTCCTCACCCTTGAGCAGGGCGATGACCGCCTGGAGGTCGTCCCGCTTCTTGCCTGTGACCCGGAGCTGGTCGCCCTGGATTTGCGCCTGGACACCCTTGGGGCCCTCGTCGCGGATCTTCTTGCTGATCGCCTTGGCCTTGTCCGTCTCGATGCCCTGGATCACCTTGCAGTCAATCTTGAACACCTTGCCGGACGGACGCGCCTCGCCCGCGTCCAACGACTTCAACGAGATGTTCCGCTTGACCAACTTCTCCTTGAATACGTCAAGCGCGGCGCGCACCCGCTCCTCGGT
Source organism: Micromonospora sp. NPDC093244 (assembly GCF_040683695.1). Classification (NCBI taxonomy): domain Bacteria; kingdom Bacillati; phylum Actinomycetota; class Actinomycetes; order Micromonosporales; family Micromonosporaceae; genus Micromonospora; species Micromonospora sp. NPDC093244. The sequence goes on from NZ_JBFBEO010000004.1 coordinate 479,044, forward strand.
CTCCGCCTGAAGGCCGATCGCCTCCTCACCCGACCAGGAGATCTCCGCGCCCGTGCCACGGAAGTCGAACCGCGTCGAGAGCTCCTTCTCCGCCTGACGGAGGGCGTTGTCGACCTCCTGGCGGTCAACCTTGCTCACGATGTCGAACGACGGGTTCGCTGCCATGCTGATACTCCTGCTGTCCGGCGGTCTGGGCCTGCTGCCGGCCGCCGACCAGCGGCACGACCCCCTGACCGTACCCGGTTGCGCCGGCACCGGGGGGAGCCGCTATCCTTGCTTCCGCCGCCGCGTTACGACGCGGTGGGGTGCCCTGGCGGGTTGCCCGAGCGGCCAATGGGAGCGGACTGTAAATCCGTCGCGAAAGCTACAGAGGTTCGAATCCTCTACCCGCCACCAGGCAGCGGCGAGGCCTCTGAACTGCGGAAACGCAAGTCAGGGGCCTTCGTCGTATCCGACTACTGTTGATCATGGTTGCCCCTGCTTCGCCGGACTATCGGGCACGGCGATGCAGAGCTGAGATGGCGGTTGACTGGACGGCCGTTGGAGCACTGGCGACGGGTGTAGGTGCCGTGGTCGCGGCGGCGTCGGCAGTGGTGGTGGCCTGGCAGGCCAAGGAAACCCGACGAGCGGCCCAAGCGGCGGTTGAGTCTGTGGCCTTAGGTCGGTAGGCCCTTTCTCGCATAGGGCGTCCGCGTGGCTCCGTCGACCGCAGTTAGCTCGGCTCGGCACAACGCGTTCTCAACTCGTACGACCAGTGAGGGCGTGCCGGTGGTCGCGGTGAAGCGGAGCACTTCGAGCGGGTCGTCGGTGCCTCGGATGTGCGCCGGTACCTCGACGCCGTGCTCCTCGATGACGCGGCGCAGCTCGGCCGCGACGGTGGAGTCCGCGAGCGTGGCGAAGATGGCGCAGACCGGTCCGTCGAAGTCGAGCAGGATCGGCCCGGTGTCGCTGACGCCCTCGGCTGACGTTGCTGCTGGCCCGGGCGGTGTTCTGGTGAGCGCTGTTGTGGACGAGGTGCGCTAAAAGGAGGGGGTGGAGTTGCCCGCACCGCACGACTCAACCCGGTCCGAGGTCCGCGTCACGGTTGGTTCGATTCCGGCCGGTGATAGTCGCGTGCCAGCGCTGCGCCTCTGGGGTATCCGTCGGTCAATCGCCATGGCAGTCGCAACTGCGTTACTGCTCGTCGGGGGCCTAGTAGCTGCGGCGCTCGGCTTCGCCGGTTGGCCTGGCCTTGAGCGTGGCGCAACCGTCACGGCGGCCACGCTGTTTGACCTCTTCAAGCTTGTCTTCGCGGTTGTGGCAGGCATCGGTGGTGTCGCCGCCTTGGTGGTCGCCTATCGACGGCAGCGGGTAGCGGAGCACACGAGTGCGTTGGCGGAGTTCGCTCACCAACTGGCGCACGCTGCTGACGTGCGTGCCGAAGCTACCAAAGCTCTCGCTGAGGCGGCCGACGAACGGGCAAAGATCGAGACCGACCGCAACGGTGTCCGTCTGTTCAACGAACGTTTCGCCACGGCATCCGAGCAGCTTGGTTCCGCGAAGGCAGCCGTACGTTTGGCGGGCGTCCACGCCATGGCGGGTCTTGCCGATGACTGGTGGGAGGGTCGGCAGACCTGCATCGACGTTCTCTGCGCCTACCTCCGCCTGCCCTACCCCCATCCCGCCGATGTTTCGGACGAAGCGCCGGCACAGGCCGACGATCAAGTTTCGATTGCGAACGTCGACATGGATCGCGCCGCTCGCGAGGAACGTGAGGTGCGACATACCGTCATCCGCCTCGTTGGCAGACGCTTACGTCATGTCGCAGACGACTCCGCCTCATGGCGCGGCTACGACTTTGACTTCACCGGCGTGGTCTTTGACGGCGGGGATTTCACGGGCTCGGTGTTCAGTGGCGGGCGGGTTTCCTTCGGTGGAGCGATTTTTCGCGGGGAGTCGGTGTCCTTTAATGGGGCGAGATTCGATGGCGGGTTAGCGTCCTTTGCTGGGGCGAGTTTCGACAGCGGGAAAGTGTCTTTCGACTCAGCGAAATTTGGTGACGGGGAGGTCTCCTTTGTTGGGGCGAGTTTCGGCGGAGGGAAGGTGTCTTTCGACTCGGCGGCATTTGATGGCGGGGAGGTCTCCTTCGTTGGAGCGAGTTTCGACGGTTCGGAGGTCTTCTTCGACCAAGCCACGTTCGATGGCGGGGAGGTGTCCTTCCGTAGGGCCACGTTCAAGAGTCGGCTGGTGTCCTTCAGGGAGACGAGGTTCAGCAGCGGGCAAGTTTCGTTCGATGCGGCGAGTTTCAGCGGTTCAGGGCTGCACTTCGACCGAGCCATGTTCGACGGTGGGCGGGTGCACTTCCGCGGGGCGACGTTTGACGGTAGCTACGTGACGTTTGGCAGAACGACGTTCCACGGTGCCGAGGTCACCTTCAGTGGGGCGACGTTCAGCGATGGGCGAGTGTCCTTTGATGGGGCAACGTTCGACGATGGATGGGTGAAATTCGATGAGGCCCGGTTCGGTGGTGGGATGGTGGTCTTCGGCGCGGCGAATTTCGACGGCGCGCTAGTGTCCTTCCGCAACGCGACATTCGCCGATGGATGGGTAGGTTTCGGCGAGGCAAGGTTCAGTGGTAGGCAAGTGGACTTCAGCGGGGCGAAGTTCGTCGGAGGGGAGGTGCTCTTCCACGGGGCAGCTTTCCTGATTCCGCCCAGGTTCGACGATTGGCCCGCCGGGCAACCACCGGGTGTTCTGTTCCTGCCCGAAGCGTGAGTTATCTTTGCCGTTTGCAGATGGTTGGCGGCCGGCCCTTCCGAGGTTCGGCCGGGAGGAAAACGCGCAGTTCAGCATGGCTAACCGGCGCAGGATGGCGGACGCCCTGTAAATCCGTTGCGAAAGCTGCAGAGGTTCGAATCCTCTACCCGCCACCAGGTGCAGACACGGCCCCTGACCAGCAGAGATGCTGATCGGGGGCCGTTGTCATTTGTCTGGCCGAGTCCGGCTGAGTCCAGCCGATGACGACTGGTTGTGGGCAGGCCGACCTGGCCGCTCAGGCTCCTCTGATTCAACCCCGGTCTCTGTCGGCGCCATTGTCGCCGACCAGCCGGCGAGCTTCGGCGAGGACCTCCGCGTCGAGAGCCTCGGGCTTGGTGCTGGTCTGCTTGTGCACCTCGTGGACGGCGTCGACGTACTCGTAGGCGCTCTCGACGTTGATGAGTTCGCCTGCTATGGGAGTCCGGCGTAGGTGATGAACCGGGAGACCCAGGACGTCAGTTCGCGGGGTGTGATCGTCTTGGCGAGCAGTCGTCGCGCCATGATCCGGAGGACTTCCTCTTCGGCCTTCCGGCTCTCTTCCCCGTAGTAGGTCCGGGAGAACTCCGCGAAGGCAGCACGCGGACGAGGTTGACGGCGGCGGCCGCCTCTTCGCTAGGTGTCGGAAATCTTCGCCTCCGAGGTACGGGTGCGCGTCCCGGCTGCCGTGCAGGTCATGGGCCTGAGGGCTGTCACGACGTGGTACGACTGCCGCCGTACCCATCGATGGGTATTGGCCTCGTCGGATGGTTCTGATACAACGGTGGTTGCCCTTCGTGCGGCTTCTCCGACAGTCGAATGGGCGGCCGAGGGTGTTTCGGCTCTTTGGCGAGGAAGGTCGGAGTGATCACCAGACGAACCGCCCGCGGGGCGCGAGGGATGGGCAGGCATCACCACACCAGGCAACACGGCCTGACGGATCGGTCGGACTTGCCGTCGTCCAGGGGGAGCCGGCACGCGGAGGCTTTGTTGGCCTCTTCCCGTGTGGCACCATCATGGAACCTCCACCCCTCGCCGTGCCTCTTGTGACAGGAGCCCCACAGATGCCCACTCAGAAGTTGGGTCGGCTGCTTGGTTCGACCCTGATGCTGCTCTCCCTGTTCGTTGGTGTCGGAGCAATCACCGGGGTGCCGGACAGCGGCACCGTTCGCACTCTTGAGTTCGAGTGGAACTGACGTATCCCATGGTTCCTGTTAGCTGACCGTCATCGTCTCTGCGGTGTCGGCGGTGTCGGCGGTAGCCGCCCGTCGGCGCCGCAGGTGACTCTTCGTGACGGCAAGGGAGCAGGATGAGCAGCCGCGCGACAGGTTCGCGACGTCGCACAGACCTGGCCTGGTTCATAACCGGGCCGCTCGCGTTCATCGCGGTATTCGGCTGTCTGCTGATCGCCCTGGTTGACCCGGAGCCCTACGGCAACTGGGGTCCGGCCGGGCTGCTGCTCGTCGCGTTGATCGCCGCTCACCTGCCGGTGTTGAGCTTCGTCGTACGGCGCCAGACCCTCTCGGCGACGGTCACCGAGATCCCGCTGGTCCTGGCGCTCTACTACCTACCGCCGCTGACAGTCGTCCTGGTGGCCACGTTGGCGGCCCTGATCACACAGGTGCGGCGCCGACTGGGTGTCGCCAAGTTCGCGTTCAACGTGGCGCGCTCCGCCGCCGCCACCTCGCTGGGCGGTCTGGTGCTGTTGGCGCTTCCGCCGGTCCGGGGCGTCGGGCCGGGCACCTGGGGCATTCTCTTCGCGGCGGTCAGCACGATCACTCTGGTGACGCTGGCCGCGGTGGTGGCTGTGATCACCCTTCTCCAGGGTTCCCAGGCCGGGCTGGAGGTCGTGCGCACCTCGACCGTGCCGTTGTTGGCCGCCGGGGTCAACGCCACCGTCGGGTTGATCATCGTGATCGCGGTGAGCACCACCCGCTGGTCACTGCTCCTGCTGGCCGCGCTCGCGGTCACGGTGGCCGTTGTCTACCGCGCGTACGCCCAGTTCCTGCGCCAGCACCGCACGCTGGCCGACATCTACGACCTGACCCGCGCGATGAGTCAGAGCGGGCAGGACGGCACGTTGCCGGACGCCCTGCTCGGCCGGGTGCGCGCGCTGATGCAGGCCGAGTACGCGACTCTGTGGCTACCCGCCCAGGGTCGACACCCCGAGGTGCTGCTCACCGCCCGGGTCGACGGCCGAGGGCTGCTCGACTTCTCCGAGATCCCGGCGGCGCTGCGCGAGTCCGTCGTGGCCCAGCGGAAGCCGGTCGCCCTGGGTGTCCGCTTCGGTGAGGACCGGGAACGCTCCGCGCTGTTGCGGGCGGCGGGTGCCAAGGACGCGATAGTGGTGCCGCTCTGGTCGGGGCAGGCGGTGATCGGGACGCTCGAGGTGGTCAACCGGCTCAGCGACGTCGGCCATTTCGCCCCGGCCGACATTCCCGTCTTCGAGACCGTGGCCGCCCATGCCGGCGTGGCGCTGGAGAATTCCCGACTGGTCGACCGGCTGCGACACGACGCGTACCACGACGCCCTGACCAAGCTGCCCAACCGGCGGCGGATCACCGCCGCGCTTGAGGAGTCGGTCAAGATCCGTACCGAGGGTGAAGTGGTGGCTCTGCTGCTCTTCGACGTCGACGGCTTGCGCCAGGTAAACGAGTCCCTCGGCCACGCGGCGGGGGACAAGGTCCTCGTCGAGGTCGCCAACCGGCTGCGGGCCAGCGCGCCCTCGTCGGCTCTGGTGGGCCGGGCCAGCGGCGACGAGTTCCTGGTGACGCTGCGGTTGGAGAGCGCCGACGCCGCGCTGGAGCTGGCCGGTCAGTTGCGTGACCAGATCCGCGACGAGATGGTCTTCGACGCCCTCACCCTCGATGTGAACACCGCAGTCGGGGTGGCCGTACACCCGGATCACGGCAGCGACGCGGCGACCCTTCTGCTCCGGGTGGACCTGGCGGCCACGGCGGCCAAGTCGGTGCCGGGCAGCGTGCAGTTGTTCAACCCGGGCCTGGAGTCGCGGTCGCTGCGCCGGTTGGGTCTCGCCGGCGACCTGCGCCAGGCGTTGGACCAGGACGAGCTGGAGGTCTACTTCCAGCCCAAGGTGACGTTGCGGGACCGCCGGCTGGTCGGGGTGGAGTGCCTGGCCCGCTGGGAGCACCCGACGCACGGCACTGTCGCTCCGGAGGACTTCGTCGCGGTGGCCGAGCACACCGGCCAGCTGAGCAGGCTCACCGAGGTGGTGCTCCGCGAGGGGTTGCGACGCAGCCGCGACTGGGCCGATGCCAACCAACCGCTGCCCATCGCGGTCAACCTCGCCGCCCGCTCGCTCACCGACCAGCACTTCCCGGACCGGGTGCAGGAGTTGCTCACCGAGTACGGGGTGCCGGCGCAGCGCCTCACCCTGGAGATCACCGAGTCGGGGGTACTGGACGGCACGGACCGGCCCATCCCGACCCTGCAACGGTTGCGCGATCTCGGCGTACGGCTGTCGGTGGACGACTTCGGCACCGGGGATTCGTCCCTGGCTCACCTGCGTCGGCTGCCGGTGCACGAGGTGAAGGTGGACCGTTCGTTCGTGCAGGGCATGGCGACCGACCCGGGGGACCTGGCGATCGTCAACGCGGTGGTGACGCTCTCCCAGCAGTTCGGTCTGGCCGTGGTCGCCGAGGGCGTGGAGAGCGAGCTGACCCTGGAGCTTCTTCAGGACATCGGCTGCGAGATCGGGCAGGGATTCCTGTTCAGCAGGCCGCTGCCGTACGAGCGGCTGGCCGCCTGGTTCGGCGCTCAGGTGGACCCGGAGGCAACGTCCGTGGGGGAGCTTCCGCGCCTGCGTGTGGTGCCCTGACCTGGGCGTGGGCGGTCGCCGGGGATCCGATTTCACCTGCTGACCGGTGCCGTGTATTCTACTTCTGCGCGCCCCCAGGGGAGTTCGCGCAGGCCCCCTTAGCTCAGTCGGCAGAGCGTCTCCATGGTAAGGAGAAGGTCTACGGTTCGATTCCGTAAGGGGGCTCGAGGGTTCAGCTGGACCCACCGCGGCGGTGTAGCTCAGATGGCAGAGCAAGCGGCTCATAATCGCTGTGTCGCCGGTTCAAGTCCGGCCACCGCTACTCTCGTCTTCCGGGCTCGTTCCCGGTGGTCGTTGAGATGGGCGCCACTGGCGCCCACTTTGCATGTCCGCGCAGTCAGCAACTAGGCTGGCGCGTCGTAGTTGTTTCCGTTAGCGAGGAAGGCACTCCGCCGTGGCGAAGGCTACCGATGTCCGGCCGAAGATCACTTTGGCGTGTGTGGAGTGCAAGGAGCGCAACTACATCACGCGCAAGAACCGGCGCAACGACCCCGACCGCATCGAGCTGAAGAAGTTCTGCCCGCGTGACGGTCGGCACACGGTCCACCGCGAGACCCGCTGATCGCTGGCCGGCCCCGCGCCGGCCGTCGTTCCGAAGCTCTTCCCGATCGCCGATCTGACCGGTACGGCGCGGCAAATGCCGCTGTCGACCGAGCGGATCGGCGATCGTGCTTTCCGTGTAGGTTCGCGACATGCCTCTGGACCCTTCCTTCGTCGGCCGGACGTATCCGCCGACCGCCCCCTACCAGGTGGGCCGAGAAAAGATCCGTGAGTTCGCCACCGCCATCGGCTCCACCGACGCGGCCCACCACGACCCGGAGGCGGCCCGGGCGCTCGGGCACCCGGACGTGGTCGCCCCGCCGACCTTCCCGGTGGTGCTCACGATGGCCGCGAGCCGGCAGATCATCGAGGATCCGGCGCTGGGCGTCGACTACAGCCGCCTGGTGCACGGCGACCAGCGGTTCGCGTACACCCGGCCGGTGGTGGCAGGTGACGAGCTGGTGTGCGTCAACACGATCGAGGACGTCACCACCCGGGGCGGGCACGGCTTCCTGACCACCCGCACCGACGTGAGCACCGTCGGCGGGGAGCCGGTCGTGGCCGTCTGGGCCAAGTACGTCGTACGCGGGGAGGCCTGAGATGGAGCTGGCAGCCAAGACGTTCCGGGTGACCCGCGCGGACCTGGTCCAGTACGCGGGCGCCTCGGGTGACTTCAACCCGATCCACTGGAGCGACCGGGTCGCCACCAAGGTGGGCCTGCCCGGGGTGATCGCCCACGGCATGTTCACCATGGCCCTGGTCGGCCGGGCGGTCACCGAGTGGGCCGGGTCGCCCGACGCGGTGGTCGAGTACGGCGTCCGGTTCACCCGGCCCGTGGTGGTCCCCGACGACGACCAGGGCACCGAGATCGAGGTCTCCGCTGTGGTCCGTGAGGTGACCGAGGAGGGCCTCACCCGGCTCGATGTGACAGCCACCTGTCTGGGCGAGAAGGTGCTGTCGCAGGCCCGGGCGACCATCCGGACGGCACGCTGAACAACCCCCGCCACGCGTGGCGGGGAGACCGGTTGGGAAAGTCGGGCGGCTACCCGTACACTGGTCCGCCGTGGGGCAAGTGACCCCTGCTCGGTCGTCTGTGGCCGCGTGGGGCGAGTGTTGCCGCACAGGGGTGTAGCTCAATTGGCAGAGCAGCGGTCTCCAAAACCGCAGGCTGCAGGTTCAAGTCCTGTCACCCCTGCGCCTCAGGCCTGACCGTTCCCGTGGGTCGCGCCGCCGACAAGGCGGCGTCCGGCCCGTGGTGGTGGCATCGGCGGGGTGGTTCCGAGGCATTCGGGCCCTCCGGTTGATCCACCGGCCGCGGCCCGTCGCGGGACGGTTGGGCCCGGCCGGCGTGACCAGCGCCGCGTACGCCACCCGGCGTGCGACCCCAGATTCCGCGACGGAGGGCGAAGTGGCCGACAACAAGCGGCGCGGCGAGGACGCCGGCGACGATCGTCTGGACGACGAGGTCGTCGACGAGGCAGCCGACGACGACGCCTCCAGCGCGGACGAGCCGGTCTCCCGGGGTGGCACCGCGACGCGGTCGCGTGCCCGCGCGGAGTCTGCGGACAGCCGGCCGACCACCCGGTCGGAGACCGGTCGGGTGGGCGTCTTCGGCCGTGTCGCCCGGTTTTTCCGCGAGGTCGTGGCCGAACTGCGTAAGGTCATCTGGCCGACCCGCAAGGAGTTGCTGACTTACACCGCCGTGGTGGTGACGTTCGTCGCGGTGATGCTGACGATCGTCGGTGTGCTGGACTACGGCTTCGCCAAGGTCGTGCTGTTTGTCTTCGGCAACTCGAGCTGACCGGCTGGCCTCCAGCCGATAGTGACGGAAGTGAGCGAGCGTGCCTGAGTACGACGAGACCGCCGGACCGGTGGACGAGCAGTCCACCGTCGCGACGGCGGCTGGTGACGAGTCGGTCGAGGCCGCCAGCGAGCCGGAGTTCCCAACGACCGAGCCCGAGCCCGACGAGGAGTACGACCCCGTCGCCGAGCTGAGGCAGAAGCTGCGCTACGCGCCGGGCGACTGGTACGTGGTGCACTCGTACGCCGGCTACGAGAACAAGGTCAAGACCAACCTCGAGACCCGGATCACGAGCCTCGACATGGAGGACTTCATCTACCAGGTCGAGGTGCCGACCCGGGAAGAGGTCGAGGTCAAGAACGGTAAGCGTTCGCAGATCCAGGCCAAGGTCTTCCCCGGTTACATCCTGGTCCGGATGGAGCTGACCGCCGAGTCGTACTCCTGCGTCCGCAACACCCCGGGTGTGACCGGCTTCGTCGGCGCGACCGACCGGGCCGACCGGCCCGCGCCGCTGTCGCTCGACGAGGTGCTGAAGTGGCTGGCACCGGCGGTCGAGACCGAGCAGAAGAAGGCGAAGCCGGAGATCAAGGTCCTCGACTTCGAGGTCGGCGACTCGGTCACCGTCACCGACGGCGCGTTCGCGTCGCTGCCGGCCACGATCAGCGAGATCAACGCCGACCAGCAGAAGCTCAAGGTGCTGGTGTCGATCTTCGGCCGGGAGACCCCGGTGGAGCTCAACTTCAACCAGGTCGCCAAGATCTGACCGGTCGTGGGGGGGGGGGCCCGCCCCCCCCCCCCCCCGGCGGACGCCCCCCCCCCCCCCCCCCCCACACCAGGAGGGCCGCAGGACGCGACACGTCAACCACGCCCAACCCCCCCCCCCCCCGCCCCCCCCC